>NZ_JBQFRO010000151.1:0-501 GCF_056537425.1 Ruegeria sp. CE9 | reverse complement strand
TTGCCAAATATCGCGGGCCGCGTCCCTGATTTCATTTCTGCGCGCATTAAGTCGCGCCACGCGGGGCTTGTTTGATGAGCCGTGCCGCTTTATCCCACTTTCACAGATTGAGGATAAACGCGACCATGACCAGCCAAACCGATGCCGCTAAGGCAGCACCGCCTGCAAAGGCCGCCAATGCCACGGAGGAGCGTGCGCGCTCCAAAAAGATTGGATCGCTGCGTGCGCTTGTGCCCTTTCTCGTGCCGTATCGTGTCTGGATCATCGGGGCGGGTTTGGCGCTTGTGACCACGGCGCTTGTGGCGCTGATTATGCCCTTGGCCGTGCGCCGTGTCGTAGATGGGTTTGAGACAAACACCGCCGCCCTCTTGGACAGCTATTTTCTTGCTGCCTTGGGGATCGCGGGCCTTTTAGCCCTAGGCACGGGCGCGCGTTATTACCTTGTGACACGATTGGGTGAGCGTGTGATTGCCGATATTCGCAAGGCAGTGTTTTTCCGCA
>NZ_JBQFRO010000150.1:0-502 GCF_056537425.1 Ruegeria sp. CE9 | reverse complement strand
GATTGATCAGCGCGCTTCCTGCAACGCAGCGACCCAATCGGCCACGCGCGCTGCATTCACCCCCAAATCGCTATAACCAAAACGCGACCGCGAGAAGATCTGAACCCGCGCGCCCCCCTCATCAGTAGGATCAAGCGTTAGGCTGAGCGCGTCAGGAAAGCCCATCAAACGGCTGCGATAGACATAGGTGACAAAGCCATCCTCTGGTTGGCCTGCCAACAGAACGGCGCCATCGCTGGCGGCCTTCAGCGCGACATCTGCCGCCACATCCGCTAGATTGCGCGGCAACACCAAGGCCTCATCCCCCACCATTAGGGCGAAATTGGGGGTTGATGGCGGCACAGCCAAAGCGGGGCGAATATGATAGCGCGCGGCATCCATTGGCATCACGCGAAAGGCCACCGCCGCAAAAATTACGATGCCAAAAAGCGTTGCAACGGATATGAACAATATGAACAGCATCTTTTACCCCCAACGAATTATCTTTACGCGAAGCCCATTT
>NZ_JBQFRO010000149.1:0-505 GCF_056537425.1 Ruegeria sp. CE9 | reverse complement strand
GCCCGCGCGCGGCATTGGCGGTGCTTTCCAGACCCAATTTTCGCGCAGTCGCCAGATCAAGCACCCATGAGGCCAGCTTGCCATCTTGTATGAAGGCGCGCTTTTGTGCCGCCAAACCTTCGGCGTCAAAGGGGCGCGAGCCGCCTGCACGCTTGCGCAAAGGGTCTTCCAGCAGATCAAACCCAACAGGCAAAACCGCCTCACCCAATGCATCGCGCAACCAACTCGACCCGCGTGCAATCGCGCTGCCATTGATCGCGGCCAAGATGTGACCGATGAGGGTTGAGGAGACACGTTCATCAAAGAAAACGGGATATTTCCCTGTTTTTGGCTTTCGTGCCCCTGCGCGCGCAGCAGCACGCATCCCAGCTTCGCACCCTATTTCTTCGGGGCTAATCAGATCACTGCGGAAAATGCGGCCATCCCCGTAGTAATCCCGCTCCATGCCTGTGCCTTCGCCTGAAATTGCCACGCAGGAGAGGCCATAATCACTGCGGGCGTAGCC
>NZ_JBQFRO010000148.1:0-511 GCF_056537425.1 Ruegeria sp. CE9 | reverse complement strand
CGGGAAATCACCCACGGGCCTGCATGCTATACGACCCGTCGCACTACGTGCTGCAATGCCTCGACTATATGGATAATATCGACATCTACAAAGATCGGATCCGGATGTTCCATGTCAAAGATGCCGAGTTCAACCCAACCGGGCGGCAAGGTGTTTATTCCGGGTATCAAAGCTGGGTTGATCGGGCTGGGCGGTTCCGGTCGCTTGGTGATGGCCAAGTGGATTTCGGTGCGGTCTTCTCAAAAATGGCGGCGAATGACTTTGATGGTTGGGCTGTGGTCGAATGGGAATGCTGTCTCAAACACCCCGAGGATGGCGCGCGTGAAGGCGCTCAGTTTGTGTCAGATCACATCATCCGTGTGACCGAGAGAGCCTTTGATGATTTCGCTGATAGTGGCGCCGACGAAGCCGCCAATCGTAAAATGCTGGGGATTGAGTGATGGTCACAGGACGCAGTGAAGAAACATCAGGACGCATTCGGCTTGGCATGGTTGGCGGCGGAAACGACGCC
>NZ_JBQFRO010000147.1:0-514 GCF_056537425.1 Ruegeria sp. CE9 | reverse complement strand
GTAGATAGGATCTCCCATGTTCTCTTCGCGCACTTCAGCAGCTGCAGCGCCAAATGCGTTCCAAACATCATCAGGGAAAGATCTTGTTTGGATACCGCCAGCGCGGAGTCTTTCAAGTGCAGCGCCATTCTCTTGCAGCGTCATCGAAAGCGACTTAGAGTTTGTTGCCGCACACGCTGCATCGACTACTTGTTTTTGTGCAGACGTAAAGCTTTCGTAAACATCCAAGTTGAATGACAAGGTCAATGCAGACCCTGGCTCATGGAAGCCTGAGGTGTAGTAGATAGAGGTTGCTTCCTGGAAGCCCATGCGCTCATCCGCGAACGGACCAATCCACTCTGCGCCGTCAATCTGACCAGAGGCAAGCGCCTGATAGATTTCACCGCCTGGAATGTTCTGAACGGATGCACCCAAGCGGCCAAGAACCTGACCACCCTGACCGGGCATGCGGAAGCGCAAACCCTGAAGGTCATCTGCGGAGTTGATTTCTTTGTTGAACCAACCACCTGGCTGC
>NZ_JBQFRO010000146.1:0-514 GCF_056537425.1 Ruegeria sp. CE9 | reverse complement strand
TGGATCTGGCGATCCCGGTGGCCGAGCCGATCCAGGATCGTGGACATCCGGTAGCATGGCACCTCGTGATACTGCCCCGTGCCATGCAGATCCTCGGCGAAATGGGAGCCGTGGGCCGTGTTCATGGGAAAATAGAGCCGCATGCTGGAATCGCTGTCCAGCACTCCCCAGGGGTGGAAGGTCACCCGATCCTCGTTTTTCGGGGCCATGTAGTCGATGGCCAGCGGTGTCGGATCGAAGGCATGGACCTCCGCCCCGCGGGCGGCCAGTTCGAAATCGAAACTGGCATCCAGTCCCACCCCGATGCAGTAGCACAGCGCCCCCTCGGGCAGATCCGACGGCGCATACCAGCCGTTCCCCTCCGAGCCCAGGCGGATCATGTCATGTTCGATACGGGGACCGCGCATGTCCAGCCAGACACGGCTGACACGGCGGTTCAGGTTGCGCCAGGCGCGGCGCAGGAAAAGGCCAGGTCCGCTGGCAAGCTCGGTCATGGAAAACACTCTCCAAAATA
>NZ_JBQFRO010000145.1:0-515 GCF_056537425.1 Ruegeria sp. CE9 | reverse complement strand
CCAGTGTCGCCGTCCTTGGTTGCGAATTCTTTCATGACGCGTGCTTTATCAGCGGCAGTAATCGACATCGGGGTCTCCTTTAAAGGTTAGAGTTGATGGCGCAGGCCGGGATGTCGTCCAGCACAGGCCCATGGAGAAAACCGCACCGATTCCGATGCGGATGGGCGCGTATAGGCGCATTCACCGCAAATGACAAATGGATTCTGCAGGCTCAACTGGTGAAGGCGTACTGCTCCAACTGGGCTTCGGTCACGAACTGAATATCTTCAACAGTCAGACCCTCTGCGCCAAAAAGCTGAGCGACGTCTTCGCCATTGACCCGAACATGGGTCAAGCTGTTGTTTTCACTGTCCTGTTCGATCGTCAATTCCGGTTCTTCTGGGTTGTCCCAGGTGATCAGAAGCTTGTCGTGACCGATCTGGAAATCCATGATTGTCGTGGCTTCCTGCTCGGGGTCGGACTGCACAACGATCTCGTCCTCACCCTCTCCACCTGTGACCACATCGCCGTCTTCG
>NZ_JBQFRO010000144.1:0-516 GCF_056537425.1 Ruegeria sp. CE9 | reverse complement strand
GGACCCGTGGGAGACGCGCCCGAAGAAGCTCTTGAGCGTGGGGACGATGCCATTTGGGCTCTTGTTCTCGCGGAAGACGGTCTGGCCGTCCTCCTCGACCTCTTCATAGGGCTGACGGTGGTAGACGATCACGAGATCTGACGACATGGGTCTCTCCTTCAGCTTTTCGGAAACAGGTTCAGGTGGGTGATCGCCTCGGCGATCCCGGCGACGCCGATGCCGCGCGCGACATGGACATGATCAAGCGGTTCGACCTCGGCCAGCAGGGCGGGCTCGGAGCCGCCCACGGCCACGGCAGGCAGGCCGAGCCGGAGCATCGACAGATCGTTGAGCGTGTCGCCGGCCACCAGCGTCTTGTGGTTCTGCACGCCCAGATGGGTCAGCAGTCGCAGCAGCGAGGGGCCCTTGCTGACCCCCTTGGGCAGGACGTCGAAGAAGCGGTTGTCGGATTTCAGCGCGTCGAGGCCCAGATCGGCCACGATGTCGAAGGCGCGGTCCTCGAAGGCGTCGGGGTCG
>NZ_JBQFRO010000143.1:0-516 GCF_056537425.1 Ruegeria sp. CE9 | reverse complement strand
GACGTCGCCGATCGCGCAAGCGTCCAATAAGCCAGTGCCCACATAACCGGTAAACACTGGTAAGTGTCCCGAACCGCCGCCCGTGACTATGCCAACTTTTCCATTACCAGCTTTTTTAGCCCGCGCCACAACCTTACCGGAATCTCCGTACAAGCTGTAATATTCAGGGTGAGCGGCAACGAGCCCAGCTAGCATTTGATCGACGTAGTCTTTAGGGTCGTTAAGAATTTTTTTCATTTCGCTCTCCTTAGCATATTTTCGTTTGATGGTTATCTTCCGCTGTTGGTCGAAAAACGGCTTGAATAGGTGTTGATAACCATGACCAAGATTAATAGCGCCCCCCATATAAACTCACGCGCAAAGTTCGAGACTTGCAGCATATTGAGGCCACTTGATAGAAATTGCATTGATAGTACGGCAAGGACGACGCCAATCACTCGTCCGTAGCCGCCATATGGGTTGATCCCGCCTAACACGGCTATCAACACAGCAAGCAATAGATACGAAGATCCGTAG
>NZ_JBQFRO010000142.1:0-520 GCF_056537425.1 Ruegeria sp. CE9 | reverse complement strand
GCCTGCCGCCGTATAACGACCGCTTCCGCCGCACGCCCCGTCCGTGTCAGACTCTGCGCAAGGCCGCGGCGCGCGCCAATGTCGTTGGGGTTTTCCGTGGTTTGGCGTGAAAAATAGCTGATTGCATCTTCGGGGTCTGCCGAGGTCAGCATGATCGACTCTAAATTCGCGGCACCAATGGCCTGCACCGCTTGATCGGGCTGTTCCGACTGGACAAGGCAGGCCGCCAAAAGCGGGCATGCCAAGCCAAGCAAAAGCCACCGAAACGGGGACAGACGCATTCTGAAATCCAATCACAACTGCTCGGGCGCGCTGTAATTGAGGATGTCAAGCCCCCTATGTTTGATCCAATTTTAGGGTCGTAGTTTCTGGTATTGGTGGGCGCATTCCGAGGCTTTGATGGGGTCGGATATGGTTGTATTCTTTGATCCAGCGATTGATTGTGGCTTGGGCTTGGCAGGTGGCGCGGCTGTTGTGCATCACGCCACCTGAGTTGCTTGCGGATGGCTGCGTTTTTGCA
>NZ_JBQFRO010000141.1:0-526 GCF_056537425.1 Ruegeria sp. CE9 | reverse complement strand
GCCTTGATGCCGTCGGGGCCGTGATACACGGCATACATCGAGGCCATCGCGCAATCGGTGCACCGCAAGACCTCGCGTTTGGCCGCCGGTCTGGAAGAGGCAGGCTTTGCTGTGGAGCCGGAAGTGTTCTTCGACACGATCACGGTTGAGGTTGGCCATCTGCAGAAAACGGTCATGGAGGCCGCTGTGGCCCGGGGCGTCAACCTGCGTAAGGTCGGCGACACGAAAGTGGGCATCAGCCTGGACGAACAGACCCGGCCCGAGACCATCGAGGCGGTCTGGGGGGCCTTCGGCATCGACCGCAAGGATGACAGCTCGAACGTGGCCTATCGCCTGCCGGATTACGCGCTGCGCGAAAGCGAGTACCTGACCCACCCGATCTTCCACAAGAACCGGGCCGAGGCCGAGATCACGCGCTACATGCGCCGTCTGGCCGACCGCGACCTGGCGCTGGACCGGGCGATGATCCCGCTGGGCTCGTGCACCATGAAGCTGAACGCCACGATCGAGATGATCCCGGTCACCT
>NZ_JBQFRO010000140.1:0-531 GCF_056537425.1 Ruegeria sp. CE9 | reverse complement strand
TGCCGTGGGTCACCGTGTCGAGCCCGCCCTTGATCAACTGATCCGACAGCGCCTGCGCGTTGGCCACGACCTGCTGGATGTAGCTTTTGAATTCGGGACGCAGCGCCTCGCCGAAGGCCACGGCCTTGCCTGCGATCACATGCATCAGCGGACCGCCCTGAATGCCGGGGAAGATGGCCGAGTTCACTTTCTTAGCGATATCTTCATCATTGGTCAGGATCATGCCGCCACGGGGGCCGCGCAAGGTTTTGTGCGTCGTGGTCGTCGCTACATGCGCATGCGGGAAGGGGCTGGGATGCTCGCCTGCGGCGACCAGACCGGCAAAATGCGCCATGTCAACGTGCAGGTAGGCACCGACCATGTCGGCGATCTCGCGCATGCGGGCAAAGTCGATCTGGCGCGGGATGGCCGAGCCGCCAGCGATGATCAGCTTGGGCTGGTGCTCTTTCGCCAGCGCTTCGACCTGATCATAGTCCAGCATATTGTCTTCCTTGCGGACACCGTACTGAACCGCGTTGAACCACTTGCCCG
>NZ_JBQFRO010000139.1:0-533 GCF_056537425.1 Ruegeria sp. CE9 | reverse complement strand
CCACAAGCCGCCTTGGCCCCTCAAGCGTCTTGCGGGGGCGCGGCCGATTTGTGCGCCCCCTCAATGCGCCTCGGCCCAATTTTTACCCTGACCTGCATCCACGACCAACGGCACAGATAGATGCAAAACAGGGCTTGCCGCGCTTTCCATAACATCGCGGGCGCGGGCAATCAGGACGCCCACCGCGCCCTCATCCACCTCAAAGACCAATTCATCATGCACCTGCAACAACATGGTTGCAGGCAAATCTGCAATTGCCTGATCCATGCGGATCATCGCGCGGCGGATGATATCGGCCGCGGTGCCTTGGATGGGCGCGTTGATGGCCGCGCGCTGCGCAAAGCCTGCGGCGGGGCCTTTCGCCTCGATATCAGGTGTATGAATTTTGCGGCCAAACAAGGTCTGCACATAGCGGTGCGATTTGGCGAATTCCTTGGTCGCGGTCATATAGTCACGGATGCCAGGGAAACGCTCAAAATAGCGGTCGATAAACCCTTGCGCCTCAGCGCGTGGTATCCGCAAATTGCGCGCAA
>NZ_JBQFRO010000138.1:0-536 GCF_056537425.1 Ruegeria sp. CE9 | reverse complement strand
CGCTAGATCAAGCCCTGCCTGATCCATGATCGGCTGCACGCGTCCGACCCGCGCATAGCCAGAAGGCAGGTTTGCGGCATCAGCGACACCTGCCCAAAATACGGCTGCCCCATCAAGAGCTTCGAATTGGAATTGTTTTTTCGCGTTCCATTGTTCGGGCACGTGAGGGGCCAAGGCCCCCACAACACCGCCAGAAGAACCTGCGCCAATGCCGTTAGGATCGACAACTTGCACCTTTGCGCCGCGCGCGGCACAGGCCCATGCAATGGCAAGCCCAAAGATCCCTGCCCCCAAAACTGTCACATCGTAGCGCATGATTTCGCCCCTTGCCAAATTTCGGCGACAGGCTCAGTTTGCCACAAGCCCGCAATGTCGCGGGTCTTTTAAGGCAAGCCATGAATAAGAGCCAGCCACATCCCCTTGAATGGCGGACGGGTGATGTTCCCGTCTCGCGCCAATTCGATGATCCGTTCTTTTCGCTCGATAACGGATTGGCGGAAACCACCTATGTCTTCCTCAGCGGCAATGACCTACCC
>NZ_JBQFRO010000137.1:0-538 GCF_056537425.1 Ruegeria sp. CE9 | reverse complement strand
CGACCACTTGCCACCCATCCGACCGGACCAGTGCCGGAATTCTGCCATCCCGTATCAATCGCAGCCCATCCGTCTCCAGGCGATGTGCCACCAACGCGAGAGCGCGATGCGCACCCCGTCGAACGTGTCATGCCAGTTGGGATCCTTCAGCTCGGCATCGTCGGTGATGATCGCCTTTTTTTCGATGATAATGTACGCCTCGGACACGGCAAAGAGGCCCACCAGCGCCGGGACGAGCGGCACACCGTCGTAAAGTGTCAGAAACCCGAAGGTGCCGCGGGCGTGGCGTAGACCACATCCGTCCCGATCGCACCGATCATCAAGCCGAAGAAACCAGCGACCAGGCCCTTGAGCATGCCCTGGGCTGCAATCGACGCGATCAGTAAAACCCCGAACAGCATCACTACGATCATCTCGACCGAATGCACGTAGGACCCGGTACGGGCCAGCAGCGGCATGGCCGGGAGCGCGTTAATGGTGGTCAGCAGCCCGCCAAGGGCCGAGGCGACGAAGCTGATTGCCAGCGCCTGCTGCCTTT
>NZ_JBQFRO010000136.1:0-554 GCF_056537425.1 Ruegeria sp. CE9 | reverse complement strand
TTTCCCAAATGTCGATGGGATTGTCCCGATTGTGCACGGTTCTGGCTGCGGGATGTCTGGCTTGGGCGAAGGGTATCAGATGCTTTTCCGAACCTTGGCAGGATATTCGAAAAACCCAAATTTTGGGGCGATCCTGTTGGTCGGTCTGGGCTGCGAGGTGATGCAGGTGCCTGACCTGATCGGCCCCGCCCGTCTGCGCGATGGCGAGAGTTTCCGCTATATGACCATTCAGCAGACAGGCGGCACAAAGCGCACAATTGAACGGGGTCTCAGCATGCTGCGCGAGATTGCAGCCGTGGCCAATCGTGCGACACGCGCCCCTGCGCCGGCCTCAAAATTGGTGGTAGGCATGCAATGTGGGGGCTCGGACGGCTATTCTGGCATCACCGCCAACCCTGCCATGGGGTATGCGTCTGATTTAATCGTGCGTCAGGGCGGCACCACAATCCTGTCTGAAACCCCAGAAATCTATGGGGCAGAGCATCTTTTGACCCGCCGCGCGATATCGCCCGAAATTGGTGAAAAACTGATTTCGCGCATTCAGTGGTGGGAAG
>NZ_JBQFRO010000135.1:0-556 GCF_056537425.1 Ruegeria sp. CE9 | reverse complement strand
AATATAGCGCAAATTTCTCGGCCAAAGTGCCGGCGCTGCGCCGCTTGTTCGATAAATCCAAATTCGCGATTTCGACTGAGGAAACACGCTATTATCTCAACGGCGTTTATTTCCATATTGCCGAAGGTGAAGAGGGACGGATGCTGCGCGCGGTTGCCACAGATGGTCACCGCTTGGCGCGCGTGGATACCGAGTTGCCCACAGGTGCCGAGGCCATGCCCGGCGTGATCGTGCCGCGCAAAACCGTGGGTGAAATCCGCAAATTGTTGGAAGATGACGATGCGGTGATTGCGGTTTCCGTATCTGAGACAAAAATTCGGTTCGCTACACCTGAGATCACGCTGACCTCGAAGGTGATTGATGGAACCTTCCCTGATTATCAGCGCGTGATCCCATCGGGAAACACTCGCAAATTGGAGGTGGATGCCTCTGAATTCGCGCGTGCAGTTGATCGTGTTGCCACAGTGTCGTCCGAGCGCTCACGCGCGGTGAAACTGTCCCTTGATGAGGATCGTTTGGTTCTGTCGGTGAATGCCCCAGATGCAGGCGCGGCCGA
>NZ_JBQFRO010000134.1:0-569 GCF_056537425.1 Ruegeria sp. CE9 | reverse complement strand
CCACCGCCACCCCGATATCATGGGTGACGAAGATCACGCCCATGCCCATCTCCTTCTGCAATTCCCGCAGCAGGAGCAGCACCTGGATCTGCACCGTGGCGTCCAGTGCGGTGGTCGGCTCGTCCGCCAGCAGCAGCTTCGGCTTGCAGGCCAGCGCCAGCGCGATCATCGCCCGCTGGCGCATGCCGCCCGACATCTCGTGCGGATAGGCCTTCAGCCGCCGCTTGGCCGAGGGGATGCGCACCAGCTCCAGCATCTCCAGCGCGCGCGCCATGGCGTCGCGCTGGCTCAGCCCCTCGTGGCGCACCACCGATTCCGCGATCTGCTGGCCGATGGTATAGACCGGGTCCAGCGCCAGCGCCGGGTCCTGGAAGATCATCGACACGACCCCGCCCCGGTGATCGGCCAGCGCCCGCCCGTTCAGAGCCAGAACGTCCTGCCCGTCGACGCGCACCTGCCCGCCGATGCGGGTCTTTTTCTCGGGCAGGAGCCGCAAGAGCGTCTTCAGCGTCACCGACTTGCCCGACCCGCTCTCGCCGAGAATGCCCAGCACCTCGCCCGGGGCCAGC
>NZ_JBQFRO010000133.1:0-573 GCF_056537425.1 Ruegeria sp. CE9 | reverse complement strand
GACCTTGAGCGGGTTGCCGAGAAAATCGGTGCGGGTGTCGTCGATCACCTCGTGGCTGAGGGTGAGGATCTGGCTGAGCGTGACGGCGCAGAACGCCCCCAGCATGAACAGGGCCCCATGGGCGAAGTTGACGACACCGAGGGTGCCGAAGATCAAGGTCAGGCCCAGGGCGATCAGCGCATAGGCCGAGCCCTTGTCCAGTCCGTTGAGAATTTGAAGGATGATGGCGTCCATGGCTCCCACCTCGGCTATAGCGTCACGCGCCCCGCCGGCCTATGTGGCGCAGGGGCAAGGTCGGGACGGGCGCGTGCGCACCCGTCCCGGGATCTTGTCGGGGTCGGTGTCAGGCGCCCGGGTTGCAGGTCCCGAGGGTCGCCTCGGCGCCGCCGAACTGGGGGTGGTCCGGGGCATAGGTCACCTGCTCGACGGGGGTCACCTCGACGATCTCCAGCAGGTCGAACTCGGAGGTCGGGTTTTCCTTCCCGCGCACCACGAGCACGTCCTTGAAGCACTGGTGGTCGGCGGCGCGGTAGAGGGTCGGGCCGTTGCCCATCCCGTCGAATTCGAAATCCG
>NZ_JBQFRO010000132.1:0-574 GCF_056537425.1 Ruegeria sp. CE9 | reverse complement strand
GAAGGCACCACCGCCGAACAGCGCGAAGAGCGGCGTGATGTCCACACCCAGCGAAGACAGGACCACCATCAACCCCACCGCAATGGTCAGCCAATAGACAATCGTCGCCAGGAACGCCTGCAACAGCTTGGACAAGTTCGGTAACTTCCCGAACATCCGCCGGGCATACCCCCGCACGATCCGGGCCACGAGCAGCAGCGCGAATATCGCGCCGCCGATCACCGCGATGCGGATCGCCAATTGCACGCCGCCATCGCGCGCAACCGCCCAGCTCAACGCGCCTTCGGCCAGCGTCCGCCAATCCGCCTCCTGCTTTTCCTGAACGACGATGGAGGATCGATAGGCCCGGTAGGTTTCCACCGTCGCCGGGTCCCCGCCCTTGCGCGCCAGATTGCTCACGACTTCCGAGAAGCGATCGAACCCGGCATTGCGTGTCTCCGTCAACGCGACAACGCGGGCCCGGGCGGCCTCCTGCTCCTGCGTCGGCAGACGCTCCAGCGCAAGCGATTCATCGACCACCGCCTGGGTTTGTCCGGCCACGATCCCCTGCCACGCAGCGGCAAGCTCCGTAAGC
>NZ_JBQFRO010000131.1:0-576 GCF_056537425.1 Ruegeria sp. CE9 | reverse complement strand
GGCAAAGCCCGCGATTTTCACCTCATGGCCTGAGAGGGTCAGGGTTTCTGTCGCGCCTTTGGGGAAAGTGTCGGTGGTCATAATCGCCCGCGCCGCACCATCTGCCCCGTCAGCATCCAGTTTGCCCGCCAATTCCGCCAAGATATGCGTAATTTTTTCGGGGGCGAAGGGCTCACCAATCACCCCCGTTGACGCGCTGAACACATGAGCGGCTGGAATACCCAAAACACGGCCCGCCTCGGCGGTTACCGCCTCGACCGTTTGATCGCCTGCGCGGCCTGTAAAGGCGTTAGAATTTCCAGAATTTACAACAATTCCAAAGCCTTGATCTCTGCTTTCCGCCAAAGCGGCCAACTTGCGCTCACAATCGAGGACAGGTGCGGAGCGCGTGGAGGATCGGGTAAAGACACCTGCCACTGACGCCCCTGCACAAATCTCGACCAACATGACATCGGTGCGGTTTTGATACCGCACCCCCGCCGCTCCACTGGCAAAGCGCACCCCATCAATGCGGGGCAATGCAGGAAACCCACCTTTTGGGGCGAGGGGGGAGACAGGAAGCGGGGCTTTTGCCAT
>NZ_JBQFRO010000130.1:0-583 GCF_056537425.1 Ruegeria sp. CE9 | reverse complement strand
GCGAAATATTATGTCCAAAACGGCCGTATTTTGCACAACATTTGCAAACTGGCGCAGATATGCGCCCTGAAGGAAAGATGGGATTGGAAAGATGAGCGGCACCTACGATAACCGCGATGGGAAAATCTGGCTGGATGGGGCTTTGGTCGATTGGCGCGAGGCCAATGTGCATATTCTGACCCATGCGATGCATTATGCATCTTCCGTCTTTGAGGGCGAGCGCGCCTATGGTGGCAAAATTTTCCTCAGCCGCGCTCATTCCGAACGGCTGCATTTTTCCGCAGGCCAATTGGACTTCGAAATTCCATTTACTGTTGACCAAATTGAGGCAGCCAAGGCCGAGGTTCTCGCGGCCAATGGCCTGAGCGATGCCTATGTGCGCGCGGTTGCGTGGCGCGGCGCGGGTGAGGATATGGGTGTCTCCTCTCGCCGTAACCCCGTTCGTTTGGCCATCGCGGCATGGGGCTGGGGCAATTACTATGGGGATGCAAAAACCAAAGGCGCCAAACTTGATATAGCGCGTTGGAAACGCCCCTCGCCCGAAACGGCGCCAAGCCATGCCAAGGCCGCAGGCCTGTATATG
>NZ_JBQFRO010000129.1:0-584 GCF_056537425.1 Ruegeria sp. CE9 | reverse complement strand
GATGAGCGCGCGCACATCCCCCCAAGCCTGGGATTTGCGCTGCGAGGTGCGCGAGAAGTTGATCGCGTGGCTGCAAGCCGAATACCCCGAAGCCCTCCCGCGCCTCCGCGGGGAGTTGGAAATGCGCCCCGAACGCGCATCCGGATCGCTCGAGCAGGCCGACGCGGCTTGACGCACCCAAAAAAAACGACCCCGAGGCTCGCACCCGCCCCCCTTATGCTGTCGCCGACGAACGCCCGGAGTTACTGGTCATTTGCGGGTATTTTGTCGGAAGTTGGCGCCCATGTTCACGAAGGGTTTCTCCGTTCCCGGTGCGCAGCATGTTTTTGTAACCAATACCGTCGGCGAGCTTCACCGCGGTCCCATGTCTGGGTCGTCGACAGCGAGCTGCACCTGAACGCCGCGGCCAAGCTAGAGCAATTACTCTCGGCGGCACATCTGCATCTGGGCCCGATCAAGCGAGCAGATCGAGATAGATTGAGGCTTGGCCGAGCATAGACGGATCAGCGTCGCACTCACTCCGCTCTATGTTACGGCACGGCTTTGCCTCATCATCGGCGTGACCCGGGTCGCATCTTCGATGA
>NZ_JBQFRO010000128.1:0-606 GCF_056537425.1 Ruegeria sp. CE9 | reverse complement strand
GCACATCATCCCGGTGGCTAAACCGGGATAGTCTCTGTTTGCAGATCATTCGTCTCCGAATGGTCCGACAAACAGTGAAGCTGACACCATATCATCGAAATCCCGAAAGACCCCTAATGGCGCGATACACAGACGTTCATAAGTCGATCAACAACCAAACCGCCCGCATATCTCTTCAGATAAATAACAATGTCAAAGAGCCCTATCAGGCGACAAAAACAAGCTAGATCGCCAAACTTCCTTGGCGCACCCGCTCATTTCAGCCTCATGATAGCCACCCGACCCTTGGCTTCGTATCCCGAAGTCCGCAGTCCGTGTGTCCCAGCCGCGCCTCAGCGCCGCCGGTGAAGGGGTATCTACGCCCAGTGTTCACGAGTCGCAAGGGGTTTTTTCACAAAAAGATCAAAAAACATGCTGCACCCCCGAAAACCCTCAGCGACCTTGTTTTGCGGGGGAAAGGGTACCCACCCTCACCCAACCTGGGGGCCAGACGCGCCATGTCACCCCCTGCCGCCCCGTCGCGCGCCGAGGCGCCGGGGCACAGGGTCCGGCGCGCGTGCTCGGCATCGCACAAATCCTTTGGACTCAATCCTCTGGCCCATGAGC
>NZ_JBQFRO010000127.1:0-609 GCF_056537425.1 Ruegeria sp. CE9 | reverse complement strand
GCGGATCCCATGCTCGAGATGGTCGCCATTTGCGATAATCCGATACACTGTCATGATCAGCACAAGGGCCGTGATGACCCCAAGATAAGCGCGCACTTGGCTGTCACGATAAAGCGGTTCTGCCGTGCCCGCCAAAAGCTGCACAAACCGCACAAAGGGCAGGCTTGCCAAAATCATGAACACCGCCGCGACATATTCAAGCGGTCCTTGATAAACCCCAAAAGAGGCATCCGTGTTCGAAAACCCACCCGTGGACAGCGTGGTAAAGGCGTGTAAGATCGCGTTGTAAAAGGTCATGCCTAAGGCCCAATAAGCCAGAAAGCACAGGAAGGTGAGCGCCACATAGATCACCGAAATACGCGCCGCAATTTCAGTTGCTCGGGGCAAGATTTTTCCCATTGTTTCAAATGCCTCGGAGCGGAAGATTTGCATCCCCCCCACCCGCAATTCGGGCAAAAACACCATCGCGACAACGATGATACCTACCCCGCCAAACCATTGGATCATCGCCCGCCAAAGGTTCAGCCCGTGGGGCAAATATTCCAAGCCTGTGAAAACTGTTGAGCCTGTTGTCGTCAGCCCTGACATCGCCTCAAACACTGCATCAAC
>NZ_JBQFRO010000126.1:0-617 GCF_056537425.1 Ruegeria sp. CE9 | reverse complement strand
CTCCAATGCTTGAATATCTGCGGGGGCAAGCCGTGTGGCCGCATGGCGCACGGCCTCAGCCTCAAGCGCGATGCGAATGAACTGGGCCTGCATCACCGCCCGGGTGGAGATCAACGACACCAATGTGGCGCGTTGCGGGCGGATCAGCAGGAAGCCCATTTTCGAAAGCCTGTAGAATGCATCGCGCACTGGTTGACGGGAGACTTCAAACCGTTTTGCGATCTCAGCTTCTGACAGCTTCTCACCGGGTTTCAGGTCAAGGTTGAGCACCTGTTTGTGCAATTCCCCATAGACCAAATCCGCGATCGCAGGGCGGGCGGTTCGGTCAAGCGATATGAGTGGCATGTCTTGGGTCATTTCAGGATCAATCCCTGTCTGATTGACCTAGGTTATATACTAGCATATCAGTTTGCAAGAAGATTAACCAAAAGGGGCCGCCTATGGGCTTTTTAAGTGAAGACCGCCTGTTTCCTACAGAGCCTACAGCGCGGTCGCTGGCCCGTGCGCTTTATGCGCAGGTCAAAGATGCGCCGATCATCTCACCCCATGGTCATACCGACCCCCAGTGGTTCGCGAAGAATGAACCCTTTGAAGACGTCGCCAAACTGTTCATCACG
>NZ_JBQFRO010000125.1:0-618 GCF_056537425.1 Ruegeria sp. CE9 | reverse complement strand
GGGCCTGTCTGCCGTGCAGGGGGACGCCAGTTTGGCCTTAGGGCGACTGCGCAGTGAAAGCTACACGATATTCTCAAATTATGCGCTCTCCATCATCCCGATGTTTCTATTGATGGGCCATTTCGCCACTTTGGGTGGAATGAGCCGTGCGCTTTTTGATGCGGCGGCCTCTTTCTTAGGGCATCGGCGGGGTGGGGTGGCGATGGCTGCGATTGGGGCCTGTGCGGGCTTTGGGGCCATTTGCGGCTCCTCCCTGGCCACAGCGGCCACGATGGGGCGGGTTGCCTTGCCCGAACTGCGCGTCAAGGGCTATTCGGGGGGGCTTGCCACCGCTACATTGGCGGCAGGGGGCACCTTGGGCATTTTGATCCCCCCCTCCATCGTTTTGGTGATTTATGCGATCCTGACGGAACAAAATATCGCTAAGCTTTTCGCCGCCGCGCTGATCCCTGGGGTTTTGGCAGCCCTTGGGTATATGGCGGCCATTGCGATTTATATGCGCCGCCACCCTCAGGAAGGCAGGCTGAGCCCGCGTGCCCCTTGGGCGATGCGCGCGCGGGCTTTGCGCGCAACTTGGCCTGTGTTGGCGGTGTTTTTGGTGGTGGTGGGCGGCATTTA
>NZ_JBQFRO010000124.1:0-623 GCF_056537425.1 Ruegeria sp. CE9 | reverse complement strand
GCACTGATGCCCGTGCAACTGCGCCAAGGCGGGCGTGCTTTGGGCGGGGCGATGTCATGGGCCGATCCGCGCAAGCTAAACCCTTTCCCAGAGACATCCCCGTTTTTTGGCCTTGCCATTCCTGATGAGGTTACGATCAGCCAACAGGTTTTGGCGCAGCCAGGCCCAGATTTGGCGGCGCGCAGTTTGGCCGCCTTGGAAGATGGCACGCCATTGGTCACGCAAATGACACGGGGGGCAGGGCGTGCTGTGTTATTCCATGTGACCGCCAATGCAGAATGGTCAAACCTGCCGCTGTCGGGTCTGTTTGTGCAGATGTTAGAGCGGCTCTCTGTCTCTACCCCCCCGATCAGCGCGGAGGGCAAAGATTACACAGGGCTTAGCTTTGTTTCCGCGCAGGTGTTGGACGGGTTTGGTGCGCTTTATAATGCGCAGGGCGAAATCACAGTTGCGGGTGAAGATTTGCAAAGCGGGGCACTATCGGCCGATATGCCGCCAGGCCTGTATCAGACCACTAGGGGTCGCGTGGCTCTAAATTTGATCAAATCTGCGCAGGATCTGACTGTGGCAGATTGGCCTGCACATGTGTCGGTCATACGGGGGCTGAGCGCCCCACCAACGCC
>NZ_JBQFRO010000123.1:0-638 GCF_056537425.1 Ruegeria sp. CE9 | reverse complement strand
GTGCGCCGCGCTTTGGAGGCGATGTAAATGGGGCAGACTAAAAAAATCAAAGTGATGGTTAATGGTGAGCGAATTGAACGAGACGTTGCCGTACGAACAAATCTGTCAGATTTTTTAAGAAATGATCTGGGGCTGACTGGTACTCATGTAGGTTGTGAACATGGTGTATGTGGAGCATGCACCGTGCGTGTTAATGGTCAAACTGTTCGTTCCTGCCTGATGTTAGCTGTCCAAGTGGATGATCTCGAGGTAACCACGATTGAAGGACTAGCTGACAGTGGACCGGTATCAGCATTGCGAGATGCCTTTTTGAAACGAAATGCACTCCAATGCGGCTACTGTACACCTGGCATGCTCGCATCCGCCGTTGAATATATTGAGAAAATTGGAGAGCCAGATCGCAAAAAAATTCGCGAGCACTTATCAGGGAATTACTGCAGATGTACTGGTTATCAATCAATCGTTGATGCGATTTGTGATGTAATACAGGTGGGTGCTGAAACATGACTGGCGTTAAGTTCGATTTCGATAAACCGACTAAATTAATTGGTCAGCCTGAAGCACGTTTAGATGCGAAGCGTTTACTGCACGGACGCGGAAGGTTTGTTGACGATATTCAACTTCCTAGAATGCTCCAC
>NZ_JBQFRO010000122.1:0-641 GCF_056537425.1 Ruegeria sp. CE9 | reverse complement strand
TACGGCGATTAATAGGCGATTATCCTTAATTTGTCAGTATACTAGCAACGAGGAGGCAAATGCTTGCGACTTCATTATATGATTTTCATCTTCTTGTTGGTGCCGTTTGGGACTGCGACTGTTCTTAATGCGCATTCGGGCGGTTTAAATGCCCAAGGATGTCACGCCGGGTCACAGCCGTATCATTGCCACAGACCCCAAGCTCAGCCTGAACAATCCACGCCTTCCAGAAATTCGACCAATGGCAATCGGGAGGTAATTTCTGGTCGTATCACACGGGTCAGAGACGGAGACACATTTGTTGTAGGTAATTTGCCAATTCGTTTGGCTGCAGTTGACTGCCCAGAGAATGATACAAGAGCAGGCCAAGCCGCCTCAGAGTTCATGTCTGGGTATGTTGGGGTCACGGCAACTTGCGAACTCACCGGAGCAACTACCTATGATCGTAGCGTCGGCTATTGCTCGATAGAGGGACGAGACGTTGGCCTAATGCTTTTCTCGAACACGGAATGCCGTGTTTGGGAACGATATGACGTTTGGGATCGCTATTAGAACGGGTCCTTCTGAGCCAACCCGATGCGGGTACGTTCAGACCACAAAGGCCTCCTAGCGACAGGGTTATATAAGGGGGGTTATATTAC
>NZ_JBQFRO010000121.1:0-649 GCF_056537425.1 Ruegeria sp. CE9 | reverse complement strand
CGACCTCGTGCGAGATCGCGAAGGTGGAGCCGCCGGAGATCCCCGTCAGGATGCCTTCCTCGGCAGCGAGGCGGCGGGCCCAGGCGATGCCATCGGCCCCGGCCACGGGCAGCAGGGCGTCGTAGAAGCCTTGATCGATGCTCTCTTGCAGGACCTTGGGGATGAAATCGGGCGTCCAGCCCTGGATCGGATGCGGCTCGAAGGCGCTGTGACTGACGGCGGGCGCGCCGTTCGGGTCCCGGTCCTGGGCGATGCCGCTGCCGAGCAGTTGGGCATTGGCGGGTTCGGTCAGGATGATCTTCGTCTCGGGCCGCGCCTTGCGCAGCACCCGGCCCAGGCCGGTGACCGTGCCGCCGGTGCCGTAGCCGGTCACGATATAGTCGAGCTTGCAGCCTTCGAAATCGCCGAGGATCTCTTGCGCGGTGGTGTTTTCGTGCATCTCCGCATTGGCCGCGGTTTCGAACTGGCTGGCGAGAAACCAGCCGTTGGCTTCGGCCAGTTCCACTGCCTTGCGATACATCCCGAACCCCTTCTCGGCGCGCGGCGTGAGGACCACTTTCGCCCCGAGAAGGCGCATCAGCTTGCGCCGCTCGATCGAGAAGCTCTCGGCCATGGTGATCACGAGGGGATAGCCCTTCTGCGCGCAGAC
>NZ_JBQFRO010000120.1:0-654 GCF_056537425.1 Ruegeria sp. CE9 | reverse complement strand
CATCCGATCAAGCAAAATCCCGCGCGTGACCAATTGCACCATAGCGCCCACTGTGGCCACATTCGCACCATAGCGGCCTGCGGCCTCGACATCGACATTGATCTGCCAATCAATCCCCGGAAGGGGCAGCGTATCTTCGATGAGGGTCAGCCCCTCGAGGTTCTCGAAATAGGCATGAACGTCCGCCGTTGCTTGCTGAAGTTGCGCCCAATCATCGCCTGTTAGTTCGAGATCAATCGGCTTGCCGTTGGCAGGGCCATTGGCCTGCTCGAATATCTCGGTATGGATGCCGGGAATGGTGTCCAACTCCGCTTGGATCGCATCAAGAATGATATTGCCATCGGCCCGCGTTCCCCAAGGGGCGAGGTCGATTTGAACCTGACCGATTGTGTCCTCAGGGGCGCTTGCGCCGCCTGTGTTATTGTTCAATCCGCCATCACCTGAAAAGGCAAAGACATCGCGCACGCCCTCAAAGCCAAGCACCCGCGCCTCGACCTGTGCGACCAAAGCGTCTTTTTCTTCGACCGACAGATTGCCGCGCGCGCGCACATAGACAATTGCGTTTTCAGGCTCGGTCTCCACGAAGAAATCCACGCCGTTATTGTTGGCCCCGTAATAGCTGAAGGTCACGACAACAAAGCCCAAAACCGCGGC
>NZ_JBQFRO010000119.1:0-683 GCF_056537425.1 Ruegeria sp. CE9 | reverse complement strand
GACCAGTTCTATGCCTGCTAGGATAGATGCGGCTGACGCGAAAGATTTGAACACCAGCATGGGTCTGATTCTTCGTTTGATGAAGCGGTGATCCTATTCGATGATGTTATTGAGGTATTTCCGCCTGACCAGCTCAATCTGGATCGGGAAACCGAAGCTCTTGAGCATCTTATTGACTGCCTTGATGCCGGCCGTGTTAGCACCACTTTTGTCGATGACGATCTTGCGCGGTAAACCGTTTTCCTCAAGCGCGCGGGCAAAAATCTCGTCGCAGCGGCTTTGTTACGGCGCTCTGACAACATGAAATCAAGGGTGTTGCGGTGTTTATCGATCGCTCGATAAAGAAATACCCATTTACCTTTGACCCGCACATATGCTTCATCCATTCGCCACGAACGGTCGGCGGGACGCTTTCTATACCGTGCTGCTTCAGCAATCAGGCCAGCATATCGACTGACCCAGCGGTTCAGCGTCGCATGATCCAGATCAGCGCCACGTTCCGCCATAATTTCCTCCAGATACCGGTATGAAACACCGTAGCGAAGGCAGAAGAAAACCGCGTACAAGATCACGTCTTGCGGAAAATGCGCGCCCTTAAATGAGATCGTCACGACCTGCTCCTGTCATGTCCCAGCATGCGTTAACAGAACTGCGTTCGATCTGACAGGTGGGGACGAGTTCGC
>NZ_JBQFRO010000118.1:0-718 GCF_056537425.1 Ruegeria sp. CE9 | reverse complement strand
GTCGAACAATTGGGCAGCGAAAGCTATATCTTTGTCACCCTGCCGTCAGGGGAGCCGCTGGTGATCCACCAAGCGGGTCAGACTGATATCGCCATTGGCCAAACAGTTGCCGTCAAGCTTGCCCCTGAGGCCGTTCACATCTTCCGTGCCGATACAGGGCGCGTGTGTCGGTGACCCTGCGCAACGCTGACATCCTCTCTGGCCTTCAGCGCATTGGGCCAGGGTTGCTGATGGCGCTTTTGGTGGCGATGGCTGCGCAATTCCTGTCGGATCATTACGGCGCGCCCGTGATGCTGATGGCGATTTTGCTCGGCATCCCATTTCATTTCCTCTCGCAAGAGCCGCGTATGGCCGCAGGCATCCAATTTGCGGGCCGCACCGTTCTGCGCATTGGGGTGGCGCTGCTTGGCCTTCGCATTAGCGCGCAATTGTTAGAAGGCATTGGCGTGGCCGAAGCGGTCATGCTGGCGATGGCGGTCGTCACCACGATTGGCGCGGGAATTTGGCTGGCCCCGCGTTTTGGCAGATCGGGCTATTTTGGGTTTCTCGCGGGTGGCTCTGTTGCCATTTGTGGTGCCTCTGCGGCGCTTGCCATTTCAGCGTTACTGCCAAAACGGCATGTGGCCGAAGATGATGTCACCTTCACTGTGGTGGGGGTAACGGTTCTCTCAAGTGTCGCGATGATCATCTATCCGATGATCGCCACCTCGCTTGGTCT
>NZ_JBQFRO010000117.1:0-720 GCF_056537425.1 Ruegeria sp. CE9 | reverse complement strand
CGCACAACGCGATCTTGCGGAGAAAGTGCGGTGATATCATCCCCATCCAACACAACACGCCCCTCGCCCAGCGACAGCATGCCAAAGACCGCCTTCATGGCGGTCGATTTGCCCGCGCCATTAGGGCCCACAATGACGGCGATCTCGCCGCGCTCGACTGCGATGGTGCAGCTGTGCAGGATATCGGCCCCTTTGCCATATCCGCCCGTCATCGCCTCGCCGATCAAAAAGGGTGATGTCTCGCTCATGCCCCGATCTTGTCCTTATTTTTTAGACCTGTCCCAAGATAGGCCTCAATCACATCGTCATTTGCTTTGATCTCGTCCAATGTGCCTTCGGCCAAAACGCGCCCTTCGGCCATCACGATCACAGGGTCACAAAGCCGCCCGATGAAATCCATGTCATGTTCAATAACGCAGAATGTATATCCGCGCTCTTTGTTCAGGCGGATGATCGCATCGCCGATCGTGTTCAACAACGTGCGGTTAACGCCTGCACCCACCTCGTCTAGAAACACGATTTTTGCATCCACCATCATCGTGCGGCCCAGTTCCAACAGCTTTTTTTGGCCACCAGAAATCGCGCCTGCCGGATGATCTGCGAGATGGGAAATGGTTAGAAACTCCAACACTTCATCAGCCTTGGCTTTCAGCGCGCGCTCTTCTTCAGCAATGCGTTTGCGGCCAAACCATGTGTTCCACAGCGTTTCCCCCGATTGGC
>NZ_JBQFRO010000116.1:0-728 GCF_056537425.1 Ruegeria sp. CE9 | reverse complement strand
GCGCCGCAATCGCGCGGCGCACCCGATCCTCATGGCCTGACAGGCCCACGATCTGCATCAGATCAATAAGATCTTTTTTTAATTGCTCGCTCATCTGATTGCTCGCACCCGATCCATGAAATCCTTGGCCCGATCAGGATCAACCGCGTTCCATGTGTGCCCATCCACCTTGAGCGCCGATCCAATAATACAGCCATCCGAGACCCGCATAACATCGGCCACAGTTTCATGCTTAACGCCTGTATTCGCCAAAACGGGCGCATCGGGCACAGCCGCTTTGACGCTTTCGAGATCCTCCATTTTCGCGGCCTCACCCGTGATGGTGCCTGAGACTAGAACCGCATCAGGGATGGACGAAAACACGGCGCTGCGCGCACGATCCGCGACCGAGCGCTGATCAAGGCTATAGGCGAATTCGGCACTGATATTGAAAAACTTTGCAACATCGCCCGCGCCGACACGCGCGCCATAGCGATAGGCCGCACCCGCATCAGGCGCCCAAACCCCCATATCCGAGGCATAGGTGCCCGTGAAAATCTCACGCACAAAACGCGCGCCCGTTGCCGCCGCCAAAGCAAGGCTTGCTTTCGGATCCCACAAAACATTCACGCCAAAGGGTACAGTGATCTCATCGCGCAGCCGGCCGATGACATAGGCCATGGTCGCAGTCGCAACAGGTTGCAACGCCAAAGCCACGCGCAGCTTTTGCACCATATCCGCTTTGAGGC
>NZ_JBQFRO010000115.1:0-739 GCF_056537425.1 Ruegeria sp. CE9 | reverse complement strand
TCTGCGCGCCAACCGAACCATTGAAGAGGCGTTTGAGGCCTATGACGCTGCAAGGCGTCCAATTGCGTTGATGATAAATGCCCGGTCTCAGCGTTTGGGAAGTTTTGTGCAAGGCGAAGATCCAAAAGGAAACCTGGATGGAGCCTCTCACCCCTTTGAAGATGAAATTGTCCGCTTGACAGCTACAGCTGATTTTTAGCGTCAATAGTTTTTATTTAGCACGTAGCTCTTCGTAGGACGTCGCAACTACCGTTTTGTAAGCCTCACGAGAAGCTAGTTTGCCGTGCCATTTTGTGAGGTTCGGTCGGTTTTGGTGTAGATCGATGATCTCTAAACACCTTTCCATGGTTACGCCGGCTGCAATATCGGCAATCGTGAATGTATTTGTTGCCAACCACCTGCTTTTCCTGAGCTGTTCGTCTATTATGTCCAAAGCGGCGCCTAAATTATTTGTATGCAGAGCTATTAACTCTTGCGAGCGGTCACTTGGACGGGTGCGAACCAATTGCCAGAACAAGCCGACAAATGGTGGAAAGAAGCAGGTTGCTGTGAAGTCCAGCCATTGATCAACGAAAGGTTGATCAATTTCCTTTATGGAAAGGTGTCCTCCATGTTTGCGAGATAAATATCGCAATATGGCATGGCTCTCCCAGAGAGTGATATTATCGTCCTGAAAAACAGGGATTTTGCCAACTGGGTTAAGTGATTTAAATTCTTCCGAGGTGGTGCCTCCGTAAGG
>NZ_JBQFRO010000114.1:0-750 GCF_056537425.1 Ruegeria sp. CE9 | reverse complement strand
AACTGCGCAAGGCAAATCTTCGCACGAAGGCCCCCGCGATATAGGCATCACGTGCACCAACCAATCGCAAGACGCGCATCACGGCCTTGGATTGCCCATGCAGCATTGCTAAATGGGGAAGAATACCGCCATATAGAGGCGGTACGCGGCCCCCGTGCAAAGATTGAACTCAAAGGGATTATACCACCCATATGCGCCTGACTTGTCCAAATTGCGGCGCGCGTTACGAGATTGATGACGCGCTAATCCCTGCTGAAGGGCGGGATGTGCAATGTTCCAATTGTTCGACCAATTGGTTCCAGTCTGGTGCGGTTGCGGTTGACCCGTTGAGCGCAGCACCTGCAAGCCCTGAACCTGCAAGCCCCGCGCCAGAGGCCCCACGCCGTGAGCTTGACCCAAGCTTGCGGGCACTCCTGCGCGAAGAGGCGGAGCGCGAAGAGCGCCTGCGCCGCGAAGAAGCCGAAGGTTTGAAGCGGCAGGATGAAATGGCGCTGCATGACCCTGCGCCGACCAATACCGCCGCGCCAGAGCCGCGAACTCCAGAACCGCAAACCAAAGATCGCGCAACGCTGTTGCCAGATATTGAGGAAATCAACGCCTCGCTTCAGCCGCAAAAGGCTGCGCCACGCCCCGCGCCGAAACAGCAAAGCGCAAGCCAAGCAACGGCACCTGACGCAGCACGCCGCAAGGGTCGCAATGCAGGTCTATTGCTGAGCTTGGGATTGGGCATGATTGCAATAGGGGTTTACA
>NZ_JBQFRO010000113.1:0-752 GCF_056537425.1 Ruegeria sp. CE9 | reverse complement strand
CGCGAAAAGGCGGCACCTGATGACACTCTTGATCCTCTTTGTGGCGACATCTTTGATCTTCCTCATTGCCGATGCGGTGATGTTGAACATAGTTTTGCAGCCTGTCTTTGCGCGGCATATTGGCGATTTGCTTTATGAAGGTGGGTTTCGCCTGTTGCCTGCAATCTTGTTTTATCTGACCTATATGGGGGGCATTCTTTACTTTGCCTCCACCCCCGCGATGCGCGCAGATATGCCAAGCCTGGCCCTGATCAATGGCGCAATTTTGGGCTTTGTGGCCTATGGCACCTATGAGTTCACGTCATGGGCGGTGATGCGTGACTGGCACCCGCAAATGGTGGTGATGGATGTGATTTGGGGCGCCACGCTGACAGGGGTTGCTGCATGGGGCGGGGTCATGATCGCGCGCGCCATCACGGCCTAGGGGGCCATGCGCGCAAAGCGGTGTGGCTGCCTTGCGCGCGGGGTTTTGACGTCAGAGAATTTTCAGATCGACCGCAGAGGCCCGACCATCGCGGCCTTCACGAAGCTCAAAGCTGATTTTCGTGTTATCGGCTAATTCTTTCATCTCCGCTTGTTCAACTGCAGAGATATGCACGAACACATCTTTGCCGCCGCCATCAGGCGCGATAAACCCGTAACCTTTGGTGGTGTTGAACCATTTCACAGTGCCAGTGGGCATTTTCGTATCTTTCCTGTCTCAAGTCTCAATCCCACAAGCGTGTCTGCGCGTGGGGTGCAGCCAGGGCCGA
>NZ_JBQFRO010000112.1:0-752 GCF_056537425.1 Ruegeria sp. CE9 | reverse complement strand
GATGCAGAGGGGCGGCTGGTCTTGGCTGATGCCTTGGCGCTTGGGGCTGAAGGCGCCCCCGATCTTATGATTTCTATGGCAACATTAACTGGCGCTGCGCGGGTCGCAGTGGGGCCAGACCTTGCGCCATTTTACACAGATGATGAGGGTCTTGCCGCGCAGATTACTGCCAAAAGCCCTGATCAGTTCGACCCTGTTTGGCGTATGCCCTTTCACGCCCCTTATGAGGCTATGATTGAACCGGGCATTGCCGATCTGGATAACGCGCCCTCTGGGGGCATGGCGGGGTCGATTACGGCGGCCTTGTTTTTGCGCCGCTTCACCCAAGGCGCCGCGCGCTATTGTCACTTCGATATTTTTGCTTGGCAGCAAAGTGATGCACCTGCGCGCCCAAAAGGGGGTTTGGGTCAGGGCATTCGTGCGCTATACGCGGTGCTGTCTGAAGGGGTTTAAGACATGGCAAGCGATCCACGGATCACGGCAAGCAATGGGCGGGTGGCGCTTCGGGCGCTGCAAGGTCAGGTTGTGGCGGATGAATTCTTGGACGGCACATGGATGACGGTGCAGCAACCGTTGGCCAATATCATGACCGAACCAAAGGGCACGCGGGCGAGCCAATTGTTGTTTGGCGAGCGGTTTTTGGCGCTTGAAACGCGCGATGGGCAAGTTTTTGGTCAAGCAGAGCGGGACGGCCAAGTAGGTTATATTTTATTGCAGGCCCTTGCGGCAGAAACGCCCGTCACCCATTGGGT
>NZ_JBQFRO010000111.1:0-764 GCF_056537425.1 Ruegeria sp. CE9 | reverse complement strand
TGAGCCGTAATCTAATAGAACGCTTTGGGGATGAAGCTTGCTCTGTTCCCTTGGCTTATGGTGCATCAGTCAACGCGGATAATGCGTCTGAAATCCTGGCCCAGTCCAATGTATCTGGCGTCTTGGTGGGTGGAGCTTCACTGCGCGCGGAAGACTTTTTGAAGATTGTCTCATGTGCCGCTTAATGATCTGGCAGTACCTAACAAATACCAGAAATATCGATCAAAACTTGGCCAACACAATCTTTCCCCTTGTTGAGCCGCTCTCAATTAACCGGTGAGCCTCCAAAAGGTTCACTGCATTTATGCGCCCTAGGTTGTTTGTGATCGTTGATTTAATGGTTCTCGCGTCGATTAGAGAAGCAACTTCATTGAGAATTTCGCCCTGACGTTGCATGTCAGCAGTCTCAAACATTGGACGTGTGAACATAAACTCCCAGTGGATAGAAATAGCCTTGGACTTGAAGGGAACTGCGTCAAAAACGTCTGGTCCATCGATCAAGCCGTATCGGCCTTGGGGTGTCATCATTGATACCACCTCCTCAGCATACATTTGTGAGTGAGTAGTCGAATAGACGAAGTCAACATTGCTGAAGCCTAGTTCGAGCATTTGCGGAGCCAGCTCTTTAGAGTGATCAATTACGTAATCCGCTCCAAGTTCCTTGGCCCAGGCCTTCGTTTCAGGGCGCGAGGCAGTGGCAATTACTGTCACATCAGAAAGGCAGCGAGCTAATTGGATGGCTATTGAACCCACGCCGCCAGCGC
>NZ_JBQFRO010000110.1:0-777 GCF_056537425.1 Ruegeria sp. CE9 | reverse complement strand
CCTGTGTAACATGTCCAAAGCGCGTTGTGAATCGGGCATAATGATTTGGCCAATCACGTGTGGGTTATTGCAACAGCGGTGACCAAGCGGGATCGGACGCCATTCCCGGTGTCGCGACACGCTGAAGGTTGCGACCCGAAATATCGACCGAATAAAGCGCGGGCGCGCCATTTGTGCCTGCAGTTTCGCGGGTGAACATAACCACGCGCCCATTCGGCGCCCAAGTTGGCCCTTCATCAAGGAAAGACGCTGTCAAAAGGCGCTCTTCGCTGCCATCAATACGCATGACGCCGATATGGAACCGCCCTGCCTCTTGTTTGGTGAAGGCGATATAGTCGCCGCGCGGGCTCCAGACGGGGGTGCCATAACGACCGCTGCCGCGGCTGATACGCTGCGCAGGGCCACCCGTGGCAGGCATGATGTAAAGCTGCTGGTTGCCAGAGCGGTCGCTTTCAAACACGACTTGGCTGCCATCTGGTGAAAAGCTTGGAGCCGTTTCAATTGAAGGCGCTTCGGTCAAACGTGTCTGCATGCCCGTGACCAAATCAAGCACATAAATATCGCTATTTCCGCCACGCTCGACCGAAAACACAACGCGCTGCCCGTCAGGGGAATAGCGCGGGGCAAAGGTCATGGTTCCAGGAAGATCGGCCAAAGGACGATGGGTCACGCTCGCAATATCCATCTGATAGATGCGCGGTGTGCCACTTTCATAGGATGTGTAGAGCAAGCTGCGCCCATCTGGCGAAAAGCGGGGCGCAAGAACAATTGCGCTGC
>NZ_JBQFRO010000109.1:0-795 GCF_056537425.1 Ruegeria sp. CE9 | reverse complement strand
GCGGGGTTCTGCCCGCCTTCCTCCAGGAGATAAAAAATGAAGGGCTTTGATCCAAAGTTTGCAGATTTCCCCGACTATATCTTGGGAATAACCAAAGAAATTTGGGAAGACCGTGGTATTGCGACCCTTCACGAATACTACGCGGAGGATATCGTTGTGCGTAGTCCCGCCTCTGTCGTGGTGGGCAATGATGGTGTGATTGGGGCCACGATGGCCACTTTGGCAGAATTTCCAGATCGTCAATTGCTTGGCGAAGATGTCATTTGGTCTGGTGCACCAGAAACGGGAATGCTTTCTTCGCATCGCATTCTGTCGACCGCCACGCATCTTGGTAGTGGCATCTACGGCAAGGCATCTGGCACCAAGCTCACCTACCGCATCATTGCAGACTGTCATGCTATCAGTAATAAAATTAACGATGAGTGGCTGATCCGCGATCAGGGCGCAATTGTTCGTCAAATGGGATGGGACCCTAGAGACTATGCCCGTGATCAAATTTCTCGCGAAGGCGGTGTGGTAAAAGCTGCGTTGCCTTTTGTGCCGAAAATAGATGTCGCGGGCCCGTATCAAGGGCGGGGTAATGACAATGAATGGGGTGAGCGCTATGCAGATGTGCTCAATAAAATTATGTTCGCTGACATGGCGGTCATTCCACGAGAGTATGACCGGGCTGTTCAAACAGAGTATCCAGGTGGCGTAACAGGTCATTCCTATCCTGCCGTGGATGAGTTTTGGATGGGTCTTCGCGCTGCTTTTCCAAACGCTAAGTTTGCGATTGAGCATCAAATTGGCCGC
>NZ_JBQFRO010000108.1:0-796 GCF_056537425.1 Ruegeria sp. CE9 | reverse complement strand
GCCTTGAAGGTCAGGTGGTTGATGATGTGAAACACCGCCGCCACCGCCGCTGCCTGCGTGCCGAAGCCCAGCAGCATGGTCAGAAGGCCCAGGTGGCTGACCGTGGAAAACGCCAGCAGCGCCTTGAGGTCATCCTTGAACAGCGCGATGCCCGCGCCCATCACCATGGTCACCAGACCCGTGGTCGCCACGATGTAGAACCACGCATCGGTTCCCGCCAGCACCGGCCACATGCGTGCCATCAGGAACACGCCCGCCTTCACCATGGTCGCCGAGTGCAGATAGGCCGAGACCGGCGTGGGCGCGGCCATGGCGTGCGGCAACCAGAAATGGAACGGGAATTGCGCCGATTTGGTGAAGGCGCCGAGCAGGATCAGGATCAGCGCGGGCAGGTACCACTCGGACGCCCGGATCTGCTCGCCCGCCTGCAGGATATCGGTCAGGTTATAGCTGCCCACGATGTTCCCGAGGATCAGCATCCCCCCGATCATCGCCAGGCCCCCTGCCCCGGTCACGGCCAGCGCCATCCGCGCGCCCTGACGCCCCTCGGGCAGATGCTTCCAATACCCGATCAGCAGGAAGGAGCTGAGCGAGGTCAGCTCCCAGAAAATCAGCAACAGCAATATGTTGTCCGACAGCACGATCCCCAGCATCGCGCCCTGGAACAGCAACAGGTAGGTATAGAACTGCCCCATCGGATCGTCGCCCGACAGGTAGAACCGCGCATAGAGGATGATCAGCAGCCCGACGCCCGTGATCATCAGCGCAAAGAGCAGCCCCAGACCGTCGAGGAAGA
>NZ_JBQFRO010000107.1:0-802 GCF_056537425.1 Ruegeria sp. CE9 | reverse complement strand
CAAAACAAGTCCGAACCCTTTGGGGATTTCCCGCGGCACGGACGCGGCGCGTAGATGGATGCGAGCCTATTTGGCGGTTCTCTTTGTAATGGTTGCGGCAATGATTGCCATTGGGGGCATGACGCGCCTGACTGATTCAGGTTTGTCTATCGTTGAATGGGCGCCGATTTCGGGGGCCATTCCGCCGCTCAGTGATGACCAGTGGCAAGAGCAATTCACCGCCTATCAGCAGACAACCGAATACCAACAGCAAAATCGCGGCATGTCGATGGCCGAGTTTAAGTATATTTTCTGGTGGGAATGGGGCCATCGTCAATGGGGGCGCGCAATCGGTCTTGTTTGGGCCCTTGGGTTTGCCGCGCTAGCGCTCTCCGGCAATCTGATCAAAGGGTGGGTTCCAAAAATCGTGGCGCTTGGGGCGCTTGGTGGTCTGCAAGGGGCCATCGGATGGTGGATGGTCTATTCAGGTCTTGCGCCTGGCATGTTTGATGTTGCCTCTTATCGGTTGGCGACACATTTGGGTGTCGCGTTCGTCATCCTTGCCCTCATCACATGGTTTATTTTGCAGCTCAGCCGACCTGCGCCCGCGTTATTGGCAGCGCGGCGTGCGGGCGATAAGCGCCTTTTTGGTATGACCACTGGGCTTTTGCATCTCACCTTTTTGCAAGTCTTGGTTGGGGCTTTGGTCGCGGGAATCGATGCAGGGCGCAATTATATTGATTGGCCTTTGATGGCGGGCGGGTTCACCCCGCCTGATATGTGGGCGATTGACCCTTGGTATCGTAATCTGTTCGAAAATGAT
>NZ_JBQFRO010000106.1:0-824 GCF_056537425.1 Ruegeria sp. CE9 | reverse complement strand
CCATCTGTCAATCGCTGCATCGCGAAGCGCCGCAGCCTCATCCCCCGAGAAGTGCAGCACTTTTTCAGGGGCAATCAAGGTTTCAAACCCATCGGGCAGCGCCGAAGCGGGCAAAGCCGCAGGATACATCCAGTTTGTCGTGGGGATTACGGATTGGAATTCGGGCGACAGCATGAAGGTCATAAACGCACGCGCTAAATCGGGTTGATCGCTTGCCGCAGTGATGCCTGCAATTTCAATTTGCATATAATGCCCTTCGTCAAAGGCAGCGGCAGATTTGCTTGGGTCTTCCTCAGCAATGAGGTGATAGGCGGGGGATGTTGTGTAGGAAAGCACCATATCGGCCTCACCCTCTAGGAACAGGCCGTAGGCCTCTGACCATCCTGGGGTAACCGTGACGATGTTATCCGCCAAATCCTGCCAAATCTGCGCAGCACCATCGCCATAAGCGGCCTCAATCCAATAAACGAGGCCCAAACCTGGGGTCGAACTGCGTGGGTCTTGGATCAAGATGCGCAGATCACTTGCGCCCAATTCCTCAAAACTTTGTGGGGGATTGGGCAGATCAGCATTATGGACAAAGGCGAAATAGCCCCAATCAAAGGGCAGAAATTCTGCATCATCCCAAGCGATTGGTAGGGTCAGCCCCTCAACGAAGATATCATGCGTGGCGAATAGGCCCGTATCGCGTGCGGCTGTCATCAGGTTTGTATCAAGGCCTAAGACCACATCCGCTTCGCTGCGGCTCCCCTCAAGCTTAATCCGCGACAGCAGTGCTGCGCCATCGCCCGCACTGACGAATTGCAGATCACAGCCACAGCTTT
>NZ_JBQFRO010000105.1:0-833 GCF_056537425.1 Ruegeria sp. CE9 | reverse complement strand
CCCCTTGGGCAGCCATTTCAGCACGTATTCGGCCCCCACGATCGCCATGGCGAAACTCTTGGGGTTCCGGTTCAGGGTCGAGCACAGCATGATCCCGCCGGGCTTCAGCAGGTCCTTGCACGCGGTCAGGTAGGCCAGCGGGTCGGCCACATGCTCCACCACCTCCATGTTCAGCACCGAATCGAACTGCTCCCCGGCGGCGACCAGCGCCTCCGCCGTGGTGTGGCGGTAATCGATCTCCAGCCCGGATTTCTCCGCATGCAGCCGTGCGACGGGCAGGTTGCCCTCGGCCGCATCCGCGCCCACCACCGTGGCCCCCAGCCGCGCCATGGGCTCGGCCAGAAGCCCCCCGCCGCAGCCGATGTCGAGAATGCGCAAGCCCTTGAACGGATTGGGTGATTTCAGGTCGCGCCCATACTCCGCCGCGATCTGCCGGGTGATGTAGTCCAGCCGTACCGGGTTCATCAGGTGCAGTGGGCGAAACTTGCCCATCGGGTCCCACCATTCGGCGGCCATGGCCTCGAACTTGGCCAGTTCCGAAGTATCGACGGTCTGCGTGTTGGTTGTCATGGACTTCTCTGATGCAACTTGCGAAGGATGGGGTGGGTGGATCTCAGCACTATATAGAGCAGCGATGACACGAGCGGCGAGCCAAAAACACGCAGCGGAGTATCTCTACCCGCCGCTCGATCCCTACGACCAGCGCGTGCTGCCGGTCTCCGGCGGGCACCGGATCTATGTGGAGCAATGCGGCAATCCGCAAGGCATCCCCGTGGTGGTCCTGCATGGCGGCCCCGGCGGCGGCTGCAGCCCGGCCATGCGGCGCTATTTCG
>NZ_JBQFRO010000104.1:0-842 GCF_056537425.1 Ruegeria sp. CE9 | reverse complement strand
GACGGCGATTTTCGACTGTGTCATCTGAAGCTCCTGTGGCTGCTTGCGGGGTCAACGGTTCCGGGCCACCGTGGGTTCCCGCGGTCATGTGCGTTGGGGGGTGCCGGTCTGCATGCGGGCCCTGCCTGCGGCGAAAAGCGAGGCATAGGCGGGGACCAACAGCATCAAAAGGACGGAGGAGAACAGGATGCCGAAGCCGAGCGAGACGGCCGTGGGGATCAGGAACTGCGCCTGCACCGATGTTTCCAGGATCAGCGGCGTGACCCCGAGAAAGGTGGTCAGTGTCGTCAACGTGATGGGTCGGAACCGCCGCAGCGTGGCGCGCCGGATGGCCTCGTTCGGGTCGGTGCCCCTGGCCTCCTCGGCGAGTATGAAATCCACGATCAGAAGGGCCCCATTTACCACCACGCCCGACAGGCCGATGATGCCGAACATGCTCAGCAAGGTCAGGTTCATGCCCAGGGCCGCATGGGCCAACACCGCGCCCACGAAACCGAATGGCAGAACCAGCAGAACAATCAGGGGCCGGAGGTAACTGCCGAAGGCAAGGGCCAGCACCGCGTAGATACCGAACAGGGCCAGTCCGAAATTCTGTGTCAGCGAATTGGAAAAGCGGCCCGCCTCTTCCTGCTCGCCGCCGGCGGTGACTTCGAGGCCGGGGAAATCCGCTCGCAGGTCTGGCACGATCTGCGAAAGAACCCATTCGGTCTCGGCCCCGCCGGTTGTAAGGCCAGTGTTCACATCCGCCATGATCGTCGTGACTGTGCGCCCGTCTGCACGGGTGATCGAGGTTGCGGCGGGCTTCTGGTCGATCTCAACCAGCCGTTCGAGCGGGATATCGC
>NZ_JBQFRO010000103.1:0-869 GCF_056537425.1 Ruegeria sp. CE9 | reverse complement strand
GGCAAATCCGCCGCCCCCGCGCCCACTAATTGGCCGTTTTCCCACAGTCCTTCTACCACTTGGCCCGTGGCGTAGGTCAGTCGCCCTTGACCTTGGCGGGTTCCGTTTTCGAACGTCCCTTCATAAACATCGCCCGAGCGATAGCGCGCCACGCCTTGGCCTGTGATTTCACCTGCGCGCCAAGCGCCCTCATAGGTAAACCCATCGGCCATCTCGAGGCGGCCTATGCCTTCGCGCGCCCCGCCTACGAATTGCCCACGATAGCTGCTGCCATCAGGATAGGTTGTGATCCCTTCCCCCTCGCGCAGGCCTGCGTTCCATCCGCCCTCGTAGCGATAGCCGTTGGTTGAGGTCATTACCCCTTGGCCGTGTTGGCGCCCATTGAGGAACTGGCCCTCATAGCGCAACCCATCGGCATATTCCGCAAGGCCAAAGCCTTGCATCGCCCCCGCGACCCAATCGCCCTCGTATTTGGTGCCGTCAGGATAGGTTATGGTTCCCGTCCCATGGGCCAAATCATTTTCAAATCCGCCAGCATAGACCACCCCATCTGGGTAGGTCATCACGCCTTGCCCCTCAATGCGCCCTTCGACCCATTCGCCTTCATAAACAAGCCCCTGATGCCCTGTGAAACGACCTTGGCCATGGCGGCGGTCATTGAGAAATTCGCCCTCATAGAAATCGCCATTCGCATAGCGCACCACGGCTTGGCCTTGGCGCGCGCCATTGACTAAACCGCCCTCATAGATATCGCCATTGGGTTGGGTCAGGCTGCCTTGACCGTTGATCTGATCATTTTCCCATGCGCCCTCAAACACCATGCCATCCGAGGTTTCCAACCGTCCTGCGCCGTGGCGCATGTCGTTGAG
>NZ_JBQFRO010000102.1:0-869 GCF_056537425.1 Ruegeria sp. CE9 | reverse complement strand
ACGCGTTCTGTCTAAGGCAGAACAGCAAGGCCGCGATGACAACTCCCGCGAACCCCCCGTGGAAAGACATGCCGCCTTGCCAGACCATCAGAATTTCCAAGGGATTGGCGAGATAATATGCGGGCTGGTAGAACAGTACAAAGCCCAGGCGACCACCAGCAATCACGCCGATGATGATCCACGTCAGAAGATCTTCGATCTGCGTTCGGTCAAGCGGCGGTCCAGCTGACGTCCAGAGCGCGGGACGGCTTATGGCACTCGAACAAATGCGCCAGCCAATCAGGATACCGAAGATATAGGCTAGCGCGTACCAGCGGAGTGCGAATGTGACCCCCCCGATGTCGAAGGAGAAGAGGTCGGTTCCAATATCCGGAAATGGCAATCCCGCTGGCAGCACTGGGTGAGTTCCTCATCAGGAATTTACGTGGGGATTAGATGGCATTGATCGAGCACCGCTAAAGGCGCTCGATCTGCGACAGGGCATCCAACGCCCATCCCGCCATCACGCGGTGTCGAGGGCGTCCCGAAGGAGATCGCGGACTTCGCCGGCGACCGCGTCCAGGTCTTGGTTCTGCACCGCCTGCATCGAAGCGACAGGATCGACCGCGCTGACCTCGGTGTCGCCGTCCAGTTGCCGCAGGATAACATTGCAGGGAAGCATCGCACCGATGCGAGGCTCGATCTCGATGGCTTTGTGCGCCATGCCCGGATTACAGGCCCCCAAGATGCGGTAAGGCGGCATGTCCGCATCAAGTTTCTTTTTCATCGTCGCTTTGACGTCAATCTCAGTCAGAACGCCGAAGCCCTTGTCTGCCAAAGCATCCCGAACACGCATCTCTGCGTCATCGATTTTGGTGTCTTTCAGGACG
>NZ_JBQFRO010000101.1:0-897 GCF_056537425.1 Ruegeria sp. CE9 | reverse complement strand
CGCGCCATGACGGGCGATTTGCGCAGAAGACCAAGGGGCGCGGCGTGCAATGGCAAGATTTGATCCACGAGCCGCTGATTGCCAACCCGCTTTGCGATCTGGTGTATCACCCCAGCGTGACCGAAGGATTGCAAGATTGCCGCATTGAGGCGCGCAATACCACGGCACTTTTGGCATTTGTGCGGGCGGGTATCGGGATCACGATTTTGCCCCAAACCGCGATGGCCGAAGCCGACCCCGCCTTGCGCTTCTTTGCCCCTAATGATCCGCATAGCCGCCGTGAGCTGTGTAAAATAAGGAACTGCGCCGCCCATCTTAGCCCTGTGGCGCAGTCATTTTGGGACTTGCTTGCACCCCCTGCGCCAAGCCCTTAGCCTTTGACAAAACGACCATAGGGAGGGCGGCCATGGCGCAAGTGGCGATCAGCGAGATTGAAACCGTGACCAAAGCCGCGCTCATGGCCCATGGGGCGGGCGCATGGCAGGCGGGGGAGGTGGCCCGCGCCACTGCCCATTCCGAGGCGCATGGCAATGTGATTTGCGGCCTGCAATATGTCGAAAGCTATTGTTTGCAATTGTCCTCTGGGCGTGTTGATGGGCAGGTCATGCCTGTTGTTAGCCGTCCAAAGGCGGCTGCGATCTTGTCGGATGCACGGCTTGGTTTTGCCCAACCCGCCTTTGCCGCGGCCAAAGATCAATTCTGCGATCTGGTGGATGAAACAGGCGTGGCCATGCTGGCCGTGGCGCAAAGCCATACCTGCACCTCGCTTGGTTATTTTACCGAACAAATCGCGCAAGCGGGCAAGCTGTGCATCGGCTTTACCAACGCCTCGCCCGTTGTGGCGGCGCCAAATGGCAAGCGGCGCGTCATCGGCACCAACCCCATCGCCATGTCCGT
>NZ_JBQFRO010000100.1:0-906 GCF_056537425.1 Ruegeria sp. CE9 | reverse complement strand
CTACGACTTCGTCGTACCGGACGCGGGCACCTATTGGTATCACGCGCATAATCGCTCATACGAGCAAGTCGCGCGTGGTCTGCGCGGTGCCTTGATCGTCGAAGAGGTCGATGGACCGGACATCGACCGCGAGGAAGTCATCGTTCTGGAGGACTGGTTGCTCGACCCTGAGAGCGGGCAGCTGTTCGACAATTTCGAACAGCCCATGATGATGAGCCACGGTGGACGTACCGGCAACTTTATCACGACCAACGGGCGCTATGACCTGACCTTGCCCGCGCAGCGCAACGAGCGCATTCGCTTGCGGATCATCAACGCAGCAAGCGCTCGAATTTTCCCGCTGAGGCTCTCTGGATTCAGTGGCTGGACGGTGGCCGTGGATGGAATGCCAACCGGCCAACCCCAGTCGGTTGACGGCGAGTTGATCCTCGGCCCGGCACAGCGCGTCGACTTAATTGTGGATGTGACCGAAGACGAAGGCGGCACCGCCCAATTGCTTCGCATCGGCGATGATGATCAACTGACCCCGTTGGTGAGTTTTCTGGTCAACGGCACAGCCAGTTCAGTACCAAGAGGCAAGCCACTGCCGTTGCCGCCGAACCCCGCGGCACACGCCCCGGACCTTGCCGATGCGCGTGATTTGCGACTGGTCATGTCCGGCGGGGCAATGGGGCGAATGCAGTCCGCATTGCTTGGCGGGGAACGTCTTGGATTCCGTCAGCTTGCCCAAGCGGGCAAATTCTGGGCCCTGAATGATGTCGCCGAAATGACCTACACGCCACTGGCCGATCTATCCCTGAACGAGCCGGTGCGCCTGAAGATCGAGAACCAGACCGTTTTCCCACATGCGATGCACCTGCACGGGATGCATTTCCGCGAGCTGCGCCCCGACGGCGCGTTCGGGCC
>NZ_JBQFRO010000099.1:0-918 GCF_056537425.1 Ruegeria sp. CE9 | reverse complement strand
CGCCTGAGAAAGAGATGCGGAAAATGCGGGCAGGCACGCCCAAAACATCCCGCGCGACCCATCCCATAAAGGGCAATTCATCCCGGCGCAGGTCTGTGGTCAGACCCGCCACAAGGTCAAACGCCTTTGGCCCTGCCACCGCGAATTGCGCCCAAGCCTCTGTTGTAGAGGTCAGGCTGAGTTTCCAATTAGGGCAAAAGACCTGCGCTACAAATTCCAGATGCGCCATGACCTCGGCTGCGGCGGCAGTGGTCGTGGTGATCACATAGTCATAGGGGCCTACCCGCGCGCAGGTTCCGTCATCCATAACAAACCCATCTTCGCGCAGCATCAAACCATAGCGCACACGCCCCTCTGGCAGGGTCGACATCATATTGCTGTAGACAAAATCAAGGAACCGCGCGGCATCAGGGCCAGACACGGCGATTTTGCCCAAAGTGGAAACATCGACAACACCGACCGCATTGCGCACATAGCCCACCTCGCGGTTGCAGGATTGCAGCCATGTTGTCTCGCCATTTTGTGGGAAATAGGATGCACGATACCACAGGCCCGTGGCCACCATCGGGGCATTGCGGGCAACACTTGCTGCATGGCTGGTGGTCAGGCGTTCGGGTGCAAACCCTTTGCCTTGCGCGCCCGCGCCAATCGCACCAAGGGACACGGGCACAAAGGGCGGGCGATAGGTTGTTGTGCCAGTCTCGGAAATTCCACGACCCGTGGCATCTGCCAAAACCGCAATCGCGGTCGTGTTTGAACTGCGTCCTTGATCGGGCGCCATTCCTTGGGTCGTGTAGCGCTTCATATGTTCGACCGATTGATACCCTTCTTGCGCGGCAAGGCGGATATCTTTGGTGGTCACATCATTGGCAAAATCAATCCATGCCCGCTTTTTGCCAGAAACCACCCAATGGGGCC
>NZ_JBQFRO010000098.1:0-924 GCF_056537425.1 Ruegeria sp. CE9 | reverse complement strand
GGTAAATTCGCTCATCAAAAAGGCGCCTGCCCCCATCAAGGGCGGCATGATCTGCCCGCCCGTTGAGGCAGCGGCCTCTACCCCGCCTGCTTGGGCAGGGCGATAGCCCAGTTTTTTCATGAGGGGGATTGTGAAGGCCCCAGTTGTGACCACATTGGCGATGGCCGATCCCGAGATAGACCCCATCCCCGCAGAGGCGACAACCGCCGCCTTGGCAGGCCCGCCGCGCTGACGGCCTGTTGTCGCATAGGCCAGATCAATAAAAAATTTGCCTGCGCCCGTCACCTCAAGGAAAGCGCCAAAGAGAACGAATACGAAAATAAATGTCGCGGCCACACCTAAGGGGATGCCATAAATTCCTTCAGCCCCCAAAGTCATCTGGCTGGCCAAGCGATCCAAGGAATAGCCACGATGGTTAAGGATACCGGGCATGAAATCTGCCAAAAACGGCAATTCTCCGCGCGATCCCGCAAAGGCATAGAGCAAGAACACGCCCGCGATCACCATCATCACCCAACCCACCGCGCGGCGCGCAGCCTCAAGCACCAAAAGAACGGTCAAAACCCCCATTGCAACATCGATGTCGCGGGGAAAGATTTGATTTGCGATTGTGTCAATGTTCACAGGCACCCAAGCCCCAACCGCTATGGAGGCGAGAATGAGAAGGCCGTCTATCGCATATTCTGAGGGACTGCGCCCTTTGGCGCGGCCACGGGGCGGATAGATCAAGAAACACAGAACAAGGATAAAACCCAAATGGATGGGCCTTTGATAGAACAGCCCCAAAGGTTGAACACCCGCGGCGTAAAGCTGAAACAGCGACAACGCGATGCCCACCACTGCGATTAAGCGCAGGATCAATTTTGGTTCATCCGCGTCTTTTGGGCCAATATCCGTGATGTCGATCTGATCTGCCATACCCCA
>NZ_JBQFRO010000097.1:0-948 GCF_056537425.1 Ruegeria sp. CE9 | reverse complement strand
CCGCACCTGCCTTACCTGACAAGCCACCGCCTTTGACGGTTGCCATCACATCAAACTGATCTTCCACACCAGCCACAGAGAAAGGCTGACGCAGGATCATCTGCAACACAGGGCGGGCAAAGTAGGTTTTGATCTCTTTGCCGTTCACGGTGACCTTGCCAGAGCCTGGCTTGATCCAGACGCGGGCAACCGCATCTTTCCGCTTACCCGTTGCATAAGAGCGGCCAAGCGCATCGCGCACAGGCTCGCGGGGGGAGGCATCCACGGAAATGGATGTCGCACCTGCGGCGGGGGCAGAGCCCTCAGCCACGGCGCCTTTCAGCTCATCGAGCGAAGAGAGTGTCTCGGCCATGGTTTAGCTCCGCGTGTTCTTTTTGTTCATGGATTTTACATCCAGAACTGTGGGGTTTTGTGCCTCATGCGGGTGCGCTGCACCTGCATAGACGCGCAGATTGGTCATCTGGCGGCGCGACAGCGGGCCACCGGGAAGCATGCGCTTGACCGCCTGCATCACAACGCGCTCAGGATGCGCACCTTCGAGGATCTGGCCTGTGGTGCGGCTCTTGATCCCGCCGGGATAGCCTGTGTGCCAATAGTTTGGCTTGTTGCGCTTGTTGCCCGTCACCTGCACTTTTTCAGCGTTGATGACGATGACATTGTCGCCCATATCCATATGGGGCGTGAAGGACGGCTTGTGCTTGCCGCGCAGCCGCATGGCGATGATCGAGGCAAGACGGCCGAGAACAACGCCCTCAGCGTCAATCACGATCCATGACTTGTCGATATCCGCAGGAGTTGCGGTAAAGGTTTTCATGTATACGTTCCTTGGTCTTAGATTTTGACCGAAAAAGAGGCCGCCTGTGCGACCCCCGTTAAAGATGGCAGGCTTATGCGGCAGAGACGGGGTAAGGTCAAGCCTTTTTAGCGCGCCTAAATTCTGATTAATTA
>NZ_JBQFRO010000096.1:0-989 GCF_056537425.1 Ruegeria sp. CE9 | reverse complement strand
GCAAGCTTGAGACGGGGATCGTGCCGTCAAGGCACATATAATCATTGATCTGACCCATCGCACCGAAGGCGGATTTTCGGCCCAACCAAATGCGTGCGGCCTGATCGGCATCTGCCGCCTCACGCAATTCCACGGGATTGTGGCGCTTGGCAATGTCGAGGATCACATCAAGTTGTTCGCGGATTTCCGCTTCAGATCCTTCTACCTCGACAATCAACAAAGCCTCGCACATCGGGTAGCCCGCCTTGGCAAAGGCCTCAGTCGCCTCGATACAGGGTCGATCCATGAATTCGATTGCCACAGGCAGAACGCCCGCCTTGATAATATCAGAGACGCATTCCCCTGCGACCTCATTGCTGTCAAATCCCATCAATACGGGGCGCGCACCTTCGGGTTTGCGGAGGATACGCAAAGTGGCCTCCGTGACCACGCCAAGCTGTCCTTCGCTGCCGCAAATCACGCCCAATAGATCAAGGCCGCCCGCATCCAAATGCGCGCCACCAATCTCAACGACTGTGCCATCCATCATCACCATCGTGACGCCCAATAAGTTGTTGGTCGTCACCCCATATTTTAAACAATGCGCACCGCCAGAATTCATCCCGATATTCCCCGCAATCGCACAGGCCAATTGGCTTGATGGGTCGGGGGCATAGAAAAAATCATTCGCCTCAACAGCGCCCGTCACGCTGAGATTGGTGCGCCCTGTCTGCACACGGATGAATCGATTGTCGTAATCAGTTTCCAACACCTGTGTCAGGCGCGCCACCCCCAAAATGACGCTATCGGCCGTAGGCAAGGCCCCGCCCGCAAGCGAAGTGCCAGAACCACGCGGAACAACGGGCACACCCTCCTCGTGACAAATGCGCAGCACCTCAGAGACTTCAGCCGTGGACTGGGGCAACACCGCCGCCAAAGGCGGGCAGCGATAGGCCGTCAAAGCGTCACATTCATAGGCCCGCGTTTCATGCGGATCATCAATAACCGCA
>NZ_JBQFRO010000095.1:0-1002 GCF_056537425.1 Ruegeria sp. CE9 | reverse complement strand
ATGGCCTGATGCATGTCAAGCTCTACGAGGACATTGCGCGCCATGGCGAGATTGCGACCGCCTATGCCTATCCCGTGAAGGTGGAAGAGCGCTATGTGATGGATCCGTCTCCAATCCCGAAATTCGACAATCCCAAATTGGAAAGCCCTGCCTTGCAATTGTTTGGGGCGGGACGTGAGCAAAGGATTTATGCCCTGCCACCCTATACCAAGGTCGTGAGTCTCGATTTTGAAGATTACCCCTTTGATCCGTCAAAAGCGGCACATCCTTGTGCGCTATGTGGGGCTGAAGACAGTTATTTAGATGAGGTGATCGTGGATGATGCGGGCGGGCGGATGTTTGTCTGTTCTGACACAGATTACTGCGCCAGCCGCCGCGAGACAGGAGAGGCCGCATGACCCCGCTTTTGCAAGTGCGCAATATTGAGAAACGCTACGGCACGCGGATTGGCTGTGCAGATGTCTCGTTTGATCTTTATCCAGGCGAAGTCTTGGGGATTGTGGGCGAGTCTGGGTCAGGTAAGTCTACGCTGCTCAATTGCCTAGCGGGGCATCTGAGCCCTGATCAGGGGGAAGTGATTTTTGACACCCGTGCCGATGGCCCCCGTGATGTCCGTCAGATGCCTGAGGCCGAGCGGCGGATGCTGTCGCGCACCGATTGGGCCTTTGTGCATCAAAATCCGCGTGATGGATTGCGGATGCGGGTATCCGCAGGCGGTAATGTCGGCGAGCGGTTGATGGCGGTCGGCGCTCGTCATTATGGCGATATTCGCCAGACCGCAGGTGACTGGCTGAGCAAGGTTGAAATCGACACCGCCCGTATGGATGATCGCCCTTCGGCCTTTTCGGGTGGGATGCAGCAGCGCCTGCAAATCGCGCGCAATTTGGTGACGGGCCCGCGCCTTGTTTTCATGGACGAACCCACGGGCGGCTTGGACGTTAGCGTGCAGGCACGGCTGTTGGATTTGCTGCACGGTCTTGTCCGCCGTATGGGATTGTCGGC
>NZ_JBQFRO010000094.1:0-920 GCF_056537425.1 Ruegeria sp. CE9 | reverse complement strand
CGCCATGCGGGTTAAAGCCGAAGCTGACATTGGGTTGGCCATTTTGTGCGTCAAAACCGGGTTGGCTGTCAACAAGATCATCGCCCGTCACCACAGGGGTTTCTTCCAGAATATAATACGCGCCCTCTTCATCCATGGAGGGCAGCAGCAGTTGCCGCGCGTCCACACGGGCCTCAGGGTCGCTGGTGCGGGTGATGACAGGGTGAAAGGTCAGGCGTGCCGTGGTGCCAATCAGGTCTTTCAACTCTTGTGCAGAGCCGACACCAGGGACTTGGATCAAAATCCGATTTTCGCCTTGGCGTTGGATTGTCGGCTCGCGGGTGCCTGCCTCATCCACACGGCGGCGCACAATTTCCACAGATTGCTGCATAGTGCGATCATCGGTTGCGATCTTCTCCGCCTCAGAGAGCGAGACGATCAGCACATCGCCCTCGCCGCGCGCCTCAAGGCTGGCTGATCCTACACCTGTTAGGCTGACAACAGGGCCGCCCAAACCGCGGGCCAATTCCACCGCGCGGGCCATGCCCGAAGCCTCACCCAATTGCACCCGCAATTCGCCTGCGGGGGCATCGGTGCGGCGAATGGGGCCGACCTCATCGCGGGCATCGCGCAAGGCATCGCGCAACTCGGGCCACAGCGCGTCCATGCGTGCGGCATAGACATCCTCAACCCGCACCTCAGCCAAAAGATGCGCGCCACCGCGCAAATCAAGCCCAAGATTAACAAGGCTTGAGGGCAGAACAGACGGCCAAAGCGCCAAATCCGCTTCGAGTTCAGGCGTAGAGGGCGCGCCACCTTCGAGGGCAGCAAGGGCATCATTGTGACGCTCGACCCGATCATAGGCCAAATTTGGAACGGCCGAAGCCAGTGCAACCAGAACCACCCCCCAAATCAGGATGCGTTTCCATAGCGGGATATCG
>NZ_JBQFRO010000093.1:0-1029 GCF_056537425.1 Ruegeria sp. CE9 | reverse complement strand
CGCGGATGCAAGAGGGTATCCTCAGCCTGATGCAAATGCCCCGCACCACAGTTGCGGTAAATATGCTCAAAGAGGCGAACCTGCCTTATATCGTGGTTCTGACCCATCCAACCACTGGGGGCGTAACCGCCTCTTATGCGATGCTTGGCGATGTGCAGATTGCCGAACCAAATGCGCTGATCTGCTTTGCTGGGCCACGGGTCATTGAGCAAACCATTCGTGAAAAATTGCCCGAAGGGTTCCAACGCGCCGAATATCTGTTGGATCACGGGATGCTTGACCGCGTGACCCATCGCACCGCGTTGCGCGATGAGTTGATCTCGATCCTTCGGATGCTGATGGGCATGGAACCCCCAGTCAAAGGGGATCTGCCCGCCCCAACTGAGGCTGCGCCAAACGAGGCGGAGGCAAAATAAAAGTGAGCACCCCCCGCTCGGATCTCTTGTTGGAGCGCATGATGGCGCTTCACCCAAAGATCATTGACCTGACGCTCGATAGAATGTGGCGGATCTTGGCCGCCCTTGGTGATCCGCAACAGGCGTTGCCGCCTGTCATTCATATCGCGGGCACCAATGGCAAAGGGTCGACCCTCGCCTATATTCGCGCGGGGCTTGAGGCGGCAGGGAAAAGCGCACATGCCTATACATCACCGCATTTGGCACGGTTTCATGAACGCATTCGGTTGGCGGGAACGCTGATTGACGAAAACCACCTATCTGACATTCTTGATGAATGTTTGGCGGCCAATGGCCCAGATGCGATTACCTATTTCGAAATCACCACCGCCGCCGCGCTTTTGGCATTTGCCAGAAATCCTGCTGATTACACGCTGTTAGAGGTGGGTTTGGGCGGACGTTTGGATGCAACCAATGTCATCGACCGCCCCGCATTAAGCGTGATCACCCCCGTTGATCTCGACCATCAACAATATCTTGGCGATACAATCGAGGACATCGCGGGCGAAAAGGCAGGCATTATCAAGCGCGGGCGCCCCGTAATTGTTGCCCCGCAGCAAGAGGCCGCACTGGA
>NZ_JBQFRO010000092.1:0-1045 GCF_056537425.1 Ruegeria sp. CE9 | reverse complement strand
TGAAGCTTCATCACGGTGAAAGCTGCCAGTACTATCGCATCGAGCGCCAGGGCAGTCAAAAGCACGATACCGAAGGCGCCGACGTCTGCTCGACGATAGCGGAACACGCCCCAATGTATGATCATGTCCATGACGAGGTAAAAGAAAGCACCGAGGGATGCGATCCGGCCTAAATCAAAGAGCACGGCCAACGTCGCGGCGATGACGACAGTATAGACCAGGGTGTGGCGTTGGATGGGACCTGGCATACCGAAGTGGCTGTGCGGGATCATTTCCATGTCGGTCAGCATCGCCAGCATACGCGACACCGCGAAGACGCTGGCCAGAACGCCGGACGCCGTTGCGACAGCGGCCAGGATCACCGTGAGTATGAAGCCGGTTTGTCCAAGGGCGGGCTGCGCCGCTTGTGCCAGCGAATAGTCACGCGCTGAGATGATCTCCTCGATCGTGAGACTCGAACCGACCCCGTAGGCGACCAACAGGTAGACGACGACGCAGATTCCGATAGAGAACATGATCGCTCGGCCAACATTGCGATTTGGTTCAGTGATCTCGGCTCCGCTGTTGGTGATCGTGGTGAATCCCTTGAACGCAAGGATGGCCAGCGCCGTAGAGGCGATGAACCCCGTGAGCCCGTAGGATTGTGAGGTCTCGGACGCCGCGGCGAACGCAAAACCACTGGACCACAGGGCCGCGATGCCAAACAGAGCTATGCCTCCGATCTTGATCGCGGCCATGATCAACGAGAACAGCCCGACCGAGCGGTTTCCGGCCATGTTCACCAAAAAGGCGAAAACGATCACGGCCACAGCCAGAGCGGGGACCAATGGGCCACCTTCGATATCGAAAGGGCGCAGGACATAGGTGGCGAAGGTTCGCGCGACGAGGCTTTCCGCGATCACCATGCTGAGCGCCATCAGCAGTGCGGCCCCGCCCGCGATGGCTCCGGGGCCATAGCATTTCTGCAGGATCATGGCGATGCCACCCGAGGACGGCCATTTGTTCGACATCCTGATGTAGCTGTAGGCGCTGAAGCTTGTGACGA
>NZ_JBQFRO010000091.1:0-1050 GCF_056537425.1 Ruegeria sp. CE9 | reverse complement strand
AGGGTTGGTGCCATGTCCGGAAACAGCGATCAGACAGATCTTCCGGTGATGATCCCCGCGCGCCTGATGATAGGCGGCTATGGTCAAAAGGCCTGCATATTCACCTTGCGCACCCGAATTGGGCTGCATCGACATCGCATCATAGCCTGTGATCTCGCACAGATAATCCGACAGGGCCGCCAGCATTTGCGCATAGCCCTCGGCCTGATCTTGTGGCGCAAAAGGGTGCAGCCCGCCAAATTCGGGCCATGTGATTGGCATCATCTCAACCGCGGCGTTCAGCTTCATCGTGCAAGAGCCAAGCGGGATCATGGCACGATCCAGTGCCAAGTCACGATCCGACAGGCGGCGCATATACCGCATCATCTCGGATTCCGCGCGGTTCATGTGGAAAATCGGATGGGTGAGATACTCTGTTTCCCGCAAGAGCGCGTCAGGGATAGATGGCGCTTCAACCGCATCCAAAAGCGGTGTGCCAAACGCCTCACAGACCGCGGCCAAATGGGCTTCGGTTGTCACCTCATCCACGGAAATACCAATCCGATCTTGACCAACATCACGCAGGTTGATCCCCGGCACCACAGCCGCGGCCATGATACGCGATTGTTTGGCCCCGACCTTGACTGTGATCGTGTCAAAATAGCTTTGCGTCAGCGGCGCAAAGCCGCCCGCCTCCAGACTTTTGGCGAGACGCGCTGCGTGCAAATGCACCCGCTGCGCAATCGCGCGCAATCCGCGCGGGCCGTGGAACACCGCATAAAGCGAGGCCATGACGGCCAAAAGCGCCTGCGCAGTGCAGACATTCGAGGTGGCTTTCTCGCGGCGAATGTGCTGCTCGCGCGTCTGCAAGGACAGCCGATAGGCACGGCGCCCCTGCGCATCGACCGATACGCCAACAAGCCGACCCGGGATGGCCCGCTTATAGGCCTCGCGACAGGAAAGAAATGCTGCGTGCGGGCCACCATATCCCAGCGGCACACCAAAGCGTTGCGCTGAGCCTACCGCGATATTGCGGCCAAGTTCAACCATGATTTTGGGGTCGACTTCTTC
>NZ_JBQFRO010000090.1:0-976 GCF_056537425.1 Ruegeria sp. CE9 | reverse complement strand
GCGGTTGACGGGGCGCGGCCTTTGGCTGACCCTGACAAAAAAGGCGCGATAATTTTAGGCGAAGGACGAAAGAGAATGAGTGTTGGCGCTGATGCCGCTTGGGATGATGTGGTTTTACCATTTCAATTAGACGCTTCCGATATTCGGGGGCGCGTGGTGCGCCTTGATCAGACGCTGGATCAGATTCTTAGCCAACATGATTACCCGTCAGGTGTTGAGGCTATGGTTGCCGAGATGGTGCTTTTGACCGCCTTGATCGGACAGACCATAAAACTGCGTTGGAAATTGTCGCTACAATTACGCGGTGATGGCCCGCTGCGTTTGATCGCGACAGATTTTTATGCCCCTGAAAGCGAGGGGAAACCCGCCCGCATCCGTGCCTATGCGAGTTACGACAAAGACAAATTTGACAACAGCGCCGCACCCTTTCCACAGGCGGGCAAGGGCTATTTCGCACTTCTCTTGGATCAAGGCACGGGCAGCGCGCCCTATCAGGGCATCACACCTCTGACGGGCGATGCCTTGCGCGGTTGTGCCGAGGCTTATTTTGCCCAATCCGAACAGTTACCGACACGGTTTATGTTGGGCTATGGTCGCTCCTCCACCCCAGGGCAGGAGGGAGAGAATTGGCGCGCAGGCGGCGTGATGCTTCAGCATATGCCCAAAGCAAGCCCGCATGTGACCGGCGAAGGCGGATCAGGGGAAGCGGGGCTTTTGGCCGCAACCGATCTTCTCAACGAGGATGAGGGCGAAAATTGGAACCGCGCCAATATCCTTCTTGATACTGTAGATACGTTTGAACTGATTGGCCCCTCTCTCAGCCAGACGGATCTCTTGCTGCGCCTGTTCCATGAGGAATCGCCACGCGTCTTTGATCCGCTGCCAGTACGGTTTGGCTGCACCTGTTCGGAGGCGCGGGTGCGTCAAAGCCTGTCGATCTATTCGGCCAAAGATATCGCGCATATGACCACGGAAG
>NZ_JBQFRO010000089.1:0-955 GCF_056537425.1 Ruegeria sp. CE9 | reverse complement strand
CCAGTAAGTTGAACAGAACAGAATTCATCATCGCCACAGCCATCATCCTGTTCGCAGCTTTCTGCATGGGTTGGTTCGCCAACTGGCTGGCCCATCGGCTGTCCCGTGTTCGCCAAAGCGACGTGGCCGATCTTGACCGCATGAGTCAGGAACTGCACGAGGCCGAAGAAACACGCGATCAGGCAATCACATATCTTCAGCAGCGCGAGGCAGAGCTGACCAACCAGCTGACGCAAACCGAAGCCGAGTTGAATGCCGCAATGGAAGGGCTGCGCGCGGCGCGGCAGGAAGCCGAAGAGATGCGCGGGCGGATCAACAACGCAGACTAGGCACCCTACCAGCGGGTCAGCGCGTCTTCATCCTCGTCCTTGGCAGCCACCCATTCTGCCCCGGACGTGGTGATTTCCTTCTTCCAGAATGGCGCGCGAGACTTAAGGTAATCCATCAGATATTCCGCCGCCTCAAACGCATCTTTGCGGTGCGGTGCGGCGGTTGCGACCATCATGATCTGGTCACCCGGCGCAAGCCTTCCGTGGCGGTGGATCACCAGAACGTTGCCCAGTGACCAACGGGCTTGCGCCTCTTCCGCTATCTTGGTTAGGGCGCGTTCGGTCATGCCAGGATAGTGCTCGATCTCCATCACATCCAGATCGCCCGAAGCCAGATCGCGCACAACGCCCGTGAAGGTCACGATGGCCCCGTTGGCATCGTCCCCGGCGGCAAAAGCGTTGGCTTCGGCCCCCAGATCGAACGGGGCCTCCTGCACGACGATCCGCATTCTAGCCACCCGTCATGGGCGGAAAGAACGCAACCTCGCGTACACCGGTCAGTGGGGCGTCAAAATCCGAAAGCTCTTGGTCCAGCGCCACGCGCAAGGCCGACAGATCGGCAAAGGCAGCAGCATAGCGATCCTCACGCGCGCTCAGTTCCGCGACCAAATCGCTGACTGTTGCGG
>NZ_JBQFRO010000088.1:0-1090 GCF_056537425.1 Ruegeria sp. CE9 | reverse complement strand
ATTGATCAACTCAAAGCGGCTTTGCCCACGCAAGGGCAAGTTGCGCTTGATGGCGATACCTTTCTGTCGCCCGCGTCATGGCAGGCCGCGCGCAAATCTTCGCCCCCCTCATTGGGGGGGTAACGGCCAAAACCCTCAAGCGCCTCAGAAATCGCGCGTCCGATGAACTCAGGGAACGGATGACGCGGCTCACCGATAGACATGTTAATCGGATCGCCGCCCGCCTGATGGACGTCAAGCAATTTCCGCAAACGCGGAAAGGCGTATTCTGGCAGGTTCGAAAACCGCTCGGGAAACACCATGACTGCCTCAAATATCGGGGTCTGTTTTCGCCCCTTTGACAGTCAAATTAACCTCTTATGACGCAAACGTCCAGAAAAAGGATCAGGCTTGCAATGCGGCCTCTGCCGCCGCCCCAAGACGCAGAAGCCGTTCCTCCTGACCTGCGGGGCAAAGCAGCATTACCCCCGTAGAGGGCACCCCAGTGGGCAATGTAAGGCCGCAAGACCCCATCAAATTTCCAATTCGCGTGTTGCGCAAAGCCAGTAGATTTTCGGTGACATAATACTCCTCGTCCACCATCAACCGCGCGATATTGGGCGGCAAAATCGCGACAGTGGGCACAATCACCGCGTCATACCCTGCCGTCTCACGATGGAAATCTTCCCGCAAAGCCTCAAGCTTTTGCCAAGCTGCGATATAATCACTCGCCAAAACATCCGCCCCGCCACGGAAGCGCTGCAATATGGGGCCAAATATCTTTTCAGGATTGGCCTCAATCATTTCGCGCCAAGTCGCATAGGCCTCAGCGGCAAAAAGAATGGGCGAAAGCGCCATCGCCGCGTCAAGTGCCGCTGATTTATGCCGCACAATCTGCGCCCCTGCCGCAGCAAAGGCTTCAAGCGCACGAGCAAAGCCTGCGGCGGGCGCATCGCGCACATCCTCCGCATATGGTTCCATCACCACAAGCCGCCGCCCTGCAAGGCTTGCGTTCTTGAGGTCAACGGCGCGCAGGCCCGCCAGAACGGCGAACACCTCGGCGCAATCTTCGACCGAGCGCGCAAGCGGGCCAACTGTGTCAAATTTCGCG
>NZ_JBQFRO010000087.1:0-1095 GCF_056537425.1 Ruegeria sp. CE9 | reverse complement strand
CTCAGCTGATGGAAGATTTACAGCGTGCCATGGATGATTACATCCGTGAATTGGCGCAATCTGCCGAACCCAGTGACACCCCCACGGACAGCCCCGATCAAGGGCAAGAGGGAATGGAGTTGTCGATGAATGATCTGTCCCAGATGATGGATCAAATTCAGGAGTTGATGGAGCAAGGGCGCATGGCCGAGGCGCAGGCGATGCTAGATGCCTTGTCACAAATGCTTGAAAATATGGAAGTGACCCAAGGGCAGGGTCAGGGTTCTGCGGGCGAACGCGCGATGGAAGATCTGCGCGACACGTTGCGTGAACAGCAGGGTTTGGCGGATGATAGTTTTCGGTCTTTCCAAGATAGTTTTGGTCAGGGCGAGCCTTCTGACCAAGATGGACAACAATCCCTTGCTGATCGCCAAGAGGCTTTGCGCGACAGCTTGCGTGAGCAGGCAGAAAACTTGCCGGGTCAAGGGCGTGAAGAAGGCCAAGCGGCGCGGGATCGTTTAGACGAGGCGGAACGCGCGATGCGTGATGCGGCGCGCGCTTTGGAAGAGGGCGATATGGCGGGTGCTTTAGATCGTCAGGCGGACGCTATGGATGCATTGCGCGAGGGTATGGATCAGTTGGGGCGCGCTTTTGCCGATGAGGGCGGCACCCCACGCGAGGATGATGCGCCGCAGATGGGTGAGGCGCAGCAAGGTGGGCAGCAGCAAGGGTCTGCGCGCCCATTGACCGACCCGCTTGGGCGCGCCACGGGGGGCGAAGGGGCAGGTGTGGCAGGCGGGCCATTGTCCCGCCAAGAGGCCGCGCGGCGTGCAGAGGAATTGCTTGAGGAACTGCGCCGCCGCTCGGGCGAAACCACGCGCCCAGATCAAGAGCGTGATTATCTCAGACGTTTGATTGAGCCTTACTGAGTGAAAGAGGCGATCAAGGCTGTAATCTGCGCCTGAAGCGCAGGCAAAGTTTCGCGCAGCCAGTCTAGGATTTGGTCACGCAGTGCATCTACACCGTTGGCATATTGGATTAGATAAGGCGCGGCGGTGGGCACAGCTTCGCCCAACTGGGCGGCATTGCTGTAAACCCCTATTGCAATCATGCCCA
>NZ_JBQFRO010000086.1:0-1122 GCF_056537425.1 Ruegeria sp. CE9 | reverse complement strand
GCAAGATCACCTTGGTCACTGTTTCCGCAGGTGTTGCCCCCAGACCAAGCGAGCCATCGCGCATCGCCTGTGGCACGGCGTTGATCACGTCATCGGACAAAGACGAGACGAACGGCACCAACATCATCCCCATCACCACGCCTGCGGTAAGAACCGAGACCGTGTTGGGCATAATTGTTGATCCCACGACCGCCTGCAAAAAGGGGCCGACTGTCACAAGGGCGAAGATACCATAGACGATTGTCGGGATACCTGCGAGGATCTCTAGCGCGGGTTTGATCGTGGCGCGCAACGCGCTTGGGGCGAATTCCGACAGGTAGATTGCCGCAGAGAGGCCCAAGGGAACCGCGACCAAAAGTGCCACAAGCGCGATGTAAAGCGTGCCCCAGATCAAAGGCAAAAACCCAAGCGCCGAGACATAGCTGCCATCTGGCCCCTCAGGCGCGCCCGCAACATCGCCTGCAGGGGCCCACTCCATCCCAAAGAGGAAATTGAAAATCCCATATTCCTTGAAAAAGGCCAAGGTGGGGAATGTGATGGCCGATAGAATGCCAACAGTCGTCAAAATGGCGATGGTGGAGGCAAAGATCAAAAAGGCAAGGATCCAACGCTCGACCGAGATGCGCGCGCGGAAATCGCGATTGATCAATTTCAGACCATAGAGAAACCCGCCGATGGCCAAAAATATTGCGCCGAGCCGCCCTGTCAGTTCGACCGTGGCGTTAAGGCTGCGCAGGCGCAAAGCGGTTTCAAACATTTTTTGCGAGATATTCGCGCCAATGATTTGCCCGTTATCACGCAAACGCTGCGCCAACGGGGTGAAATCTACACGCCAGCCCTCAATATCGGCTTCGGTTGTGTTGCCATTGGCAATATCGCCATCAATCGCAACTGCCAACCCTTTGACATTCGCCACGAAGAGATCGCGCTGCGCGGCAAGGCGGACATCTATCTCGTCCTGCGGCAAGCCATCGGTGACGTCAGCGGATAACTGCAATTCAGGTGCATTGGGATCAATGATTGAGGCAGTATAGCTGTTCGAAGCAATCCCTGATCCAATCGACCAGAGGATAATGAAAATCAGTGCTGGCACAGAGGCTGCAAGGGCCACATGCATGCCAT
>NZ_JBQFRO010000085.1:0-1123 GCF_056537425.1 Ruegeria sp. CE9 | reverse complement strand
AGCTCGATACAGCGATTGCCAGGCTGCATGACGAAGGCCGTTACCGGACCTTTATCGACATTGAACGTCGCAACGGGCATTTCCCGCATGCGGTGCGGACCTGTCCGGACGGATCGCAACAGAATATCACCGTCTGGTGCGGCAATGACTATCTGGGCATGGGGCAGCACCCGGTTGTTCTGAATGCAATGCATGAGGCGGTGGATGCCGCCGGAGCAGGCTCGGGAGGGACGCGCAACATCTCGGGAACCACGGTCTATCACAAGCGGCTCGAGGCTGAGCTGGCCGATCTGCATGGCAAGGAAGAGGCGCTGTTGTTCACCAGCGCCTACATTGCCAATGACGCGACGCTTTCGACTCTGCCCAAGCTGTTTCCCGGCCTGATCATCTATTCCGATGCGTTGAATCACGCGTCCATGATCGAAGGCGTGCGCCGGAATGGCGGGGCCAAGCGGATTTTCCGCCACAATGACGTGGCGCATCTGCGCGAGCTGCTAGAGGCGGATGACCCCAAAGCCCCCAAGCTGATCGCCTTTGAATCGGTCTATTCGATGGACGGCGATTTCGGACCCATAGAACAGATCTGCGATCTGGCGGATGAATTTGGCGCGCTGACCTATATCGACGAGGTGCACGCGGTTGGCATGTACGGCCCCCGCGGCGGCGGCGTGACCGAGCGGGATCGTCTGGCCCACCGTATCGACATCATCAACGGAACGCTCGCCAAGGCCTATGGCGTCATGGGCGGCTATATCGCGGCCAGCGCCAAGATGTGCGACGCGATCCGGTCTTATGCGCCGGGCTTCATCTTTACCACATCGCTGCCCCCAGCGGTTGCGGCAGGGGCGGCGGCCTCGGTGGCCTACCTGAAACGAGCGCCTGAGCTGCGTGAACAACACCAGACCCAGGCAAGCATTCTCAAGCTGCGCCTGAAGGGGCTGGGAATGCCTCTGATCGATCACGGCAGCCACATCGTGCCGGTGATCGTTGGCAACCCGGTTCACACCAAGAAGTTGAGCGATATGCTGCTGGATGACTATGGCATCTACGTGCAGCCGATCAATTTCCCAACCGTCCCCCGCGGCACCGAACGCCTGCGATTTACACCGTCGCCGGTGCATGG
>NZ_JBQFRO010000084.1:0-1035 GCF_056537425.1 Ruegeria sp. CE9 | reverse complement strand
CGCCAAAGAATTTACCGACCTCATCTGGATGCCCAAAGAACGGCTTCAGCCAGATCATACCTGCAAACACCGCACCAAAGGCCAGAACGCCAAGCGGGATCAACATCACCACAGGGCTTTCATGTGCGTGATCATGCGTGTGCTTGTCACCCCGCGGGGTGCCAAAGAAGGTGAGGAACATCAAACGCCATGAATAGAAGCTGGTGAAGGCAGCAGCGATCACCAACATCCAGAAAGCGTAATGGCCCAATCCACCGCCAAAGGCATAGGCGCTTTCAATCACCGCGTCTTTGGACAGGAACCCTGCAAAGCCATAATAGGTCAGCGGGATACCAACGCCCGTGATGGCCAATGTGCCAATCAGCATGGCCGCGAATGTATAGGGAATCTTCTTGCGCAATCCGCCGTAATTGCGCATATCCTGCTCATGATGCATCGCGTGGATGACGGAGCCTGCGCCAAGGAACAGCATGGCCTTGAAGAATGCGTGGGTAAAGAGGTGGAACATCGCCACCGAATAAACCCCAACCCCCGCCGCAACGAACATGTATCCCAATTGCGAACAGGTGGAATAGGCGATGACTCGCTTGATGTCGTTCTGCACCAATCCAACAGTGGCCGCAAAGAACGCGGTCAGCGCGCCAAGGATGATGATGAAATTTGTGGCATAGGGGGCGTATTCCATAATCGGCGACATACGGCAGACCAAGAAGACCCCCGCCGTCACCATGGTTGCAGCGTGGATCAGCGCGGATACAGGGGTCGGGCCTTCCATCGCGTCAGGCAACCATGTGTGCAGCAAGAGCTGCGCCGATTTCCCCATCGCGCCGATGAACAACAGCATTGCGATTGTATTGGCGGCATTCACCTCGAAGCCGAGGAAGGCAAAGCTTTGCTCTGCCAGTTCCGCACCCATCGGCAAAATCACATCAAATTGGATCGAGTCCGCCATCCAATACAGACCGAAGATCCCCAACAAGAAGCCGAAATCGCCAACGCGGTTGACGATAAAGGCCTTCATCGCCGCCGCACCTG
>NZ_JBQFRO010000083.1:0-1125 GCF_056537425.1 Ruegeria sp. CE9 | reverse complement strand
TAGCCCAGTGCACTGTGGGGGCGTTTTGTGTTGTAGTGTTTCCTCCATTGCTCGATCAGAATTTGAGCTTCGCGTAGGTTGTAGAAGATTTCGCCGTTGAGTAGCTCGTCCCTGAACCGGCCATTGAAGCTTTCACAATATCCGTTCTCCCATGGGCTGCCAGGTTCGATGAAAGCCGTCTTGGCGCCGACAGCAGCAATCCAGTCTCGGACAGCCTGGGCGAAAAATTCTGGCCCATTGTCTGAACGTATGAAACGGGGGGCGCCACGAAGTATGAACAGATCCGTCAGGACGTCGATTACATCAGTCGAGTTCAACTTCCGCTCGACCCTGATTGCCAAACATTCCCGACTGTACTCATCAAGGATGTTCAGCGTCCGGAAGACTTTGCCGTCGTCGGTTCGACAATGGACGAAGTCATACGACCAAACATGATTGCGATACTCTGGCCGTAGCCGAACGCATGAGCCGTCATTAAGCCATAACCTCCCTTTCTTCGGTTGTTTCATCGGCACTTTCAGCCCCTCTCGCCGCCAAAGCCGTTCAACCCGCCCATCACTGACGGACCATCCAGCCTCTCTCAGCAACGCAGCGATCCTGCGATAGCCATATCGGCCGTATTGACGGGTCAGCTCGATCATATCGGCCACCAGCCGGTCTTCGTCTGCGCGACCTTGGGGGATGTGCCGTTGCGTGGACCGGTGTTGCCCAAGCACGCGGCAGGCGCGTCTCTCGGAAACGTTCAGCTGGTTGCGGACATGATCAATGCAGGCACGACGACGAGCGGGGCTCAAAAGTTTCCCTTTGCGGCTTCCGTCAGGATCAGCTTGTCCAGAGTCAGATCAGACACCGCGCGTCTCAACCGCTCGTTCTCTTTCTGAAGCCGCTTCAGTTCTTTCAACTGATCTACACCCATTCCGCCGTACTTCTTTCGCCAGCGGTAATAGGTTTGTTCAACAACGCCGATCTGTCTGATCGCATCAAGACGGGACATGTCTTGCCCCATCAGAACTTCAACCTGCCGTAACTTCGAGACAATCTCTTCGGGCTTCGGTCGCTTGTTTGCCATTCGTGGTCCTCCGTTCCCTAAACATAACGGTGGACCAGTTCAGTTGGGGAGGCTCA
>NZ_JBQFRO010000082.1:0-1047 GCF_056537425.1 Ruegeria sp. CE9 | reverse complement strand
CACAGCCAAAAGGCAAAAGAGCAACATGCCCTGAAAGGTCAAAATTGCCGCTGCAGGCAGGTTCAACTGTGCCTCGGCCGCCTGTCCACCGATATAGGTCAGCGCCATGATCAGCCCCGCAAAAAGAATGCCCACAGGATGCAAGCGCCCCAAAAAGGCCACGATAATTGCGGTAAACCCGTAAAAGGCGGGGAAAGAACCAAGGATCTGCCCCGATGGCCCTGCCACCTCAAACAATCCTGCAAGTCCCGCAAGCGCGCCCGATATACCCACACATAAGATCACAAGGTGATTAGCATTGACCCCTGCAAATCCCGCCGCCCGCGGGCTTTGCCCTGCAAGGCGCACGTTGAAGCCAAACTGATGTCGGGTGAATAGGATATAGGCCCCCACCACGGCCATCAGCGCCGCTAAAGCCCCCCAATGAAAGCCTGTGTTGGGGATCAAATCCAAATTGGCGGCCGATGGGTATTGCCGCAAATTGCGGCTACCAGGCATGCCAAACCCCTCGGGGTTGCGCAAAAGGCCAATGGAAAAGGCCTTGATCAACACCTCGGCCACATAGACCAGCATCAGCGATACAAGGATTTCGTTGGTCTTGAACACCACCCGCAAAATCGCAGGGATCATCGCCCAAAGAAGCCCCCCCAAGAGCCCCGCAACGATCATCAGCGGAAAGATCAACCAGCGCGCCTCCATCGGGTAAAAGGCCAGGGCCACCCCTGCCCCACAAATGGCGCCGATGATATACTGACCTTCGGCACCGATATTCCAAATTCCCGCCCGAAACCCAAAGGACAGCCCCACGGCGATCAGCACCAAAGGGGCAGCTTTCTTGACAATCTCGGGGCGGTAAAAATGCGCAAAGGGGCCAAAGATTGGATCCCAGAAAATCGTCTTGATCGCGATCAATGGGTCTTTGCCCAAAATCGCAAACAGACCCATGCCAAGAATGATGGTCAAAATCACCGCCAAGACGGGCGCGCCATATGTCCACCCGCGCGAAGGCTGTGGCCGTTTCTCAAGCCTAAGCATGGGCCACCTCCA
>NZ_JBQFRO010000081.1:0-1169 GCF_056537425.1 Ruegeria sp. CE9 | reverse complement strand
ATGGCAAAGGAAAAGTTTGAGCGTACAAAACCGCACGTCAACATCGGCACGATTGGCCACGTTGACCATGGTAAGACCACGCTGACCGCAGCAATCACCAAGTATTTCGGTGACTTCAAAGCGTATGACCAAATCGACGGTGCGCCGGAAGAAAAAGCGCGCGGCATCACCATCTCGACCGCCCACGTGGAATACGAGACTGATAATCGCCACTACGCGCATGTCGACTGCCCCGGCCACGCCGACTACGTCAAGAACATGATCACCGGTGCTGCCCAGATGGACGGCGCGATCCTGGTTGTGAACGCAGCTGACGGCCCGATGCCTCAGACCCGCGAGCACATCCTGCTGGGCCGCCAGGTTGGCATCCCGAAGATGGTCGTGTTTATGAACAAAGTTGACCAGGTTGACGACGAAGAGCTGCTGGAGCTGGTGGAAATGGAAATCCGCGAGCTGCTGTCTTCGTATGAATACCCCGGCGACGATATTCCGATTATCGCAGGTTCGGCTCTGGCCGCGATGGAAGGCAACAACCCGGAAATCGGCGAAGAGAAGATCAAGGAACTGATGGCGGCTGTTGATGAGTATATCGACACCCCTGAGCGTGCTGTTGACCAGCCGTTCCTGATGCCGATCGAAGACGTGTTCTCGATCTCGGGTCGTGGTACCGTTGTTACGGGCCGTGTTGAGCGTGGCGTGATCAATGTTGGTGACGAGATCGAAATCGTCGGCATCCGCGACACCAGCAAAACCACCTGCACCGGTGTTGAAATGTTCCGCAAGCTGCTGGACCGCGGTGAAGCAGGCGACAACATCGGCGCACTGCTGCGTGGTGTGGATCGTGACGGCGTTGAGCGTGGCCAGGTTCTGTGTAAGCCGGGTTCGGTAACACCGCACACCAAGTTCGAAGCCGAAGCCTACATCCTGACCAAGGAAGAAGGCGGTCGTCATACTCCGTTCTTCGCGAACTACCGTCCTCAGTTCTACTTCCGGACCACTGACGTGACCGGAACCGTGACCCTGGCGGCTGGCACCGAGATGGTTATGCCCGGCGACAACGTGTCGTTCGAGGTTGAACTGATCGCGCCGATCGCGATGGAAAACGGCCTGCGCTTCGCCATCCGCGAAGGCGGCCGCACCGTCGGCGCCGGCGTTGTGTCGAAGATTGT
>NZ_JBQFRO010000080.1:0-1187 GCF_056537425.1 Ruegeria sp. CE9 | reverse complement strand
GTTTCATGTTCATATAGCGCTTGGAGGCCCATGTGGATCCGGCGATATACCTTAACCTGGCGGCCGCTAGGTGTGGAATCTGGTTAGGTTGTTCCATTTAAGGCCTGAATTGGGGTTTGATTGTTAATTCCCATGTGGGTGCGTTGAGTGTTGTACCAGTTCACCCATCTTGGCAGATCCTGTTTTCTGGCTCTTGATGATTTAAACGGGATGGCATAGGCCCACTCACGCAGCATGGTTTGAATGAAGCGTTCGGCTTTTCCGTTGGTTTTAGGCGTGTAGGGCCGGGTGCGGATGTGTTTTATGTTCAGCATCCGCAGTATCCTGCGGAACAGTTTTGCGATGTAACCGGAACCGTTGTCCGTCATCACTCGCTCGACTGCCACGCCCCGTCTGCGAAACCAGCGCAGAGCGCGGACAAGAAAAGCTGAGGTCGAGTGCCGGGTCTCATCGGGCAGAACTTCCACATAGGCAAGACGGGTGGCATCATCAATGGCCACATGCAGATAGTCCCAGCCAAGTCCCGGTGTGCGGCCTTTGCGATTGCCTGTAATGCGATGACCGTGCCCTTCAAAGCGCCCCAGTTTCTTGATGTCCAGATGTAATAGCTCCCCCGCTCGTTCGCGTTGATAGCGTCGCACAAGTGGCTTGGGATCAAGAGCCTTCAATTTACCAAGACCTGCATGCTTCAACCAAGCCGCAACTGTCGAGCGGGCAAGATTGAGCTTGGTCGCGATCTCTTGTGCCGTCAGACGGTAGTCCTTGCGAAGTTGTTCAGCTTTCTTGCGCCACCAGCTGGCCTGTACAGCAGCGGCAGACCTTGGCCGTGATGAGCGGTTCTCCAGACCGGCCCTTCCTTCAGCCAGGTAGCGGCCAATCCATTTACGCACCGTGCGAACACTGACTGCAAACGCCCGGGCAACCTGTTCCACCGGTTGCCGCTGTTCCAGCACTCGTTTTACCATCTGCTCTCGACTATACGTCGTGGTTCGGGCATTCTTATGCGGGTTGTTCATCTCATGGATCTCTTGTGTTGTTTTGTGGTGAAACCAACATCAAACATCTGAACGCGATGAACAACCTCTTCAGAGAACACAACTAGCCACACTCAACGACACTGACACATCCGCGAAACCAACGGTATGACACCTATAAGCCCTTTATTGTGCAGGTGGGTATGGCATTGC
>NZ_JBQFRO010000079.1:0-1195 GCF_056537425.1 Ruegeria sp. CE9 | reverse complement strand
AACACCATGCCTAAATAGATCGGGTTGCGGCTATATTTGAACGGGCCAGATGTGATCAAAGCCTTTGGGGTATGGCGCGGTTCAATCGGTGTTTTGGCCCGATAGAAAAACCAAGCCGCCCATAAGATCACGGCGACCCCCACAGCGATGGTCAGACACCCGCCCACACGAAACACGGGGCCAAAGGCCATGATCAGGGGCAATTCTCGCGCCAAGATCCACGCCACCGCTGCGGCAAGGAACAGCCATATTGGTGGAATATCAAAATAGGCCCGTAACGCCCTCATAGCGTGATCTTTGGCCAATCGCGCGCAGGCGCAACATGCAGCCTTGTGCCCGGGTGCCGCAACTGACGCCACCCCATGACGATCTGCCCCCAAATCCGCCGCGCCCGAAACCCAAGCGCCGCCATGCCCGACACCGGCAAGCGCGGCTTTTCAACGGCATCAATCAAAGATCGGGTTTCAAGCGCCTGCGGCACCCCATATTGCGCGCAAATATCCAATTGCACCGCCAAAGCAGGCACAGCCTGATAGCTGCGCATCCCATATGTGGAGGAAATAATCGCATCCGATGGCCCACCCACACGCAGCGCGTGATCAAGCATTAGCTTTGCCCCCTTAGGATAGGCGATATAGGCCGCAGAACCCGTTCGATCCTGCCAGAGGCGCAGCATCGGGGCCGCAGAATGCAAGACGCGGCCCAAAACCTTTTTGCGACCGCGCGTCTCAAGCGAGATGTGATCGACATCGGTCAACCCAGCAACATCCGCGAGAAAGGCGGGCAAATCCGCAGCCAAGGTCGCGTCATCCTCTAAAATCAAATGCGGGACATCCGCCGCAATCACAGCGCGCCACGCGGCCATATGCGAAGCGCAAAGCGCCATTTCTGTCACCCGCAAGGGTCGCTGCCACCGATGCCATACAGGATCATCGGCAGGCGGGGTTAACGTGTCGGGGGTAATCGCCTCCATCCGCGCCCAGTCCAGACCGAAATAATCCATCTGCGCGGCCATAAAGGCCATACGATCCTTGGCCGTTGCCATATTGATGATCAACACCCTCATCGACCAAAATCCATTGCAGACAAATCCCCGTCAATCAGCGCCAAATATTGCGCCACAACGCGGGATTTGGTGAATTTCTCGGATAATTGCGCTTGGCCCGCTGTCACCAATTGCGCGGCCAAGTCTGGC
>NZ_JBQFRO010000078.1:0-1199 GCF_056537425.1 Ruegeria sp. CE9 | reverse complement strand
CCTCGCCAATGGATGGCAAGTCGGCTTAATCGGCCGCAGATCCGCCGCTTTGGAAGAAACCGCGGCAAAAAATAAAAATACACTTATTTTACCATGTGATGTCACTGACGAAACCCAAGTGGAAAGTGCGTTTAACACTGCCTACGAGGCATGGGGGCGATTGGACGCCGTATTCAACAATGCCGGCGTGAGCCTCGGAGGCGCGCCAATCGACGAACTTTCAGTGGACGACTGGCGTAATCTTATTGATATCAACGTTACAGGCAGCTTCATTGTGGCCCGCGCCGCTTTTAGGATCATGCGACATCAATCGCCACAGGGCGGCCGCATTATCAACAATGGATCTGTGTCTGCCTATGTACCACGTTGGGGCTCTGCGCCTTATACAGCTTCAAAACACGCGATTACCGGTCTTACTCGCTCAATCAGCCTTGACGGACGTCCATTCAACATTGCTTGCGGGCAAGTTGACATCGGCAACGCACTTACCGACATGGCCAGAAAAATGACAAAAGGTGTACCGCAAGCTGATGGAAGTATCGAAGTAGAGCCGGTCATGGATGTGTCTAATGTCGCAACATCCGTGCTTCATATGGCAAATCTTCCTTTGGAGGCCAATGTCCAGTTTATGACAGTCATGGCTACGAATATGCCATATATTGGACGTGGCTAAATTATTAGTGGAAGGGAGAACCGCCCTTCCACTCGCCACCTACCGCTGTAAGCGCGAAGTCACTCTTTTTCCGCTATCGTTTTACCGGCTTAAGAAATTGGAAATCACAACCCTGTTCTGCCTGTGTGACTTCGGTAGCATAGAGCTTATTATATCCACGCAAATTCTCAGGCTCTTCGAGATCAGATACCCATTCTGACCGACGCTTATCTAATTCCTTTTCATCGACCAACAAATCAATACGCTTGTTAGAAACAGAAATGCGAATGCGATCTCCATTTCGCACGAGTGATAGCGGACCTCCTATGGCTGCTTCAGGAGACACATGAAGCACAATAGTACCGAAAGCAGTTCCAGACATTCGGGCATCAGATATCCGCACCATATCTTTCACACCCAATTTGCTGAGCTTTTTAGGAATAGGTAAATACCCCGCTTCAGGCATCCCAGAGTCACTTTTTGGCCCTGCATTTTGTAGAACCATAAAGTCATCGCTAGAAATATCTAAATCTGGATCATCAACTCT
>NZ_JBQFRO010000077.1:0-1201 GCF_056537425.1 Ruegeria sp. CE9 | reverse complement strand
GTCATTGCGCAAAACGCGGGTTTCTGCCCCAAGCTCGCCCAAGTAGTGAACAAGGTTATAGGTGAAACTGTCGTAATTATCGATCAAGAGAAGCATGACGGGCTCGCGGAATTGGGGGTGTTTTGGCAGATCACTCAGGCTATAAATGTTCAGAGCCGCGCCTCGGGGTCAAGGGAGGTGGGGCTGAAAACATGCGGCACTGCGCAGATTGATTGGCACAAGAGAGGGTAAAGTCGGATGCTAAAGGGGTTTTGGTCGGTGCCGTGATCGGCCCGGTGATCTCTGTGACGGGATTATTGGGCACATCCTATTTCTTAGGGCAAGACACGGGCGGGGTGGTGGAGCAGGCCCAAGAGGCCGCAGCCCCCTCCCCAGATCCTGCCCCTGCCGCCGCGCCTGAGCCAGAACCCCAGCCAGAACCACAGCCAGAACCACAGCAAGAACCGCAGCCAGAGCCAAAGGCTGAGCCGCAGCCAGAACCTGAGCCAGAACGCGTGATTTGACCAACAATCACGCCAGATGCCCCTGTTGTACAACCCGCGATGCCCCCCCGTGTCGGCCTCGGCACCCATGCCAGAGCCCGAAGATCTGCCTGCGGTCGTGGCCTACGCAACGCCGTTTTCTGCACCGCAATCTGTGCCGCTTTTCTCAATCTTGCTTTATGATGATCCCGAATTTCCGCTGATCGATAGCACCTTGCAAAGCCTAACGGTGCCTGTGAGCATCGTGATTGATCCCACGCGCATGGATGCAGAGGCGCAACTGGCGCGATATCGTGCGGCAGGGATTGAGGCGGTAATAGAGGCGCGGTTTGCTGATCTTGCGGCATTCGAGGCCGCGCTCGACCGCCTGCCGCAAACTGTGGGCTTGCTTGACAGCGCAGATGGAACAGTGCGCGGGGATGTTTCTCTCCAAGGTCAGGTTCTGGCGCGGATGCGTTTTGGCGGTCACGCAATGTGATCGGTTGGGCAATGGTCTCCATCCCCTCCATCACCACCCCCAATTCTCGGAATAGGCTTGAGAGAGCCCACATGATCCAGCCCGTCATTGCATTGAGTTGTAAGGTGAGGGCGGCTGCCGCCGCCACAACGCCCACAGTCGCCGTTCCCGTATACCACAACCAGACCGACCAACCGACAACGGACACAATCAAAAGTCCATTCAAGGTCAATAGCGTGATGTCCATTATCGTGAATATCCG
>NZ_JBQFRO010000076.1:0-1203 GCF_056537425.1 Ruegeria sp. CE9 | reverse complement strand
GCGCGGTAATGCGCGCGCGCAAATTGACGCCCCACAGGTCATTGTCTTTGCTGGGAACCACGGGATCACAGCTCAGGGTGTCAGTGCCTTTCCTGCTGAGGTCACAGTGCAAATGGTTGCTAATTTCGAGGCAGGCGGTGCAGCGATCAATCAATTGTCCAAGCTTGCTGGCGCGCAGATGGATGTTCATGCGCTTGATCTGGAACAGCCAACCGCAGATTTCACGCAAGGCCCTGCAATGGATGAGGCCGCATTTTTGGCTGCGTTCTTAACGGGCTGGGGGGCTGTTGATCCAACTTCTGACCTTTTGCTGGTGGGAGAAATGGGGATCGGCAACACCACTGCCGCTGCGGCGATGGCCTGCGCGCTGTTTGGTGGCACGGGGGGCGATTGGGTTGGTCGCGGCACGGGTGTGGATGATGCGGGCCTTGCGCGCAAGGCGGATGTGGTGGCGCGGGGGATTGCCGCGAACCCTGAGGCGCGGAGCGATCCATTGACGGCTTTGCGATGCTTGGGCGGGCGCGAGATTGTTGCCATGGCGGGCGCGATTGCTGCGGCGCGCGCAAACTGCATCCCTGTTATCCTTGATGGATTTATCTGCACTGCGGCGGCCGCCTGTTTGGAGCAGGCCCAAAAGGGTGCATTGGATCATTGTGTGGCAGGCCATCTCTCAGCTGAGGGAGGACATCGCAAATTGCTGGACGCGATTGGCAAAGAGCCTTTGCTGAACCTTGGATTGCGTCTTGGTGAAGGTAGCGGGGCCGCCTTGGCCATTCAAATTCTTAAAGGGGCGCTTGCCTGCCACTCAGGCATGGCGAGCTTTGCTGAAGCTGGCGTCAGCGCGGGTTAAGAGGCATCCCGCGCACCGCCGCGTGACAGCTTGCCCGAAAGTGCGCTGGCATCACCGCGCGCGCGGCGGCGATCTGTCGGGCCTTCCCCCATGGCATTCTCCCGCGTGGCTTCGTCTAATGCGCTGAGCAGCGCCGCCTCAAGGTTCGCGTTCAATTCGCGCGCGCGTTCCATATAGGCGGGGTTCTCGGCAATCGGCACGCCTGGTTTCCACAGTTCCGCCAAATCGCGCAGATTTTGGCGGTCATGGCGGTAAAAGGCCACCTCCATTTCATGGGCCTCGTAATCAGACAGGCCCATATCCTCAAGCACATAGCGCGCGGCCCGCAGTGAGCTGTCGAACATCTCGCGCAC
>NZ_JBQFRO010000075.1:0-1216 GCF_056537425.1 Ruegeria sp. CE9 | reverse complement strand
AGAACCGAAACTTTGATTTCGGATGTGGTGATGACTTTGATATTGATGCCTTCATCGCGCAAAGTTGCAAACATCTTCGCGGCCACGCCTGCATGGCTGCGCATCCCGATCCCTACGATTGACACTTTGCAAACATCGCTGTCGATCAGCAATTCGGAAAAGCCGATTTCATTGCGGGCTTTCGCCTCTTCAAGGGCCTTTTCAGCGCGTTTGACCTGATCAATCGGCAGCGAGAAGGTCATATCAGTTTTGCCTGCTTCCGAGATATTTTGCACGATCATGTCTACATTGACCGCGGCCTCGGCGAGGGGGCCGAAAATAGCGGCTGCAATGCCCGGGCGATCTTCGACCTCGGTCAGGGTCATTTTTGCTTCATCGCGCGAATAGGCCACGCCCGCCACAGCTTTGCTTTCCACGATTTCCTCCTCGTCACAGACCAATGTGCCCGCGCTGTCATCCATTTCTTCAAAACTCGACAAAACCCGTAAGCGCACCTTATAGCGCATCGCCAGTTCAACCGAGCGCGTTTGCAGAACCTTCGCACCGAGGCTTGCAAGCTCAAGCATCTCTTCAAACGAGATTTTCTCAAGTTTGCGAGCCTTGTTGGTGATGCGCGGGTCGGTCGTGTAGACTCCGTCAACATCTGTGTAGATATCGCAGCGCTCGGCATCGAAAGCGGCGGCAAAGGCCACGGCAGTCGTGTCTGACCCGCCACGGCCCAATGTGGTGATACGCCCTTCAGTGCTGATGCCTTGGAACCCCGCAACCACGGCAACCTTCATCCCTTCGCCAAATTTGGCCATGATGTTATCGGTTGGGATTTCTTCAATCCGCGCGCTTGCATGGGCAGAGGTGGTTTTGACGGGCACCTGCCATCCTTGCCATGACCGCGCGGGGATATCCATTTCTTGCAAGGTCAGCGCCATCAGGCCGGCTGTAACATTCTCGCCCGAGGAGACGACCGCATCATATTCGCGCGCGTCATAGAGCGGCGAGGTTTCGCCCACATATCCCACAAGTTTGTTGGTTTCGCCCGACATGGCCGAGACAATCACGATCACATCATACCCATTGGCCACCTCGCGCCCCACACGTTTTGCGGCGCGGCGGATGCGATCAAGGGTGGCCACTGATGTGCCCCCGAATTTCATGACCAAAAGCGGCATAGCACTTCCCACTTATAAAGTTGCGCCGAGGCTTTACGCGCCAACGCAAG
>NZ_JBQFRO010000074.1:0-1117 GCF_056537425.1 Ruegeria sp. CE9 | reverse complement strand
GGCCAGGACGGCGGCATTCACGATATCTGCGATCTGCTTTTGGATGCCTTCCTCGTCCAATTCATGCTCGCTTTTCGGCCCATACGCTTGGCGTGGCCAAACCTGATCCGCGCTTGTTTTTGATTGCGGCTGAGAAAATGGGGTGCGATGCCGCCCATGCCGCAGTGATCGAAGACAGCCCCACAGGCGCAAAAGCGGCCGCGCGGGCGCATATTCCCTGCTTTGGCTATGCGGAACATGATGACGGCGCGCGCCTTGCTGCGGAAGGGGCCTATGTGTTCCACGATATGGCGGATTTGCCTGCGCTTTTGCGCTTGCCTTAACCTTGTGCCTTTGGCCCCGATATGGGACAGAAGGACCAAAGAAGCAAAAAATAATCAGGCATGAGCAGCGCAGAGGCCCTTTTATCCCGTGTATTCGGCTTCCAAAGTTTCCGCCTTGGACAGGCGGAGATTGTCGAGGCCGTGGCCAAAGGTGAAAACGTCCTCGCCATTATGCCGACAGGTGGGGGGAAATCCCTTTGCTTTCAGTTGCCCGCCTTGATGCGTGATGGCGTCACTTTGGTCATTTCGCCCCTTATTGCATTGATGCGAGACCAAGTGCGGGGCTTGCGCGAGGCAGGGATCAATGCAGGCGCGCTCACCTCAGGCAATACGGCCGAAGAAACCGATGCGGTCTGGGACAGTCTGTCCAAAGGCGAATTGAAACTTCTCTATATCGCGCCAGAACGCTTGGCCTCGGGCGGGATGGAGCGGGTTTTGGCAAAATCGAATGTCAGCTTGATTGCCGTGGATGAGGCCCATTGTGTCAGCCAGTGGGGCCATGACTTTCGGCCTGATTATCTGAAAATTGGCGCTCTCAGGCGCAGCCTTGATGTGCCGCTTGCGGCCTTCACCGCGACAGCGGATGCCGAAACCCGTGCCGAGATTGTGACGGGGCTCTTTGATGAACAAGCCCCCCAAACTTTTTTGCGCGGCTTTGACAGGCCAAATTTGAGCCTTGCCTTCGAGGTGAAAAATCAACCACGCCAACAAATCTTATCTTTTGCAGCAGCGCGCAAAGGACAGTCAGGCATTGTCTATTGCGGCACACGCGCAAAGACAGAAACCTTGGCACA
>NZ_JBQFRO010000073.1:0-1253 GCF_056537425.1 Ruegeria sp. CE9 | reverse complement strand
CCATTTTACTAATCTCCCTATTGCGTCACAGATGCTTAGAAACAAAGTCACTCAGCGCTTGGTACTGCCCCGAATGAGCGACAGCCTCATAGAAGCCGCGGTAGACTTGATGCTGGTCTTCATAGAGGCCCCGAAGTTGTTGATTTGGGTCAAAAGTGCTCACAACCTGCACCATAGAGTCCACCGCTTCGTCGATAGAAGCGAAGGCGCCGGCGCCAAATGCACCCAGAATTGCCGCACCAAGAACCGTACACTCGCGCTCTTTCAAGACAGTGGTCGGCTGGCCGATTATATCAGTCATTATTTGCACAAAGCCGTCTGACTTTGTGCCGCCGCCTGTTAACCGGAAATCCGTAATCCCGCCGTCCACGTCGCTTTGAAATGCGTCAAAAACCATGCGCATTTCGTTTGCGCACCCCTCTAAGAGGCCCCGGATCAGGTCTGCACGCTGATGGTATAGACCGAGCCCGAGGAAACCTCCGCGAGAAACTGCGTCGTAATAGGGCGTGACTTGGCTAGCCATAAAGGAGTGAAACAATACCCCATTCGCGCCAGGCTTCGAAGTTTCGGCCTCGTTCACCATCACGCTGTAGACGCTCTTTCCCCTTTTTGCCGCTTCATCAAGCTCATTGCGGCCCAAGTGGTCGCGCCACCAGCGGAGACAGGCACCCAAGCTGAAGGCGCCCCCTTCAATGTCCCATGCTCCAGGCACACCATGCCCGCCCCACCAAAGATTTTTGCCTTTGATACGTTTAAGGCTGTCGATATGGGCCACCATTACACCAGCGGTACCCACGGTGAATTCAGCCATTCCTTGCTTGATGACACCGGCACCAATGGCAGCACACTGCTGATCACCGGCGCCACGGCACAGTACCAAACCCTCCGGGAGGCCCATCTGTTCAGCCGCTTCCTTGGATAGCCTACCGACTTGACCTGATGGAATACCTACTGGAGGAAGGCGATCACGGTCGATGCCACACACTTTGAGAATGCGATCAGACCAATCAAGTTTTTCAATATCCATCATGCCGTTAAGCGTGAGGGAGGCCGGGTCTGTAGACCAATCCTCTCCCCCCATCCGATACAGAAAATATTCTTGGCCATTCGCGAACCAACGAGTTTTCTCGAAGAGTTCTGGGGCATTTTCTCTAAGCCAAATAATTTTTGCTGCAGACCAGAGGGGGCTTATTTGCATGCCGGTGTGTTCTTGATGCTCTCCCTCACCCGGAAATTCATCTGCGAGCTTCTCC
>NZ_JBQFRO010000072.1:0-1180 GCF_056537425.1 Ruegeria sp. CE9 | reverse complement strand
CAACGGTCAACACCACATTCTGGCCCGCCTCCAACAGATGCCGCGCAGACTCGAGCAGGTCAGAGAACACTGTGACTTCGTAAAGTCCCGTTGGATCAGAAAGACCCACAAAGGCAAAACGGGTGCCGCGCTGGCTTTTGCGCTCTTGCTTGACCGCAACCGCCCCTGCCAATTTGGTGACAAAAGCCCCCCCTTGCACCCGCGCCTCAACCTCACGCAGCGACAAGCAGCCTGAGCGTTTCAAGCTTGGCATATATTCATCCAAAGGATGGCCAGAAAGATAGAAACCAACCGCCTGATGCTCTTGGGAAAGCCGTTCATTCGGCAACCAATCTGGCGGATTAGACAGGCGTGGCTCAGGCAAATCATCGCCCCCTTCCCCGAATAGGGAGGTCTGGTTTGACGATTTTTGATCGTGAATTGCAACAGAATAGGCAACCAGCGCATCCAAACTGTCAAACACGCGGCGGCGGTTTGCATCCAGTTCGTCAAAGGCGCCTGCGCGCGCCAACATCTCAAGCGGCCGCTTGCCCACCCGTTTCAAATCAACCCGCCGAGCGAAATCAAAGAGCGATGCAAAGGGCTGATCTCCGCGCCCTTCAACGATCAGGCGCATTGCATCGACACCGACATTTTTCAAGCCACCCAAGCCATAGACCACGCGCCCGTCAGACACGGAGAACGTAGCAAGCGAGCGATTAACGCAAGGCGGCACGATCTCGATGCCAAGGCGACCCACCTCTTGGCTGTAAATAGACAGCTTATCCGTCAGATGGATATCGCAATTCATCACCGCAGCCATGAATTCGACAGGATGGTTCGCCTTGAGCCAAGCGGTTTGATAACTGACAACCGCATAGGCGGCCGCGTGCGATTTGTTGAAGCCGTAATTGGCGAATTTTTCTAGAAGGTCGAACACTTCTTCGGCCTTGGCCTTGTCGACCCCATTTGCCTTGGCGCCTTCCACAAATTTGGGGCGTTCGGCATCCATGGCCTCTTTGATCTTCTTCCCCATGGCGCGGCGCAGCAAATCCGCACCGCCAAGGCTATAGCCTGCCATGACCTGCGCAATTTGCATCACCTGTTCTTGATATACGATGATGCCTTGCGTCTCTTCGAGGATGTGATCAATCAACGGATGGATCGAGGCACGCTCTTTGATCCCGTTCTTCACCTCGCA
>NZ_JBQFRO010000071.1:0-1317 GCF_056537425.1 Ruegeria sp. CE9 | reverse complement strand
CCCTGGCCCATCACAACGTATTTTTTGGTGATGACCAACGCAGCGAATTTGACCCTATCGAAAATGGTGCGCTGCCGCGTGATCCAACGCTTTATATCTGCGCTCAGGATTCTGGGCTCAACTCTAACACAGATACGGCGCTGCAAAGATTTGAAATTATCATGAACGGCGCGCCGACCGAGGCCCCAACAGAAAGGGAGGTGGCCGCATGTCGTCATCTGACATTCCAAACATTAGCGGATCGCGGGTTGATCTTTCCCGACCCGATCCCCGACAGCGCATTGATGACACCACAGGATTTCGCAACGATGTTTCCCGCCTCGCGCGGATCCCTTTACGGGCTGAGCCCACATGGAATGACGGCAGCATTGAAACGGCCACGGGCGCGGACCTCTCTCAAAGGTCTATACTTGGCGGGGGGCGGCACCCATCCGGGGGCGGGAATTCCGATGGCCTGCCTCTCAGGACGGCACGCGGCCGAGGCGATCTTGACGGACCATTCTTTAACCTTGCCGTCCCGCCCAACGGCTATGCGTGGTGGTATATCGACGGCATAAGCGATGACGGAACCAAGGCTATTTCGATCATCGCCTTCATAGGTTCAGTTTTCTCGCCGTGGTATCGTTGGTCGGGGCGCAAAGACCCCGAAGATCATTGCTGCTTGAATGTTGTCACCTATGGCAAAGGCGGCCGTTGGACGATGACAGATCGGGGCCAAGATGCGCTAGAGCTTTCGGAAACAGAAATGAAAATAGGCCCTAGTCACCTGTCTTGGGACGGTTCAGCCCTCACCATTCATATTGATGAACGCACAACACCACATGGCGGGCGGTTGCGCGGCAAAGTGACACTAACCCCACGCGCAGTGACGAATGTGGAATTGCCGCTCTGCGATGATGGTGCGCATATTTGGCGCCCTTTCGCACCCGTTGCCGATATCCAGGTTCGTCTCGAAAATGCAGGTTGGTCATGGTCTGGGCATGGATATTTTGATGCGAATTTTGGCACTCGCGCCTTAGAGGAAGATTTTGATTACTGGACATGGGGCCGCTTTCCAACGCGAGAGGGCGCTTGTTGCTTCTATGATGCAACGCGCTGCGATGGCAGCAATCTTGCGGCCGCCATTGCCTTTGATGAAACGGGCAAGGCATCGCCCGATGATGCGCCGCGCACTGCAAGGTTTAAGTCCGCATTTTGGGGGGTGCGCCGTGAAACCCGCGCGGATCCAGATTTTGCCCCACATGAGGTTCGGCCCATGTTGGACGCCCCATTTTACAACCGTGCTATGGTGCGAACCAAAATCAATGGTGAGACCGT
>NZ_JBQFRO010000070.1:0-1337 GCF_056537425.1 Ruegeria sp. CE9 | reverse complement strand
CATCGCTGCCATCGGAAAGAACGGCGTAGAAATAAACCGGGATGCCCACCACAAACCACACATCCCGCGCGCCGAATAAAAAGACGCGGGCAGCAGACAGACGATTGATATTTTTGTCTCGCGAGATGACGGTGGAAAACTTGGTCGCTTTGTTGCCTTTGGGCAGGCCGTCTGGCATGAAGAAAAGCAGCGCCACAAGGATCAGTGCCAAAATAGCTGCCATGCCCAACAAGGCGGTGTTGTAGCCATAAAGTGCCAAAAGGCCTGCGCCCAAAAGGAACCCCAATCCCTTTACCGCGTTTTTTGATCCTGTCAGCCAAGATACCCATTTCAGCAATCCAGCCCCTTCGGGTGCCAAAAGTTTGACAGCCGATTTTGAGGACATTTTCGCCAGATCCTTGGCCACGCCTGAGGCCCCTTGCACGGCCATCACATAGGCCACAGATGCGCCGATCGACCACGCAGGATCCAGTGCGGTGAGGGCCAAAAGGGCACCAACCTGTAGGATCAGCCCTGCATATAAGGTGCGGGTCAGGCCAAACCGCGCGGCCAGCCAGCCCGCAGAAAGATTGGTTATGACGCCTGCAATCTCATAGAGCAAAAACAGATAGGCCAGTTGAACGGGACTAAAGCCGCGCTCGTGAAAGGCCAAGAGAACCAACATCCGAAGCGCGCCATCCGACAGCATAAACGCCCAATAAGCCGCTGTTACGGCGATATAGGCGGGCAGGGCGGATGGCTTTGGCGCGGTCATAGACTTGCGCCAACCATGCGCGCGACATCAATCAGGCGATGGGCATAGCCCATTTCATTGTCATACCACGCATAAATCTTGGCCTGCGTGCCATTAATGACCATCGTGGATGGCCCATCCACAATCGAGGATCGCGTGTCATTAGTGTAATCCGCACTCACCAAAGGGCGCGCTTCAAAGCCGAGGATGCCGTTCAGCGCCCCTTCTGCCGCACTCGCGAAGGCTGCGTTGATTTCCGCCGCCGTGGCCTCGCGGTCTAGCTCAAAGACACAATCGGTCAGGGACGCGTTCAACAGAGGCACGCGCACAGCGTGCCCATTCAGCTTGCCCTTCAATTCGGGATAGATCAGCGTGATCGCCGTGGCACTGCCCGTTGTGGTCGGAATCAGTGAGTTCAGCGCAGACCGCGCGCGGCGTAAATCTTTGGCTGGCCGATCCACGATGGTTTGGGTGTTTGTGACATCATGGATTGTGGTGATTGAGCCGTGCTTGATGCCAAATTCTTCCATCATCACTTTGACCACAGGGGCAAGACAATTTGTGGTGCAGCTTGCCGCTGTCACGATGTCATGCGCGGAAGGGT
>NZ_JBQFRO010000069.1:0-1348 GCF_056537425.1 Ruegeria sp. CE9 | reverse complement strand
CAGACGCGCGGCAAGATCTGCGTCATGCACGGCCAAAATGGCCGCCGCCATCAGCCCAGCATTGGCCGCCCCCGCAGCGCCAATCGCCATGGTCGCGACAGGAAATCCGCGCGGCATTTGCAAAATCGAATAAAGCGAATCAACCCCAGACAAGGCCTTGGTTTGCACGGGCACGCCGATGACGGGCACCCGCGTCTTTGACGCCATCATACCCGGCAAATGCGCGGCCCCACCTGCGCCTGCGATAATCACCTTCAAGCCACGGCTTGCGGCGGTTTTACCATAGTCCCACAGCCGATCAGGTGTGCGATGCGCAGAAACGATTTTCGTTTCGTAAGAAACGCCCAACGCGTCAAGCATTTCGGCGGCTTCGCGCATGGTGGGCCAATCAGACTGGCTGCCCATGATGATGCCAATTTCGATATCCGCCATGGGGAGGATCCTTTGCAATAAGCCTTGTGAGAGGGGCGCACTATAGCGAGATCAAACCGCTATGCAATGATGTCAGGGGTGAGTTCATCCTCAATGCGGGTGATCGCATCTTTGAGGGACAGCTTCTGCTTTTTCAGACGGCGCAGCGTCAATTGATCAGGGCTTGGCCGTGTCTCAAGGGCGGCAATCGCCTCGTCCAAATCCCGATGCTCGCGCTTGAGCACCTCCAAGCGGATGCGCAGCACGTCTTCGTGGCTCATTTCGGTCGGGGCGTTCATGGGGCGCTTATGTCTTTCTGAATCTGGGGTGGTGCCGCACCATACTGTGACATTGCACTCCACGCAAAGGAAATGGCGCGCCTGCGTAATCCAGATGCAAACAGGGCTTGCAGGGGGACTGGGCAGGCCCCATATTTACCTCAGATCCAGTTGCCGAATTACGGGGCTGGCGCTTGCACAGATCGCTTATCAAAGGATGTGCCTTATGACGAAACTAACCCTAGGGACGCACCCGTTTCTGTTGGGCTTTGATCAACTCGAACGTTTGGTCGAACGCACTGTGAAATCTGGGAATGATGGTTACCCCCCCTATAATATCGAACAACGCGGCGACACGGCTTATCGCATCACTTTAGCGGTGGCAGGCTTTGCCGAAACAGATCTCTCAATTACAGAAGAAGATCGCCAATTGGTGATCCGTGGCCGCCAATCAGATGAGGATGCGGAGCGCATCTTTTTACATCGTGGGATTGCAGGGCGGCAATTTCAGCGCAGCTTTGTCTTGGCCGATGGGGTGGAGGTGACAGGCGCCACGATGGAGCATGGGTTGTTGCATATCGACCTGCATCGCCTGCAGCCCGATAGCGTTGTGCGCAAGATTGAGATTTCGAATTCTGGTGCAGCCTCTAAATCGCTGC
>NZ_JBQFRO010000068.1:0-1360 GCF_056537425.1 Ruegeria sp. CE9 | reverse complement strand
CCGCAAAAACCACGGCGCTTGATGCGGCTCTCTTGCCACTCGAACATGCGTTGGACGGGTTGCCACATTTGCGCGCAACCTCAGAAGGCGCGCAGCGCCTGCGGGTTGGAAACCCTGGGCAGGTGATGGATGCTGCGCCCAATTATGGTGATCAAGCATGGGCCAGTTTTGAGGGGCGGCCTGTTGCCATTGGGCGGTATATGGAGGGCGAGCTGCATCCAAGCCGCGTGTTCAACCTGTGATCCGCCGCGCGTTCCAAAAGGGTGATGCCGCGTCAGAGGCGGTCTATTCCGATTGCGAGGCCTATCGCTATAGCCTCACGCGCATTTGGGAAGGCGCAGGCCAGCGCGTGGGGTTTGTGATGCTGAACCCCTCCACCGCGACCGAGACGCAAAACGACCCCACAGTCGAGCGCTGCGAACGGCGTGCGCGCGCGCTTGGGTTTGGCAGCTTCACAGTGGTGAATATTTTCGCATGGCGCGACACAGACCCCCGCGCGATGCGTGCCGCCGCTGATCCGATTGGGCCTGCCAATGATGATGCCATTTTAGGATGTGCAACTGCGGCGCATCAGATCATCTGTGCGTGGGGGGCGCATGGTGCGTTTTTGGGGCGGGGGGCGCAGGTGGCGGCATTGCTGCGCCAAGTTGAAAAACCGCTTTACCATTTGGGATTGTCGAAGGAAGGTCATCCCAAACACCCGCTCTATATTCCCTATTCGACCACGCCAATTTTGTGGAATTGATCTTGGAGGCACCGATGGACAGCGCGACTTCAGGTTTTGTGAAAGAACAAATCAAAACCAACGGGATCACGCTTTCAGTGCATCACGGCGGTCATGGTGCGCCCTTGATTTTGCTGCATGGCTATCCTCAAAACCATATGTGCTGGTCAAAAGTCGCGCCCGATTTGGCCCGCGATTTTCATGTGATCATCCCTGATTTGCGCGGCTATGGTGAGAGTGAAGTTGTCGCCGCCGATGAAGAACATCGCATGTACTCCAAGCGTGAGATGGCCTTGGATGTGGCGGGAGTGATGGATCATTTCGGCATCGAAAAGGCCCATATTGCGGGGCATGATCGCGGCGCACGCGTGGCCTATCGCTTTGCTTTGGATCATCCTGATAGGCTTGAGCGTTTGGCGATTTTGGAAATCGTTCCGACCGTTGATTTTTGGGCGGCATGGGATGCGGAATTGGCGATGAAGGCCTATCACTGGACGTTCCTTGCGCAGCCCGCCCCTTTGCCCGAGCGGATGATCGCGACAGATGGGCCGGCCTATATGGATTGGACATTGGCCTCATGGACATATGCCAAAGATCTAAGCGCCTTTTCTGACGCGGCTTTGGCAGCCTATCGCG
>NZ_JBQFRO010000067.1:0-1273 GCF_056537425.1 Ruegeria sp. CE9 | reverse complement strand
ATTCACCGCGATGCGCAAGGCCTGAAAGCTGCGCGTTGCGGGGTGGCTTTGATTGGGTTTGGGGCGCGGTAGGCAGCCCTCAACGATTTTGGCAAGGGCGACAGTGGTGGTGATGCGCGCGCCTTTGCGGGCGGCGACAATCGCGCGGGCAATGCGCCGTGCGGCGCGTTCTTCGCCGTAATGATACAAAATATCGGCCAAATGCGCCTCGGGCGCCTCGTTCACCAGATCTTGGGCGGACATCCCTGATTGGCTCATGCGCATATCAAGCGGGCCGTCACGCATGAATGAAAAGCCACGTTCAGCCAAATCAAGCTGCATAGACGAAACGCCCAGATCCAACACAACACCGTCAAGCGCATCATAGCCCACAGAACGGGCATGATCATCAAGAGCGCCAAACTCGCCCGCAACCAATTTCAAACGGTCACCATATTGAGCGCGCCACGCTTCGGCCATCTCAAGCGCCAGAGGATCGCGGTCGACACCAATCACCGATGCCGCCCCCCGATCAAGCAAGCCACGGGCGTAGCCACCAGCGCCGAAAGTTCCATCGAGCCAGTCCCCAGACACGGGTGCGATCTCGGCCAAGATCCGATCCAATAGAACAGGGATATGCGGCCCCTCTGCCCTCGCGGGTTCGTTGAGCTTGGCCGCCGCCATGATCATACGCCCCCGTCATGATCCATCGCTCCGACACCACCAGCCACGAGGGACAGCGGATCAAAGAACTCGTCACCTTGGGCAAGACTGTCAATCAACGCATCAATTTGCGCCTCAGCGTCTTTTGCATCGCTTGGGTTGAGGATGTGAAACTTGTCCCCCATGCCTTGGAACAGCGCCTCGTCGGCAAGCGCGATCTTGTCGCGCGCGGCTTGAGGCAGAACCAAACGGCCCGTGTCATCCACGGTGGTTTCATCACATTTCTGATAGTAAAGAAATTCCAAGGCGCGGCGCACAGGCGTGCCCAAGGGCGCGCGGCGGATCATCGCGTCAATTTGGTCGAAGGCGTCACCAGACAGACATTCAAGGTAATTCTTCGATTTGTCGCCATAGGCAATATAAAGGCGCGGAGACGCGCCCGCCGTGGCCTTGGCATCGGAATTGGCAAGCACACGGCGAAACTTGACCGGAATCGAAATTCGGCCCTTTCCGTCCACCTTGTTCAGGCTCTCGCCCTGAAACCTGCGCTCCACTGCCCTGCCCTCGTTATGGCCCCAATGGCCGTTTCCCCGTCACATCTTCAAACTTTCCCGACCCGTGAAACGACAAC
>NZ_JBQFRO010000066.1:0-1277 GCF_056537425.1 Ruegeria sp. CE9 | reverse complement strand
AGGTCTGAGGAAGAATGTCCGAAGAAGTGAGATATGATGCTGCCGATGAGGCCGAGGTAATCCTCGGCCAAGATCGCGCTGATGCATCTGCCGCTTCGGATGGGCAGACTCCGCCCGAATTGGGGCAGGGTATGGGTTGCCACGCAGGGGCGGCCGAAATGGAAGCCGCCGCACGCATGGCGGGGAAATCCGAAATCCTTGATCAATATGCCCGCGATTACCCGCAGGGGCCGCATGACAAACCCCAAAGCATGTGCCCTGCCTTTGGCAGTTTGCGCGTAGGGTTGCGGATGCGCCGCGTGGCATCGGTTTTGTCTGGCTCGGCCTGCTGTGTCTATGGCCTCAGCTTTGTCAGCCATTTTTATGGCGCGCGCCGTTCAGTCGGCTATGTGCCTTTCAACTCGGAAAGTTTGGTTACGGGCAAACTCTTCGAGGACATTCGGGATGCTGTTCACGAGATGGCAGATCCCGCGCGCTATGATGCGATTGTGGTGACCAATCTTTGCGTTCCGACCGCCTCTGGTGTTCCGCTGCGTCTCCTGCCGCAGGAGATTAACGGTGTTCGGATCGTGGGCATTGATGTGCCAGGATTTGGAATTCCCACCCATGCCGAAGCCAAAGATGTGCTTGCAGGCGCTATGTTGAATTATGCCCGTAAAGAGGTGGAGGCTGGCCCCGTCCAAGCCCCTGTTTCGGGCAAATCAGATCGCCCGACAGTGACCCTGTTGGGCGAGATGTTCCCAGCCGATCCCATTGGGATTGGTGGGATGCTCGCGCCGCTCGGTCTGGCGGCAGGTCCGGTCGTTCCCTGCCGTGAGTGGCGCGAGCTCTATTCTGCCTTGGATAGCGAAGTGGTGGCAGCAATCCACCCGTTTTACACATCCGCCATCCGAGAATTTCAGGCCGCAGGCCGCACGATTATTGGCAGCGCCCCCGTTGGATATGACGGAACAGCCGCATGGCTGTCTGCGATTGGTGCGGCTTATGGTGTTGCGGCGGATCAGATTGCTGCTGCACAAAACGCCTTTTTGCCCGCGATCAAAGGTGCGCTTGCCGCCCAAAAGATCAACGGAACGATCACCTTGTCGGGCTATGAGGGGTCAGAGCTTTTGGTCGCGCGCCTGCTGATCGAGAGTGGGGCCGATGTGCCCTATGTTGGCACGGCCTGCCCGAAAACACATTGGTCAGAGCCTGATTTGGACTGGCTAACAGCCAAGGGTGTTAAGGTTAAATTCCGCGCAAGTCTCGAAGATGACTGCGCCGCGATGGAAGCAATC
>NZ_JBQFRO010000065.1:0-1384 GCF_056537425.1 Ruegeria sp. CE9 | reverse complement strand
AGGCCGGAAGGCAAGTTAGCACTGCTTTCCTCAAGAAGACTGGGGGAATTCTGAGTTTCAGTTGTAGAGGTCAAAAGCGGAACTTCGCTGCGGGACGAACGAACTGGTAAGATGCGGACAAGGACGAAACCGCTCTCGCGGTATTGGTGCTTGTGGTGGGTGTTGCGTGCTGATGTGAACTGCATGGATTTTGCGAACTGACCAACCTGTCGGACGATTGAGGCCTTCTCAATCTGACGACAGGAGGTTTCAATGTCAGAGCAACATATCCCACCGCTGCGCCGCCGTTTTATTGAAGATATGCGGATCAAGGGGCTGCAGCCAAAAACCCAGACGATGTATTTGCGGGCGATGCGCGATTTTACAGGGTTTCTGGGGCATTCGCCGGATAGCGCGACACCCGAGGAATTGCGCGCGTTCCAGCTGGACATGAAGGAGAAGGGCGTCGGCGCACCGACCTTCAACAACCGGCTGACGGTTCTGAGTTTCTTCTACGCGACCACCTGCCCGCGTCCGGAGATGAAGCGGCACATGCGGTATCAGAGGGCGGCGAAGAAGATCCCGGTTGTGCTCAGCGCCGAGGAGGTCACCCGCATTCTCGAAGCGGCACCTGGACCGGGGCTGAGATACCGGGCTGCCTTCAGCGTGGCCTACGGTGGCGGGCTCCGAGCGAGCGAGGTCACACATCTCAAGATCGGCGACATCGACAGCGACCGGATGCTGATCCGCATCGACCAAGGCAAGGGCCGCAAGGATCGCCACGTGATGCTGTCGCCGAGCCTGCTTGTGCTGCTGCGCGATTATTACCGCGAAGCACGGCCAGCGGGCTGGTTGTTCCCGGGCCGCAACCGGGTCGACCCGATCTCGACGCGGCAGTTCAACCGGGCCTTCGGAGTGGCCTGTGATTTTGCAGAGATCAAGAAGCGGGTCTCGCCCCAAACGCTGCGACACAGCTTTGCCACGCATCTGCTGGAGGGAGGGACGGATATCAGGGTGATCCAGGTGCTGCTGGGCCATGCCAAGCTGGAGACCACAACGATTTATACCAAGGTGGCGATCAAGACGATCCGGGATGTGACCAGCCCGCTCGACCTGCTGGTGCGACGGGAGGCCGGTGCCGGATAGACCCCGGATCCGATGCCTCGTCCCAGACTGGAGGTCGCGGATATCTTCCGCGATCATGGGCCGGCCTATCGCCGCGAACATGCCGGACACCTGAACCTTCCACAGTTGAAGGTCATGTCCGCGATTGAGAACTGCCGCACCGCCGCTCTCGGCGGGCATGTCGCTGCCTGCACAGAGTGCGATCACCAGCACATTGCATACAACTCCTGCCGCAATCGGCACTGCCCGAAGTGTCAGGGAGCAACCGCAAAAGACTGGA
>NZ_JBQFRO010000064.1:0-1389 GCF_056537425.1 Ruegeria sp. CE9 | reverse complement strand
CAAAAATCGTGACACCGCATGGTTTGCCGCCATTGATGCGGAATATCCCGCGCTAAAAGAGGCCTTTATCGCATGGCTTTTACCGCAGAATTTCGATGCGACAGGGCGCCAGATCGAACGTCTTTCTGACCTGACGGGATTGGTGCGGGTGGCGCGCGACCCCGCGCTTGGCTCATAGTCGTGGGCTGATTTCCGCGATTTTTTGTGTTAGCGCATGGCGCAGCGCCGCGCGGGTGTCACGCATCAGACTGCGCGCGGCTTCGGCCAATTCACGATCGCCAGCCTCCTGTGCGATGCCCATCAAGAAGGGGTGCAGATAGGGCAGGTGTGGGTCTGGCTGATCCAAGAGATCAATCGCATGGGTCAAATCCTCGCGATAGGCAATAGGGTTAGGGATCACGGTGTCGCCTGCCACAGCATGGGGGGTTTTAGGGGCCAAATCGCGGGGCAAATGGCGCAAGATTGTTTTTTGGAAATGCGCTAGGGTTTCGATGGGTTTGGTCAAAAAACCATCGGCACCTGCGGCCTTTGCCTCGGCGGCGCTGTCATGGGGGTCAGCGGCGGAACAAGCCAAGATCACGGGCAAGCGGGGGCTTGCCATGGCCAAATCTTGGATCAAATCCAAGCCAGACCCATCTGGTAGACCGAGGTCGATAATGGCCACGCTGGGGCGATAGACCTGCAGGTGACGCCGCGCGGAGGACAGGCAATCGGCGCGCCTTATCCGCGCGCCCGAACGCAGGCTCAGCAATCGCAGCGATTCCGAGGCGTATCGGCTATCCTCAACGATTAAAATGGTCAGCCCCATCAGCGGATTTAGCGCCTGCATTTTCGCCTGACGGGTTGGCGGCAATTTGAACTCATCCATTTCAGGCACCTCGAATTTGTGATTCCCTTCCCCGATTACAGCCTGTCGCGGTTACCGAAGGGTAAACGGGGCGCGACCACACGCCTCTTGCCCACAGGATTTTGCGCAGGCATATCGTGGGGCGAGTGACCGAAGGAGATGAAAATGATCGGTAGATTGAACCATGTGGCCATTGCTGTGCCTGATCTCGAGGCCGCGTCAGCGCAATATCGTGATACGCTCGGCGCAAAAGTTGGCGCGCCGCAGGACGAACCTGATCACGGGGTGACGGTAGTCTTCATCGAATTGCCCAATACCAAGATCGAGTTGCTCTATCCTTTGGGCGAAAATTCCCCCATCACGGGCTTTCTTGAGAAAAACCCCTCGGGCGGCATTCACCATATTTGCTACGAGGTCGAAGACATTTTGGCGGCGCGCGATAAGCTTCAGGAAAGTGGCGCGCGCGTTTTGGGCACGGGGGAGCCGAAAATTGGGGCACATGGCAAGCCCGTGTTATTCCTCCACCCCAAAGATTTCACAGG
>NZ_JBQFRO010000063.1:0-1394 GCF_056537425.1 Ruegeria sp. CE9 | reverse complement strand
GGGGAACGGCGGTCTACCTCGCCTCTAACTATGGGGCCTGCACCACGGGCGAGATTGTGCGCGTGGATGGTGGCTATCACGTTCCCAGCGCACCAACAGCCCATAGAGCCCGCACCAAATCACCAAGGGCACGGCAAGCCGTGGGTCTGACTGGGTCAGTAGGATCACCGCGCCGATGAAATAGGGGATTGAAAATGTGATGGCGTCAAAAATCTGAAACACCGCATCGCCTGCGGCGGGCGGGGTTTGCATAATCCGCCCTGCGATACGGCCCGCAAAATCATTTTCGAACCATCCGACCGATTGACGTAAAACATGCCGATGTGCCCGCCAACGGATCAGCGTGCCGAAATTCGGCAGGATCGCATTGTTCAAAAGCCCCACATCCAAAAGCTGCATCAAAGGGCGGACTAGCACCACAAAGAGCGCGACTAAGCCAAGCTCGAGCCCGTGATTTGCAAACAGTTCTGCGGGACTACTGACTGATAGCAGATCAACAACGCGCCCCAAATAGACGATCAGCCCCAATTCAATCGAAGCGACCACCATCGACATAAAGGCGGCTGCGATGAACACCCGTTTGAAGGGTTGCGCATAGCCGCGCAAAAACGGCCAGAGTCGATTGGGGGGCGTATCCTCATCGGCGTAGGGCGTATAGGGATCTACCAGTGTTTCGAAAAATCGGAACATTGCATCGGGCCTGATTGGTTGATTGGGTCGCAGCCTGACCCTGTGGCGCAATATAGGGCGGGGCTCACATAAAGACCATTGCGGCTGTCAGCGCGAGGGCGCTTGCCATGGTTTTGCGAAAAATATTCCATGCACGCGGCGTGGTCAGAAGCCGCGCCAAGGCCGTTCCTGCTGCTGCCCAAAACAGACAGACAAAAAGATTAATTCCTGAAAAGGCGGACGAAAGGCGCAAGGCTTCTGTCAAAAGCGTGCCACCCGCGCCAAAGCCCGCAGCAGCGGCAAGGCTAACGGCCCAAACCTTGGGATTGACCCATTGAAACATCACAGCCTGAAGAAAGGTAAACGGCTTTGCGACCTGTCGCGCCTTAGGATCTGCCGGTTTGGCCCGCCATAGGGTGGATGCCATATAAAGGATCCAAGATGCTGCGGCTATTTTCATCACTAAGGCAGCCACTGGATAGGCCAATAAAATCGCGCTGACACCTAAGCTTGAGGCAGCAGCAATCACCCCCACCCCTGCGGCGACACCGAAAATATGCGGAATGGTCGCGCGAAACCCGAACAGCGCGCCTGATGTGGTCAAGAGGATAACATTTGGCCCAGGCGAAAACAGCCCTGCAAAAACAAATGGGTAAAGCGGATCCATGGGCGATGGTTAGGCAGGTTCACGCAGGATGCGCGGCACTTTGAACTCAACATTTTCC
>NZ_JBQFRO010000062.1:0-1429 GCF_056537425.1 Ruegeria sp. CE9 | reverse complement strand
GCGTTTTTATGCTCTCAATATGTGGGCTTCATGGTGGGGCAAAATGTGCTCTTGGATGGTGGTCAGAACGCCATCACCATTTGAGAGGCCGCAGCAAAGCGGCGCTTGAAAGGGGGGCTTGTGCCTGATAGCTGACCAAGTTGAGTGTTTTTATCAGGATGCAATCGCCCTATGAAACAAGTCCCGCGCCAAAATTCCCCGCGGCTTGAGGTAAGCAACCTCTCTTGCGTCTTTGATGGGACGGAAGTGGTGCGGGGCATATCCTTGTCGGTGGCGGCTGGGCAGGTGATGTGTTTGCTTGGCCCTTCGGGATGCGGAAAATCCACCACATTGCGTGTCATCGCGGGGGTTGAGCGTCAAACGGGTGGGACGGTTGCGCTTGATGGTGTCACTGTCTCCGATGCAGGGCTGCATCTGCCCCCCGAGGCGCGGTCGGTCGGTTTGATCTTTCAAGATTTCGCGCTTTTTCCGCATCTCAACGTGGCGCAAAATATTGCCTTTGGTCTAAAGGGTCGCGGCCCTGAAGTGGGCGCGCGGGTTAAGGAATTGCTCGCCCGTGTTGATCTCAAAGGCTATGGGGAAAAAGGCATCCATATGCTGTCGGGCGGCGAGCAGCAGCGTGTGGCCTTGGCCCGCGCGCTTGCGCCGCGTCCCAAAGTGATGCTGATGGATGAACCCTTTTCGGGGTTGGACAATCGACTGCGCGATGGCATCCGCGATGAAACATTGGAATTGCTGAAAGAAGAGGGCACAGCGGTGGTTCTTGTCACCCATGAGCCCGAAGAAGCGATGCGCATGGCGGATCAAATCGCCTTGATGCGCAACGGTCATATCGTGCAACAGGGCGCGCCCTATAATATTTACAACGCCCCCGTGGACAAAGCGGCGGCGGCGTTTTTCTCGGATGTGAATGTCATCTCTGGCCGTGTGGATGGGGCGCTGACCGACACCGCCTTTGGGCAATTCTTGGCGCCGGGTTTTGCCGATGGCACGGCGGTTGAGATTGTCTTTCGCCCCCAACATGTGAAGATTGATTTTGATCGGGGTGGTCGTGGCCCAAACCCTACTGTCAGCGATGGTGTGCCAGCACGCGGCATGGTCGAGCGCGCGCGCTTCATGGGCCATGAAAGCCTTGTTGAGTTTCGTATGGATTTCAACGGCGAGGTGATCCGTGCCACAGTGCCGGGCGTGTTTTTGCCCAAGAAAGGCACCGCGATGTGGTTGAGCCTGCGCCGCGAGAAATGTTTTGTCTTTCCTGTGGCCAAAGCTTCCTAAACGGGCCTTCATTATACAATCGTGATCAGTTTCCCGCGTGCAGGGGCGTTTTGCCCCTTGCAGGCGGCGCAGGATTTCGCGACATTCCTTTGGTGGGCAAGCGGCATTGGCCTTTGGGGGCTGTGGCGTTGAGGCCAAGATATAAACGCGGCGC
>NZ_JBQFRO010000061.1:0-1438 GCF_056537425.1 Ruegeria sp. CE9 | reverse complement strand
GAGATTGCCCAAGCCGCCAGCGGAGCGCATCGTGCCTTTCTGGGTGGCAAGGAAGGGCCGATCCTTCGGCAATCTGTCCACCACCTCAGCCAAATCCGGGTGGATCGGAACGGAAACCAAAACCCCTCCAGAGCGCTGCGTTTTCTGCCGCCGGTACTCTATCTTGCCGTTGCGGATGTTCTTCGGCCCCAGCTTCACCGCATCGACGCGCGCTGCGCCGGTATAAAGCATCAGCGTCACTGCCGTGTGCGCCAGCGAACCGGGCTTGTGTGTGCTGAAGAATTGCGCCAGTTCGTCCTCGTCCCAGGTATGAAAGCCATCACCGCCGACGCGGAACGGCTTTGCCGCGCGCGCCGGGTTGTCGCCGCGCCAATCCAGCGTGATCGCGAAATCCATTAACTGTATTAGCCGCTTGCGCAAGTTGTTCGCCGCCGTGGGCGTTTCGGCCTTCTTTGCGAGGATCGTCTGTACATGCCTCCGCTGCATCAGACGCATCGGCTTGTCGCCATGCTCTTCCCGGAATTTCTCGACAATCCCGCGATAAACTTTCTGCGTGCTCGGGGCGAGATCGAGGAACTCTGGCGAGCGGTACCATAGCGCGACTAGCTGGCTAACGCTGTAGGGCTTGGACCGATCCGCACCGATCAAACCACGCGTTTTATGCCCGTTGACGGCATCCTCATAGCGCTGAACGAAATCCTCCGACCCGTAGTTGCTTCCCAGTTCTGCCGAGAATCCGCCCTTCCGAAACCGCCATCGCCGTTTGCCGTGCCGGTCGAAATAGGCAGTCGCACCGGGAAACTGCTTCCGGCGCTTCACGGGCGATCCCACGGATTGTTGACCTCGTCGATCTGCTTCTCGGTGCTGTAGATCACAACTTTGCCATCGCGGCTGATCTCAGACCGCAAGACCGGTATGCCCGCGTCCCGGTAGGCCTTGAGGTATCGTGTCAACTCGCTCTGTGTCAGTGTCGCGCGGGGCATGGCCATCGGTTTTCCCCTCACTCAATCAATTCGCATCGGAGGCCGCATTCGGCCTCACGCTTGCTGCTTTCACAGTGAATTTTTCGACGTACCGCTCCCAAGCGCCCTGAGGGATCTTAGGATTGCGACGACCTGGTGCGGTGAAGATGTGATCCAGCATATCTTCGCGGATAAGATAGCGCACGTTGGACACAGGTATGCCCACGCGCTCGGCCAGTTCCTTGGGGGTTTCAAGCAGCTTTCTCACGCTTTGCCTCCTGTCGTCGTTGCTCACGAACTGAAGCGAAAGAAATCGCTTTGCATCCAGAATGAAACAAAACTACGCTGAAACTGCATGAATCAAGCGTGTCGCCATCGTTCGTATCTATTTCTAATATAATTGACTACGAATGAGGTCAACGCAAATACAAATGAAAGTTGAAGATGGCTGTTTCTGGCCTTGGGCATCGCCTTGC
>NZ_JBQFRO010000060.1:0-1464 GCF_056537425.1 Ruegeria sp. CE9 | reverse complement strand
GGGTCACCGCCCCCGCAACCCATCTCTATCCGCGCCCCGATGTAAAATCGTCGCCCGATGTGTCGATCTTTTTCGGCGCACGTGTCAACGTGGTTGAGCCTGCGAAAGAGGGTGAAAGCTTTCATCGCATCCAGACGGGGCATCATGTTCCAAAATCCCACCTGCGCCCCTTAACGGCGCGGTTTTCGGATACGGTGGGCGTGGCTGATCTATTCCTTGGAACCCCCTATCTTTGGGGCGGCAGCAGCCGATGGGGCATTGATTGCTCTGGCCTGATCCAATTGGCGATGCGCGCCTGTGGTCAAGACTGTCCACGGGACAGTGACCAACAAGAGGCAGCGCTCGGCGCGCTTTTGCCCGAGGATGCACCACTGCGCCGCGGGGATTTGGTGTTTTGGAGGGGCCATGTCGGGATCATGGCCGATGAAGAGATGCTGTTGCACGCAAATGCCCATCACATGGCGGTGGCCTATGAGCCGCTTGCCCATGCCGAGGCGCGCATTCGCACGTCTGGCGGCGGCGAGATCACCGCGCGCAAACATGTTTTGATAGAATGACGGGGTATTAATCGTCTACGGCGCGGATCAATTTGCGCTCTAGCACGCGCAGCACATTGCGCAGATCATGCCCGCGCTTGAGAATGCGCCCGTCCATCCCAATCACGGAATACATTCCCTGCTTGCCTGCCAATTTGGGGCGCTTTTCAATCCGATAAATGGGGTGTTCGGCGGTGCGGCGGAAAACTGAGAAAATCGCAACATCACTCAGCAGCGACATTCCATAATCGCGCCATTCACCTGCAGCCACCATGCGGCCATAAATCGACAGGATCGCCGATAATTCGCCACGATCAAAGGCGACCTTTTCGGGAATACGGGAAGCGCCAAAGGATTGAGTATGCACCACCATAGACTGATGGTGGCATGAATTCTAAGAAATGCAAGGGAGATCATAAAAAGGCCCGCAAGGTCAGCTGATCTTGCGGGCCGTGATGCGTGGTGTCGCTTAGGCGCGAACCAGTTTTTCGTAGGCGTCCGAGATGTCCCGCGTCAGGGCGCCAACCTCGAAATTATAGCTACCAATCTGACCCACTGGGGTGACTTCTGCGGCGGTTCCCGTCAGCCAGCATTGTTCAAACCCTTCCAATTCTTCCGGCATGATATGACGCTCATGCACCTTGATTTGGCGATCGTTCAACATACCGATAACTGTCTGGCGGGTTAGGCCATTGAGGAAGCAATCTGGCTTTGGCGTATGCACTTCGCCATCTTTGACGAAGAAGATATTTGCGCCTGTCGCCTCGGCGACATAGCCGCGATAATCAAACATCATGGCATCCGAGCAGCCCCTCGTCCACCAGCGGTTGCAGGATCGCGATCTCGGCCTCGGTCGGCAGGCCCGTCGCCTCCAGCTCGGAATTGTCCCAGAAACTGTCGACATAGTCGTAGATGCCGTAGAAAAGCG
>NZ_JBQFRO010000059.1:0-1476 GCF_056537425.1 Ruegeria sp. CE9 | reverse complement strand
CCGGAATGACGACGGCCGATGTCTGCCGCAAGCACGGGGTCAGCACGGCAACGTTTTACAAATACAAGGCGCGGTTCGGCGGCCTCGAGGTATCGGACGCGCGCCGACTGAGGGCGCTCGAGGACGAGAACGCCAAGCTGAAGAAGCTGCTGGCCGAAGCGATGCTCGACAATGCGATACTGAAGGATGTCACTTCGCGAAAGTGGTAGCGCCCGGCGTCAGGCGGGAAGCGGTGGCACACGTTGTGGAAGTCCACGGAGTGAGCCAGCGACGGGCGGGCAAGGCACTGGCCGTGGATCGGTCGAGCGTGCGCTATCGCAGCGTGCGGCCTGACGATGCCGAAGCGAGGGCCGCCATGAAGGCTGTCGCGGCCGAGAGGCGGCGGTTTGGCTATCGCCGCATCCACGTGATGCTGGAACGGCAGGGGATCATGATGAACCTGAAGAAGCTCAGGCGGCTCTATCGCGAGGAGAAGCTCCAAGTGCGCCGCCGGGGCGGCCGAAAGCGGGCTCTGGGGACACGCTGGCCGATGCTGGTGCCAGATGCCCCCAACCAGCACTGGAGCCTGGACTTCGTCAGCGATGCGCTGACGGATGGCAGACAGTTCCGCGTTCTGGCCGTGGTCGACGACTACAGCCGGGAGTGCCTGGCCTTGGTGGCGGACACGTCGCTCTCTGGCCTGCGCGTCGTGCGCGAGCTCGATGCGTTGATGTTGCGCCGCGGCCAGCCTGCAATGGTGGTTTCGGACAATGGAACGGAACTGACCTCGGTGGCTGTCCTGAGCTGGTGCCAGCGCACGGGCATCGAATGGCACTACATCGCGCCAGGAAAGCCCATGCAGAATGGCTTCGTCGAAAGCTTCAACGGACGCTTCCGGGACGAGCTTCTCAACGAGTCGCTATTCTCGTCTCTGGCCGATGCCCGCGAGTAGATCCGGCCACGGCCCCGGGCACCGCGTCGGCCTCCAGCAAGGTCCGGCTCTGTTTCGTCACCGGCGCAAACAGCGCCTCCAGGTCGATGATCTGGTGGCTCTCCCGGCCAAGGCGGCCGCACCCCCCCTGCCCCGTGATGGCAATCATCGGCACGAAATCCAGCGTGGCATCGGCCACCCCGGTCACCAGGTTCGTCGCCCCCGGCCCCAGCGTGGCGAGACACGCCGCCGGTCGCCCGGTCAGCCGCCCATGCACCCCGGCCATGAAGGCCGCCGCCTGTTCGTGCCGGCACAGCACGAACGCCATCTCGCTGTCGTGAAGGGCGGCCATCAGCGCCGTGGTCTCCTCGCCCGGCACGCCGTAGACCGTGTCCACGCCCGCCGAAAACAGGCTCTCCACAAGGGCCTGAGCCCCGCTGCGCCGCCCCGCCATCACAACACGCCCTGGGCCGTGATCGCATCCGCCAGCTTGCGATAGGCCGCGATATTCGCCCCGCGCCCGTAATCGATCCGGCCATCCACGCGGCCCTCGGCGACCACGGCGC
>NZ_JBQFRO010000058.1:0-1486 GCF_056537425.1 Ruegeria sp. CE9 | reverse complement strand
CAAAAAGGCAATTAATGGCCCATCGGGAAGTGTCATTTTGCATAGGCCTTTAGCGCGCGGGCAAGCTCGGGATGGGATTTGGCGTAATCAGCGGCGGGGATGCCCGCAATCGCCCCTTGCCACGATTGCCGCAATGCCGCGACACCTGCACGCGGCCCGTCAGGGTGGGCCATAATCCCACCTCCTGCTGCATAAATGCAATCTGCATGGCCGAGGTGGCGATAGGTTTCAGGGGGTTGCAGCGCGGATTGGCCCGATGAAAAGACGGGCATCGGGATGCAGGGTGCATCACCAAAGAGTGGGGTGAGCAAAGATTTGGCCGAGGCGATGACGCTTGCGTCACTTTCGCTGAATTTGTTTTGGAGGCCGTTGACGTGCATATGATCTGCCCCCGCCAAGCGCCAGATTTTCGACCATGCTGCATAGTCCCATCCTAACAATTCGGCGCGGCTGAGATATCCCCATCCGTTGCGATGAGCATGGAGAGGCAGCGCGCTATGCCGTGATAGGCCCAAGAAGCCCGCCACGCCGACCGAATTGAGGCTGACCATCACGCAAGTTGCACCTTTTGAGAGGGCAAAATCATGTCGGGCACGCATCTCATCGACTTCGCCTGTTAGGTTGAAGGCATACATGACCTTTTTACCAGTGCGGTCGGCATGGGCGTTGATGACATCCATCACCGCGCTCACCCTCTCCTCGAAGGGGCAGGCAGGGCCATTGGCCTGCAATTCATCATCCTTGATGAAATCAATGCCCGCTTCGGCAAGTGTGCCGACAAATTTGGCAGTCTCCTGCGGGTCAAGCCCGACAGAGGGTTTAATAATCGTGCCAATCAGAGGGCCAACCACAACCCCTGCCAATTTACGGGTGCCGCTGATCCCAAATTTTGGGCCAGAATAGGCATCCGCAAATGCGCGCGGCAGGCGGATATCCAGCAAACGTAGCCCTGAGAATTGCGCCAATTCGAAAAGATTGCCCGCGACCGTAGCCATGAGGTTCGGTAAATCGGGGCCGATATTATCCAAGGGCCAACTGAGTGTGACCTTGGCGCGCTGATAGCGCGTGCCCTGCTGCCCGCCTGTCAAGCTTGGGCTGTCGGTTGCATCAAGCGGAGTTAGGGAAACCACTTGGGCCCCCGCGCGGGCCTGTAGTTCTGGCGTTTCGGCCGGCACTTTTACAAAGGTGCCCGCGCTTTGCTCGCCCGCCATCACGGCGGCGGCGCGGGCGGGGTCAATCGGGGTTTCGATCAGGTAATCTGCTTCAATTCTGTCGCTCATTGCGCGTGATCCTGATGATATAGGGCGCTTTAACGCTGTTTGTGGAAATGCCGTGGTGGATTTTGGTGCCGCTTTTAATCTTGGTGGCCAAGCTTTTGTCGAATTCCTACAAGGTCGCGGGCATCGTGGCGACGTCTTTCTTGTTTTTACTCTTCGTCGATTACTATGAATTCGCCATCCAAACCCTGTCGATCATATTTGTTTGT
>NZ_JBQFRO010000057.1:0-1530 GCF_056537425.1 Ruegeria sp. CE9 | reverse complement strand
GTCAGACGCGCGCCTTGCACCACAATCTGCGCGCCTGTGCTGCTTTCGGGTTTGATCAGAACAGGGTTCATATCAACATGAGGCGCAAGACCTGCCGCCTCAGCCTGCACCGCCTGTGCGCGACCAATCTCGCCCCCTTCAGGGCAGACAGCCGCATTGTTCGACATATTTTGTGGCTTAAACGGCGCAACATTGATGCCGCGCTTGCGCGCAGCACGGCACAGCCCCGCAACAAGCAATGATTTGCCCACATTCGACCCTGTGCCTTGGATCATGACAGCGGGCATAAGACCTTAGAACTCCACGCCTTTTTGCGCAACAATGCCTTGCTCACGGAATGGATGCTTGACCTCGGTCATCTCGGTCACAAGATCGGCAATCTCAATCAATTCGGGCTTGGCATTGCGACCCGTCAAAACAACATGGGTCATTTCTGGCTTCTCCGTGACCAAAAACTCTACCACCTCTAGGATCGGAAGATAATCATAGCGCAGAGCGATATTGATCTCGTCTAGAACAACCAATGACATATTGGGGTCTTTGATCATCGCTTTGGCTTCTTCCCAACCCGCACGCGCCGCTGCAATATCGCGCTCGCGGTCTTGGGTGTCCCACGTAAATCCTTCGCCCGACACAACAAACTTGCATTCATTCGCGAAATGTTTGCGTAGGAATTCCTTTTCGCCTGTCACCCATGTGCCTTTGATGAATTGCAGGACACCGCAAGGCATCCCATGGGCGATACAGCGCATAATCATCCCAAAAGCGGACGAGCTTTTGCCCTTGCCATTGCCTGTATGAACAATCACCAGACCTTTCTTCTCGCGCTTTTTCTCCGCCATCATACGATCGCGCGCGGCCTTAATCTTCTGCATCTTTGTCTTGTGGCGCGCGTTAAGGTCTTCCTCGCTCATGTCTCATCATCCTCGGCAAAATAAGGTGTCATCTGCGCGACTATGACCGAGTTTTCTTCCAAAGCGCGCATCATCAAAGCGCGTTCTTCTTCATCAATCTCAAGCCCCTGCGCCTCGCGTTCGGTCAAGGTGCCATAGCCCGTGACCTCAAGCGGGTTCATATCCGCCGTTTTCAGCACTGCAACCGTCTCGCGCACCGCTTCGGCCTCGTCCACGCCTGACGCATAGCACAACAGCCCCGCCCCCGTTGCGCTGGCAGGCAGGCCATCCCCCTCGCGGCGACCTAGTTCAACAACAAGCGTATAAACATCCTGCGCGCGCTTAGGCTTGGCAGCGGCATCTTTGCTTGGCTTTGGTGTATTTTCTTTGCTCATGGCTGCGGCATGGCCTGATTTCACAGAACAAGTCAAGCAAACCAGCGCATGTGACATGGTCACAGACCATCAGGGGCCAGTATGCGATGATCTCGCGTCGGCTATAGAAAGGAGTTTATATATGACTCGCAATGCTGGGATGATCGACCGCGCGCTTCGCGTGATCGTAGGCGTGGCTCTTATTGCCATTGTATTTGTTGGCCCGCAAACCGCTTGGGGTTGGGTGGGTCTGGTGCCTCTTT
>NZ_JBQFRO010000056.1:0-1479 GCF_056537425.1 Ruegeria sp. CE9 | reverse complement strand
GTGACCGGCCCGTCCACCTGCCGCGCGCCGCCGGCCTGGGTCAGCCGGTCATAGATATCGGCGAAGTTGAACACATGGGGCCCGTGGACGATGGCGGAGCCGAGGGCCGCGGGCTCGAAGGGGTTGTGCCCGCGGACCTCGGTGAGGGAGCCGCCGATGAAGCTGACCGGGGCGAGGCGGTACCACAGGCCCAGCTCGCCCAGGGTGTCGGCGACATAGATCTGGGTGTCGAGATCGACGCTGTCGTCGTCGCTGCGCAAAGCGACCTCCCAGCCTTCGGCGCGCAGGGCGCGGGCGATCTCGGGGCCGCGCTCGGGGTGGCGGGGCACGAGCACCATCAGGAGCCGGTGCATCCGGCGCACGAGGCTGCGATGCGCGTCGCTCATCATCTCCTCCTCGCCCGCATGGGTGGAGGAGGCGAGCCAGAGGGGGCGGCCGTCGATCTCGTCGAGGAAGGAGGCGTACTGGGTCTGGGAGTAGGGTAGGAGCTGCGCGCCTTCCTTCAGGGTGCCGATGGTGCGGAGGCGGTCCTGGGGCGCGCCGAGCCGGGCGAGCAGGCGCATGGTGTCCTTGTCCTGCGCCAGGATGCGCCGGAACCGCGACAGCAGGGCGTGGGACAGGCCGCGCATCCAGCGCCAGCGCCGGTAGCTGTCGGGCGACATGCGCGCATTCATCAGCATCATCGGGATGCCCCGGTCGGCGGTGTCGTGGATCATGCGGGGCCAGAGCTCGCTCTCGATCCAGATGGCGAGGTCCGGTTTCCAGTGGTCGAGAAAGCCCGCGATGGCCGGTTTGGTGTCCACGGGCGCGAATTGGTGGATCGCGCCCTGGGGCAGGCGGGTGGCCAGCAGTTCGGCGGAGGTGCGGGTGCCCGTGGTCAGCAGGATCGTGGTGTCGGGGCGTTCCTCGCGCAGACGGCGGATCAGTTCCTGCACCGAGAGCGCCTCGCCCACGCTGGCGGCGTGCATCCAGATCAGCGGGCCGTCGGGCCGGGGCAGGCCGGGGCGCCCGAGACGTTCGCCGTAGCGGTCGGGGTCTTCCTTGCCGGCCTCGCGACGCTCGGCGATCTTGCGCTCGGCCCAGCCGGTGAGCCGCGCGTTCACCGCAAGGTAGAGCCACAGGGCGGCGGAGCGGGGAAAGGCGGCGCTCATGGGGTGTGGCGCGGGTTGGAGGCGGGCTGGATCACGGGGGGCTCCGGGCTGGGGTCGCGGCGCAGCCTAAGGGGCGGACATGGGGCGTTCAAGGCAGCATGGGATGCAGGCCGGTGGGCCGGGGTCGCCGCGGCGCGGTCCGGCAGGGCGGCGCGGGGGCTCAGTCGAGCTTGCGCGCCTCGTCCTCGATCATCACCGGGATGCCGTTGCGGATCGGGAAGGCCAGGTGGGCGGCGCGGGAGATCAGCTCCTGCGCCTCGGCGTCGTAGGTCAGGGGCGCGCGGGTCACCGGGCAGTCAAGCGATTCCAGCATGTGGCGGTCGAACTC
>NZ_JBQFRO010000055.1:0-1560 GCF_056537425.1 Ruegeria sp. CE9 | reverse complement strand
CTGTCATCGCCGATGATCACGCCCGAGTTCGGGTCGCCTTCGGCGGTGAAGGCATAGAGCCCTTCGCCCACCTCGGTGAACGAGATTTTCTTTTCCGACATGTCCCCCTGGGACGCAAATGCCTTGGCCATATCAGTGATTTCCCTTCTGGACAGCGACTGGCTTTGATGATGTTGTCGCCATATGTTTGAACGTCGATTTTTGCCTTATTGGGCAACCGCTTGTGTTGTCATTGCCTGCGCCATCATCCTGCTGTGGATGGGCCGCGAACCGATTTGCAAATGCGGTTATGTCAAGCTGTGGCATGGTGAAACCTTCAGTTCCGAAAGCTCGCAGCATCTGACCGATTGGTACACGCCCAGCCACATCATTCATGGCTTTCTGTTTTACGGTCTTCTGTGGCTGGTGGCGCGCCGCCTTGCCGTTGGCTGGCGGTTGTTCATCGCCACCTTGATAGAAGTCGCGTGGGAGATTTCCGAGAACACCAATGCCGTGATCGAACATTACCGCGCGGTCACGATCTCGCTGGATTACTACGGCGACAGTGTCGTCAACTCGATCGCCGATATTGGCGCGATGATGCTGGGGTTCTGGTTGGCGCGTCGCCTGCCGATCTGGATGACGGTCACCATTGCGCTGGGATTCGAGATCCTGACCACCACGCTGATCCGCGATGGTCTGACGCTGAACGTGCTGATGCTGCTTTATCCCATCGAGGCCGTTAAGGACTGGCAGAGCGCGCTCTGAATATGCGGACTGGACCTGCATCAATCTCTGGCGAATGGATTTTCGAGTGCGGGCAGCACAGTGCCGGTGCAATCGCCGAACCCGACGGTATAGCCGTCGCCCTTGGCTGCGCCGGTCAGGGTCAGCGTGTCGCCGTTCTCGATGAAGGTGCGGGTCTCGCCTGTGTCCAGCGTCAGTGGCTCTTTCCCGCCCCAGCTGAGTTCCAGAAGTGATCCGCGCTCTGGCTTGTTCGGCCCCGAAATGGTGCCGGACCCCAACAGGTCGCCCGTGTTCATCGGACACCCAGACGTCGAGTGATGCGCTAACTGCTGCGCCGCCGAGTAGTACATCTCGCGATAATTGGTTCGTGCGATGGTCGTGGCGTCTTTATTCTCTGGCGCCATCGTTACGGATAGATCGATGTCATAGAGCATCGGGCCGCAATCCTTCAGGTGGTCCAGCAGGGCAAACTCACGGTCGGGCGTATCGCAGCGGAACGGTTCCAGCGCCGCTTTGGTCACGATCCACGGGCTGATCGAGGTCGCGGTCGCCTTGGCCTGAAATGGCCCCAGCGGCTGGTATTCCCAGGCCTGAATATCGCGCGCGGACCAGTCGTTTAGCAGGACATAGCCAAAGATGTTGTCATCGGCTTCCTGCACTGAAATTGGGCCGTCAGACGGTGTGCCCACGATTGCACCCATCTCTAGTTCGATATCAAATCGACGGCTGGGCAGGAAAGCAGGCAGGTCCTGATCGGGCGATTTCAACTGACCCCAGGGGCGACGGATATCTGTGCCTGAAACGACAACAGACGACGCGCGGCCGTTATAGCCG
>NZ_JBQFRO010000054.1:0-1581 GCF_056537425.1 Ruegeria sp. CE9 | reverse complement strand
AATCGGTGGTCGCAAAAAGCGTGGCCTTCAGCCGCGCGGACCGCGCCGTCCCTATGCTGATCTATCCCGCAGCCAAATCTCATCCCCTTCTGATGGGGGCATCATACAGCCATAAGGGTAGTTCTGGGCAATCCTATTCTTGTTGCACCCCGTTCACGTCTCTGTAAGGTTTGGGCGCGAAGCAAGGATCACATCACATGCCCCTTTTACAAACTGCCTCTGCGGTCACCTTTGGTGGATCGAATTTAGATCGTGCGGCGCATTTGCGGGATGATCCTGTGCAATTGGGGCAAATTGCAAAGGCGCATATCTTGGTTCTGTGGCGCGGCAAGGTGCTATGTCAGCGCGATTCAGAAACGGGTCTGGCGTCCTTGTGCTTTTTGCGAAAAGACGCACCGCTTTTTCGAGATCTCGCAGAGGAGGCGCGGTTGTTTTTGGGGCTGTCCGAGGATGGGGCGGCCTATTTTGCGCAAGACCTGAGCGATTGGAATCCTGAATTGCCAGAAGGGGTCAGCTTGAACTCCTTTGTTGATCTGTCCGAGCAGGCCCATCCAGATGCGCCCGAGGGCGCTGTGTTTTTGGAATTGCGCAGCATTATGATCACCCTGCCTCCACGCGCAGCAGAATTGGCGGCAACAGCCCGTGCTTTGTTGAATTGGCACAGCTCGCATCTCTATTGCGCCAAATGTGGCAGCCCTTCGCAGATGGTGCAAGCGGGGTGGCAGCGCAAATGCCGCGCCTGTGGCGCCTCGCATTTCCCGCGCACGGATCCCGTGGTGATCATGCTTGTGACCTATGGCGATCAAATTTTGTTGGGGCGTTCGCATGGTTGGCCCGAAAGGATGTATTCCGCACTCGCAGGGTTTGTCGAACCTGGTGAGACAATCGAGGCCGCCGTGCGCCGCGAAGTGTTGGAAGAAGCGGGGATCACCACGTCCGAAGTGCGCTATGTTGCCAATCAACCTTGGCCTTACCCCAACTCTTTGATGTTTGGCTGCCTAGCCACCGCCACAAGCACAAAGATTACGGTTGATCCAAATGAATTGGACGATGCGCGATGGTTAAGCCGCCAAGAGGCGATGGATGTCTTTTGTGGGTCACACCCAGAAATATCTTCGCCGCGCAAGGGCGCAATTGCGCGGTTTTTGCTGGAAAACTGGCTCGCAGATCGGTTCATATAGGCTGCAAAAGGTGCGCGACTGGGGTGGTCTTTGGCCAGACGCGCTGCCTTCACAGCGCGCAAAGGATCGGCGTATAGCATTGGGGTGATCAGCTATGAAATTCAAAGCCACCGAAGATATTGATGCCCCGCTGGAACTGGTGTTCGAGCGGTTTTGCGATTTTACGCAGATCGAAGCCGATTTGACGGGACGCGGCGCCAAGCTCGTGCGGGAAGGCAGGTGGTTGCAGCCCCGCAAAGGCACAGGGTGGTCAAGTGAGATCAAATTGCGCGGCCGTGCGCGCCCTTGGAGTTGAAGCCAACCACGTTAAGTGCGCGGCTAGTGATTCAATCTTTGAAACTTGCGCGGGGCCGCGTTTTGCAACGGATGACGGGCTATTTGGTGCGCCGTGGCAATGAGG
>NZ_JBQFRO010000053.1:0-1687 GCF_056537425.1 Ruegeria sp. CE9 | reverse complement strand
AAAGACTCCCATGACCACTGCATCAAGGAAACTATTTCTAGTTCTGTCAATTTTTTCCACAACCTTTTTGCGAATATCCTTCGTATGGACATGAGAGATCCGCGCATGATGATTGTGAATTACGCGTAAATTATCCCCGCCCGCAAAAGCCATATGCCCCGCATCAAACAGCAGCGGAACCGAAGAATGCTTCATAAACACATCAAGCTCAGGCTCGGTTTCGACCACAGCGGCCATGTGATGATGATAGGAAATCGGCATCCCTTGGGCCGCGCACCAATCGGCAAAGTCCGACATCTTGCGCCCATAGGCGGCCATCTCGGCCTCACTGATCGCTGGCTTTTGCGCCAAAGGCACCTCGCGCTTGCCCTGCACAGACCGCGCTGTTTCTCCGTAGACGATGCACGGCGCGCCTGCGGCTTTGAAAAACGCCATTTGCTCTGCAATGCGATCCTTTTCGCGCTCGATATCCCCATCAAGCAATTCACCCGAAAACCATCCGCCACAAACCGAGATCCGATAGCGATCCAAGATCGGACCCAAAACCGCCATATCCATTGGAAAGCGGCGGCCTGTTTCCATGCCGCTAAACCCTGCCTCCGAGGCTTGGGTCAGACATTCCTCTAGGCTGACGTCATCTGATAATTCAGGCAGGTCGTCATTCCACCATGCAATCGGGGCAATGCCCAATTTGGCCTTCAACATGAGGTTTACACTCCAATCCGCTGTTTTTTGCGGAATTCTTCTTGACCCTTGCGGGCGGCTTGAACGCTTTCACGGGGGCTAACTTCGGGCACGCCCACATACCAATCCGCACCGCCATCTGTCCAAGTATAGGCATCAGAGGCGATTGAAATCACCGTTGTCGCATCGGTGGTCTGCGCCCATTCCATCGCGGCCTCTAGATCGGCAAGGCTGTCACAATGGCGTGCATAGGCCCCCATGGCCTCGGCATGTTTTGCAAAATCAACATGGCGCACATTGGCTGGGTCTTTCACGCGGCAATCTTTCAGCAGGTTGTTGAACCCTGCCCCGCCCGTATTGGTCTGCAAACGATTGATCACCGCATAACCACCGTTGTCGCAGACGATAACAATCATCTTATGGCCTGAGATCACCGAGGAATGGATGTCAGAATTCATCATCATATAAGACCCATCCCCAACCATGACGATGGGTGTGCCTTTGCTGCCTGCCATCGCCAACGCGTGGCCCCAGCCCCCTGCAACCTCATAGCCCATGCAGGAATAGCCGAATTCACAATCATAGGTGTGCGGTGCTTTGCAGCGCCAATTTTTGATCGTTTCACCGGGCAATCCGCCTGCGGCAGTCACCATCACATCTTCGGGGCGCGCCATGCGGTTCACAACGCCAATGACCTGCGCATAGGATGGCACGGCCTGGTTTGTGGGGGCTTGGCACTTGTCCAAGAAATCATTCCACTCGGCATACCATTTTTGTGCCTGCGTCATACGGGCAGTAGAGGCAGACCAATCCCCCAATTGCGCATCAATCTCGGTGATCGCCTCAAACGCATCCCCCACAACGGCCTGTGCGCGGTGCTTTTGCGCATCAAACCGCGCCGCGTTGATATTGATAAACCGCGCATCCTTTGGGAATGTTGTCCATGATCCTGTGGTGAAATCCTGCAAACGGGTGCCAATGGCGATCACCACATCCGCCGTTT
>NZ_JBQFRO010000052.1:0-1663 GCF_056537425.1 Ruegeria sp. CE9 | reverse complement strand
GTCGGGATGGCGAATTGGTCACGACACTTTTCCCGGAACGGCGGTATTACCCGGTCGCGGAAAGCCAGACGACGGAGTCGGCCATCCGCTCCACATTGGCGGGTGATCTCTATACGTCGATTGCAACGCCAGCCTCCGATCAAGTGAACAACGCCGGAGCATGGACCCTTCGGATCCTTTATGAACCGCTCGTCAACCTGATCTGGATCGGCTCGATCCTGCTGGTGATCGGTGGCTGTTTGTCCTTGTCGGATCGCCGTTTGAGGGTCGGGGCGCCGCGCCGTGCCAAACAGCCAGCCACCGATGCCGTTCCTGCCGAGTAGGAGAGAAGATGAAACGTCTCATTGCCGGGCTGCCGTTTATTGCGGCGGTCATATTCGGTGGGTTTTTTCTCTGGGGGCTCAATCCCGACCGGGATCCCAACGAGATCCCTTCCGTCCTGATCTCGCAACCGGCCCCGGCGTTCGACCTCGATCCCGTGCCGGGGTTGGAGACACCCGGCCTGGCCCGAAGCGATCTTGTCGGCAACGAACGACCGGTCGTGGTCAATGTCTTTGCGTCCTGGTGCGTGCCCTGCCGCGCGGAACATGCCGTGTTGACAAGATTTGTCGAACGAGACGGCATGCGGTTGTTCGGAATAAACTACAAAGACAAACCTGAGGATGCCGTGAAGTGGCTCAATGACCTCGGCAATCCCTACGAGCGGATCGGGTCCGACCTGTCGGGCCGGACCGGGATCGAATGGGGCCTGTCGGGCGTGCCGGAAACCTTCATCGTCGATAGCGATGGCACCGTTTTGTTTCGCTATGTCGGGCCGGTCGTGGGTCCGGACGCCGTCGAACGGTTCACGCAAGCCCTGAAGCAGGCAGGCGCACTGCCAAATGGAGCAGGTTCATGAGACAGTTGATTTTCGCGTTTTGCATCGGGCTCCTTCCCTTTGCCGCCAATGCGGTGGAACCGGACGAAATGCTGACCGACCCGGTATTGGAACAGCGTGCGCGGGAGATTTCCAAGGATCTACGATGCGTCGTCTGTCAGAACCAGGACATCGACAGTTCGAACGCGGGTGTGGCGCGGGACTTGCGTCTGCTCGTACGCGAGCGCCTGGTCGTTGGAGACAGCGACGCGGAGGTGATCGAATACATACGGGCGCGGTACGGGGATTACGTGCTGCTGAAACCGCCTCTGGAGCCTGCGACCTACGCGCTTTGGTTCGCTCCGATCGCTTTCGTTCTGATCGGGGTTTTCGTTGGTGGCGGGCTACTGATGAGTCGGCGAAAGCAAGAGGCATTTGAAGACTTGGGCTCGGAGGATGAGAACACCGTGTCCGAAATTCTCAGGCAAAACGAAGCGGGGGATGCGTCATGATCTGGGGTATTTTCGTTCTTTTGACGCTGGTCGCAATCGGAATTGTCCTCTACCCGCTGCTGCTGTCCAAATCGAACACTCTCACCAGAGGGGATGCGGTACCGGCGATCCTCGCCGATCAGATGCGGGAAATCCAACGAGACATGGACCGCGGTTTGATTTCTGAACAGGAAGCTCAAGCGGCCAGACTCGAGATCAAGAAACGGATCCTCGCGACGACCCGCAATTCGGAAGAAAAAGCCGGATCATCCCGTAATGGTGGCAGAGTCACTCTCGTTGTCGCGGCGGTCCTCGC
>NZ_JBQFRO010000051.1:0-1776 GCF_056537425.1 Ruegeria sp. CE9 | reverse complement strand
GTCATCGCGGGCTTTCCCGCGGTTTTTGTGTCGGTATTTTTTGGCGGCTCACTGATCATCGAGACGATTTTTTCCCTCGATGGTTTGGGGCGTTTGGGCTTTGAAGCGGCTGTGAGCCGTGATTACCCCGTGATTTTCGGAACGCTTTTTGTGTTTGGGCTGATTGGTCTGGTCGTGGGGATCTTGTCCGATCTGATGTATGTTTGGATCGACCCGCGCATTGATTTTGAGACGCGGGAGGTGTGAGCGCATGATCACGCTCTCCCCTCTCAACCAACGCCGTTGGCGCAATTTTAAGGCCAATCGCCGCGCGCTTTGGTCATTGATGATCTTTCTTGTGCTTTACGGGATTAGCCTGTTCGCTGAAATCATTACCAATGATAAACCGATTTTGGTGCAATATCAGGGCGGCTATTACACGCCTATTTTCAACTTTTACCCTGAGACAGAGTTTGGTGGCGATTTCCGCACCGAGGCGGTTTATCGTGATATTGAGGTGCAATGCCTGATCATCTCGGGCGGGTCAGACGCCTGTTGGGATGATCCTGAAGGCGTGATTGAAACCGTTCAAACCACAGGGCGTGTTGATGGCGTAGAGGTTGTAAAAGGATGGCTCCTTTGGCCGCCTATTCCCTATAGCTACAATACCGTCAACGATATCGGGCGCGCGGCCCCATCGCCGCCTGACGGGAACCATTGGCTTGGCACGGATGACACCGCACGGGATGTTTTGGCGCGTGTGATCTACGGGTTCCGTCTTTCGGTGACATTCGCGCTGATCGTCACCGCGCTGGCCTCGATGATCGGAATCGCGGCAGGGGCGGTGCAGGGCTATTTTGGCGGTGTCATTGATCTTATTTTCCAGCGTGTGATCGAAATTTGGGGCGCGACCCCAAGCCTTTATATCATCATCATCGTCGCCGCGATTTTCACCATGGATTTTTGGCTCTTGGTGTTTTTGATGGTCTTATTCGGTTGGACATCCCTTGTCGGGGTTGTCAGGGCCGAGTTTTTGCGCGCCCGCAATTTCGAATATGTGCGCGCGGCCCGTGCGCTTGGCGTCTCGGATCGCGTGATCATGTTCCGCCATGTGTTGCCAAATGCGATGGTGGCCACGCTGACCATGCTGCCCTTTATCGTCACGGGCACGATTGGTTCACTGGCTGCGCTAGATTTCTTGGGTTTTGGCCTGCCCTCATCCGCCCCGTCTTTGGGCGAGATGACCTTGCAGGCCAAAAACAACCTGCAAGCACCATGGTTGGCCTTCACGGCGTTTTTTGCCTTTGCGATCATGCTGTCTCTATTGGTGTTCATTTTCGAAGGGGTGCGCGATGCGTTTGACCCCAGAAAGACGTTCCAATGAGCCTGCTGTCGGTCGAAAATCTACGCATCACCTTTCAGCAAGATGGGCGGCGGATCGAGGCGGTGCGCGGTGTGTCTTTTCACATTGAGGCAGGGGAAACTGTTGCTTTGGTGGGCGAGTCTGGATCAGGCAAATCTTTGACTGCGCTTTCTACTGTATCGCTTTTGCCCGATGCGGCCGAAGTATCGGGCGAGGTGCGCTATCGCGGCGAAGGTTTGATCGGCGAAGAGCTTGTCACAAAAGGCGACGATCTCCTTCTTGCTCGAAGAGGCCAGCGTTACAGCCTCCTGGGCCAGACCCAGATCTTCGCCGAGGATTTTCAGGAGCCATGCCTTCTTGAAGCGGTTGAAGAGCGTCGCGTTCGGCGTCCAATGGGCGCGAATGTCGGGCATCACTTCGATCTCGAAGTCATG
>NZ_JBQFRO010000050.1:0-1823 GCF_056537425.1 Ruegeria sp. CE9 | reverse complement strand
GACGTAATCCCGGGCGTGAGAGGGGACGTCAAAATTAAACACGTGGCTTACGCTTGGCACATCAAGGCCGCGCGCGGCCACATCTGAGGCCACAAGAAAGCGAAGGCTTCCTTCGCGGAACCCATCCAAGGTGCGCATGCGTTGCGATTGATCCAAATCGCCATGAATAGGGGCGGCATCCAGCCCGTGTTTCTTCAACGATTTTGCGACTATATCGACATCCACTTTGCGATTGCAGAAGATGATGGCATTTGTGCAACCCTCGCCCTCTGCGGCAATCGCGGCGCGCAGCATGGTGCGCTTTTCTTTCGCGCTTGTGTCGCGGCGGGTGGGTTTGAAGGAAAACAACGCCTGCGTGATGGTGTCGGATGTCGTGGATTGGCGCGCCACTTCGATCCGCGCGGGATTAGACAAAAAGGTTGATGTGATCCGCTCAATCTCTGGGGCCATCGTGGCAGAGAAAAAGAAGGTTTGGCGCGTGAAGGGCGTCAGCGAGAAAATCCGCTCAATATCGGGGATAAAGCCCATATCCAACATGCGGTCGGCCTCATCCACCACCATGATCTGAACGCCCGTCAACAGCAGTTTGCCGCGCTCGAAATGATCCAAGAGACGGCCCGGTGTTGCGATCAGAACATCGACACCCCGATCAATCAGAAGGTCTTGCTCTTTGAATGACACCCCGCCAATCAGCAGGGCCTTGGTCAGTTTCAGATGCTTGGTGTAGGTGTCGAAATTTTCGGCCACCTGTGCCGCCAATTCGCGGGTGGGACAAAGAACGAGGCTACGTGGCATCCGCGCCCGTGCCCGACCCCGTGCCAAAAGCGTGATCATGGGCAATGTGAAACTGGCAGTTTTGCCTGTGCCCGTCTGGGCAATCCCCAAAACATCGCGCCCTTCCAATGCGGGGGGGATTGCGCCTGCCTGAATGGGGGTTGGGGTTTCATACCCTGCTTCAGATATAGCTTTCAGAACCTTCGGATTGAGGTTTAGATCGGTGAATTTGGTCATATGCGTCCGTTCTGGCCAGTCTCAACTGGCATATGTGAAGGAGCGCATTTCCTCGCGCGCTCCGCGGCGTGATCCTTGGCCAGATTGCCAAGAATGGACAAGCATTTAGCCGAAACCACGGCAAGGGTCAAACGGGGTGTTAAACCATCAATTCCTTGGTCGCCGAGAGCCGCACATCGGGGTAGTCGCGTTCGACACGATCAATGTCCCATTGCAGGCGCGTCAGATACACAGGGTCGCCATCATTATCGACCGCCATATGTTGTTTATTGGCGGTTGCAAATGCATCGACCTTATCGCGCGCGCCATGCACCCATCGGGCCGATGTGAATTGGCTGGCTTCAAAACGCACGGGCAGCCCGTATTCCAGTTCTATCCGACTGGCGAGAACCTCGAATTGCAGCGCGCCCACAACACCCACGATAAAACCTGAGCCAAGTTGTGGCTTAAAGATTTTTGCCGCCCCTTCTTCGGCGAATTGCATCAGGGCCTTTTCAAGGTGTTTGGCTTTCATCGGGTCGCCTGCGCGCGCCACTTGCAACAATTCAGGCGCGAAACTGGGTATCCCTGTAAAGCGCAGCGCCTCCCCTTCGGTCAGGGCATCCCCGATGCGCAACTGCCCGTGATTGGGAATGCCGATAATGTCGCCTGCCCATGCCTCCTCCGCCAATTCGCGGTCAGCTGCGAGGAAGAGCACGGGGTTGGATACAGCCATCGGTTTCTTAGAGCGCACATGATGCAGTTTCATGCCCCGCTCAAAATGTCCTGACGCCAAACGAATAAACGCCACGCGATCGCGGTGTTTTGGGTCC
>NZ_JBQFRO010000049.1:0-1838 GCF_056537425.1 Ruegeria sp. CE9 | reverse complement strand
CGGGCGGCGTCCTGGATGGGCACCGGGTTGATCATGTCGATATCGCCCGACAGCAGGGCCGCCACGGCGGTGGCCGGGTTCTGGATCGGGGTGAACTCGGCTCGGGTGATGTTGTGCTCGGGCGTGTCCCACCAGCCGTCGAAGGGCTCCAGCACGGTGCGCAGGCCCGGCTCCCGCGCGGTGACGCGGAAGGCGCCGGTGCCGTTGGTGTTGAGCGTGGCGTGGTTGCCGGCCTCCTTGTCGGGGCGGGTGGCGTCGTTGGCCGCGGCCCAGCCGCTGTCCATGATCATCCAGTTGGCGATGCTGTCGGGGAAGATCGGGTTGGGGGCGGTGGTCAGGATCTCGACCGTGTAGTCGTCGATCACGCGCAGCTCGGAGACGGGGGCGAACCAGCTGCTTGTGTCGGAGGCCTCGGAGGAGGCGCGTTCATAGGAGAAGAGGACGTCCTCGGCGGTGAAGGCGGAGCCGTCGTGGAAGGTCACGCCCTCGCGCAGGGTGAAGCGCCAGCCCGCGCCGTCGCCGATCGGCTGCCAGGAGGTGGCGAGCGCGGGTTCGATGGTCATTGACCTGCTCCCCTTTGAGTCCGCGTTTATAGGTTAGCTCTGTTCAGGGTTTGGTCCTCTCTTGACCGTTGGTGATACTCCCGCGGGGTGAGCCCGTCGAGACTCGAGTGCGGGCGGTGGTGGTTGTAGTCGTCGCGCCATGCCGCAATCATGCGGCAGGCATGGCGCAGTGACGGGAACAGGTGTTCGTTCAGGCATTCCTCTCGCATCCTCCCGTTGAAGCTTTCGACGAAGCCATTCTGCATGGGCTTTCCGGGCGCGATGTAGTGCCAGTCGACTTTACGGTCTTCCTGCCATTTCAGCATCGCGTTGCTTGTCAGTTCGGTTCCATTGTCGCTGACCACAAGGCAGGGGTACCCACGCAGCTCGGCGATCCGATCCAACTCGCGGGCGACACGTGCGCCGCTGATGGATGTATCGACCACAGCGGCCAGACATTCCCGGCTAAAGTCATCAATCACGTTTAGCACCCTGAACCGACGCCCGTCTTCCAGCGCATCCGACATGAAGTCGAGGGACCACCTCTGGTTTGGCCCCTGCGGGATCGCCATGGGCGTCCTGGTGCCCACTGCGCGCTTGCGTCCGCCCCGTTTACGAACGGTTAACCCTTCGTCGCGGTAGAGCCGGTACAGTTTCTTCCAGTTTACCTCCCAGCCCTCACGCTTCAGCAGCATGTGCAGGCGGCGATAACCGAACCGACGCCGCTCGGACGCCAGTTCTTTCATCCTCACCCGCAGTTCCGTGTCGGCAAGGCGCTTCGACCGACGCCGATACACACGCGGATCGATCCCCGCCAGCGCGCACGCCCGGCGCTGATTGTAGCCTTTTGTCTTCATGGCCCAGTCCACGGCATTCCTCCTTGAACCGGGCCTCAGAAGTTTTTTCCAAGCATTTCCTTAAGCGTCGCAACATCCATCATCTGCTCAGCCAGCATCTTCTTCAGTTTGGCGTTCTCAGATTCCAGCGTCTTCAAACGTCGCGCATCTGACACTTCCATGCCACCATACTTGGATCGCCACTTGTAGAAGGTCGCGTCACTGATCCCGTACTTGCGACACAACTCCTTCGCGCCCAACCCAGCCTGGTGCTCCTTAAGAATGCCAATGATCTGTTCTTCACTGAAACGGCTTCTCTTCATCGTCTGTCTCCTCACTTAGAGAACAGGCTAACCAAAATTTGAGGACATTTCAGGGGAGCAGGTCACGGGACATCGCCACCATGCACGGCAAGATGGCAACCAGCTTGTCCGTCGAAGTCACGCTGTCGGAATCGCCG
>NZ_JBQFRO010000048.1:0-1770 GCF_056537425.1 Ruegeria sp. CE9 | reverse complement strand
AATCATACGTGCTGTCATTGCTCGCTTTAGAATACGTATCATGAAGTATCCAAAGCACTTCCCTGGGACTGGGCTTGAATGGACCCCCAATTTGAATGAGCGACTAGAAAATGTCGGTCCTTATCTACTTCTTTCAGGAGATCCAGCATTTGAATAGCGTTCCGCGACTTCCTGATATATCCCTCTGAGCTGTTTGCTTGGAAAACTACTCAAGAAAAATGACGAGGTTACTTATGACAGATACTAATGCTTTTCTCAAGTTTCTCCAGGAGCAAGATACCATTGAGTGTGGAGAAAGCTTTACCGTTTCCGTATCGCACTCAATGAGCGTGGAGGACTGTGGTAATTACTCCGATGACGAGCAACAGAAAATGTTTCGCGCTCTTAGACGTGAGATTAATAGGAAAACAGAGGCAGTTTGCGCGGAAAACGTATCTTGTCCGTTCCCCAGCGTGACAGAAGTAAAGGAGTTGAGTAATGATTGCGACGATGGTGTTTGGACCATAGAGATGGAAGTAACCGCGAAGTGCGAAAGCTAAGATTCAGTATTTTCTTTGATTTTCGGGCTAGTCGGCCGGCTTTACAAAGCGTTTGTGCTTTCCTTTTGTTATCGGGATGTTGCGCACAGCTTCAGGGTGACGCTATGTCCCCTGAAGCTTTAGAAGCCAGAGGGGCCGTCTGTGAGGGGACTCTGAACGAAAGCGACGATGCAGCGCCCCTTGCAAGCGCTGCGATCAACTCGACTTGCCCTACGAATGGCCCGGCGAATGGTGTAATACCGAATGGTTCCGAGTGTAATTTCTTTATGCTGACAGAAAAGCTTTGCACATATAATTCAAATGGACAGTTCAACGGCGAGAAGTCGAACGTTGTCGGCGCCTGTGCTTGCACATCGTTTCCCTAGAAATTTGCTGTAGCTACAGCGGATGCGACCGTTTACGTCTCGGACGCCTGCCCACGCTCACGCTCCTGCCACCTCTCTTACATATGTCCGATGTGCTCGAACGAAGACAAGTCCCCAGCGCAATCTAAGCTGTTAGGAAGGTTTAAGACACTCGGAGCGCAGGGCATTGATGGCAGAGTTCGATCCAGATAGTAGCGATGTGAGCCCCAACGGTCGGAAGACCGGCAAGACATCATCCGAGCAAAGGCAATCGGACAGCAATCCTGACAAACAGGGCGGCGGCAACGGGCGCGATCATAAGGCGACGGCGCTCGCGATCCTGGATTCGAAGATCACGCGCTTCCTTGGTCTCTGGGCGCTGGTCACAGTTCTTCTGGTCCAGATCATCAAGCTCTTCAGCCGGAGCTTCAGCTTCACGGAGAACTATTCCGGCATTCTGGCCATCACATTCATTCTTGCGGCTGGAATCCGGTACATGGCTGCGCAGAAGCTGGACCTCGCCGGAGCGGTTGCTGTCGGGGTCGTTCTGGAAGGGACTGTTGCATTATTCGGTTTGGTTGGCGAGTTTCGGCGTTTTGGAGGACCATCATGCCGCACCAATCGCCATTCAAGCACCATCGCTTCCCACGAAACATGATCCTTTGCGTGGTGCGCTGGTACCTGCGCTATCCCCTGTCCTACCAGGATGTCGTGGATCTGCTGGCCGAGCGCGGCGTGACTGTTGATCGATCGACGGTTTATCGCTGGGTCCAGAAGTTTGGCCCGGAACTTACAAAGCGCACCGAGCGGCATCTGCGCCGGACCAGCGTTGATTGGCACGTGGATGAAACCTACGTCCGCGTCGGCGGCAAATGGCGCTACCTCTG
>NZ_JBQFRO010000047.1:0-1886 GCF_056537425.1 Ruegeria sp. CE9 | reverse complement strand
GGCGTTACGGCTCGGATCAAACAGCGTAAACCCTAGCGGGATGCTGGCATAAAAGAGAAAATCAAGCGCGATATCCAAAAACGCGCCCCGATCTGTTGGCCCCGCGATCCGCGCCACAGCCCCATCCAACCCGTCACAAAGGCGGTTGAGCAGGATGAACATAAGACCCAGCCCAAAGTGCCCCATGGCAAGCGCAGGCAGGGCGCACAGCCCCAGAGCAAAGCCAAACAAACTGATCTGATCTGCACTGATACCGGCCTTATACAAAGCTTCGGCAAAGGGTCGGGCCAGGCGGCGTTGCAGGGGCAATAGGCGGGCATCGATCATTTTCCCAACCTCCAGGCGTGAAACCGCTGCAGCAGCGCAAGGGCGCGGGGGTTCACGCGTGCTTTGCGCCAATTCCCCGCGACATATTTATTCGCCTCTGCGAGGGTTGGATAAATGTGAATGGTGCCCAAGATTTTGTTCAGCCCAAGCCCGTGTTTCATGGCCAAGGTGAATTCGGCCAAGAGATTTCCCGCCTCGGCCCCGATGATTGTGGCCCCAAGAATGCGGTCACTGCCTTTTGCGGTCAGCACCTTTACAAACCCATTTCTGGTGCCATCGGCAATGGCGCGGTCAAGATCATCGAGATCGTAGCGCGTGACCTCATAGGCCACGCCCTTGGTTCGGGCCTCACTTTCAGACAGGCCAACGCGGGCGATTTCGGGATCGGTAAAAATTGCAAAAGGAATGGTACGATAATCGGCTTTGCTGCGCTTAATATCCCCAAACAGCGCGTTTACGGCGGCGTAATAGGCCTCGTGGCTTGCCGTATGGGTGAATTGATAAGGGCCTGCGACATCGCCAGCGGCGAGGATGTTGGGGAAAAGGGTTTGCAAATAGTCATTCGTGTCGACCTTGCGATCTGTGACAATCCCCAATTCCTCAAGGCCAAACCTCGTCAGGCGCGGGCTGCGCCCGACTGCCACCAAAAGATCATCGGCAAGGATCACCTCACGGCCCTCTGGCCCTTCGATTTCCACGGCAATCTGATCACCCGCAAGGCTCACGGATTGCGCCGTGGAGCCTGTTTTGACGGCAACCCCATCGCCCTCTATCGCGGCAAGAAGGGCGGCGCTGACCTCCTCATCTTCGCGCGTCAAAAGCCGCGGCGCGCGTTCGATTTGCGTGACCTGAACCCCAAGCCGTGCGAAGCTTTGCGCCAATTCGCAGCCAATCGGCCCACCCCCTAAAACCACCATGGATTGTGGGGCGGTTTCACGGGTTTTCATCTCTGACCACAATGTGTCAGAGGTCAGATAGGGCACATCGGACAGTCCCGTGATGGGGGGGATGGTCGGGGATGCGCCCGTGGCCACGATGATCGCGCGGGTGGATAAGGTCGCAACGCTGCCATCATTTTGCGTGATCTCAACATGCCAAGGGTCACGGATGCGGGCATAGCCTTTGATCACTTCAACCCCCAAACCCTCGTAGCGCTCTGCGCTGTCATGGGGTGCGATGGTTTCAATCACCTCATGAATGCGGGCCATGATGCGCGGGAAATCCACCTTGGGGGGCGCTGCGATGAGGCCGTATTCCTCGGCATGGGCAAAGTCATGGGCGCGCTCGGCAGATTTGATCAATGCCTTTGAGGGGACGCAGCCAAAATTGAGGCAATCCCCCCCCATTTCTCCGGCCTCAACCAAGGTGACCTTGGCCTTGACCGCAGCGGCGATATAGGCCGAAACAAGACCAGCTGCGCCTGCGCCAATCACGATCAGATTGCGATCAAAACGGGCAGGGCGCGTATAGGGGCGATAGGCGCGATAGCGTTTGATGCGCGCAATCGCAAATTTTGCAATCCATGGAAAAAGGCCAAGCGCTGCAAAAGACCCAATCAG
>NZ_JBQFRO010000046.1:0-1986 GCF_056537425.1 Ruegeria sp. CE9 | reverse complement strand
CTTTGCAGATGAGTTTTCCACCCTCTTGTCACGGCAGCTTGACTGATGGGGGCCTCGGTTGCGCAAAAATCGGGCGGCGGTCGCAGACGCGGCCACAGACGGGCGGGCAGCAGCCGCGCCATGTCCGAAATCAACGTCACGCCCTTCGTGGACGTGATGTTATGCCTTTTGATCATCTTCATGGTGGCCGCCCCGTTGATGACTGTTGGTGTGCCGATTAACCTGCCAGACACCGCCGCAGAAGCCCTGCCGAGTGAGGAAGAAGAACCGCTTACTGTAACCATCGCCCCCGATGGGCGGGTGATGATCCAAACCACCGAAGTTTCGCGGGATGAACTGGTCACGCGGCTGTTGGCCATTGCAGGCGAGCGCGACAGCACGCGCATTTTCCTGCGCGCGGATGGCGCGATTTCCTATGAGCAAGTGATGCAAATCATGGGCGCGCTGAATGCGGGCGGCTTTCGCGAAATCGGCCTTGTGACCGATGCGGGCGGGCCTGCGCTGGATGGCGCGGCGGGCAGCGGGCCTGAGGGGTAAGTTTGATGCGGCGGGAGCTTTATGTCTCGGCTGGGCTGCACATCGCGCTGCTCTTATGGGTGGCGTTTGGGGATATTTTGTTTCACCACAAGACGGAAACCGATTTTCAGGTGACGGGCGTTCAAATCATCTCAACCGCTGAATTTGAAGAACTCACCCGAGCGGCGAGCCTGCCGCCTGCGCCCGAACCTGCGCCAGAGCCAACGCCAGACCCTGCACCGCAACCCGAGGTGCAACCACAGCCCCCAGAAATCAGCGCACCCCCTTTGGGCGCGGAGAATGCGCCCCCTTCAGACACGCCAACACCTGAGGCTGCCCCGCGCGTGGCACCAACACCCGCGCCTGCACCGCCGCCTGATGCCGAAATCGCGCCGACTGTTGTTGAGGCAACCCCTGAGCCTGATGCACAGAGTGAAACACCCGTTGAACAAGAGGTGGCCCAAGCCCCCGAAGCCGCAACGACCCAGATCGTAACAGAGGCCGAAACACCCGCAGCAAGCCTTGCACCGATTGCGTCACCTGTGCCGACCGCACGGCCACAGCGCCCCACACCCGAACCAACACCCGAACCAGAGCCGCAGCCTGAACCTGAACCCGCGCCTGAACCTGCTGACCCGCTCGCTGATGCGATTGCGGCCGCGGTTGCAGATGCGGTCAGCGCCCCTGCGACACCCTCCGTCCCCTCTGGCCCGCCCCTCAGCAGCGGCGAGGTGAATGGTTTGATCGCAGATGTGCGCGCCTGTTGGAATGTTGGCGCGCTATCCTCCGAGGCGCAGCGCACAATTGTCACCATCTCGGTCACCTTGGGCCAAGATGGGCGGCCAGATGCGGGGTCTATCCGAATGATCGACAGTTCTGGTGGCTCGGATGCATCGGTCTCCCAAGCATTTGAAGCAGGACGTCGTGCGATTTTGCGCTGTGGCGCAAACGGGTTTAACCTGCCCTCAGAAAAATATGACCAATGGCAAACCATCGAGATGGTCTTCAACCCTGAACAGATGAGGCTGAGATGAAGGCGCAGTTGATTACAGTTTTTCGCGGCTTGGGGCTGTGCCTTGCGCTTGGCGCAAGCAGCCTACCCGCATGGGCCCAAGGTGCAGGCGGGCCTTTGCGCATTGAAATCACCGAAGGTGTGATTGAGCCGCTCCCCTTCGCCCTGCCTGTCTTTATCGCAGATACGCCCGACATGGCCGATGCCGCCCAAGATATCACGCGGGTGATTGCCGCCGATCTGCGTGGCACAGGCCTGTTTCGCGAAATCCCAGCCGAGGCTCATATTTCCACAATCACCAGTTTTGACAGCCCCGTGCAATTTGCCGATTGGCAAGCCATCAATGCCCAAGCCCTGATCACAGGTTCGGTGGGCCGCACCCCAGAGGGGCAGATGGTTGTGCGCTTTCGGCTTTTTGATGTGTTCTCGCAACTGCCGCTCGGGGATGGGCTGCAATT
>NZ_JBQFRO010000045.1:0-1955 GCF_056537425.1 Ruegeria sp. CE9 | reverse complement strand
CGAGCTTGCTGAACCAGGTCGCGAACTGCGCCGGGTAGCTGTCGCGCAACTGCAGCTGCACCTGCGGCCAGAGCCCGCCCGCCCGGCTCACCTCCGGAACCGGGCGCAGGGGGACGACATTGCTCTGTGGCACCTCCGCCCCCTGCCCCATCCGCGTGGCCATCGTCAACTTCAAGGGCGGCGCGGGCAAGTCCACCGTGGCGCTGCACTTCGCCCATGCCGCCGCCCTCGATGGCTACCGCGTCCTCGCCGTGGACTTCGACCCCCAGGCAACCCTCAGCCATTCCATGGGCCTGTCGGACGTGGTCGAGGATCACACCGTCTGGGGCATCATGGCCCGCGACCTGATCCGCGAGACCGAGCGGATGAACGCCACCGCCGCCGGCGCCGAGAGCGGCACCGCCCTGCCCCGCCGCCAGCTGCCCGCCGCGATCCAGGATCTCGGGCTCGGCGCGCTGCGGGTGTCGGACTTCATCCAGCCGACCGCCTGGCCGACCATCGACATCATCCCCTCCTGCGCCAACGCGGCCTTTGTCGAGTTCGCCTCCGCCCAGTACCGCCACCTCAACCCCGAATGGTCCTTCTTCGCGGCCGTGTCGCGCTTTCTCGACCAGATCCCGGACGACGCCTATGACATCATCCTCTTCGACTGTCCGCCCGCCATCGGCTACCAGTCCATGAACGCGGTCTTCGCCGCCGACATGCTCTATATCCCCTCGGGCCCGGGCTATTGGGAGTATGACAGCACCACCTCCTTCATCGGCCAGCTCGCCGAGGCGCTCGAGGATCTCGCCCACGGCGCCGACAGCTTTGCGCGCGCCGGGGTTACGCTTCCGAAAGTGTTTCGTGACATACGGTTCCTGATGACGCGATACGAGCCCGGCAACGAGCTGCACCGGGCGATGTTCCAGGCCTTCAAGCAGGTCTTCGGGGACCGGGTCGCCGACAGTCCGATCGAGATGACCCGCGCGGTCGAACAGTCGGGCCGTTTCCTGTCATCGGTTTACGAGATCGACTACCGCGAGATGACCCGGGGCACCTGGCGCCGGGCGCGGGCCACCTTCGATGCAGCCTACACCGAGTTTCGCGGTCACATGCTGGCCGCCTGGGACAATCTGGAGGACACGCCATGAGCAAGAAACGCCGCATGTTCGACATCGAGATGCCGCCCGAAGCCGACGCGGCCCCGCCGAAAACCTTCCCCGCGGGGAAGGTTTCACATGCTGAGACCACACCGCCCCGGCGCGGTCCCATGGCCGCGGCAATCACCGAGACCTCGGATCACGCTCGCGACCGCGGCGCGCTGGAGGCGCAGATCCGGGCGGAAAACGACAAGCTCGCCCATGAATTCGTCCGCCTGAAGAAGGCCGGGCAGATCGTCGACCGCATCCCGCTGGACCAGATCGAAACCTACAAGCTGGCCCGCGACCGCCTGCCGGGGCTAGACCCGGAGCTTGACGAGCTGATCGCCTCGATCCGCGACCTGGGCCTGTCGAACCCGATCCGGGTCGAGCCGCGGGAGGATGGCCGCTACGAACTGATCCAGGGCTACCGCCGGGTGCAGGCCTATCGCCGGCTGCTGGACGAGACCGGCGATGCCGAGACCTGGGGCGCGATCCCGGCGGGGATCGAGGCCCGCGGCGCGGCGCTGGAAGCGCTCTATCGCCGGATGGTGGACGAGAACATGGTGCGCAAGGACATCTCCTTTGCCGAGATGGCCCAGCTGGCCCTGAACTACGCCGCCGACCCGCATACCGCCGAGAACGATCCCAACCGCGCGGTGGCGGAACTGTTCCAGTCGGCCAACTACTCCAAGCGCAGCTATATCCGTGCCTTCATCCGCGTGATGCGGGAGCTGGGCGAGGACCTGCAATTTCCCACCGAGATCCCGCGCGCGCTCGGCACGACCCTGGCCGCGCGCATGGACGAGATGGAGGGGATCCCCCACGCGATCC
>NZ_JBQFRO010000044.1:0-2072 GCF_056537425.1 Ruegeria sp. CE9 | reverse complement strand
TGACCCAAGCAGGTCAAAACTTCTTGCGCCCAACCCCGCCTGATCTGCAACCAACCCCAAATACGGGCTATGCCCAATGGGTGGCCAATTTCAAATCTCGCGCAGAGGCACGGGGAATACACCCCGTCACCATTTCGCAAGCTTTCCGTGGCACAGGCTATTTGCCAGGTGTCGTGACCCGCGACCGCAATCAGGCAGAATTCTCTCGCAGTTTCGAGGATTATTTGAACCTTGTCGCCTCTGAGGCCAAGGTGACTTCGGGCCGCGCAGCCTTTACCAATCAATCGCGCCTCTTGCGCCGCATCGAAGACCAATATGGCGTCCCACGCGAAGTGGTGGCGGCGATTTGGGGCGTTGAAAGCGAGTTTGGTGCAAAGCGCGGGGATATTCCCGTGATCTCAACCACATCGACCCTTGCCTATGACGGACGGCGCGCGGCCTTTTTCGAGGCGCAGCTTTTTGCTGCTCTGCGGATTTTACAGCAAGGCCATACAACCGCCGAAAACCTCAAAGGATCATGGGCAGGGGCCATGGGGCATACCCAATTCATTCCCACCACCTTTGCGGCCCATGCGGTGGATTTCAATGGTGATGGCAAGAAAGATATTTGGGGCATTGATCCCACAGATGCCTTGGCCTCAACCGCCGCCTATCTGCGCGAAGGGGGCGCATGGAAAAGCGAATTTGGCGTGGGTTGCGAGGTGCGCCTGCCCCAAGGATATTCGGGGCCTTCTGGGCGCGGCGCGCCAAGCACGCTTGCCACTTGGATTGCGCGCGGCGTGGTGCCTGTGGTGACGCCCACCCGCAATTTGGGCAATCCCGCCCTGCTGCTGCCTGCAGGGCCAAACGGGCCTGGGTTCCTCGTTTCGCCCAATTTCAGCGCGCTCTTGCGGTATAATGCATCGGATAATTACGCGCTTGGTGTCATCTACCTTGCAGGGCGGCTGACTGGGGCGGGGCCTATATCCACGCCATTCCCACCAGATCAATATGGTCTGCTGATTGAAGATCGCCGCGCCATCCAAGAGGGCCTCAAGGCGCGTGGCTATGAGATTGGCACAATTGATGGCGTATTTGGCCGCCAAACCGAAGCCGCCATTCGCGCCTTTGAGGCTGAAAGAGGATGGCCCATCACAGGCCAACCCTCGCAAACCCTGCTGACCGCTTTACGCTAAGGCGTGACTGCGCAAGGCTTGGTAGGCTGCCGCGCAAGCGATATTCGCCAGATTCAAAGAGCGAATATGCGGGGAATACATCGGCAAGGAGACAAGCCGATCCGCATGGGCTGCGATAATCTCAGGAGACAGCCCTGTCGTCTCACGGCCAAAAACCAAATAGGCATCTTGGGGAAATTCGACCTCATAGGCCGATTGCGCCCAATCATTTTCAAAGAGAAACAACTGATCCGCGCGCGGCCTGCGCGCTGCGATAAACGCTTCCCAATCATCATATTCTGTCAGGCGCACATATTTCCAATAATCCAGCCCCGCGCGGCGCACTGATTTCTCCGATAGCTCAAACCCATAGGGTCGGATCAAGATCAATTCCATATCCAAGCCCACGCAAGTGCGCCCAATCGTGCCCGTGTTCCCGGGTATCTCAGGTTGGAACAACACGATCTTCATCTGATGCGGGGCTTGGGGGCGCTCAGACATGCTTGCCGACACTCCACCCAGTGGCGTCTTTCAAACGCGCCTCACCTTTGCTGATTGGAAGATCTTCTAGGGCGGATCCCATACTGTCATTCCAACGATTAAGATACCCAAACAGCGCGACAACGGCCATGATCTCGACCACAGCAGACTCGCCCCAATGCGCCTTAAGGCGTGCGCCGATTTCTTGTGTCACCGCGTTTGGCACAAGGGTTGCCGCCTGCGCAAAGGCCAAGGCGGCTTTCTCGGCCTCGGTAAAATGGGGGCTATCTTCAAAGGTGAACACATCGTTCAACCGATCTTCTGACGCGCCAAACCGCTCGGAGGCCAAGATCATATGGGCCTGACAATACAGGCAGCCTGATGCCTGACTGGACACATACCCAAGCAGGCGTTTGAATTCAGGCGTGACCGCGCCGT
>NZ_JBQFRO010000043.1:0-2163 GCF_056537425.1 Ruegeria sp. CE9 | reverse complement strand
CATTTTGGGCGCAGTTGCGCTGATCCTTACATGGGTTGGCGATGTGTTTTCCATCATCGGCTATGCCTCCTGCGCCTTTGCCTTTTATTACGCGCTGCAAGCCGCGATTGCGGCGGCAGGCGCGGGCAATTGGCCAAAGCGCCTGTTCTTTTTTGCGATGGCCCTCCTGGGTGGGGCGATCACCCTATTCGGCACTTCGGGCGAATAGGGGCTCAGCCATTAAGCGCCCCACGCGCAAGGCGGGCCTAATCCCCGCCAATTGGCACATATGCCATGCCATCACTTGGTTGGACGACAGGGCAACGGCACCTGTCTCGGCCTCGATGGCATCAATGACATCCAAGGTGCGCAAATTCGTGCAGGATAAAAATACCGCTTCGGCCCCACCCCGTTGCAGCAGCGCCGTTGCCGCGCGGGTGACAGACGGGCCATCGATGAGCGCAACTGCATGTTCGCGCGCCTCGTTAAAGGTTCCGAACACGGGGCTTTTTACCCCTTGTGCCGCGACTGCGGCGCGCAGGCGGCTTGAGACCTCGGGCACATAGGGCGACAAAAACGCCAAGCGCGTGATCCCCATATGACGGCAGGCCGCCACGAGCGCCGAAAGCGGGTCGGTCACATGGGTTGCGGGGCATCCTTTGCGCAGCAATTCAGCCACCCGCCCCGCCCCGATCACCGATGTCGCCGAGGTGCAACCATATCCCAATACATCAAAATCCAAAGCGGGCGGCATAAGGGCGGCGGCATCGCTTAGATGCCCCTCCATCGCAGCAAGACTGTCTGAACTGACGGTTTCAGCACTGGGGACACGGCTGATATACAGGGCCACTTCCTCTTGCGGCAAGATACGGCGCAGATCGTGTTCTAGCGTTTCATCGGATTGCAACACAACCATGCCCAACACGGCACGCCGCCCCAAAATAGGTGCAATAGTGTAGTCAAACACATCTTCCATGGCCAAGGGCCCCATGCGTGATCGCGATTGCCCTCTATGCTGCGGGGGTTTTGTGATAAATCATGCACGCCCTGCGACCTCTAATGGCCTATTTGCGCCGCTTTTGCCCCTTAGGCCAAGTCACCTATGCAATAAGAAAGACCAAGATAGAATTTTCTTATCAAGTGAAATCATCCATACGCAACTCTATGAATATGATAGCGTTTTCAACACTGCCAAGGGGCATGAGATCTGCAACCTATTTATAGAAGCGTATTTATGCTGCATTACTGCTACCCTTGGTGGTACCCGATTAGCCCGTTACAATCGCATAAACAAAGCGCAAACAGACCAACGCAAGGAAGAGGCCAAAGGCCAATTCCAAATGCCGCCGCGACAGGCTATGTGCCAATTTCACACCCAAATTAGCAGTCAGAAAGGTGGTTGGCACAAACAGGATCATCCCCAAGAAAGAGACATATCCGATGGCATCCATCGGTAAACCCTCTTGGCCGAGGCCCGCGATCATATAGCCAATCGCGCCGGGGACCGAGATCAAAACCCCAATCCCTGCCGATGTGGCCACCGCCTGATGAATGGGGCGGCCATGCAATGTCATGATCATATTCGAAATCTGACCCCCACCGATCCCCATCAGGGCCGACAAAAGGCCAATCAAACCACCATAGGAATAAAGCCCGGCCCCCGTGGGCAAATCAGCGCCCAAATCCCATTTCTTTGCACCAGAGATCATCTTGATCGCATTGGCCCCCGCCACCACGACAAAAACGATCTGAAAGATGAATGGCGGTGCAAAACGGGCCAAACCCGCGCCGATCAGCACACCTGCCAGAATGGGCAGCGCCCATGATTTCAACAGCGCCTCGTCTACCGCTCCGCGTGCCCGGTGGCCCATATAAGAGCGGATTGAGGTAGGAATGATAATGGCGAGTGAGGTGCCAACCGCCAACGGCATCCGCACCTCATCTGAGAGGCCCAAGAAGCCAAACACCTCATAAAGCACAGGCACAATCATCGCGCCCCCACCTACGCCGAATAGCCCCGCGAGCACGCCCGTCACTGCACCCGCTGCAAGCAGCATTACCGCCACGATGGCGAATTCCGCCGTCATGAAATCCATTTATTCACTCCAGAAAATGCGCAGCCCCCGTCACGGAATGTGCACGGCACGAGCGTCACTTTGGAGCCCATATACGAAAGCACCGTGG
>NZ_JBQFRO010000042.1:0-2456 GCF_056537425.1 Ruegeria sp. CE9 | reverse complement strand
TGGATGCAGAGGCGCTCGCAGCAGATCACAAAGCAGGTCACAATACCGCACAGCTTTAATGAAGAAAGCCGCCCCCGAAGGCGCGGCTTTCTTTGAGTTTAGAAAATCGCTAGCGATTAAGCGATGATTTTGGAGACCACGCCTGCGCCGACTGTGCGGCCGCCTTCGCGGATGGCGAAGCGCAGACCATCTTCCATCGCGATGGGGGCGATCAGCTCGACTTCGAACTTCAGGTTGTCGCCAGGCATAACCATTTCCGTGCCAGAAGGCAGGGTCACAGTGCCGGTAACGTCCGTGGTGCGGAAGTAGAACTGAGGACGGTAGTTCGCGAAGAATGGGGTGTGACGACCACCTTCTTCTTTTGTGAGGATATAGGCCTCAGCTTCGAACTTCGTATGTGGCTTCACAGAACCTGGCTTGCAGAGAACCTGACCACGCTCAACGCCCTCACGGTCGACACCACGCAGAAGCGCGCCGATATTGTCGCCCGCTTCACCACGGTCAAGCAGCTTGCGGAACATCTCAACGCCTGTGCAGGTCGTCTTGGAGGTGTCGCGGATACCAACGATCTCAATCTCGTCACCCACATTGATCACACCACGCTCAACACGGCCCGTCACAACTGTGCCGCGGCCAGAAATCGAGAACACGTCTTCAATTGGCATCAAGAATGGCTGGTCAACTGCGCGTGCAGGCGTTGGGATGTAGCTGTCAACAGCTTCCATCAACGCGCGGATCGAGTTCTCACCGATCTCTGCGTCACGGCCTTCCATCGCAGCCAAAGCAGACCCTTTAACAACAGGAATGTCATCGCCAGGGAAGTCGTAGGAAGACAGAAGCTCGCGGATTTCCATCTCAACAAGTTCCAACAACTCTTCGTCATCAACCTGATCGACTTTGTTCATGTAAACAACCATCGCAGGGATACCAACCTGACGACCAAGCAAAATGTGCTCGCGCGTCTGTGGCATAGGGCCGTCCGCCGCGTTCACAACCAAGATCGCGCCGTCCATCTGCGCCGCACCGGTGATCATGTTCTTCACATAGTCAGCGTGACCAGGGCAGTCCACATGCGCGTAGTGACGCGCATCTGTCTCATACTCAACGTGCGCAGTCGAAATCGTGATCCCACGCGCCTTCTCTTCAGGTGCGCCGTCAATCTGATCATACGCCTTGAAATCACCAAAATACTTCGTGATCGCCGCTGTCAGTGTCGTCTTGCCGTGGTCAACGTGACCAATCGTGCCAATGTTCACGTGCGGCTTATTACGTTCAAACTTTTCCTTTGCCATAGCCCTGGCGCCTCATTTTTTGGGGGGCAAAATCTGTGCCCGAGTTTAACACGCGCGCTCGTTACGAGGCCTGAGACAAAAAATCAAGACGACATTCAAATCATTCAGCCCATGGTTGCTAACTGGGTTAGGGCGCAGGACGTGGAACGGGCGTGACAGATGGCGTGGCACTGGTTCCTGTAACGGCCATTTCGGGCACCTCAAGGGCAGTAAGATCCGCCTCAGCCAAAGGATCGGGGGGCACATCTAACCACTCAAGCGCCGCATTTGCCGCATCGGGGTCAATGCCAAACCATTGCGGGTTTTCAAGCATCCATGCCTGCACGCGCTTGGCCGCGTTGCGGGCCAAAATCTGCATCTGTTCTTCGCGGTCACGGGTGAAGCCCGACCCAAATATCGTATCGGGTGACGCGCCCTCAAAAATGGTGATTTGGTTGGGTGCCTCATGCAATTTCACCCCTGCCGCATCGTCCCAAATATTGGCAGAAATCACCAAAACCGATTTTGGGCTGAGAAGGACGGGAATACCAGGAGGGGCCAAAGAATAGGCATCTACACTCAGCGCAATATGGTAGAGCTTATCCCCCTCATATGCGCCAAATCGGCGATCAATCTCTGAGGAGATCACCGCAATCCACTCTTCGGGTGTGGCATCGCGTGAGGGGGGGACTTGCTGCATATTATCAGCAACAACAATATTGAACCCCAAGGCAAAATCCCCCATCGGGATTTGCGCCTGCCCCAAAGGATCGGGGGCTGCACAACCAATTAGCAGCAGGGACATCATTCCCGCCGCAACACTGCGCCTTGAGAATGTTAAAAATCGCATGACAGACCCCCAGTGTTGTCAAAGCGGTTATGTAAAGCGGTTATCCCTTGGGAAACCGCGCGGTGCCATGCGCCCTGCTGTGGCCCGTTTGCCAATCCAATCGGCAAGTTCTGTTTCCGTGCGGGTGCGTCCCGCAGGATCAGACCAACTTAGACCATCGGCCAAACGCAAGCCACGCGCATCGACCAAACCGCCATCTTTGTATTTTTGCAGCCGCACACCTTTACCGCGCCCAAGTTCGGGCAATTCGTCAAGAGAGAAGATCAGCACTTTGCGATTTTCACCGACAACGGCGATGTGATCATCCTCTGCCGCCAATCTATGACAGACAACCG
>NZ_JBQFRO010000041.1:0-2417 GCF_056537425.1 Ruegeria sp. CE9 | reverse complement strand
TGCGGGCCACCATATCCCAGCGGCACAGCAAAGCGTTGCGCTGAGCCCACCGCGATATCGGCGCCAATCGCCCCAGGCTCGCGCAGAACTGTTAGGGCCAGCAAATCCGTGCAAACAATCGCCACGGCATTTGCAGCATGCAAGGCCGCAACTTGCGCAGATGGATCATGGAGATCCCCAAATGTGCCTGGATATTGAAAAATCGCACCAAAGACCGTGCTTGCGTCCATATCCTTCGGATCGCCCACAATCACCTCAATCCCCAAAGGTTCTGCACGGCGCTGCATCACGGCAATATTTTGCGGGTGGCAATTTGGGTCGATGAAGAAACCACGCGCCTTTGATTTTGCAACGCGCTCGGCCATCACCATCGCTTCGGCGCAGGCGGTGGCCTCATCAAGAAGCGAAGCATTGGCAATCTCAAGCCCTGTTAAGTCAGCAACCATCGTCTGGAAATTGAGCAGGGCCTCAAGGCGGCCTTGGCTGATCTCAGGCTGATAGGGGGTATAGGCCGTATACCAAGCAGGGTTTTCCAAGACATTGCGTTGGATCGCAGGCGGGGTATGGGTGTTGTAATACCCCTGCCCAATCATCGAAACCATGACCTTATTCTTGGCTGAAATCTCGCGCATATGCGCCAGCAATTCCGCCTCAGACATCGCCGCCCATTCAAGTGGCTTGGTCTGACGAATATCCTTTGGCAATGTTTCATCAATCAGCGCATCCAAATCTGGTGCACCGATCACCTTTAACATCTCTGCCATTTCGGCAGGGGAAGGCCCGATATGGCGGCGATTGCCAAAATCGGTTGGATCATAGGTTTCACGCATCCACTTTGTCATGTCTCACACCTGCTCGGGGGGCTTATTCGCCAATGAAATCTTTGTATTCATCCTCGGTCATGTAGGCATCGACCGCAGAGAGATCGTCTACCTTCATCTTAAAGAACCACGCCTCACCGGTGGGATCGTCATTGACCAAAGAGGGGTTATCAACCAAGGCGTCATTGACCTCGACAATCTCACCATCCAGCGGGGCCAAGATGTCAGAGGCCGCTTTGACAGATTCAATAACCACAACCTCATCACCCTTCGCGGCCGCAGTCTCAAGCTCTGGCAATTCTACGAAAACCACATCACCCAATTGAGTGGCCGCGTGTTCGGTGATGCCGACCACAACCAGATCACCATCGACCAACAACCATTCATGTTCTTCTGTGAAACGCATTTGGATGTCTCCCTGTCTTATCGTTTGTAGGATGTTTTGAAAAATGGCAGATCAACCTGCCGCATAGGATGTCGTTTGCCACGCAATTCGCCCCAGATTGGCGCATCTGCATCCGTGTCAGATTGCACCAGCGCCATCGCAATCGGGTGACCCAGGCTTGGGCTAAACCCACCCGAAGTGATCTCGCCGATTTGTGTTTGGCTTGTCTCTGACAAAAACAGGGGCACACCGCCGCGCATCGGCGCGCGCCCCTCTGGCACAAGACCGATCCGTTTGCGCGCAGCTTCACCCGCAAGATGAGAGGCAATTACCCCAACACCCAAATACCCGCCCGCCTTGGCCCCATCGGGGCGGCGTGATTTGGAAATACCCCAAGACAAGCCTGCCTCAACTGGGGAAATGGTTTCGGAAAGATCGTTGCCATGTAAGGGCAGGCCCGCCTCCATCCGCAGACTGTCACGCGCCCCCAAACCAATGGGCGCAACCTCATCCATCGCCAATAAAGCGCGGGCGAAGGCATTGCAGACGGGCACAGGCACGGAAATCTCAAACCCATCCTCGCCCGTGTAGCCAGAACGGCTCAGCCACAGCTCCGAACCTTGCCATGTCAATCTGCGCACATCCATAAAGCGCAGTGTCGCTACATCAGGCAGCAGACGCGCAAGCGCGCTTTCGGCCAGTGGCCCCTGCAAAGCCAAAAGGGCACGGTCAGTGATGACCTCAAAGCCCGTCAAATGTTTCTCAAACAGTGCCAAATCCTCGGCGCGGCGGGCGGCATTGATCACGATAACGAAACAATCTTCATAGCGCGCGATCATGAAATCATCGACCAAACCACCCGCCTCATTGGTGAGGAAACCATAGCGCTGGCGACCCTCTGCGAGGCCTTCAACCTCAATGGGCGCGATCCGCTCAAGTGCCGAAGCTTGATCTAAGGGCAGCCGCACCTGCCCCATATGCGAGACATCAAACAGTCCCGCCTTTTCGCGCGTCCAAAGATGTTCGGCCATCACGCCCGCAGCATATTGCACGGGCATAGAGTAGCCCGCAAAAGGCACGAATTTTCCGCCTAGTTCTGCGTGAAGCCCCTTAAGTGGCAGTTCCAAAAGCCCCGTGGTCATCAACCCTCCAACACCCCGAGATGTACTCGGAATCGGTTACGCCGAAAAATCGGCTGTCGATGCCCCCTC
>NZ_JBQFRO010000040.1:0-2471 GCF_056537425.1 Ruegeria sp. CE9 | reverse complement strand
CGTGATGCGCCGTCAGCAGAAATGGGGTCTGGCCGCGTTCGCTATAATTATGAGCTGCTTGCAAAAGCAAGGTCGACTTGCCCGCATTCATAGTCGAAAAATTGAAATATAGCTTGGCCATGGCGCGCCCTGTTGTTCTTTTGTCGCCATATGCCAATAGATGCGCCCACCTTGCAAGCGCGCCCTCTCACACGAAGTTCAAAACCCGTGATCTAAAAACAGGCTATACCCAAGCCCAGTTTTGCAACAGGAGCACCCACCATGATCACCCGCCGCGCAGTCATAAAGTCAAGCTTAGCACTGCCGCTCGTCACACAGCCTCTGCTTGCTCAGGCAGTCTTCCAACGTGATAGCATGGCTTTGCGGGGATATGATCCTGTGGCCTATTTCACCAATGGCGCCGCCACCAAAGGTGAGTCGGACTGCGCCGCGCACTGGGACAACGCTACATGGCATTTTGCATCAGCAGCCAACCGCGCGCAATTCTTGAACAGCCCCGAAGCCTTTGCCCCGCAATATGGGGGCTGTTGCGCTTGGGCCGTATCGCAAGGCTATACGGCCCCGATTGGCCCTGATGCATGGCGCATCGTTGACGGGAAATTATACCTCAACGCCAACCGGCGCATTCAACGCCGCTGGGAACAGGATGTCGCGGGACATATTGCCCGCGCAGACGCCAATTGGCCAAACCTCCGCGCGGGCTTGTAATTGGGGCTTTACCCCTGCAGCGAACGCACCGCCAATTCACCCTCACGTGCGGCTTTCATGGCCAAGGCTGCCGCATGGCTGCCTGCAAGCGTGGTGTAATAGGGGATCTTGTCATAGAGCGCGACTGTGCGCATCGAGCGGCTGTCTTCCACCGCTTGCGCGCCTTCGGTCGTGTTCAAGACCAGATCAACCATCCCGTCCTTCATCATATCGACAATCGTGCGCCCACCTTCATAGGCCTTGTTGACCACATCAGATGAAATCCCGTGATCGGCCAAGAATTTCGCCGTGCCTGAGGTGGCCAAAATCTTGAGGCCCAAATCGGTCAAGGTTTGCGCAGTTTCCACCAAGAGCGGCGATTTATCCGCATCTTTGATCGACAAGAACACTGTGCCTGCCGTTGGCAAAACAGTTCCCGCGCCAAGCTGCGCCTTGAGGAAGGCACGCGCAAAGCTGCGATCCCACCCCATCACCTCGCCCGTTGACCGCATTTCTGGCCCAAGCAGCGTATCCACGCCAGGGAAACGGGCAAAGGGCAGCACCGCTTCCTTGACCGAGAACCACGGCGTGCGGAAATCTGACAGGCTCATCGGGTCGCCCATCAGGATAGACGCGTTGTCATCCACAGGTTGATGAGGCGCGGCCTTGGGGAAAACCGAAAGTTTCTCTCCCGCCATCAAGCGCGCTGCGATAGAGGCAATTGCGCTATCCGTGGCCTTGGCCACAAAGGGTACAGTGCGCGAAGCGCGTGGATTGACCTCAATCAAATAGATATCATCGCCTTTAACCGCGAATTGAACATTCATCAAACCAACCACATTGAGCGCGCGCGCCAGTGCCTCGGTCTGGCGGGTGATCTCTGCGATAATCGCATCGCTAAGCGTATGAGGCGGCAAGGAACAGGCGCTATCGCCTGAATGCACGCCCGCCTCCTCAATATGCTGCATAATGCCCGCGACATGAACCGCGTCACCATCGCACAGCGCATCCACATCAACCTCGGTCGCGCCATCAAGATAGCTGTCAAGAAGCACAGGGCTGTCGCCAGACACCACCACAGCCTCTGCGATATAGCGGTTAAGCTGTGCTGTGTCGCGCACGATCTCCATTGCGCGACCACCCAGAACGTAAGAGGGGCGGATCACCAAAGGATACCCCAAGGCCTCAGCCGCGGCTTTTGCTTCCTCGTCAGAATGGGCAATCGCATTTTCGGGCTGCTTAAGCTCAAGCTTTTGAACAAGCTGCTGGAACCGCTCGCGATCCTCCGCCAAATCAATCGCATCGGGCGATGTGCCAAGGATTGGGATACCTGCCTCATGCAACGCGTTGGCCAATTTCAGCGGGGTCTGACCGCCAAATTGCACGATAACCCCATGCAATGTACCTGCGTCCTGCTCCACGCGCAGAATTTCCATCACATGCTCGTAGGTGAGAGGCTCGAAATACAGGCGGTCGGACGTATCATAATCTGTTGAAACAGTCTCTGGGTTACAATTGATCATGATGGTTTCATAGCCTTGCGCGGTCAGCGCAAAACACGCGTGACAGCAGCAATAATCAAATTCGATCCCCTGCCCAATGCGGTTTGGTCCGCCGCCCAAAATCACAACTTTTTTCGCATCCGAAGGACGCGCTTCGCATTCCACATCGCCCATCGCAGGGGCCTCATAGGTGGAATACATATAGGGGGTCTGCGCCTCAAACTCGGCCGCGCAGGTGTCGATCCGCTTAAATGCGGCAACGATCCCTGCACTGGTGCGATC
>NZ_JBQFRO010000039.1:0-2651 GCF_056537425.1 Ruegeria sp. CE9 | reverse complement strand
CTTTCATGTTGCATCGGGTGACGCCCGTCACCAAAGGCACGCGCCATTCGCTGACCTTGTGGTGTCACGGCCCAAGCTTTCGCTAATGGGATTTCGCAACATCTCACCCGCAGTGATATGGACAAATCTGATGGGCTGTGAAACACGGGACGCTTGAAACACAGGAGATTTCGAGCATGACAACAGTCACCCGTTTTGCGCCGTCCCCAACTGGCTATTTGCACGTTGGCAACCTGCGCACGGCTTTGTTCAATCACCTGATTGCGCGGCGCACAGGCGGCAAATTTATCTTGCGCCTTGATGATACGGATCCCGAACGCTCAAAGCAGGAATATGCGGATGCGATCCGCGAAGATTTGGAGTGGCTGGGCCTGACTTGGGATCAGGAGGAGCGCCAATCGGCGCGGCTTGATCGATACGAGGCCGCCGCCCAAGACTTGCGCGACAAAGGACGATTTTACGAGGCGTTTGAAACGCCCACAGAACTCGATCTTAAGCGCAAAAAACAACTGAATATGGGGCAGCCGCCCGTCTATGATCGCGCTGCGCTTAAATTGAGCGAGACCGAGCGCGATGCATTGCGCGCGGAGCGTGGTATGGGCGTTTGGCGGTTCTTGTTGGATCAAGAACGGATCGAGTGGACGGATGGCATTTTGGGCGATTTGTCGATTGACGCGGCCAGCCTGTCTGACCCTGTTTTGATCCGTCAAGATGGGCAGTTTTTGTATACATTGGCCTCGGTGGTCGATGACACAGATATGGGCATCACCCATGTTGTGCGCGGGTCGGATCACGTGACCAACACAGCGACACAAATCCAGATTATGGCTGCCCTTGGCTTTGCTGCGCCTAACTTCGCGCATCATTCACTTTTGACAGGCCCGCAGGGTGAGGCGTTATCGAAACGACTTGGCACTTTGGCCTTGCGCGATTTGCGCGCGGCAGGGGTGCATCCTATGGCGTTGTTGTCGTTGATGGCGCGGCTTGGATCCTCCCAACCTGTTGAGATTGCAAGCAGTCTTGATGAGTTGGCTGCTGGATTTGATTTGGCGCATTTTGGCGCGGCCCCGACAAAATTTGATGTTGATGATTTATATCCGCTGACCGCACGCATTCTGGCAGCGCAAGATTTAAGCGTGGTGGCAGATGCGGTGCGGGCTGCGGGGGTGCCAGATGATCTCGCACCCCTATTCTGGCAGGTGACGCGTGAAAACATCACCACGCTGCATGATCTGGCGGGGTGGTGGCAGCTGTGCCGTGATGGTGCGGCCCCATTGGTAGACGCAGAGGATCAAGCATTCATTGCCGAGGCCCTCGCCCTGCTGCCTGAGCCACCTTACGGGCCAGCGGCATGGTCGAACTGGACGAACGCGGTGAAAGACGCCACAGGACGCAAGGGGAAATCCCTTTTCATGCCGCTGCGCAAAGCTGTGACAGGGCGCGAGCGTGGGCCTGAAATGGCCGATCTTTTGCAGTTGTTGCAAAACAAGCCCACGCTGTAAGCGCCTGTTGAAAGCACGGCCTTTTTCATGCCACCCTAATCACCATTGGGGTGGCAAATAGAAAGGTTCAGGTTCCCGTGAACGCGCAAGCCGCAAAACCGCCAAAATTCCCCGAGATTTGCCAGACGGGTTATGCTGGACTGGTTGTGCGCTTTGGCGATCAATTGAGCGAAGCAGGCAATCGCGCAAGCCTTGCCTTTGCTGCTGAGGTGACTGCGGCAGGTCTGGCGGGGGTTTTGGAAGTCTCAACCGCCCTGCAATCTGTCCTTTTGCGGTATGACCCGCTGCTTGTATCCCCTGAAGCACTCCGCGAGGATCTCGCGGCGGTTCTTAAGCAGCGCGATTGGTATGCTGCATCCCTGCCTCAGGGGCGCGCGCTTTGGGAGGTGCCTGCCTGTTTTGGCGGTGCATATGGCCCAGAATTCGAACAGGCTTGTTCGTTCGCAGGTGTCAGTCAGGCTGAGGCGGTTGCAGAATTGTGTGCAACCCCGCTTCGGGTTCAGGCAATCGGGTTTGCGCCGTCACAGCCCTATTTGGGAGAGTTGCCACCCAATTGGGACTTCCCAAGACAGGCAACCCTAAATCCGCAGGTGCCAAAAGGGGCGTTGGTTGCAGCAATTCGCCAGATTGTTCTGTTTTCCGTGCCATCGCCAACGGGCTGGCTGCATATTGGTCAAACGGGCCTCAGCCTGTTTAACCCCGCGCGTGACCCCGCCTTCATGTTGCGGGCGGGAGACGAAATTGCACTTCGGCCTGTTTCTGAGGCGGAATTTGAGACGTCATGTGCCGCCGCGCCATATGGCGGTGCTGTACGGCGGGCTCTGCCATGACGGCAACTTTTCTTTTTCACCAAGCAGGGCCTGCCGTGACTGTGCAGGATTTGGGGTGGCACGGTTATGTCGCCCAAGGTGTGTCGCGCGGCGGGGCGATAGATATAGCAGCGATGGCAGAAGGCGCGGCCTTGTTAGGGCAATCGCCCAACTTTGCAGCGTTAGAGATGGCAGGGTTCGGCGGTGTCTTTAGCGCCACCTGCGACTGCGTCATTGCGCTGACGGGGGCCGAGATGCGCGCGGATTTGGACGGGCGTGCTTTGGCATGGAATGCAACCCATGCTGTGCCTGCGGGCGCGAAACTGAAGATCGGGCCTGT
>NZ_JBQFRO010000038.1:0-2675 GCF_056537425.1 Ruegeria sp. CE9 | reverse complement strand
CATCAATTTCAATGGTCCCATCAGTTGCACTAGTTAACCCTACAACCATTTTGCCGATAGTTGATTTCCCAGAACCACTCTCACCAACTAACGCGTAAACTGAGCCTTCCTCAATTTCAAAATCTACATCTGCAACAGCCGTCAAAAAAGCCTTTGGCTCCCTTTCGACAACACGGTTCAACCAGGGCTTGGAGACATCAAAGAGGCGTCTTAACGCTTTTGCTCGGACAATCACACTCATTTTGACGACCGTAATTTAGTGTGCTGCAATGGGAACCAACATGCGGCTTGAGCATCCTCGTCTGCGATAAATGGCGAAGATCCGGTTTTACAAACTTCCTGAGCAAAATCGCATCTTGGTGAAAAGGCACAGCCTTCTGGTAAAGCTCCTAACCGCGGCATTGAACCAGGGATCTGCTTCAATCGTTTCAATCCTCTACTTGCCAACGGAGTAGAGCCCATAAGCCCATACGTATAAGGATGCTTTGGCTCAGTGAGCACATCTTGCACCGCGCCAAGCTCGGCCAACCTTCCAGCATACATGACAGCTACACGATCTGCCGCCTCAGCAATTACGCCCATGTCATGAGTAACCAACATAACCCCGACGCCACGCTCTCGGCACAACCGCTTTAAAAGTGCGATGATCTGAGCCTGAACTGACACGTCAAGTGCCGTAGTCGGCTCATCTGCGATTACTAAGTCAGGCTCAGCGCATAATGCTAAAGCTATCACCACTCGTTGCCTCATACCGCCGGAGAACTCGTGGGGATAGCTACCTATCCGCTCTCGCGCTGCAGGGATACCGACTTCTTCCAGGGCTGCGATGGCGCGCTCCTGCGCTTCTTTCTTCGAAACCGCAAGATGTTCAATGATGGTTTCGACCAGTTGCTCTCGGACAGTTAAAAGTGGGTTTAACGAAGTCAAAGGATCCTGAAAGATCATACCAATCTTTTTACCCCTGATTTTACGGAATTCAGAGGCTGATAAGTTGTGGATCGGGTTCCCTGATAATAGCACATCACCTGACACAATTCGCGCCGGCCGCTCTAACAACCCAATTACAGCGTTCCCTGTCATTGACTTTCCTGCACCGGACTCGCCAACGATACCAAGAATTTCACCTGGGAAAATGTCATAACTCACTCGATCTACTGGCCTGAGGATACCTTTCCGAGTGGGAATTTCCACAACCAGGCTCTTTATTGAGAGGACAGGTTGCACCATCAGCGTAGCCTCGGATTCAAAGCGTCACGCAACCAATCACCGATTAGATTTATCGATAGCGCGAGAGCCAAAAGAGTGATCGCAGGGAAAAACAAGATCCACCATTCTCCAGAGAACATATATTCTTGCCCGATACGAATTAGTGTTCCCAAACTCGGCTTAGTAGGCGGAGCACCCACACCCAAAAAACTCAAAGTAGCTTCGGCAATGATAGCCAAAGCCAAACTAATTGTGGCAATTACCAAAACGGGGTTAAGAACATTGGGCAGGATGTGTTTGAGCATCACCGCTAAGTTAGCTCGCCCGATGAGCTGTGCCGCTTGAACGTACTCCTTCTGCCTTTCAACCAAAGTAGCACCGCGGACCACGCGTGCAAATTGAACCCAGTCGCTCAGACCAATGGCAAGAATGAGGACCCAAATAGCTACCTGATCACGGAATTCCGCCGGCGTCACGCCTTTCGCGATACCAAAAATCAACATCGCAACCAAAATAGACGGAAAGGTGAGCTGCACGTCAGCAACCCGCATGATAACAGCATCCAGCCATCCGCCGATGTAACCCGCTAAAAGACCAAGAATTACACCCAAAATCATCGCCAGAAAAACAGCCGAGAACCCAACAAACAGAGATATTCGCATCCCAAAGAGAATGGTGGACAAGACATCACGACCCTGATCATCAGTCCCCAAAACAAAAACATCTTGTGTGAATTGGTTAGGCGTCAGTGGTCCCGTAAACCCATTCATCAAGTTTAGGGTGGCTGGGTCAAAAGGATCATAAGGCGCTAATAATGGGGCAAATATCGCTCCCATTATTAAAGACACAACCACAAAAAATGACATGATCGCCACCGGATTTTTTCTGAATGACCAACCTAAATCACTGTTTAAAGCCTGAGAAAATTTTACAAAAATCCTGGTGCGCCTCAACTCAATGCCCCCCTACGCTTCGTTCAATCCGCAAACGAGGATCAATAGCAAAATAAAGGACATCGACTATCAGATTAATTCCCACAAACATTACGGAAATCATCATCAAATAAGCAGCCATGACAGGAATATCGACAAACTGAACAGCGTTGATGAACAGCAGCCCCACGCCCGGCCATTGAAAAACAGTTTCCGTGATGATCGCAAAAGCGATGATACTACCGAGCTGGAGACCAGTTATTGTGATGACTGGCACAAGTGTATTTTTCAGAGCGTGCCGAAAATTAATTGTTTTTTCGGTCAACCCACGCGCTCGTGCAAAGCGTATATAGTCCATGCGCAATACTTCTAACATCTCAGTGCGAACTAGACGCATGATTAACGTCATTTGATAGAGACCAAGCGTAATGGCAGGAAGAATTAATGCTTTTAAACCACTGGCTGTTAGGAAACCTGTGGTCCATCCCCCGAGGTCAACGACCTCACCACGGCCAAAACTTGGAAGCCAACCAAGCT
>NZ_JBQFRO010000037.1:0-2649 GCF_056537425.1 Ruegeria sp. CE9 | reverse complement strand
ATTTACAGGGGCGCTGGACGATGATGGCGGGGGAAATTGTCTAAACCTGCCCGTCCCGCGCGGGTTTCATGATGCGGAAATGGCACTCATTCGGGATATGCTGATCTTACCCGCCCTTGCGGCGTTTTCGCCTGAGGCCATCGTGTTGCAATGCGGTGCTGATGCGGTGACCGATGATCCGCTCTCAAGGCTCTGTCTATCTGCGCAAAGCTATTGGGACATGGTCGCTGCCGTTCAATCGTTACGCTGTCCCCGCCTATTGGTGACAGGGGGTGGGGGCTATAACCCATGGACAGTCGCCCGCGTCTGGAGCGGCATTTGGGCCACACTCAGCGGGCAAGATATTCCTGACCGCCTCCCACAAGAGGGCGAAGCGATCTTGCGGGGTCTATCTTGGGCGGGGCATTCGAAAGGGAAATCACCACCCGCGACATGGTTCACGCAGTTGCATGACAACCAAGACGAAACACCAATTCGCGATACAATCCGAGATCGCATTGCCCTGCTCTCTGCGCGCCCTGCGGCGCAGGGCGTTTTGCCGTAAAAAAGGCGGCCCCTAATAGGGGCCGCCTGATTGTCATTCTCGATCCACAAGGGCTTAGGCGATTTTCGGCAGCAAGCTGTCGATTGAGGCCTTTGCATCGCCATAGAACATCCGCGTGTTCTCTTTGTAGAAAAGCGGGTTCTCAATGCCCGAATAGCCCGTGCCCTGCCCCCGTTTGGAGACAAAAACCTGCTTGGCTTTCCAGCATTCCAACACAGGCATCCCTGCGATTGGCGAGTTGGGGTCTTCTTGCGCGGCTGGGTTCACGATGTCGTTTGAACCGATCACAATGGCCACATCGGTGGATGGGAAATCCTCGTTGATTTCATCCATTTCCAGAACGATGTCATAGGGCACTTTGGCCTCTGCAAGCAGAACATTCATGTGACCGGGCAAGCGGCCTGCAACGGGGTGAATGGCGAAACGCACGGTTTTGCCTGCCGCGCGCAGTTTGCGTGTAAGCTCAGCCACACCTTGCTGTGCCTGTGCCACCGCCATCCCATAGCCTGGGATAATGATGATGCTGTCGGCCTCGTTCAGCGCATTGGCCACACCATCGCTGTCGATTGCGATTTGCTCGCCCTCAATGGCCTGCTGCTCGCCTTTGGCACCGCCAAAACCACCCAAAATCACGCTGATGAAACTGCGGTTCATGGCTTTACACATGATGTAGCTGAGGATGGCGCCCGAAGAGCCCACCAAAGCCCCCACAACAATCAACAGATCATTGCCAAGGCTAAAGCCAATCGCCGCCGCCGCCCAACCTGAATAGCTGTTCAGCATGGACACAACCACGGGCATATCCGCGCCGCCGATCCCCATGATCAGGTGATAGCCGATAAAGAGAGCCAAAACTGTCAAGGCAATCAATGTCCAGCCGCCTGCGCCGCCCAGATACATCGCGGCCAACGCCAAGGATGCGGCAGCGGCAGCAGCATTCAAGATATGCCCACCAGGCAATTGCTTCGCCGCACTGTTCACACGCCCTGCAAGTTTGCCATAGGCGATGACGGAACCCGTAAAGGTCACAGCACCGATCCAAATCCCCAAGACCAATTCAACGCGCAAAATGCCAACTTCAACTGCGGTTTTCTTTCCCAACAGAGCCGCGAAATTGGACAGGGTGCCAAGCATTTCATAAACAGGCGCCGCAATCGGGCCTTTGGGTTGCGGGAAGGCCATACCTGCCTCGCGCAAAACTTCGCCCACGCTGACCAATTCAAGATGCGCGTTAAAGCCTACGAAAACGGCAGCAAGACCCACCAAGGAGTGCATGATTGCCACAAGTTCAGGCATTTGCGTCATTTGAACCTTGGTGGCGAGTTGATACCCAACCCCTGCGCCTGCCGCGATCAAGACCAATGACATCAGCCACAACCCCGAACCTGGGCCGATTAAGGTGGCCGAAATCGCAATGGCCATGCCTGCGATGCCATACCAAACCGCGCGCTTGGCACTTTCTTGTCCCGACAAACCGCCCAGCGAGAGGATGAAGAGAACGCCCGCGACTGCATAAGCCGCAATGGTGAAACCGAAATCCATATCTGATACCCCTGCTGCTTACGATTTCTGGAACATGGCGAGCATCCGCCGTGTCACGAGGAAGCCGCCGAAAATATTAACTGCAGCCATAAAGATACCAAGGGCCGCCAAGATCGTGATCAGCGCAGAGCTCGAGCCGATTTGCATCAGCGCGCCCAAGATCACAATCGAGGAAATCGCATTGGTCACCGCCATCAAAGGCGTGTGAAGGCTGTGCGCCACGTTCCAAATAACTTGGAACCCGATGAACACCGACAGCACAAAGACGATGAAGTGCTGCATAAAGCTCGCAGGCGCAATCAAGCCCACGCCCAAGACCAACGCGGCACCAATCGCCAGAAGGGTAACTTGGTTCTTCGTCTGCGCCTTGAAGGCAGCGATCTCTTGCTCCCGCTTTTCTTCGGGCGTCAGTTCTTTGGGCTTTTCACGCTTCTGCGCGGCAATAGCCGCCACTTTGGGTGGCGGCGGTGGGTAAGTGATCTCACCGCCGAACACCGCAGTTGCCCCGCGGATCACATCATCCTCCATGTTGTGCACGACCTGACCATCCTTTGCGGGGGTGA
>NZ_JBQFRO010000036.1:0-2858 GCF_056537425.1 Ruegeria sp. CE9 | reverse complement strand
GCCGAAGACGCATCGGCGCTCGGTGTGCGCTGCACGACCCGATAGACGGTGGGCCTCGATACGTCGAACAGCTCTGCCAGATCGCTGATCGAGTAGTCACCCGTGTCATACATGCGGCGCAATTCTGCCTGACGACGATCCGATAGTTTTGGCTTTTTGCCCTTCAGTCGTCCCTTGGCGCGGGCGATGGCCATACCTTCCTTGGTGCGCATCCTGATCAGATCAGCCTCGAATTCGGCAAATGTGGCGAGGATGTTGAAGAACATCTTACCCATCGGATCGGTCGGGTCATGGACCGATGCGCCCAATGCCAGTTTCACCCCGCGCTTTTCCAGTTCATCAGCGATAGCCCGGGCGTCGGGAACCGACCGCGCCAGCCGGTCCAGTTTCGGCACGACAAGCGTGTCCCCTTCGCGGACTGCTGCGAGTGCCTGGGCCAGACCTGGCCGCTCCCGGTTCGTGCCGGTCAGGCCGTGATCGGTGTAGATCCGGTCTTCCGCGACATCGAGAGCGAGGAGCGCTGTCCGTTGCGCTGCGAGATCCTGTTTGTCGGTCGAGCAGCGGGCATAACCGACGCGGGTTTTGGTCATGATACATCCTTGGGCCAGAATTGGCCGAGCTTCGTCTTGATCGTGATCGTATGTAACGCAAAAGGCCCCTCCAATGATACTATAACCGGACCAGTCAAATGAGAATCGTTTTCCGTTGCAAACACTGGGAGCAGTTCGTTGATAATCCGGCGTCCGGTCACCGATCCCCTTACGGACAGTCTGACTGCGCTGCCCGAAGACCGACGCGCCGAGGCGTTGCGCCGGTTCAACATACTGCGCCAGCACCTGATCGACGAAGTCCCCCTGACGGAAGTTGCCCGTGTCAGTGGTATCCCACTGCGCACGCTGCAAAGGTGGACGTCCCGATATCAGCGCTTTGGGCTTGCCGGACTTGCAAGAGCACCGCGATCTGATGCCGGGCAACGGCGGCTATCATCTGAACTGGTCGAGCTGATTGAAGGGCTGGCCTTACACAAACCCCGTCTCTCTACCGCCGCAATCCACCGGCGCATCATCCCGATTGTAAAATCGCGTGACTGGCCTGTCCCTTCTTATGCCACGATACATTCAATCGTGAATAGTCTTGATCCCGCGCTTGTCACGCTCGCTCATGATGGCGCAGCCGCCTATCGTGACCGGTTCGAAATGATTCATCGTCATCGGGCCGAAAGGCCGAATGCTGTCTGGCAGACAGACCACACACAACTCGATCTAATCATCTTGGATACCAATGGTGCGCCGGTGCGGCCGTGGCTTACCATCGTGCTTGATGATCATTCCCGTGCAGTGGCTGGGTACGCCGTCTTTGTCGGCGCACCTTCTGCTATCCAGACCGCTCTTGCCCTGCGGCAAGCTATCTGGCGAAAGGATACGCCTTCCTGGCCGATTTGTGGCCTGCCGGATGTTTTATACACCGATCACGGCAGCGACTTCACCAGCAAGCACCTTGAGCAGGTCGCAGCTGACCTGCGCATTGAGCTTGTGTTTTCCACGGTTGGCCGGCCACAGGGGCGTGGCAAGATCGAGCGGTTTTTCGGTACCATCAACACTGAGCTGTTGCCTGAGTTACCGGGGGCTTTGTCGAACGGAAAACCAGCCTCCCCGCCACGCCTGTCGCTCGGCGAGTTGGAGGTTGCCGTAAAGACTTTCGTCACCGCAGTGTACAACGCGCGCAAGCATAGCGAAATCGATGTGCCACCTAATGAGGCTTGGCGGGGTGACGGCTGGCTACCTCGTATGCCGAACAGTCTGGAACAGCTCGATCTGCTACTGGTAATGGCCTTAAAAACCCGGCAGGTCCGCCGTGACGGCATTCGGTTTCAGGGCTTGCTCTACACCGATCCCACACTTGCAGCCTATGTCGGCAAAACGGTCAACATCCGCTATGACCCGCGCGACATTACCGAACTGCGCGTGTTCCACCGCGACCGGTTTTTGTGCCGCGCTGTCAGCGCCCATCATGCGCATCACACAATATCACTCAAGGATATCCAACAGGCCCGCACCGCCAGGCGGAAGGCTTTGCGCAACGAGATCACGGTAAAATCCAGACAGATCACCGAGTTTCTTCCCAAACCTGCGCCACCTCCAAGTCGTGAAAAGCAAAATCCCGTATCGCCTGACGCCCCGCGCCAAAAGCTGGTCCTGTATAAAACGGACAAGACGCCATGAGCCGCCAGACTCGCCGGACCGGTACTTTCCTCGTCACCCGCGAACATAAGCGGTTTGTCGAATTCGCGAACGCTGTGCGCCGCAACGCAACCATCGGCTTGTGTCATGGTCGGGCGGGCGTTGGCAAAACCTTGTCAGCCCGCCGCTATGCCAATTGGGACCTGATCGAACCGCTGATAACGACATGGGGTAGGCGTGAAGACTCGGACAAGAAAGTGTATGCAGCCTCGTCCCGCGCCCGTACCTTGTTCTATACACCGCCGGTGGGCGGCAGTATCTCGGCGCTGCGCAAGGACATTCAACCATTTATCATGCGACTATGCGTTTGCATTGACAGCTACGGGAACCCCAAGTGGGCGGAGCGACCTCTAACACCGCTTGGCCTGATAGAGTTGGTAATCATTGACGAAGCCGAACGCCTTACCATGACCGGCCTGGAGTTCCTGCGCGACCAGTTCGATCGCAGTGACGCTGGGCTGATCCTGATCGGTATGCCCGGCATTGAAAAACGGATGTCGCAATACCCGCAACTCTACAGCCGAATAGGTTTTGTGCATGAATACCCACCGCTTTCGAAGGATGAGATGCAATTCGTTTTGCAGCGGCAATGGAGGAAATGGGGCTTTGGCCAGGATG
>NZ_JBQFRO010000035.1:0-2880 GCF_056537425.1 Ruegeria sp. CE9 | reverse complement strand
CTGTCTGAAGATCGGAGGACCACCTTCGAAGGCTAAGTACTCCTTGCTGACCGATAGCGAACCAGTACCGTGAGGGAAAGGTGAAAAGCACCCCGACGAGGGGAGTGAAACAGTACCTGAAACCGAACGCCTACAATCAGTCGGAGGCTCCTTGCGAGCTGACGGCGTACCTTTTGTATAATGGGTCATCGACTTGGTCTCACGAGCAAGCTTAAGCCGTTAGGTGTAGGCGTAGCGAAAGCGAGTCTTAATAGGGCGCATGAGTTCGTGGGATCAGACCCGAAACCGAGTGATCTAGGCATGGCCAGGTTGAAGGTAAGGTAACACTTACTGGAGGACCGAACCCACATCCGTTGAAAAGGATCGGGATGAGCTGTGCCTAGGGGTGAAAGGCCAATCAAACTCGGAGATAGCTGGTTCTCTGCGAAATCTATTTAGGTAGAGCGTCATCCGAATACCCCGGGGGGTAGAGCACTGGATGGGTAATGGGGCCCCACAGGCTTACTGATCCTAACCAAACTCCGAATACCCGGGAGTACTAGATGGCAGACACACTGCGGATGCTAACGTCCGTAGTGGAGAGGGAAACAACCCTGACCTACGACTAAGGCCCCCAATTCATGGCTAAGTGGGAAAGCAGGTGGGACGACCAAAACAACCAGGAGGTTGGCTTAGAAGCAGCCATCCTTTAAAGATAGCGTAACAGCTCACTGGTCTAAATAAGTTGTCCTGCGGCGAAGATGTAACGGGGCTCAAGCCATGAGCCGAAGTCTAGGGATGCGTAAGCATCGGTAGCAGAGCGTAGTGTGACATAGTCTCATTCCTCCTTCATGCCTTCGGGCAGATTGGAGGAGAGAGGCTTTCGATGAAGCCGGGGCGTGAGCCATCCGGTGGAGAGATCACTAGTGAGAATGATGACATGAGTAGCGACAAAGAGTGTGAGAGACACTCTCGCCGAAAGTCCAAGGGTTCCTGCTTAAAGCTAATCTGAGCAGGGTAAGCCGGCCCCTAAGCCGAGGCCGAAAGGCGTAGGCGATGGGAACTAGGTTAATATTCCTAGGCCAGGAGGATGTGACGGATCACAGGTGTAGTTCAATCTTATCGGATTGATTGGGCTGCTGAGTGGTTCCTGGAAATAGCCCTCCATCAGACCGTACCCTAAACCGACACAGGTGGACTGGTAGAGCATACCAAGGCGCTTGAGAGAACGATGTTGAAGGAACTCGGCAAAATACCTCCGTAAGTTCGCGAGAAGGAGGCCCGGTTCCTAGGCAACTAGGGGCTGGGGGCACAAACCAGGGGGTGGCGACTGTTTATTAAAAACACAGGGCTCTGCGAAGTCGCAAGACGACGTATAGGGTCTGACGCCTGCCCGGTGCCTGAAGGTTAAAAGGAGAGGTGAGAGCCTTGAATTGAAGCCCAGGTAAACGGCGGCCGTAACTATAACGGTCCTAAGGTAGCGAAATTCCTTGTCGGGTAAGTTCCGACCTGCACGAATGGCGTAACGACTTCCCCGCTGTCTCCAACATCGACTCAGCGAAATTGAATTGCCTGTCAAGATGCAGGCTTCCCGCGGTTAGACGGAAAGACCCCGTGCACCTTTACTACAGCTTCGCACTGGCATCAGGATTGTGATGTGCAGGATAGGTGGTAGGCTTTGAAGCAGGAACGCAAGTCCCTGTGGAGCCTCCCTTGAGATACCACCCTTCGCACTCTTGATGTCTAACCGCGGTCCGTTATCCGGATCCGGGACCCTGCGTGGCGGGTAGTTTGACTGGGGCGGTCGCCTCCTAAAGCGTAACGGAGGCGCGCGAAGGTTGGCTCAGAGCGGTCGGAAATCGCTCGTTGAGTGCAATGGCAGAAGCCAGCCTGACTGCAAGACTGACAAGTCGAGCAGAGTCGAAAGACGGCCATAGTGATCCGGTGGTCCCGAGTGGAAGGGCCATCGCTCAACGGATAAAAGGTACGCCGGGGATAACAGGCTGATACTGCCCAAGAGTCCATATCGACGGCAGTGTTTGGCACCTCGATGTCGGCTCATCTCATCCTGGGGCTGGAGCAGGTCCCAAGGGTACGGCTGTTCGCCGTTTAAAGAGGTACGTGAGCTGGGTTTAGAACGTCGTGAGACAGTTCGGTCCCTATCTGCCGTGGGTGTAGGAGACTTGAGAGGAGTTGCCCCTAGTACGAGAGGACCGGGGTGAACGATCCACTGGTGGACCAGTTGTCGTGCCAACGGCAGTGCTGGGTAGCTATGATCGGACAGGATAACCGCTGAAGGCATCTAAGCGGGAAGCCCCCCTCAAAACAAGGTCTCCCTGAGGGCCGTGGAAGACCACCACGTCAATAGGCCGGAGATGTAAGCGCAGTAATGCGTTCAGTTGACCGGTACTAATCGCCCGATAGGCTTGATTTGATCCAGTAATGGAAAGACAAGACCAAAGCATACACACCTTGACAATGGATGACGTCGCAGCGCCAAGCCGCGATGTTGGTTGATTATATAACCGAGTGGCAACGCGCCTTTTGCTTGCAAAAGACGCTGCCTGCCACCCGTCGCTTTTTTGCTCCGCAAAAACAGCGACGTGGGCTTTTCCTCGGTTTGGTGGTCATAGCGCAAGTGAAACACCCGGTCCCATCCCGAACCCGGAAGTTAAGCACTGCCGCGCCAATGGTACTTGGGCTTAAGCCCCGGGAGAGTAGGTCACCGCCAAACCTAGTAAAAGCCCACAATCTCTCTAAAACGATGAAAAGAACACTACCCGGTCTCAAGTAGCCGAATAGGCGGTAGACCAACGCTAAGTGTCGCGGGATGGAGCAGCCCGGTAGCTCGTCAGGCTCATAACCTGAAGGTCGTAGGTTCAAATCCTACTCCCGCAACCA
>NZ_JBQFRO010000034.1:0-3095 GCF_056537425.1 Ruegeria sp. CE9 | reverse complement strand
GGCTGACATAAACTGTGAAGTGTTCCTTGGTTCCGATGCCAAAGACCCAAAAAGATGCGGGAGATGAAGATGGCAGAACGTGCAGTCAATAACCCTATCGGCACGGGCGAAAGCTTGCTCTTTTTGACGGATGAGCAGCTGCGCCGCGGGATTGAGGCTATGTTCTTCGCCTATCGGGGATTTACCGCTGATCCTGATCGCATTTTACAAAATTACGAATATGGTCGCGCCCATCATCGTGCCATCCATTTCATCAACCGCACCCCTGGAACGACAGTCAATAACCTGCTGAATATTCTGGGCGTGACCAAGCAGTCCCTAAATCGCGTTCTGCGGAGTCTGATCGCCGATGGTTTGGTCGAAAGCCGCGTTGGGGTGCAGGATAAGCGCGAACGGCATCTTTATCTCACCGAAACAGGCGCCAAGCTTGAACGCGAATTGTCAGAGGCGCAGCGCAACCGAATGCGCGCAGCCTATCGCAATGCGGGGCCAGAGGCCGTGGCAGGATTTCGTGCTGTCCTTGAGCAGATGATGGATCCTGAGATGCTGCGCCATTTCCAAGCAGGTTTGGATACCTAAAATGGCAGACACCAACCCGCATATCCTGATCGTGGATGATGATGAACGCATCCGCGGGCTGTTGCAGAAATTTCTGATCCGCAACGGGTTTCTGGCCAGTGTTGCGCGCGATGCTGCGCAAGCCCGCCGCCTGTTGCAGGGGTTGGATTTCGATTTGATTGTGCTTGATGTGATGATGCCGGGTGAGGATGGCATTACCCTGACACAAGATTTGCGCAAAACGATGGATTGCCCAATCTTGCTTTTGACGGCCAAGGGCGAGGCGCAAGATCGTATTGCAGGTTTTGAGGCGGGGGCAGATGATTATTTGCCAAAACCCTTTGAGCCCAAGGAATTGCTATTGCGTATCGGCGCGATCCTGCGCCGTATGCCGCAACCCGAAGCCAGCCAAAACCTGCCCAAACTGCTGCATCTTGGTGCAATGCGCTTTGACATTGATCGTGGCGAGTTGTGGCAGGGTGATCAGCCTTTGCGCCTGACTGCAACCGAGGCCGCATTGATGCGGATCTTTGCAACCCATGTGAACAGTTCTGTGACCCGTCAGCAGTTGGTCGAAGAATTGGGCCGTGACAAGATGGCAGGCGGCGACCCTGCGCAAGAGCGCGCGATTGATGTGCAAATCACCCGTCTACGCCGCAAGATTGAAGCTGACCCGAAACAACCCCGTTATCTGCAAACTGTCCGCGGCGCGGGCTATATGTTGGTGCCTGACTGATGGCGACATGGCTATTTGAAAACCCATTTGCGCAAGATCATCTGACGCCAGAGGGCCATCCCGAACAGGTGGCGCGCATTGCGGCCATAAAGGCCCATTTGGATGGCGTAGATTTCGTGGGGCTTGAACGCCACGCGGCCCCATTGGCCACGGAAGACGATCTGCGATTGTGCCACCCCCAAGCCTATATTGATCAACTCAAAGCGGCTTTGCCCACGCAAGGGCAAGTTGCGCTTGATGGCGATACCTTTCTGTCGCCCGCGTCATGGCAGGCCGCGCTTTCGGGTGTAGGGGGTATGATCGCAGCAATCGATGCCGTGATGGAGGGCCGCGCCAAAAACGCATTCGTCCTCACGCGACCACCTGGGCATCACGCCGAAACTGCAACAGCCATGGGGTTTTGTCTCTTTGGGTCAGTAGCGATTGGGGCCAAACATGCACTCGAGCGGGCGGGGGCCGCACGGGTGGCCGTGATTGATTTCGATGTGCATCACGGCAATGGCACGCAAGATTTGCTGTGGGATGAAACCCGCGCTTTGTTTGTCTCGTCACACCAGATGCCGCTTTATCCAGGATCGGGGGCGCGTGGCGAACGTGGCGTGGCGGGTAACATCCTGAATGTGCCCCTTCCACCCAATTCAGACGGGGCCTTGATGCAACAGGCCTATCTTCGCGATGTATTTCCGCGATTGGCTGAATTTGCGCCTGACCTTATCCTGATTTCCGCAGGTTTTGACGCGCATCAGGCCGATCCATTGGCCAATCTAAATTGGGATGAAACGGATTTTGCATGGCTGACGCGAGAAATTTGCGCATTTGCCGAAACCCAATGCGCGGGGCGGGTGGTCTCGGCGCTAGAGGGCGGTTATGATCTGCCCTCACTGGGGTGCAGTGTTGCGGCCCATGTCACAGAATTGATGGAAGCTTCGAAATGACAGATGACAACGACCTTGCGCAGATGAGTTTTGAAGACGCCTTGCGCGCCCTAGAGGAAGTCGTGGCCAAGCTTGAGCGTGGGGATGTGCCACTTGACCAATCCATCGCGCTCTATGAACGGGGGGCTGCGCTGCGCGCACGTTGTGAGTCCAAGCTCAAAGAGGCCGAAGAAAAAGTCTCCAAAATCACCCTAGATGGCACAGGCGCGCCAACGGGCAGCACCCCAGTTGAGGGGCTTTGAGCGCCTTTGGCCCCTATTGAGTTTCAAACCCGCCTCAGCACCCATTCCCGCGTCATTGCTGCGTTCTTGACCGAGTCGCTTGCGCAATATGGCACAGATGATGTCGCGGCGGCGATGCGCTATGCGTTGCAGGGTGGCAAGGGTTTGCGTGGGTTTTTGGTGCTTGAGGCATCGGCGCTATATGGCATTCCTGCGGCCTCCGCGCTTCCTGCGGCGGGTGCGGTTGAGGCCATCCATGCCTATAGCCTGATCCACGATGATCTGCCTTGCATGGACGATGACGACCTGCGCCGCGGTCAGCCCACTGTTCACAAAAAATGGAACGAGGCGATTGCGGTTCTCGCGGGGGATGCGCTGCAAAGTTTTGCATTCACGCTTTTGGCTGATCCTAATCTTGGGGCCGCGGAGGTGCGGATCAAATTGGTGTCGACCTTGGCTGAAGCCGCAGGTGCGCGCGGTATGGTTTTAGGGCAGGCGCAGGACATTGCCGCAGAAACCGCTGCGTCCCCCTTGACCCTTGAACAAATCACGGAATTGCAAAGCAATAAAACGGGCGCGCTGTTGGAATGGCCCGCCCATGCCGCAGCGATTATAGCGGGCCAAGATCCCGCACCGTTGAGGGCA
>NZ_JBQFRO010000033.1:0-3096 GCF_056537425.1 Ruegeria sp. CE9 | reverse complement strand
GTGAAAATAGGAACGCCGAAGGAAACGTTTAAGGGCGAGAACCGGGTTGCGATGACGCCGGACTCGGCTTTGCAGCTGCAAAAACTGGGCTATGAGTGCCTGATAGAGAAGGGCGCTGGTGCGGCGGCGGGGTTTTCCGATGCGGCTTACAAAGCGGCGGGGGTTGAGGTCGTCAAGACCGCTGCCGCGCTATGGAAAGCGGCGGATATCATTGCCAAGGTACGCCAGCCCGATGCAACCGAGCTGAAGCGTCTGACCAAGGACAAGACCCTGATCTCCTTCTTCAACCCTGCGGGGAATGACGAGGGGATGGAGGCTGCCAAATCCAAGGGCGCGACCGTGATCGCGATGGAGATGGTGCCGCGTATTTCCCGCGCGCAGAAGATGGATGCTCTGTCTTCGATGGCCAATATCGCGGGTTACCGCGCGGTGATTGAGGCGGGCAACAACTTTGGCCGTTTCTTCACTGGTCAGGTGACCGCTGCCGGTAAGGTACCGCCCGCGAAGGTGCTGATCGTGGGCGCGGGTGTGGCCGGTTTGGCCGCGATCGGAACCTCGACCTCTCTGGGCGCGATCACTTATGCGTTTGACGTGCGCCCCGAAGTGGCCGAGCAGGTCGAGTCCATGGGGGCCGAGTTCGTCTATCTGGACTTTGAAGAAGAACAGCAGGACGGTGCGGCCACCGGCGGCTATGCCAGCGTGCAGTCCGAGGAATTCCGCGAGGCGCAGCTGGCCAAGTTCCGCGAGCTTGCGCCCGAGATGGATATCGTGATCACCACGGCCCTGATTCCGAACCGGGAGGCGCCTGAGCTTTGGACCAAGGATATGGTCGAGGCGATGAAGCCGGGTTCAGTGATCGTGGACCTTGCAGCGGAAAAGGGCGGCAACTGCAAGCTGACCGTGGCGGATGAGAAGATCGTGACCGACAATGGCGTGACCATCATCGGCTATACCGACTTTCCCAGCCGGATGGCGGCGCAGTCGTCGTCTCTGTACGCGACGAACATTCGTCACATGATGGCCGACCTGACGCCCGAGAAGGACGGCAAGGTCAAGCACGACATGGAAGATGACGTGATCCGCGGCGCGACCGTGACCCATGAGGGTGAGATCACCTTCCCGCCACCGCCGCCCAAGGTGCAGGCGATTGCGGCGCAGCCCAAAACCGAGGTCAAGGAGCTGACCCCGGAAGAGAAAAAGGCGCAGGAAATCGCAGCCTTCAAGGCGCAGACCAAGCAGCAGTTCACCCTGCTGGGGGTCGGCGGCGCGCTGATGCTGCTGGTGGGGCTGGTGGCCCCGGCCAGCTTTATGCAACATTTTATCGTCTTTGTGCTGGCGATCTTTGTAGGCTTCCAGGTGATCTGGAATGTCTCGCACAGCCTGCACACACCGCTGATGGCGATCACCAACGCGATCTCATCGATCATTATCGTTGGAGCCTTGATGCAGATCGGGTCGGGGTCATTCCTCGTTATTCTGTTGGCGGCGCTTAGCGTCTTCATGGCCGGGATCAACATCTTCGGCGGCTTCCTCGTAACCCGGCGCATGCTTGCCATGTTCCAGAAATCTTAAGGGAGGCCGGGTAGATGGAATTTGGCTTCACCACTGCCGCCTATGTTGTTGCGGCTGTTCTGTTCATCCTGTCCTTGGGTGGTCTGTCGAACCAGGAAAGCGCCAAGCGCGCGGTCTGGTACGGGATCGTTGGTATGGCGCTGGCGGTTTTTGCCACGCTGGTTGGCCCCGGTTCCGGCCTGTGGCTGCTGTCGCTGCTGCTGATCGCGGGCGGTGGCCTTATCGGTCAATATGTGGCGCAGCGCGTGCAGATGACCGAGATGCCACAGCTGGTGGCCGCGATGCACTCGCTGGTCGGTCTGGCGGCTGTGTTTGTGGGCTTCAACGCCCATTTTGAGATCGGCAATGTGGCGCAGGTCATGGCGATTGCTGACAGCGCGTCTCAGGCCGACCTGTCTGATCTGGGCGCATTTGCCAAGCTGATTGCGAAGAAAACTGCTGCTGAACTGGCGATCCTGCATGTCGAGCTGTTCCTCGGCATCTTTATCGGTGCGATCACCTTTACCGGATCGGTCGTGGCCTATGGCAAGCTGGCGGGTAAAGTGACCTCGGCGGCGACTAAGCTACCTGGTGGCCATGCGCTGAACGCGGGCGCTGCGGCTTTGTCGTTCATTTGCCTGATCTGGTACACCAATTCGGGCGGCTTCTTCCCGCTGTTCCTGATGACTCTGGCGGCGCTGTTCATCGGCTATCACCTGATCATGGGCATCGGCGGGGCCGATATGCCGGTGGTTGTGTCGATGCTGAACTCGTATTCGGGCTGGGCTGCTGCGGCGATTGGCTTCTCGCTTGGCAACGACCTGCTGATCGTGGTGGGTGCGCTGGTGGGATCGTCGGGTGCGATCCTGTCCTACATCATGTGTAAGGCGATGAACCGTCACTTTGTCAGCGTGATCCTGGGCGGCTTTGGTGGTCCGCAGGGTGAGCAGATGGCTGTTGAGGGCGAACAGATCGCCATTGAGGCAGACGGAGTTGCCGCGGCGCTGAATGATGCGGATAGCATTGTCATCATCCCGGGCTATGGCATGGCCGTGGCGCAGGCGCAGCAGTCGGTCAGCGAGTTGGTCCGCAAACTGCGCGCCAAGGGCAAAGAGGTGCGCTTTGCGATCCACCCGGTTGCGGGTCGTCTGCCGGGTCACATGAACGTGCTGCTGGCTGAGGCGAAGGTGCCGTATGACATCGTGCTGGAGATGGATGAGATCAACGATGACTTCCCGGACACAGACGTGGCCATAGTCATCGGGTCGAACGACATCGTGAACCCTGCGGCACAGGAAGATCCCAACAGCCCCATCGCCGGCATGCCGGTCCTGGAGTGCTGGAAGGCCAAGCAGGTCTTCGTGTCCAAACGCGGTCAGGGCACCGGCTATTCGGGCATCGAAAACCCGCTGTTCTTCAAAGAGAACACCCGCATGTTCTACGGCGACGCAAAGCAGTCGCTGGACAAACTGCTGCCCATGATCGACTGATCATCTGATCTTGCTAAAATTTAAAGGGTGCCTGCGGGCGCCCTTTTATTTTTTG
>NZ_JBQFRO010000032.1:0-3278 GCF_056537425.1 Ruegeria sp. CE9 | reverse complement strand
GTGCTTTTCACCTTTCCCTCACGGTACTGGTTCGCTATCGGTCAGCAAGGAGTACTTAGCCTTCGAAGGTGGTCCTCCGATCTTCAGACAGAATTTCACGTGTTCCGCCCTACTTAATACGTCCGTCAAAGCTTCGAATACGGGGCTGTCACCCGCTATGGCCATGCTTCCCAACATGTTCTTCTCACTTATCCGGCTCGGCTGGTCCCCGTTCGCTCGCCGCTACTAGGGGAGTATCAATTGATTTCCTTTCCTCCGGGTACTTAGATGTTTCAGTTCCCCGGGTTTGCTCTTAAAACCCTATGTATTCAGGTCTTAAGTACCTGTTTAAACCCCATATTGAGTATCATAGATAACAATATGAAGCTTTCAGGTGGGTTGCCCCATTCAGAAATCCATGGATCAAAGCTTATTCTCAGCTCCCCATGGCTTATCGCAGAGTATCACGTCTTTCATCGCCTCTTGCTGCCAAGGCATTCACCAAACGCCCTTCTCGCGCTTGATTTGATCCAGAAAAAGAAAGACTTGACCATTTGTCCTACCGCCTATTCGGCTACTTGAGGACGTAAACTCTTCCGGCCTTCGGCCTTCACAGTTCGGTCAGATCGATCGAGGCCGCCCAGCTGGTAACTAAAGGCAGTCATTCTTCTGAACCAAAAACATACATTTCCCGCCCCCGCCACTTGGACGAGGACAATTGAGCAACCCCATATGGTCTCTCAGCCGTGCAGCTGATCAACGCAGGTCGCTCGGGTTAGTATATTTGACTTGGACAACTCTGTTCGTTTCAGTCGCGATACACAGACAGGGCCGGCTAGACCCAAACTGCGCCGCTCACCCGAAGATGAGAACGACCGAGATCAGCGCCACACTCGGCACGATCAAACAGTGTTGATTGATTTCTCTCTATACGATGTCAATCCATCCAATTGGATGATCCAGCACTCACTCAAGTGCTCGATGATCAAATCGAAAGGTAAATGGTGGAGCCTAGGAGGATCGAACTCCTGACCTCCTGAATGCAAATCAGGCGCTCTCCCAGCTGAGCTAAGGCCCCGTAAAAAGTCGCTCTCATTGCTTTTGTGACCAAAAGCAACTGCCACGACAACGCCTTTTGCTCCGCAAAAGGCTTGGTGGGTCGAGGAGGACTTGAACCTCCGACCTCACGCTTATCAGGCGTGCGCTCTAACCACCTGAGCTACCGACCCAGACAGGCCGGTCGGCCTGATGTGTTCTGAAGAGATATGAGGACGGCTCGGTCCATGAGTTTGACCAACTTTGTTTGTTGATCTTCTGCTAAGTGTTCCACGATCAAGGGCAAGCCCTGTGATGCTAGGAACATCCTTAGAAAGGAGGTGATCCAGCCGCAGGTTCCCCTACGGCTACCTTGTTACGACTTCACCCCAGTCGCTGATCCTACCGTGGTCCGCTGCCCCCAAAAGGTTAGCGCACGGCCGTCGGGTAGAACCAACTCCCATGGTGTGACGGGCGGTGTGTACAAGGCCCGGGAACGTATTCACCGCGTCATGCTGTTACGCGATTACTAGCGATTCCGACTTCATGGGGTCGAGTTGCAGACCCCAATCCGAACTGAGACAGTTTTTTGGGATTAACCCATTGTCACTGCCATTGTAGCACGTGTGTAGCCCAACCCGTAAGGGCCATGAGGACTTGACGTCATCCACACCTTCCTCCCGCTTATCACGGGCAGTTTCCATAGAGTGCCCAGCCGAACTGCTGGCAACTAGGGATGTGGGTTGCGCTCGTTGCCGGACTTAACCGAACATCTCACGACACGAGCTGACGACAGCCATGCAGCACCTGTCACCGAGTCACCGAAGTGAAAGATCCATCTCTGGACCGGTCCCGGGATGTCAAGGGTTGGTAAGGTTCTGCGCGTTGCTTCGAATTAAACCACATGCTCCACCGCTTGTGCGGGCCCCCGTCAATTCCTTTGAGTTTTAATCTTGCGACCGTACTCCCCAGGCGGAATGCTTAATCCGTTAGGTGTGTCACCGAATAGTATACTACCCGACGACTGGCATTCATCGTTTACGGTGTGGACTACCAGGGTATCTAATCCTGTTTGCTCCCCACACTTTCGCACCTCAGCGTCAGTATCGAGCCAGTGAGCCGCCTTCGCCACTGGTGTTCCTCCAAATATCTACGAATTTCACCTCTACACTTGGAATTCCACTCACCTCTCTCGAACTCTAGACCAATAGTTTTGGAGGCAGTTCCGGGGTTGAGCCCCGGGATTTCACCCCCAACTTTCTGGTCCGCCTACGTGCGCTTTACGCCCAGTAATTCCGAACAACGCTAACCCCCTCCGTATTACCGCGGCTGCTGGCACGGAGTTAGCCGGGGTTTCTTTACCTGCTACCGTCATTATCTTCACAGGCGAAAGAGCTTTACGACCCTAAGGCCTTCATCACTCACGCGGCATGGCTGGATCAGGGTTGCCCCCATTGTCCAAGATTCCCCACTGCTGCCTCCCGTAGGAGTCTGGGCCGTGTCTCAGTCCCAGTGTTGCTGATCATCCTCTAAAACCAGCTATAGATCGTAGGCTTGGTAGGCCATTACCCCACCAACTACCTAATCTAACGCGGGCTAATCCTTTGGCGATAAATCTTTCCCCCGAAGGGCTCATACGGTATTACTCTCCGTTTCCAGAGGCTATTCCGTACCAAAGGGCATATTCCCACGCGTTACTAACCCGTCCGCCGCTCACCCCGAAAGGCGCGCTCGACTTGCATGTGTTAGGCCTGCCGCCAGCGTTCGTTCTGAGCCAGGATCAAACTCTCAAGTTGAAAAGCATTGCTGCTTATCCTTGACGTTCGAACCTCTGCACATCTTTAGTGCGCTACCGCCTATTCGGCTACTTGAGCGCGAATAAGCTTCCCCCAACCCGGCTAGGCCAAGGAACGCACTAAAAGTCATCTGTTTGTTGTGCTTCTGGTTTCTTCAGAAACCGAAAGCCGTACAAACAGTGAAGCTGACACTGGTCATCGGGGCAAAACCCCTACCAGCGCGATATACAGACATTCAATCCGTCGAAACGAACCAAACCGCCCACATATCTCTTCAGTTATCCATCAATGTCAAAGAACAAAACACCAAGAGCCAAAAACCAGACCGAAACGCCAATCACTCAGCGCAACCGCCCAACCTAAACCTCCGAATGCCCACCGTCTCTCCGATGCGTCCAACCGTCTCTCCGGTCCGTCTCCACCGCCTCAGCAGCGCCCCAACACCGCCTCAGCAGCGCCGGTGAAGGG
>NZ_JBQFRO010000031.1:0-3316 GCF_056537425.1 Ruegeria sp. CE9 | reverse complement strand
ACACATCTCTTTTTCGTTGAGCGTCTCGGACCAGCGCAGCAAGCCGATAGAAGCCGTGTGCCATTTTTGTGTAGGGTGTGAGGAGGAAAAAGGTCAGAACCGATCCGAGATGGATGGCCAGCAGTGCGGGCATCAGAGGCGTTGAACCGAGGGCATAGAGAACCAGCCCGCTGAGCCCCACAAACCCGAGCAACAGGATGAAGCCGATATCTCCTGCCCATGCGGAGGCATCACCCAGATCGCGGTCAGATTTCTGTTTGAGCAGCGCCATCGCACCGCACCCCACCGTCAGCAAAATACCTCCGGAGATCCCGAACAGTTTCGGCAGCGACCAGAATCCGTAAGGCGCGTGCATTCCGAAGACATAGTGCATGATCGTCGCGACAGAGGTCGACGCAAAGCACAGCAGGAAGCCATACATGATGGCGTGGTGGATGTGGCGTCGGCCCTGACTGAACCGGTCTTCGTCCTCGAAGTTGCAGCCTTCGCCATGGCCTGCGGCCAGATCCTGCATCTTGCCCGCGCGTTTGAGCGCGGCCATCAGATCAGACATCTGGATGGGCTTGCCGTCCACTTCGGCCCAATAGCGCCTCAGACTGATGGCGATGCTGAACAGAGGCAACAGGAACGCGGGCGCAAATATCGCGACCATCGCGTTGTGTGACAGGACTGCGTAAAACCCCTCGCCTCCGTTCGATCCAATTGCGCGAATGGCCCAGAACAACAGGGCAAAGCCAACGACTAGCGCCAGCGCTATTGCACCACCATGGGTATGGAACCGTCGCGCCAGCGGCTGCGGCCAGGCAAAGCTTTCCCAACTGTCCCGACGAACCTCGGCCAAGGCCTTCGGCAGGTTCAGGTCAAACTCGTGCGGGGCGGTGTACTGACAGGCGTAGTAGCACCCGCGACAGTTGTGGCAGAGATTGGCCAACTGCGTGATGTCCCCATCCGAGAACGCGCGCTCTGCGTGCAGCGACGGGAAGACCGAGCAATAGCCTTCGCAATATCGGCACGCATTGCAAATCTCGGCCTGACGACGGGCTTCCTGGATCAGATCAGTTTGCATAAGCAGCGGCCTCACGTCCTGCGATACGTCCAAAGACGGTTCCAATGGTCATGCCGAACCCGGCCAGATAGCCCTGCCCCAGGATCGAACCGGCCATCGTCTCGCCGGCGGCCCAAAGGTTTTTGATCTTTCCTTTGGGAGTCGAGCATTGGGCTGAGCCGTCGACCTTCAATCCGAGATAAGTGAAGGTCACGCCGGTGCGCAGCGAATAACCATAGAAGGGCGGCTCGATGATCGGACGCGCCCAGTTGGTCTTGGGCGGGGTCAAACCCGAGGTCGTGACCCCGTCTAACTCGGTCGGATGAAATGCGCTGGTATCGCCGCATGCTTCGTTGAATTTGGCAACGGTTGCCTTCAGCTTGTCGGCAGGCAGGTCCATCATCCCAGCCAGTTCTTCCAACGTGTCCGCCTTTAGCGGTGGGAACACCGACGGCATGAACAGGTTCAGCGACTTGGCGTCGATGATCACGTACCCCACCTGGTCCGGCTGCGCCGCTACCAGGCGCCCCCAGATCGCGTAGCGTTTGGGCCAGACATCCTCGCCCTCATCATAGAAACGCTCGGCGTTCTTATTCACGACGATGGAGAATGGTACGCAGTCCAGACGGGTGACGATGCCGCCGTCGAATTTCGGCGCGCGCCCGTCGATGGCAACGGCGTGGCATTGGGTCGGGTCGCCGACGCTTTCTACTCCTTGGTCCAGAAGATCAGACAGGACCACGCCTCGGTTATAGGGCGTACCGCGGATCAGAAAGTTCTTCGCAGGTTCGCCCCATGCACGGGTAAGCCAATCCGTGTCAGCCTGAAACCCGCCCGAGGCAACGATGACCGCCTTGGGCATAATCCGGTGGGATTGACCCTCATAAGTGTAGTCCACCCATTCGATCCGGTCATCGTTCAACTCAAGATGCGTGACGGCGGCCTCGTACAAGACATCCACACCCAGTCCCGCAGCCGTGCGGTAATAGGCGTTAACCAGAGACTTCCCGCCGCCCATAAAGAAGGCATTGGTGCGCGCCAGCGACAGGGTTCCGGATAGCGAGGGCTGGAACCGAACCCCGCGTTCCTCCATCCACGGCAAGCATTCCTCGGACGTGCGGATCGCCAAACGGGCCAGATGCTCATCAGTTTTGCCATCAGTGACCTTGAGCAGGTCCGAGAGGTATTCGTCTTCACCGTACGTATCGACTAACGGCCCCAAAGGAGACGAATGCATGCAGCGAAAGTTGCGCGTGTGGCGCGAGTTTCCGCCGCGATAGGGTTTCGGCGCCGTCTCAAGGATCAGAACGCGGGCGCCTGCTTCGGCGGCGGTCATCGCGGCGCAGAGGGCCGCGTTTCCCCCTCCGATCACAGCGATATCGTAGGCTTCCTTTTGGGTGGCCATATCCTGTCTACCTAATGATTTTCGTCAATCGTACGATCACGTGCTTGCAAGGCGCGGATGCGCATGCGTTGCGCGGCCTGAATATGCGCCCGCATTTCAGTCTCGGCTGCTGCGCCATCGCGGGCTTTCAGGGCGACCATGATGCGTTTGTGTTCGGCCACGGCGGCCTCGGCGCGTTCACCGTCCAGCAATTGGGACGGTCCAAGGATCAACAGCGCCTTTTGCAGAGACATGATGGATTTCGCGAGAAACCGGTTCTTGGCCGCATCCAAAAGCGTCGCATGGAATATCCGATTGATCCGCGCGGCCTCAGGGCCGGTACCCGCCTCGGCCAAGCGGTCATTCAGCACGTCCAACTCATCTAATTCGACATCAGATGCGGCTCGTGCGGCCAGACGGGCTGCAGTGCCCTCCAAAACGGCGCGCATCTCATAAAGCTCCATGACTTCGGTGTAATCCAGGCTTCGCACTGTTGCGCCCTGTCGGGGGATATGCGTGACCAGCCCGTCAGCCTCCAGTTGCCGGATCGCTTCACGCACCGGGGTGCGGCTGACACCCAGCCTCTCGGAAAGCTCCGTCTCGCGCAGGCGATCGCCGGGCAAAAGGATGCCGTCGCGAATCTCATCCAGTAGGCGCTGATACGCAGAATTGCCTTGTGGGCCAGGTTGTAAGGAGGCGTCTTGGATCGTCATCGAGCGCTCACTTGCCATATTGCGTCCAACTGTATACACATGGATACATAGCGAGTCAACGAAGCTGGAACGCAATCTTGCCTACCCAGAACACCGAAACTTCAGCTTTGAAAAAACGAGCCGTTACGTTCGGACTTGCTGTGCTGGGCACCGGTGTATTTTGGGCGCTGAACC
>NZ_JBQFRO010000030.1:0-3417 GCF_056537425.1 Ruegeria sp. CE9 | reverse complement strand
GTTCATGACCCGTCCGTCTTGCACAAGCTTTCGCAGCGCCCTGTAGGTCGCCTCATGGCTCAATTGTAACCGAGCGGCAAATTCGACGATGGAGCCTTCGAGCAAGCCTGCGATCAACCCTGCCATCACCCGGTCCTCTGCGCGCCGAATGCCGACGATCTCCAGCATCTGTCGCTGCGCCTGTATCTGTTGAGCCGCCTGACGGCCATAGGCGCGGGCAAATGCCGGGTCGGCAAAAGCGGCCAATACGGAAGCCTTGTCGATCCGGATCAGCGCCCCGGCCTCAACAATGACTGCGTCGCAATGATAGACCTCCGAAAACACCGAAGCTTCGGCAAAGCTTGTTCCGGCTTGGGCACGGTGGATGATGAACCGCTCGCCATCTGGACCGACCCGCTCGAGATGCACGCGCCCGGTTTGCACGACATAGAGACCGTGGGTGGGGTCGCCTTGGTGAAATACGGTATCTCCAACCGCGCCGGAGATTGGGCGCAGGGCTGAGCTCGGGATATGATCATAGGGGTTTGGCAACATATGATTGAAATCATATTACGATGCATCCGCCCCTGCTAGCGTAAACATGACACCACCCCATTGAAGGACCTGTCCATGCGTCTCATTCCCTTCGTCCTTGCCATAGTGATGGCCGCACCCGTGGCCGCGCAGCACGCCAATTCCGCGGCTGGTCACGACATGGGCGGACCGCAGGAAACCGGGCAATCGGCCTTTGCCGCCTTGGCGGAAATCGTAACGATCCTGCAGGCCGATCCCGAGACGGATTGGGAGCGGGTCGATATTGACGGATTGCGCCGCCATCTGGTCGATATGGACCTTCTGACCCAAGAGGCCGTGGTCGCCCGCACCCTGCGGCCGGAAGGGGCCCGGTTCGAGATTCGGGGCACCCCCCGTGTTCTCGAGGCCATCCGCGCCATGGTGCCCGCCCATGCGCCCTTTCTCGCGGCCGAGACCGGCTGGGACGTTGTGACAGAGGACTTAGAGCGTGTCGCGTTTAATCGGTTTTATATCCTGCGGCCTTGAAGAAGTTGTAGCATTCCTCGTCGGTGAAGAGGTCGCACACATGACCGACAGCCTGCCAAAGTTCATGGTAGGTTCGGGCTGCAGCCTTTCGGATCAGGACCTTGAGCTTTGAGAAGGCCATCTCGATCGGGTTGAGGTCGGGACTGTAGGGCGGCAGGAACAGGAACCACGCGCCGATATCTCGCATGGCCTTGGCTGCGCCGGGGCTCTTATGGCTCGACAAGTTGTCGAGGATGACCACGTCGCCCGGACCCAAGGTCGGCACCAGCTGGGTCTCGATATAGAGGTCGAACAACTCGCCGTTCATTGCGCCATCGATCACCCACGGGGCATCGAGGCGATCATGGCGCAGGGCACCGATGAAGGTCTGGGTGCGCCAATGCCCGAACGGCGCGTGATCGACCAGGCGTTGCCCGCGCGGGGCCCAGCCGGTGGTCTTGGCCATGTTCGTCTTGAGCGATGTCTCGTCGATGAAAGCCAGCCTTTCCAGATGTCTGGCCATGAAGGGCTGGCGTTTGCCGATCCATATGCGGCGCAGATCGGCCACGTCCTGACGCTTCTGCTCAAGGGCTTGCAGGTCTTTTTTTGTGTGACAGCCCGAGCCTGAGCAGCAGCCGACCGACCGACGAGCGATGAACCTTCACCCCGTGTTTCGCGGCCAGTTCCGCGGTCAACTCGTCAATCGTCAGATCGGGTTGCGCCGTGATCCGGCTCTCCACCCAGCCTTTGACGCTGGTCAGTTTGCCGCGCCCGGGATTGCCCTGAGGTTTCGGCGCGAGCGAGCCGGTCTCGCGCTTGAGCCGCACCATGTCGTTGACGAACTTGATCGACACGCACAGCCGCCGAGCCGCCTCTGTGTGCGTGTTGCCCTGCTCGACAAGCCGCACGGCACGTTCACGCAACTCAACAGGATGCGCTTTGCCCATCTCTGACCTCCATATCTGCCTGAAAGACATGGAATCATAGGAACAACATCAGGGGAATCCTGAATCTGGTCAGAGGCGACATGCTCTAGAAGATGGCGTGGCGCTCAGTGTCGATGGCGATGCCGCGCAGATTCAGGGACTTGGTTTCTTTGGTCTGATGACCATCGGGGCGCATCACCAGGAGCACCACCTCATGATGGCAAAAGGCGCGGGCCCGCACCATTAATGCGCCGACAAGGCCTGTTTGATGATCCGTAGAGAGGTGCGCTGACAAAACGTTACATCTCGCGTGTTGACCTTCCAGCGCGGGAGGCACGGACACATGCCCGATGATGGAAGCGTCAGAGAATACCGCCCGCAGGGATTTCCTGTATTACGCAACGGTCGGGGCAGGGGTCGTGGCAACAGGGGCTGCGCTCTGGCCACTGGTGAACCAGATGAACCCCTCCGCCGATGTCCGCGCCTTGGCACAGATGGGGTCTGCTCCGGTAGGGGGCAGGATCGTACGTTAGTGCAAGTGCCCGGATTTGACTTTCTAGGGTCAGGACTTCGGTAACGGGGTCGCCTCAGTCAAGCGATTTTCCGCAGTCAAATTGATCCGCCAAGGCGGTTCGCTTGGATCGGGCATGCCTGTGGCTGCTTTCTGGCTGCCTTCGGCTGAGGTCCTTTGGGTACATGCTTCGGTTCGTGGTCAGCGCGGTGGCTGCCAACATGATGCTGGTTCGATGTAATTCCGATGTGCCCATCTCATAGGCGTGCTTGACTTGTGTCAGCGACAGTCCAAACCACGGCATTATCGGAACCACGTCCCTGCGGGACCTCGACAGCCTGCGATCAGGCAGGCAACGGGTGGCGGCTCATCCGATCAGGCAAGGTTCGGCGCGGCATCTGGCTGGAAGGTTGTGCCATCGACCCAAATCCGATGGAGGATGACAGCGATGCGGCGTGCGAGGGCGACCATCGCGATTTTGCGACCACGCCGCTGCGCGAGCTGGGCTCCCCATGTTCTCAGCCATGTCGATCGGCCGCGATTCATCATGACGGTTGCTGCCTGGCACAATGTTCGCCTCAGATTGACGTCACCAGCCTTGGTGATGCCGCCTGACACGTCTCGTTCACCGGACTGGTTGCGTGAGGGCGTCAGGCCAACCCAGGGGCCAATTCTCTTTGAAGACCGAAAGCGGGCAGGATCATCGACCGCAGCACGGAATGTAAGTGCTACGACCGCACCGATTCCAGGCATCGACATAAGCCGTTGGCAAACCTGATCATCCCAGGCCAACTGGCGCACGCGTTCTTCGAGCCCGGCCAGTTCCTGCCGTAGGGTCGCCCGGGCCCGCAGCATCGGGTCTGTCGCGGTTTCCAGCATCGGGTTGCCATCTGCCAACTCCCGAATGCGTGTCTCAAACCTGCCACGGGAGATCGCGCCGACCTTGAGGCCAAAGTTCCGCAG
>NZ_JBQFRO010000029.1:0-3754 GCF_056537425.1 Ruegeria sp. CE9 | reverse complement strand
GGGCCACCGCAGAGGCTTTGGCCTTTGGCAGCTTGCTGACCGAAGGATATCCAGTTCGCCTTGCAGGCCAAGACAGCACCCGTGGCACATTCAGCCAGCGCCATTCGGGCCTGATCCATCAGGAGAGCGAGGAACGCTATTATCCTCTCAATAACATTCGTGCGGGCCAAGCGCGCTACGAGGTCATCGACTCGATGCTGTCCGAATATGCGGTGCTTGGCTTTGAATATGGCTACAGCCTTGCGGAACCGAATGCCTTGGTCATGTGGGAAGCGCAATTTGGCGATTTCGCCAATGGCGCGCAAATCATGTTTGACCAATTCATCTCATCGGGCGAAAGCAAATGGTTGAGGATGTCTGGATTGGTGATGCTGTTGCCGCACGGGTTTGAGGGCCAAGGCCCCGAACATTCCTCCGCGCGTCTTGAGCGGTTCTTGCAAATGTGCGGTCAAGACAACTGGATTGTGGCCAATTGCACCACACCCGCCAATTATTTCCATATCTTGCGCCGCCAGATCCATCGCAGCTTCCGTAAGCCATTGGTTCTGATGACGCCGAAATCCCTTTTGCGGCATAAAAAGGCCGTCTCACGGGCGGAGGAGTTCACAACAGGGTCTTCCTTCCACCGTGTGCTGTGGGATGATGCCCAATATGGTAATTCGGATCTCAAGCTGAAATCAGACGACAAAATCCGCCGTGTCGTGATCAGTTCAGGCAAGGTTTATTATGACCTTCTTGAAGAGCGCGATGCGCGTGGTCTGGATGATGTCTATCTCTTGCGTCTTGAACAGTTCTACCCATTCCCTGCGATGTCGCTGATGAAGGAATTGGAGCGCTTTAAGACTGCAGAGATTGTCTGGTGTCAGGAAGAGCCGAAAAACCAAGGGGCTTGGACATTCGTTGAACCAAATCTTGAATGGGTTCTGACACGGATTGGGGCAACCCATAGTCGCGCCACTTATGCAGGCCGCGCCGCTTCGGCTTCGCCTGCGACTGGCCTAGCCTCACAACATAAAGCACAGCAAACCGCGCTCATCAACGAAGCGCTGACGATCGAAGGGTAAAGACAATGGCGACAGAAGTCCGCGTGCCCACTTTGGGCGAATCCGTGACCGAGGCCACCGTGGCAACTTGGTTCAAAAAACCAGGGGATACAGTCGCGCAGGATGAGATGCTGTGCGAATTGGAAACCGATAAAGTGACCGTTGAAGTTCCTGCCCCCGCCGCAGGCACATTGGGCGAGATCGTTGCGGGCGAGGGCGAGACGGTTGGCGTTGATGCCTTGCTCGCTACGATTGCCGCTGCGGGTGCTGTCGCTGCTGAAGCGGCCCCTGCCGCAAAGCCAGCGGCCGCTGCTTCCTCGGGTGCATCGGTCGATATTATGGTTCCCGCGTTGGGCGAGTCTGTGACCGAAGCCACCATCGCCACATGGTTCAAACAGGTTGGCGATACGGTCGCGCAAGACGAGATGCTGTGTGAATTGGAAACTGACAAAGTGTCGGTCGAGGTTCCCGCCCCCGCTGCAGGTGTTTTAGCGCGCATTGATGCGGCCGAAGGTGCGACTGTCAATGCAGGCGGGCAGCTTGGTGTAATTTCCACCGATGGCGCGGCTGTTGCCGCCCATGCCGCAGCACCCGCTGCCGCCTCTGCTGCCGCTGCACCAACAGGCAGCGGTCGGGATGTAGAAGATGCCCCATCAGCCAAGAAACTGATGGCGGAAAAAGGCATTGACCCCGCGGCTGTTCAAGGCTCTGGCAAGGATGGACGCATCATGAAAGAAGATGTTTTGAACGCCGCAATTGCCCCCGCTGCAGTGCCTGCTGCTGCCCCTGCCGCCGCTCCGCGTGCGCCTGTCGCCGCCGAGGATGCTGCCCGCGAAGAACGGGTCAAAATGACCCGTCTGCGCCAGACGATTGCAAAGCGTCTGAAAGATGCGCAAAACACCGCAGCGATCCTGACCACCTATAACGAGGTGGACATGACCGAGGTGATGGCCCTGCGCAACGCCTATAAAGACGAGTTCGAAAAGAAGCACGGCGCGCGTTTGGGCTTTATGTCCTTCTTCACCAAGGCCTGTATCCACGCCTTGAAAGTGGTGCCTGAGGTGAACGCTGAAATCGATGGCACCGACATCGTCTACAAAAACTTTGTACATATGGGCATCGCGGCAGGCACGCCACAGGGTCTGGTTGTGCCAGTGATCCGTAACGCCGATCAGATGTCTTTTGCCGAAATCGAAAAGGCGATTGCCGAAAAGGGCAAGCGCGCGCGCGATGGCAAGCTGTCTATGGCCGAGATGCAGGGCGGCACGTTCACCATTTCGAATGGTGGGGTTTACGGCTCGCTCATGTCCTCGCCGATTTTGAACCCGCCACAATCGGGTATTTTGGGGATGCATAAAATCCAAGACCGCCCCATGGTCATCAATGGCGAGATCAAAATCCGCCCGATGATGTATCTGGCGTTGTCCTATGACCACCGCATTGTCGATGGCAAAGGCGCAGTGACCTTCCTTGTCCGCGTCAAGGATGCACTGGAAGACCCACGCCGTTTGTTGATGGATCTCTGATCTCCGCAAACGACTGAGCAAACGACCGCGAAACGCCCCCGTTCTGGCTGCATAGGATGGGGGCTTTTTGCTGCCTAATACCCTGCCACGCGATCCACCAGATGCAAGAGGGCCTCGCCCGCCTCACCACGGCGGATATTCTCGGCAATGGTTTCCGATGCCGTCTCGGCCCTTGTGGCAGAGGCGATATGTGGGGTTACAGTGACGCGCGGATGGCGCCAATAGGGATGTGAGGCAGGCAGGGGTTCGATACTGAAAACATCCAAAGTGGCCGCTGCGATCTTGCCTGTATCAAGGGCGGCCAAAAGCGCGGCATCCTCGATCAAACTGCCGCGCCCAGGGTTGATGATCTTGGCCCCATGGGGCAGGGCGGCGAGGGTGGTTTGATTGATCAGCCCGCGCGTGGCGGCGGTGTCGGGCAGAAGTGTTACCAAAATCTCGGCATGGCGCATTGCATCAAAAAGCCCGTCTTCACCATGATAGCACGCGATGCCTTCGATTGATTTGGGGCTTCGCGACCAGCCTGCGACATCAAAGCCAATCCGCGCAAGGCTTTGCGCTGCAGCCGCGCCCAATACACCAAGACCCAAGATGGTCACCTTGCGATCCCGCGCCAAGGGCGGCACCAAATTGGGGCGCCAGACCCCATCTTGCCCTGCAAGGAAATCGTCAATCATGAGGTGATAACGCAGCACATGACCCATGACGAATTCGAGCATACCTTGCGTTAGGCCATAATCGACCATGCGGGCAAGCGGCATGGTGATTGTTTCATTGCCGACAATATCCTCAACCCCTGCCCAAAGGCTCAGCACGGCCTTTGCGCGGGTGAAGGGGGTAAAATCCTGTAGCCCTGAATTGGGGGCGTAGATGATATAATCCACCTCAGTTGGGTCAGCCTCAGTGGTTAGGCCCGTGGCATCAACCCCTGTCTTCTGCAACGCCTTGTGCAGTGCGGGTTCATATTCCGCCCATTTTTCAGATTTTGCAGCGAAAAGGATGGTGGGGGATGGCATGGCCTGCTCCTGATATATGAGATGCGATTAGGGCTATCAGAGGGCGCAGGGCGGGAAAACCCGCCAATTTCACTTTAGCGTGGACGATGGATATGGGCCGATTGTACCAAACCAAACGCTGCTAAAAGCACCATCATTGCTGAGCCGCCATAAGAGACGAGCGGCAAAG
>NZ_JBQFRO010000028.1:0-3764 GCF_056537425.1 Ruegeria sp. CE9 | reverse complement strand
CATCCTATCTTTGCGCAAGGCATCAGATGAGGGCAGGCCAAGCGTGATATCATCTTTGGGCGATATGCTGCGTGACAGCGTGGAGGGCACGGGCGAAGCATTGACGCGCGCCTTTTCAGACCCAAGCCTGCGCGCGGGGCTTGGCCCCCCGCATATTCGCCTTGATGCGGCGGCGGAATTTCTTTTGGCAGATCGTATGGGGTGAAAGTTTCAATTGCCAAGCCTAACCCTTCGGGCCTATGGCAAAGTCTATGAAGCTCGTGCCCCTCTCTGAAACCTCACATTTGCCGCGCTGGCAGCGCCCCCAGGTTCTTTTGTTCCTGATGGCTTTTGCGATGCCTGTGGCCTTTGCCACATGGTCTGCATTGCTCAATAATTTTGTGATTGAGGCGGCAGGGTTTGACGGGGCCGATATAGGATGGCTGCATTCAGTGCGCGAAATTCCTGGGTTTCTCGCGATTGGCGTGATCGCTTTATTGCTTGTGATCCGCGAGCAAAAATTGGCGCTTGTGTCCTTGGTTATGTTGGGTCTGGCCACGGCGCTGACCTCGCAATTCCCCTCCTTGGGGGGGTTGTTGATTGTCACCCTGATCTCCTCCATCGGGTTCCATTATTACGAGACAGTCAACCAGTCGCTGCAATTGCAATGGATCGACAAAAAGCGCGCGCCACAGACCATTGGTTGGTTGATGTCGATGGGGTCTTTGGCCACGCTTTTGGCCTATGGGTTAATCGTGCTGACATGGCGTGCTTATGATTTGAGTTATGACTTGGTGTATGGCGTGGCAGGTGGCTTTACCGCCTTGGTTGCAGTGATTGCATTTTTCGCCTTCCCCCAATTCGAGGGCCCAACCCCGCAGAACCGCAAAATGATCCTGCGCCGCCGCTATTGGCTCTATTATGCGCTGCAATTCATGTCGGGCGCGCGGCGGCAGATTTTCGTGGTCTTTGCAGGCTTCATGATGGTCGAGCGCTATGGCTTTGCCGTGCATGAGATCACCGCGCTGTTCATGGTCACATTGGTCGCCAATATGATCGCAGCACCGCTTCTGGGTCGTGCTGTTGCCTTTTTTGGGGAACGTGCGGCCTTGATGTTTGAATATGCGGGCTTGTTCGTGATTTTCCTGCTTTATGCGGGCCTCTATCATTTTGATTGGGGCGTGGGTATGGCGGCGGTGCTCTATGTCGGCAACCATATCTTTTTCGCGCTGGCCCTTGCCATCAAAACCTATTTTCAGAAAATCGCAGATCCCGCTGATATTGCTCCTACGGCCGCCGTGGCCTTTACCATCAACCATATCGCAGCGGTGTTCTTGCCTGCGATCTTGGGGTATATCTGGCTGACCTCGCCGATTGCGGTGTTCCTGCTTGCGTCAGGGATGGCTGCGACATCTTTCGCCTTGTCGCTTTTGGTGCCGCGTCATCCAGAGGCGGGGAATGAAACCTTACTTGCGCGGCGCGGTTTACCCGTGGCTGCGCCCATCACCACTGTGATCAAATAGGGTGCTTATGACGACCTTTACCGCCTTTACCACATTGCCTGCTAAATCCGCCGCCGAAGCCTTGGGTGAGGCCATAGAGGCACTTGATCCCGCGCCCTATGGCGTAGGGGTTTTTGAAATCGAAGATGGCTCTGGCCGGTGGGAGGTGGGCGGCTATTTCCTTGAGGCCCCTGATGAAATCGGATTGGCGCTTTTGGCGGCATCGCATGGCGCGCGGGAATTTGTCGTTTCAGAATTGCCCGAAACTGATTGGGTCGCGCAGGTGCGCCGTGAATTGCACCCTGTGCGCGCGGGGCGGTTTTATCTTTACGGCAGCCATGATGCCGATACAGTTCCAAACGATGCCGTGCCCTTGCTGATTGAGGCCGCAATGGCCTTTGGCACAGGGCATCACGGCACCACCTCTGGATGTTTGATTGCGTTTGATCGCCTGCTCACTGAGGGCCATGTTTTCAAAAATGTGGTTGATATTGGCTGTGGCACGGCGGTCTTGGCCTTGGCTGCCGCCCGGGTCTTTCCGCAGACTGTTCTGGCCTCGGATATTGATGAGATCGCGGTTGATGTCGCCCGTGTAAACGCCCAAGCAAATGACCTCGCAGATCGGATCGAGGCTGTGCAAGCCGCAGGGTTTGATCATCCCACCCTCGCAGCCCGTGCGCCCTTTGATTTGATCTTTGCCAATATCCTAAAGGGGCCACTGATCGAACTGGCCCCCGATATGGCGCGTCATGCCGCGCAGGGCGGTTATTTGATCTTGTCAGGCCTTTTGTTGGAGCAGGCTGAGGACGTCACTGCCGCCTATCTCGCGGCAGGGTTCGAGCGGGTTTATGCGTCCGAGCATGGGGAATGGGCGGCGCTGACACTGCGTTATCTGGGGTGATTGGCACGCCCCGCTTGTTGAATGTTCTTGTTTCGTGCTATTGATGGGCTAAGCTGACGCAAAGAACCACAAAGGGCGAGCAGGCCATGCGTATCATCGGTATTGACCCAGGGCTTCGCTATCTTGGGTGGGGCGTAATCGAGGCGGATGGCCCGCGCCTACGCCATATTTCAAATGGCGTTATCGAAGGGGTGGGCGATGATCTCGCCCCGCGTCTTTTGGCGCTATATGATGGATTAATCGCCGTCCTTGCCGAATTTGCACCAGATTGCGCGGCGGTCGAACAGACCTTCGTCAATCGTGATGGGGCGGCCACGTTGAAATTGGGGCAGGCGCGTGGTGTTGCGATGTTGGCCCCTGCCAAGGCAGGCTTGCCTGTGGCCGAATACGCGCCAAACACAGTAAAGAAAACTGTGGTTGGGGTGGGGCACGCGCATAAAGATCAGATTGGACATATGGTGCGCCTGCAATTGCCCGGATGCGCGCCAAAATCCCCTGATGCTGCTGACGCTTTGGCGATTGCGATATGTCATGCCCATCATGCGCAATCGCAAACGCGGATCATGAATGCAGTGGGGGCAAGCCTGTGATCGGGAAATTGACAGGCCGCGTGGATTACCGCGCCAGTGACCATGTGCTTTTGGATGTCGGTGGCGTGGGCTATGTGGTTCATTGCTCAGAACGCACTCTTGCGAACCTGCCGAATGCGGGGCAAGTGGCAAGCCTTTACACCGAACTTCTGGTGCGCGAAGACCTTTTGCAGCTTTTTGGGTTTTTAACCCCCTATGATCGTGAGTGGCATCGTTTGTTGGTATCTGTGCAGGGCGTGGGGGCCAAAGCCGCGATGGCAATTTCAGGCGCGCTTGGCACAGAGGCCTTGGCCCGCGCCATTGCGATTGGGGATTGGGGCGCGGTCAAAGCGGCCCCAGGTGTGGGCCCGAAATTGGCGCAGCGCGTGGTCAATGAACTAAAGGATAAAGGCCCCGCTTTGATGGCGATGGGTGGTAGTCTGGCCCGCGATTTGACGCAGAATGCCCCTGCGCCCGTGGTGGAAGGCCCGCAGGGGCCTGCATCCAACCCTGCGGCATCGCCGCCGCCTGCAACCGCGCAGGCCGATGCGCAAAGTCAGGCTGAGGCAATTTCAGCCCTGACCAATTTGGGCTATGGCCCCTCTGACGCGGCAAGTGCGGTTGCGCGCGCGGCAGACGAGGCCGACACGACCCCTGCGCTGATCCGTGCGGCACTGCGCCTCTTGGCCCCGAAGGATTGATATGAGCACGCCTGATCCAACATTGCGCCCCGATCCGCACCCGCAGGATGATCTGCGCGAAGATCGCGCTTTGCGTCCTGAACTTCTGACTGAGTTTATTGGTCAGGCCGAA
>NZ_JBQFRO010000027.1:0-4550 GCF_056537425.1 Ruegeria sp. CE9 | reverse complement strand
TAAAACGCACGCCACTCCATTCTTTGCATGTTGAGTTGGGTGGTAAGTTGGTTGATTTTGCGGGTTGGGAGATGCCTGTTCAGTATCCATTGGGGATTATGGGGGAGCACAAGCAGTGTCGTGAGAAGGCGGCGTTGTTTGATGTGTCTCATATGGGTCAGGTGATTTTGCGGGGCGAGAATGTGGGGGAGAAGCTGGAAGCTTTGTGCCCGCAGGCTTATGCGACGCTGAAAGAGGGCAAGGCGCGGTACGGGTTCTTTACGAATGCTGAAGGCGGGATCATGGATGACCTGATCGTGTCGAATGCGGGGGATCATTACTTTGTGGTGGTGAACGCGGCGCTGCGGCATCAGGACATTCCGCATATGCGTGAGCACCTCGAAGGCGTCGAAGTGATCGAGATCTTTGACCGCGCGCTGGTGGCGGTTCAGGGCCCTGCGGCGGAGAACGTGGTGGGCGATCTGTGCCCTGCGGCGCGGGATCTGAAGTTCATGGAAACCACCGTGGCCGAGATCAACGGCGTCGAATGCCGCATATCGCGGCTGGGCTACACCGGTGAGGACGGGTACGAGATCTCGATCCCCGAGGACAAGGCGATCGAGATCAGCAAGGCCTTCCTGGCGCATGAGGATTGCGAGGCGGCTGGTCTTGGCGCGCGCGACAGCCTGCGGCTGGAGGCGGGCCTGTGCCTTTATGGCAATGACATTGACCAGAGCACCTCACCGATTGAGGCCAGCCTGGCCTGGGCCATTCAAAAACGCCGCAAGGAAGAGGGCGGCTTCCCGGGTGCGGATCGCATCCAGAAGGAACTGGCCGAAGGTCCCGCCAAAAAGCTGGTGGGCATCAAGCCCGAAGGCCGTGCGCCGGCGCGTCAGGGCGTTGAGATCCAGTGCAGCAATGGCAACACGATCGGCCAGATCACTTCGGGCGTGTTTGGCCCCACGGTGGGTGGACCGGTGGCGATGGGCTATGTGGCGGCCGGTCATACCGAGCCGGGCGAGACGGTGAACCTGATCATCCGGGGCAAACCGCAGCCAGCGCAGATCGTGGCGCTGCCTTTCGTCAAACAGAATTACAAGCGTTGAAGTCAGGAGAGAGAGACATGGCAACCTATTATTCCGAAGAGCATGAATGGCTGAGCGTTGAGGGCGACACCGCCACGCTGGGCATCACCAAACACGCTGCCGAGCAGTTGGGCGACGTGGTGTTCGTGGAACAGCAGGAAGCAGGCGACGAGTTTGAAAAAGGCGGTGAGATCGGCGTGATTGAATCCGTCAAGGCCGCGTCCGAGCTTTACGCACCGGTGGACGGTGAGATCACCGAGGTAAACGAGGCGCTGGCCGACACCCCCGGCGCGCTGAACGAAGACCCCGAGGGCGAGGCCTGGATCTACAAGATCAAGATCGCGGACGCATCGCAACTCGAAGATCTGATGGATGAGGCCGGCTACAAGGCCTTCATCGGGTAATTCAAGCGGCGGATCCTTGCGCGGATCCGCCTTCCCCTTTCACTTGGAGCCGCTGATTTGGGCTCCGCCCGTTCGGGCCTGAAACTGTCCCCCGGACAGTTTCCAAGACGGCCCTCACCCCCCGCCGGAGGCTCCTGCCGCCTCCGCCGGGCCTGACCTATCCTTGAGGAGCGCAACGATGGCCTTCAAACTGACCGATTACGAAGCCTATGACTTCGCCAACCGCCGCCATATCGGGCCCAGCCCGACCGAGATGCGCGACATGCTCAAGGTGATCGGCTTCAAGACACTGGACGAGCTGATCGACGCCACCGTCCCGCCCGCGATCCGGCAGAAAGAGCCGCTGGACTGGGGCCCGGCGATGACCGAGCGCGATGCTCTGTTCCACATGAAAGAAGTGGCGAGCAAGAACAAGGTTCTGACCTCGCTGATCGGTCAGGGCTATTACGGCACCACCACGCCTGCACCGATCCTGCGCAACATTCTGGAAAACCCGGCCTGGTACACCGCCTACACCCCCTATCAGCCCGAGATCAGCCAGGGCCGTCTTGAGGCGCTGTTGAACTTCCAGACCATGGTCAGCGACCTGACCGGGCTCGATGTGGCCAACGCCTCGCTGCTGGACGAAGCCACTGCTGCCGCCGAAGCGATGGCCATGGCCAAGCGCGGCGGGCGTTCGAAAGCCAACAACGCGGCCTTCTTTGTCGACAAGAACTGCCACCCGCAGACCATCGCGGTCATTAAAACCCGCGCCGAGCCTCTGGGCATTGAGGTACAAGTCGCCGATCCGGATACGCTGGATGCGGGCGCCGTCTTTGGCGCGATCTTCCAGTATCCAGGCACGCACGGCCATGTGCGCGACTTCACCGCCAAGATCGCGGCCCTGCATGAACACAAGGCGATTGCCATCGTTGCTGCCGACATCCTGTCGCTGGCACTGCTGAAGTCACCGGGCGAGATGGGCGCGGATATCGCCATCGGCTCGACCCAGCGCTTTGGCGTGCCGATGGGCTATGGCGGCCCGCACGCGGCCTATATGGCGACTACCGACAAGCTGAAACGCTCGATGCCGGGCCGGATCATCGGTGTCAGCATCGACAGCCGTGGCAACAAAGCCTACCGCCTGGCGCTGCAGACCCGCGAGCAACATATCCGCCGCGAGAAAGCCAACTCGAACGTTTGTACCGCGCAGGCGCTGTTGGCGGTGATTGCTTCGATGTATGCGGTCTATCACGGCCCCGATGGCATCAAGGCCATCGCGCAATCGGTGCACCGCAAGACCTCGCGCTTGGCCGCCGGTCTGGAAGAGGCGGGCTTTGCCGTGGAACCGGAAGTGTTCTTTGACACGATCACGGTTGAGGTCGGCCATCTGCAGACCGTTGTCATGGAGGCCGCCGTGGCGCGCGGTGTGAACCTGCGTAAAGTGGGTGACACGAAGGTGGGCATCAGCCTCGACGAACAGACCCGCCCCGAGACCATCGAGGCTGTCTGGGGGGCCTTCGGCATCGACCGCAAAGATGACAGCTCGAACAAGCAGTACCGCCTGCCCGATTACGCGCTGCGCGAAAGCGAATACCTGACCCATGAGATCTTCCACAAGAACCGGGCCGAGGCCGAGATCACCCGCTATATGCGCCGTCTGGCCGACCGTGACCTGGCGCTGGACCGGGCGATGATCCCGCTGGGCTCCTGCACTATGAAGCTGAACGCCACGATCGAGATGATCCCGGTCACCTGGCCCGAGTTCGGCAATCTGCACCCGTTCTGCCCCGAAGATCAGGCGCAGGGCTATCACGAGATGATCGACGATCTGAACGACAAGCTGTGCCAGATCACCGGCTATGACGCGATCAGCCAGCAGCCCAACTCGGGCGCGCAGGGCGAGTACGCAGGCCTCTTGACCATCCGCAACTATCACTTTGCCCGCGGGCAGGGTCAGCGCAATGTCTGCCTGATCCCGACCTCGGCGCATGGCACCAATCCGGCCTCGGCCCAGATGGTGGGCTGGCAGGTTGTGCCGGTACTGGCGGATGAGAACGGCAACATTGACCTGAACGACTTCCGCGCCAAGGCGGAAAAGCATTCCGATCATCTGGCCGCCTGCATGATCACCTACCCCTCGACCCATGGCGTGTTCGAGACCACCGTGCAGGAGGTCTGCCAGATCACCCATGATCACGGCGGTCAGGTCTATATCGACGGCGCCAACATGAATGCCATGGTCGGGCTGTCGCGCCCCGGTGACATTGGTGGCGATGTCAGCCACCTGAACCTGCACAAGACCTTCTGCATCCCCCATGGCGGCGGCGGCCCCGGCATGGGTCCGATCGGCGTCAAAGCCCACCTGACCGAGCACCTGCCCGGCCACCCGGAATACGGCACCGCCGTGGGCCCGGTCTCGGCGGCGCCTTTTGGGTCTCCGTCCATCCTGCCGGTCTCATGGGCCTATGTGCTGCTGATGGGTGGCGCGGGTCTGACCCAGGCGACCAAAGTGGCGATCCTGAACGCCAACTACATCGCGGCGCGTCTGCAGGATGCCTACCCGATCCTCTACACCTCGGAAACGGGTCGCGTGGCGCATGAATGCATCCTCGACACCCGCCCCCTGGACGAAGCGGCGCATGTCACCGTCGATGATGTGGCCAAGCGTCTCGTCGATTCAGGCTTCCACGCGCCGACCATGTCCTGGCCGGTCGCCGGAACCCTGATGGTCGAACCCACGGAATCGGAACCCAAGGACGAGCTCGACCGCTTCTGCGACGCCATGCTCTCGATCCGGGCGGAAGCGCAGGACATCATCGACGGCAAGATCGATGCGGAAAACAATCCGCTGAAAAACGCCCCCCACACGGTGCGCGATCTGGTCGGCGACTGGGACCGCCCCTACACCCGCGAACAGGCCTGCTTCCCTCCGGGCTCCATGGGCGTCGACAAATACTGGTCCCCCGTCAACCGCGTCGACAACGCATACGGAGACCGAAACCTCATCTGCACATGCCCCCCCATGTCAGAATACGCAGACGCCGCCGAATAAACACAAACAAACACTAAACCCCCACCAAATAAGGTGGGGGTTGAAGCC
>NZ_JBQFRO010000026.1:0-4751 GCF_056537425.1 Ruegeria sp. CE9 | reverse complement strand
TCTATTTGCGCGGGGTGGCGCCGCCTTCGGTGACCACGGGTCATATCTATCGCGGGGTGTTGCCGTTCGTGTTGATCCAGGTGGCGGCCCTGGGAATGCTCTTTGCCTTCCCGGGCGTGGTGACCATCGTGCCGAACCTGCTGGGGAACTGCTTTGCAAGTCATTGTAGTCAATGGACAATCTAGAGCTCCCTAGCAAAATATTAGATAACGGTGTGGTCCACAGAAGGTTAACGCACGTTAAAGTGGTGTGGCTAGATTTTTTTGAATGCCAAAAACGATCAGTTGCGCAACACTCCCCCGCCCCGCTGACATGCAGAGCGCCGCTGTCAGTGTGCGATCCCAACAAACAAACGGTCATCTACCGTAAAAGCAGCGCCCCCTGTGACCTTTACCACAATCTGGCGCAATTTCTTCAGCGGTAAGTGGCGTGCTGGGGGAGATATCTGGAAGAGAAGTAGAGCAGACGTTCGGGCGTGATGCCGCGAAAGTCTGGTCTGAGCCGATATTGTTGAAAAACTCTTCCTTGATCGACGCCCAATTGACTGATTCAATTCAGTTATTGAGCGGGAGAACTTACAATGATGGGGCCAAGGCAGGAAGCACAGGCGGCACTGTTTTACGAGTTTTCGCTGGAGGAGCATGTCCCGCAGGACCACCTTTTGAGATCGATTGATCGGCATCTCGATCTGAGCAGCATCCGGGGGCATTTGGCAGATTTCTATAGCCACACGGGGCGTCCATCTGTCGATCCTGAGCTGATGATCCGGATGCTGTTGGTCGGATACTGTTTTGGCATCCGGTCAGAGCGGCGGCTCTGCGAAGAGGTGCATCTGAACCTGGCATACAGATGGTTCTGCCGCCTTGAACTGACAGACCGCATCCCGGACCATTCGACATTTTCCAAGAACCGGCACGGCCGCTTCCGTGACAGTGACCTCTTGCGTCATGTGTTCGAGGCGACTGTTGCGCGCTGCATTGAAGAGGGTTTGGTCGGCGGCCAGGGCTTTGCGGTCGATGCCAGCCTGATCAGCGCGGATGTCCAGAAGCAGAACTCGAGCAATCCCGAAGGCTGGGCGGCCCGCGAGATTGATCCCACGGATGCGCCCCGCGCGGTGCGGGAGTATCTCGACACTTTGGACGATGAAGCCTTCGGTGCAGCGACAACAGCAAAACCCAAGTTCACCGCCCATGCCGATCCGGCCAGTCAATGGACGGCTGCGCGCAAAGGGCCTGCATTCTTTGCCTATTCTGACAACTACCTGATCGACACCGATCACGGGATTATCGTTGACGTGGACGCCAGCCGGTCGAACAAGACCGCCGAGGTCGGTGCCATGCGGAAGATGCTCGACCGGACCGAAGACCGGTTTGGCGTGAAGCCCGATTGGATCGCTGCTGACACCGCCTACGGATCGTCAGACAACCTGGTCTGGCTGGCACTCAAGCGCCAGATCCTCCCCTTCATCCCTGTCTTTGATAAAGGTGAACGGACCGACGGAACCTTCTCGCGGTCCGACTTCACGTGGGATGACGAGAACGATCGCTACATCTGCCCGAGTGGAAAGGAGATGCGCCACACATGGCGGACCTATTCCGATCCCGCGCGAAATGCACCAGCTTGGAAAGCCCGCAGATATCGGACGCGGAAGTCTGATTGCACGGGATGTGCGCTGAAGGCCAAATGCTGCCCCAACTCGGAGGTCCGTGCGATCCATCGCGAGAAATATGAGATCGTCCGAGACTTCGCCCGCCAATGCACCGCCTCAGAGTACAATCCAACTGCCCAGAGGCGGCGAAAGAAAGTAGAGATGCTCTTTGCCCACCTTAAACGCATCCTCGGCCTGGGCCGGCTCCGATTACGTGGCCCATGCGGCGTCCAAGACGAGTTTACCCTCGCAGCCACCGCCCAAAACCTTCGGAAACTAGCAAAACTCAAACCCATGGTGCCGGCCACAGAATGACAAGCGGCACCGTCTCAGATTGCCGAACAAAAATTAGGCCACAACCAACCCCAAAGTGCCAAATCGAAACGAGTTTTTCAACGGAATCAGCCCAGTGTAACCGGTGCTGCATCGACTACGAATGTCTGCTATCAACAGCAAGCCAAAAAACCTTCAACAACTGTTTGGGTTTTGAACGGGGTTTTTGGCGGCGTTGGACGAGGCGGTTTGCGCAGGTGCAAAAAACGAGCGTTTGTTGAGCGGCTAAACTCCCACTGGATACGGTGCATCACCTCTATATAATTCGCCGCCAACAGGACGCTGGCGGCGACGTGCATGACAATCTGGCTGGGGATGCGCTGCGCCAGCCGCATATTGGTGACAGGTCTTTCCGATATTACGCTTCCGGCGAACCTGTCACCCCTTATATTTCCTTTACCTTATCAAGAGGAACATAAAGATCACCGCCTTTGCGGAACTTCTCGGCCATTTTCGCCATGCCGTCCTTCTGCGCCTCGGCGCGGATATCGTGGCTGATCCGCATCGAGCAGAACTTCGGTCCGCACATGGAGCAGAAATGCGCGACCTTATGCGCCTCTTTCGGCAAGGTTTCGTCATGCATCGAGCGCGCGGTTTCGGGATCAAGCGAGAGGTTGAACTGATCCTCCCAGCGGAACTCGAACCGCGCGCGTGACAACGCGTCATCTCGGATCTGCGCTCCCGGATGCCCCTTGGCCAGATCGGCAGCATGAGCCGCAATCTTGTAGGTGATGACACCGATCTTCACATCGTCACGGTTAGGCAGACCTAGATGCTCTTTGGGAGTGACATAGCAAAGCATCGCCGTGCCGAACCAGCCTATCATCGCCGCACCAATACCGCTGGTAATGTGGTCATATCCCGGTGCGATATCCGTGGTAAGCGGCCCGAGCGTATAAAACGGCGCCTCGCCGCAGACCTCCAGCTGCTTGTCCATATTCTCCTTGATTTTGTGCATGGCTACATGGCCCGGTCCTTCGATCATCACCTGACAGTCATGCTTCCATGCGATCTGCGTCAGTTCGCCCAACGTCTCCAGTTCGGCGAATTGCGCCTCATCATTGGCGTCCGCGATAGAGCCGGGACGCAACCCATCCCCCAAAGAGAAGCTGACGTCATATGCCCGGGCAATTTCGCAGATCTCAGCGAAGTGCTCGTAAAGGAAACTTTCGCGGTGATGATGCAGGCACCATTTCGCCATGATCGAGCCGCCGCGCGATACAATCCCGGTCACCCGCTTTATCGTCATCGGGATCATATGCAGCCGCACGCCAGCATGAATGGTGAAGTAATCCACCCCCTGTTCAGCCTGTTCGATCAGCGTATCGCGGTACACCTCCCAGCTTAGGTCTTCGGCGATACCCTCGACCTTTTCCAGCGCCTGATAAAGCGGAACGGTGCCGATGGGTACGGCAGAATTGCGGATGATCCAGTCGCGGATGTTGTGAATATTGCGGCCCGTAGACAAGTCCATCACCGTATCCGCGCCCCAACGTGTGGCCCAGACCATCTTTTCCACCTCTTCCTCCATCGAGGAGGTGACGGCGGAGTTACCGATATTCGCGTTAATCTTGACCAGAAAATTACGCCCGATCCCCATCGGCTCGGCCTCGGGGTGGTTGATATTGGCGGGGATGATCGCACGGCCCCTGGCGACTTCTTCGCGCACGAAATCGGGAGTCACAAAATCGGGGATGGCCGCGCCCCAATCCTGGCCGTCACGTACCAGAGCCTCTTTCGCGGCCTTACGGCCAAGGTTCTCGCGGATGGCGACAAATTCCATCTCGGGTGTTATAATCCCGGCGCGGGCATAGGCCATCTGCGTGACCGCGCGTCCTGCCTTGGCTTGCAACGGCTTGTGGCGGACCGGGAATTCGGGCACCAGCCGGGCACCCTCAGCAAAGCCATTATCCTCGGGACGCACATGGCGACCCTCATAAAGCTCGATATCGTTGCGTGCGGCGATCCAGTCTGCCCGCAGGCGCGGCAGGCCACCGTTGATAGCGATTTTAGCGCTGGGATCAGTATAGGGGCCAGAGCTGTCATAGACCGTAACCGGCGGTTCGCCAGCCGAAGGGTGAAGATCAATCTCGCGCATAGGGACGCGAATTTGGGGATGCAGCGTTCCGGGCTGATAAACGCGCCGGGATGCCGGTAAGGGTCCAGTAGTAACGGTTGGTGTCAGATCTTTCATGAGTCAGTATCTCCGTGCTCATAGCAATGAGATCCAGCTCCGCCGTACTGAATGGAGAATAGCCACGCGATAAACGCCTGTAAAAAACAGGCAGGGCAATGCCGCACAGCCGAACACCATCCCTACGCCAGTATGAACTGGATCAGGTTCGTCGGGTCACTGCGCTATGCGTTGCCGCACCATCAGTTTCTCAGCCCCTTGTCGGGACCCCCCGGGTGAGAAAGGACTACGTTGTGCGCCAAGGGGGGCTTTGTCAACTGCTGTTCCCGTGGCGGTCTGACGGACCAGTTTTATCAGGCCTCAGGGGGTTTAAATGTAGCCAGAAATTAATGTCATCCGTAAGGGTGTGATTCAATATCAATATGGTAGCCGCTCACTTTTACCGGAAGTGAAGCAGCACAGCTCGTTCAAAAACCACCATTTGTTGAACGGTTTGCTGAACCAGACATTGGTGCGCCTGCAGCGAACGGCAAAAAAGTCCCGCGTTGTGTGAGTTCATGTGCAGCGCAGCGATCGGCAGCTATACCGCAGCCGAAGACGCATCGGTGCTCGGTGTCCGCTGCAAGACCCGATAGA
>NZ_JBQFRO010000025.1:0-9006 GCF_056537425.1 Ruegeria sp. CE9 | reverse complement strand
GGTGATCGTCGAGATGGCGCTTCGGATGCTCGATCAGGTCGAGGCGCTGAACGTTGAAACGGATTACCCAATGCACATCAGAGTTGGTGTACATAGCGGGCCGGTGGTTGCAGGAATAATCGGGTCGCACCGTTTCCTGTACGATGTCTGGGGGGACACGGTTAATTTTGCCAGCCGTCTTGAGTCAACCGGCGCGCCGGGCCAGGTACAACTGTCCGAGGCCACCGCCCAGCAGGTCGGGCACCGCTTTGAAGTCTCTGGACCCGTCGATACAAGGATAAAAGGCAAGGGTCAGGTCAGAACCTACTATGTCACCCAACGCAAAACTGTTGTTGACTGAGCGGTTCTTTATCAGGACGCAGGTAGCAATTTCCCCATCTTTTCCAGCAAACGGCTCAGCTCTACAGGCTTGGTATCGAAGTCATCGCAACCTGCTTCCAGCGCTTTTTCCCGATCACTCGCCATCGCATGCGCAGTCAGGGCCACCACCGGGATCGAGGCTGTCTGGGGTGCGCGCTTGATGCGGCGCGTCGCTTCCCACCCATCAATCTCGGGCAGGCTCATATCCATCAAAATGATGTCCGGAGATTCACTGCCCGCCATGGAAACGCCTTCCAACCCGTCCTTCGCGACAATGACATGAAACCCTTTGCGTTCCAACCGGCGCGACAGCATATCGCGGTTCATCTCGTTGTCTTCAACCAACAGAACTTTAGTCAAAACTCCCCCCTTGCGCCTCCGCGCATTATGAAAACCGATTGGCTCAAGAAGCTTCGAAACTTATGCTCGAAGGCCGTGCTCTGCCACTGGATCGTGCAAACCTACTAGTCGGTGCATTCTTTCATCAATTATATACTACGCAATGAGTATTTGGCCGACTTAGATCGACCCACCCTCTTTTGCCAAAGATGGGTATGATCCGTAGCAATTTGTTGAGCGACGGTTCGCTTTGTGAACAGCTGGGAGGTTAAATGACCGCTCTGCGATAAAAAGACCCTCAAATTTGCGCCTGCGGAGAACGTCAGCTTCCCGCCCTTCTGTGCAGAAGCTAGAGGAAGAATAGCAGAATAAGTTCGATTTCTTACCCGCTACCCTGCCCGGCTGATGCCCCCAGTTTAGACTCCGGGTTTTAATAGTCTGCGCCCTGCCGGGTATCCCAGAGACGCAGAACTTCTATCTGAGTGGGCGTTACACGATAGATTAGCGTAATTGGGGTTCGCGGTACTGAGAGCTCCCGTACGTCTTGGCGTTTGTCACTTGGGGGATCTGTTGCAAAGTTTCTTAGTGAACGAACAGTTGGCACTGAAACCGCAACTTATGCCGCCAACTCTGCAAATTGCCGAAACGGACAGACTCCAGGCGTGAACTGACCTTTGCGGATCATGTGCGCCGCTTCGATTCCGTCGAGGGTTGCCGCCGCTGAAGCGAACGCCTTGAACCCTAGCATTGGCCGGATGCGTCCCTTGATGAAACGGTGATCCTGTTCCACGATGTTGTTCAGGTATTTCCGCCTCACCATCTCAATCGGGGTCGGGCAGCCGAAGCCTTTCAGCATTGTGTTGATCGCCTTGATACCAGCTGTGTTGGCGCCACTTTTGTCGATGACGATCTTACGTGAAAGCCCGTTGACCTCCAGCATTCGTGCAAAGAACTTTGTAGCGGCCGGTTTGTTCCGACGATGTGAAAGCATGAAATCGAGAGTTTTGCCGTGTTTGTCGACCGCTCGGTACAGTTAAACCCATGATCCCTTTACTTTAATATACGTTTCGTCCATTCGCCAGGAGCGGCCGCATGGGCTTTTGCGCCGGCGTGCTGTTTCGGCGATTGCGCAAGAGTATCGTGTCACCCAGCGGTTCAGCGTGGTGTGATCGACGGTAACACCTCGCTCTGCCATGATCTCTTCCAGATCACGGTAGGAAACGCCGTATCGAACGTAGAAGAATATCGCGAATAGGATCACATCTTTCGGATACTGTGCACCTTTGAAGGAAATCATGAGCTGGCTTTCGACTTGATACGACCGACAAGTCATTCACTCGTTAATTCCGAAAGCGTCAATGGCCGAAAGTTTGCAACGAAACCAACCCGATATGTGTCGTCCGGCGTGAGCCGGCAACCTCAATCAATTCTCAAGCGTAGGAGCAAAGCTTCGAAGTGGTCAGCTTGGCCTTTACCAACGCCTCGGCAAATGTGACCGCACAGGCAACGCCATCGACGACGGGTAGACCGAATTCGTCCGACAGGCGCGACATCAGATCGGTCATCCCGGCGCAGCCCAGGACAATCGCTTCGGCCCTGTCTTCGTCGATGGCGGCCCGAATTTCCGCCCTGATCTTGTAGATGGTAGCCGGATCGTTTTCTTCGAGTTTAAGAACCGGCACGTCCGAGGCGCGGACGCGCACGCAGCGACGATCCAGTCCGTACCGCAGCAGATTGGCCTCCAACCCCGCGAGGGATCTGGACAATGTGGTAATGACGCTGAACTTCGGACTGATCATTGAGGCCGCGTGATAGGCCGCCTCACCCACGCCGATGACGGGGGCCGAGGTCACGCAGCGCACGGCATCAACACCGGTATCATCGAAGCAAGCCACCACAACCGCATCGACATCCGGGTGGGACTTTACGACCTCCAGCAACCCCGGAACGCAGGTCGAAACATCAAGATACCCCTGAATACTGGCGGGCCCATCTTGCGAATTCGTAGCGATAATTTCGGTTTCTGGGTACGCCACAGCGCGTGCTGCGGCCTCGATTTTTTGGGTCATTGACGGCGTGGTGTTTGGATTGACGACAAGCAGTTTCACAACAACCTCACACTTCCCCGCCCAGATAGGCGGCCTTGATACGGGGATCGGTCAAAAGCTCTTTGGAATTGCCCGAGATTACGACGTTGCCGGTGGTCAGGGCATAAGCGCGATGAGAAATCGACAATGCCATGCGCGAGTTCTGTTCGACCAACAGAACTGAAACGCCCTCATCGCGGTTGATCGCAACGATGGATCGCGCGATGTCCTGCACCAATTTGGGCGCGATCCCCAGCGAGGGTTCGTCCAGCAACAACAGGCGGGGCTTGGCCATCAGGGCGCGCCCGATCACCATCATCTGCTGTTCACCGCCGGATAGGGTACCGGCGGACTGGGAATAGCGTTCTTTCAGGCGTGGAAACCTTTCCAGAACCGATTCCAGTGTCCGCTGCACATCCGCCTTGTCCTTACGGGTGAACGCCCCCATCAGCAGGTTGTCCTTCACCGACATATACGGGAACACGCGTCGCCCTTCGGGCACCATGGCGATCCCCTTGGAGACGATGTCAGCCGGGTTTTTTCCGGCGATGTCTTCGCCTTCGAACGCCACCGAACCGGACTTGATCTTTGCCAATCCGGTGATCGCCCGCAGGATCGAGCTTTTACCCGCCCCATTGGCCCCGATCAGGGCGACCGTTTCGCCCTGTTCCAGATCAATCGACACGCCTTTCAGGGCGTAGACGTGATCGTAATACAGCTCGACATCCTTGAAATCCAACATCTTGGTCATGACTCAGATCCCGATCTCATCATCGGCGCTGCCCAGATAGGCTTCGATGACTTTTTCATTGTTCTGGATCTCCACTGGCGTCCCTTCGGCGATCATTTCACCGAAATTCAGCACCACAATCCGGTCCGAGATATTCATCACCGCAGGCATGTCATGTTCCACCAACAGCACCGTGACACCCCTGTCATCGCGCACCTTGCGGACCAGATTGACCATTTTCATGGTCTCGTCGTGGTTCATGCCCGCAAAAGGCTCATCCAGCAACAACACCTTGGGATCGGTGGCCAGACCGATGGCGATCCCCAGCGCGCGCAAATTGCCCTGCGGCAGGTTCGAAGCCTGTTCGTTGGCAATCTCGGTCATGCCAAGGAATTCGATCAGGTCATCGGCATACTGGCCAAAACTGTCGACGTCTTCATGTGCCGTTTTCGTGCCCCAGAAATACCCGGCCAGCGAGGCACGCGCACGCAGGTGCTGAGCGACGATGATGCTTTCGCGCACGGTCATTGACTTGAAGATCGTGGTTTCCTGAAAGGTACGGACCACCCCCTTGCGCGCCACCACATGCGGTTTCAGGTTCGAAATCCTCTCACCCTTGAACAGCACTTCTCCGGCGGTCGTCGGCAGAAACGACGAGATCATCTTGAACAATGTGCTCTTTCCAGCACCGTTCGGTCCAATCACCGACAGGATCTCGTTTTCATTGACGTTGAATGAGATATCGCTGTTGGCGGTCAACCCGCCGAATTTTTTGGTGACGTGGCGGACTTCCAGAAGATGGCTCATTTGTCATCTCCTTTCTTGCCCGGCAGCCGCAGGCTAAGCAGCCCGTTCGGCAGGAACAGCATCAGGATGATCAGCAGGCTGGAATAGGCGAGCAGTTGGAAGCGACCCAATTCGAACAACAGATCCCATCCAAAATACAGAACCAGTGTGCCCAGCATCGGCCCAAATACATAGCCCAAACCGCCCAGGAAGCAGTTCAGCATGAAGTTCACGCTGTCGGCGACCTGAAAGCTTGAGGGATAGACTGATTGCGCAATCGACCCAAACATAGCGCCACCGATACCGCCCAGAAAGGACGAGATGGCAAAGATGACGACCCGGATATACGAGATATTCACCCCGATCGAGCTGGCCAGTTCTTCGTTCTGCTGCATAGAGCGGCACAAGTGACCCAGACGGGAATTTACAAGCCGGTACATGGCGGCGAAGGTCAGCACCATCAGCACGCAGGCCGCGTAATAGAAGGCCAGCCTTGGGTTTTCCAGCGTCGCAAAGTCCGGGATCAGCGGAATACCCAGAATAGACACGCCGCCCGGTAGCGGGATCGACGTGATGCCCTTGGCCCCGTTGGTAATGGGCAGTGCAAGTGCTGTAAGTGTAACAACCTGCGTCAGCACCAGCGAAATCATCGCAAAATAAACACCGCGTAGCCGTAAGATCGGCAAACCGATTAAAACCGCCACTCCCGCCGCAAACAGGCCCGCCAGGGGCAGCGACAGCCAGAACGACATGCCCGCTTTGGTAACCAGAATGGCTGAAACATAGGCGCCAATCAGGGCAAAAGCGCCCTGACCGATATTGATACGACCGATATAGAAGGTCAGCCAGACACCGGCACTGGCAATGGATAGCAGCGCAACCGAGGTCAGCGTATAGTACAGATCAGACCGCCCCGAGGCCGCGACAAAGCCGGGGACCGCGATGAAGATGGCCAGCAGAAAGAACGCCACACCGGCCCATTGGATTGCTGAGAGTTTCGGCACTGTCCTAACCCCACGGCTTGCCCATCAGGCCCTGCGGGCGGATGGCGAGGAAGATCATCAGTGAGACAAAGATCAGCAGATATGTAATATCACCATATTGCGACAGGACCGCCAGACCGATGGCCTCCATGAAGCCAAGGATGATCCCGCCTGCAATCGCGCCCGAGATCACACCTGCCCCGCCGATCATCACCATCATGAAGGCTTTGATCGAGGTCGGGCCACCCATACCCAGATTGACGCCTGTAATGGTCACCAGCAAGCCGCCGACCAGACCAGCCAGCATCGCGCCCAGGGCAAACCCGATCATCGAATAGCGGGCAACATTCACGCCCATAAGCTGCGCAGCGGTTCTGTCCTGCGCCAGCGCACGCAGGGCTCGTCCGGTTTTGGAATATTGCATGAACAGGATGAAACTGACGATCGACAAAATGGCCAGCACGCAGATCAGAATGCGGTCATAAGGCATGATCAGCTTGAAATCCCAGTTGAAAACGCCATCGACGATTTTCGGAACGCCCCGCTGTTTTTCGCCAAAGACCAGCAGGATTACCGCATCAAAAAGAAACGCCAGCCCCGCCGCCAGCAGCATCGTGCTTTCTTCACGCGAAGATCGTCGGATCACCGGCGCAAATAGGAACCGTTCGATCAGCGCGCCAAGCACGGCCAGCGTGATACAGGACGCCAGTAGTGCCAGCACAAACGGCCAGCCCAGTTGTCCGTAGAAGGTATAAGTGACGAAACCGCCCAGGACGTACATCTGCCCATGGGCAAAATTCAATACGTTCATCAGGGCGAAGATCAGCGTCAATCCCAAGGCGATCATCGCATATTGCGCGCCCAGATAGATGCCATTTGCTAGTATCTGTTCCATAAGAGTCCCGCATAAGGTTCGGGTGTCCCGGGCCGATTGTCAGCCCGAGAAGTTGAGGCTCGATAGGCTTTTGCCGTATTGGGAGTTTGGCCTCAGTCGACTTCGGCGACAAAGAGCGTTTCAAACGCTCCGTCCTGATAGACGTTTACCACCAACGGGACCGCGATCTGGCGTTTTTGCCCAAACGAGGTTGTTCCAACATAGCGCATCTTGGCGTCCCCCTTCATGAAGGGGTTGGGCGCTTCGAACGTATCCATGGTTGTCTGGAAGGCCCCGACATCATCGATTGCGGCCGGATTGGCGTTTAGCGTGGCCAGAATGTATTCCAACGCATAGACCTTGGTGTTGGACTCGTCGTTATATTCACCAAACATATCCGTATAGCGCTTGACGAATTCCTTCATGTCATCTGAGGCGATTTCGGGGGTTGAGGCACCGCCAACCGAGATGAATCCATTGGCCAGATCCCCTGCCCCTTCGCGCAAAACGGTCGCGTCTTGTGCGGTTTCGGTCGAGATGAGGCCCTGAAAACCAAGCTCGCGCGCCGAACGTATCAGCTGCGGCGCATTGGCAGGTGAAACACCCGACAGAACCAGCAGATCAGGCTGAGTACGCATGACCGGAGTCAGCACCGGGGTAAAGTCGGTGGTATCCACCTGATAGGTGACGTTGTCGGAAACAACTTCAAGCCCCAAGGCATTCGCCGCCTCGACACCGCCGTCACGCTGGCTCAACGGATCGGATTCGTTTGCAGCCACGAAGGCAACGGTCTTCACGCCTTTCTCGTCACGCAAGTATTTGTAAATTGCAGGGCCCGATTGGTAGTTGGCCACCATGCCGAGAACCGCGTTGGAGGCCGGGGCGGAGTACAGCTCTTTCGGGAAGGCATAGGGGAAGTACATGATGCCTTGCGCCTCGGCGACTGGACGCACGGCTGCAGCACCGTCATCCACATTCGGGCCGACCACATAGTGAATACCCTCTTGTGCCATCTTCTCCATGCCCGCGATTGCACGCTTGGGGTCTTTCTGATCATCGAACGAGACGATTTCGATATCGTATGTGGTATTACCAATCTTGTAGCCGCCGGATTCGTTGATCCAATCAGCCCGCGCCTCCATCGACCGTTGATTTGAAATGCCCCAGGCCGCTGCCGGGCCCGAGGTCACACCGACAAAGCCGATCTTGAGAACCGGATTCTCGGCCCAGACCGCAGACCCAAGGACAGATACGGCCAGAGCCAGAGCGGCGGAAGATTTCATCAGGTTTCTACGTTTCATTCTTTCCTCCCTATGAGGTTTCAGCGCCTCTTCCGGGCGTTTGGCAAAGTGTAAAATGCGACCGGTCGAATCCGGAATGCCCTTTCGATACTGCATTGTTAACAATATGTGTCAACGTTTTTAGTGAATATTAATGTTGATATCGTTAACGAATGCCCAATATATTGTCTGTTAGACGCTGTGCGGCTAAGCAATGCGCACTTGAATAACAGCCCTGATGAAACCCGATGACAGACGCCCAACAAAAATTCGACACCGTACAGTCCGACCCTGATGAGCAATTAATCGTGGATCGAATCTACTCCGCGGTCATGGAGCAGAAGCTCGCGCCCAAAACCAAGTTGAGCGAGCAAACCTTGTGTGAAACATTCGGTGTTGGCCGTATGCGCGTGCGCCGCGCTTTGCTGCTGCTCAGCAGTCAAGGCATTGTCGAACTGCACTCCAACCGGGGCGCCTTTGTCGCCTGCCCCAGCCCACAAGAGGCTCAGGAAGTTTTTGACGCTCGTTTGATGATCGAAACCGGCATTGTGCGCGAACTGACCAGCGGGATCAGCCCCGCTGGGATAGACACGTTACGGGCGCATATCGAAAAAGAAGATGAGGCCAGGACCACAAATGATAGCACCGAGATTATCCGGCTGTCCGGCGAATTTCATGTCGAACTGGCGAAATGCCATGACAATGCCGTTCTCACGCGCGTCGTAAGAGAACTTGTCACCCGATCATCCCTGATCGTGGCGCTGTTCGGCACCAACAAGGATTCGTCCTGCCCCGACGACGAGCACGCGTCGATCATCGACGCAATCGTAAGCGATGATCCACGGTCTGCCGAAGACAACATCCAACATCACCTTTTGCATGTAAAAGACAGTCTGGATTTGAAACAGACCCAAAAAGTTGAACCTGATTTGGCCAAGATATTGACGGGGCGTATGTAAATGCTCCGAAGGTGTGGACGCCCCCGCTGGCCTCGATGTGCCATTGTGGGATTGCAGGTGAGCCTTAGGCAAACATCGACGGTTAGCCTCTGCTTTGCCCCTACTACGCATTCCGAAATGAATACGGCCGAGCAGGCCGAAGCTGGAATTCACATGACGATATTCGTGTTGCGGTTGGACTAGAAGATCCAAGAATTCTGATCGCTCACCTCCAGCGCTCAGCTGAGTTCGCACTGGATACTGTTGTTCCAGGTTTCTCGTCTAAAAGGCCAAGCGCGGATGAAATCGACGCGATCCTGCGCGCCGTATCAAAAGACGTACGTGAACGTCATATGTCTTCACTGCCCAGCTTCGACGAATTGCTCGGCCAAACAAATAACTTTGGCAGGAAAGGTATGCCGCCGTCGCCTCTCATTTTTCCTCAGTGAGCCGGGATTTGCCACGCTATTCAGCGTTACGCTTCATCGACAAAGTAAATCGCTGAGCGATAGCTTCGTCCGATGTGGTAGCACTGACGATCAACCGTTGTTGGATCGTGTATTAGGAAGAATAACTCTGACAGTGGTGGATAAGCCATCAACGAGGGATTATAAATCAATTCAATCCCA
>NZ_JBQFRO010000024.1:0-10224 GCF_056537425.1 Ruegeria sp. CE9 | reverse complement strand
CGCCCGCCAGCGCCGGAAACCATCATCCCGATGGATCACAGGCCGATGATGCACTAACAATCAAATTGGACCAGTCAGATGAGGCTGCTCACAAATTCCCAACCTGAAGTTTTCTGACGCAAACTCTTTTGGCCTACCGCGCTCCGTACTTTCGGGGCAACTTGCCCCACTATTCCGGCGCGCTTCCCGAAGTCCGAAGGGCTGGTATTTCTTTCCCCGCATGGACCGCCTGAAAAAACGGTTGGTGTTCTTGTATAAACCTTGCTGCTGGTTTTGTTCGAATGTCGGGTTTTGTCAGGTTCGGCGCGTTATTTTCCGTTAATAAAACACCGTGTCGGGGGGTGCATAAATAGTAGGGGCCGGTTTCTATTTAGCTCTACTTTAGACGCCGTTTCCGCGCTGCCATCTTCCTGCAGCCTTCCTTGCAGTACTTGGCGTCCACCCGTTTCCATTCCGGCATGAGGTTGCCACAGTAGGCGCAGTGCCAGCCCTTGGAATAGTTCTGCGCCAGCTTTTGGGCCCGCTGTGTGATCCGGTGTGCGTTTTGCCACGGGAAGTGGGTGAAGCTGAGCCGCATATGTGGCGGGTTCAATTCCTCGATCCAGATTGTTGAATTATCGCGGTCGGTCATGCGTGTACCTTATCCGGGAACTGCCTTTGATATTGCTGGGTAATCGAATTTAACTCCATGACGCGTGGGCGGGTATTGGTCGCGAAACTCCTATCTTTAGGGCCTCGCAAAACTCAAACCTGCCATTGCCGTGCCTCCTGTCTGGACGTTGTGTGTCGGGGTGATTAGGTTGCTGGTATGAACCCAGCCGATCCCCCGTTAGCTCTGGAAGTGGCAGCAGGCATATTGATTGCGTATCTGGTTGTCTTTTTTGCAAAGAGCACCATCGCCCATTGGAACCGGGGCGACGGCAATCTAGCGATAATGATGGGCGCTCTGGTGGCATTTGTTGGCGGCGGTCTCATTCTTGCTGGTATGGGTACAATAAGCTGGTAGCTATGTCGGTTGCGAAGCCACCAGCAGAACCCCCTGCAATAGCACCAGTTGCAACCGGCCCGATTGGTTTCTCGCCTTTGACCTTCTGACCAATCTTGCCTGCCTGCAGCCACCCTGCGCCTTTCTCAGCGCCTTTGGCTGCGGCACGACCAGCAACTGCACCAGCAGGACCACCGGCCTTGTAACCGATAAGGGTTAACACCCATTCAGTGATGTTCTTATATTGTTACGGAGGCGCCAATCATTCAGAGGTTGCAGAAAACTGCAATTCGAGACGCCGTTCGAAGACGATCGCAGTGCGGACCAAGCGCCATTTCGCTGCAAAAGGCTTCAAAGTCCGGTGAAGACGTATCAAGACCGCCGTGCCCGGCACTTGGGGTGGAAACCGGTCATTCGCTGTATTCGAAAAACTCTCTTTGATTGTGACAGGTTTCGGGTTCCGAGCAGAAATTGAAACAAACTACAGGGCTATGGGAAGCTGAAGCGTAACGCTTGCTCCTTTTTCGACTTGGTTGATCGCGGCCACACCTCCGTGGCGCTTTGCTACAGCTGAGACAATCGACAACCCTAAACCGCTACCTTCGGAATATTCTAGCTGCGAAAATCGACTGAAAACGGCTTCGCTTTGGTCGGGTGAAAGGCCTGTTCCGTCATCAGATACGGTTAGTTTGACGTTCCCCGCGTCACAACGCAGTACAACTGATATTTGACTCAGTTTAGCACCGCCGTGCTTAAGCGCGTTGTCCAGCAGGTTTTTGATAGCCTCTGCCAAAAAGATCCGATCTCCTGAGACCAAGATTGTTGGTTCTGGCATTGTGACTTCAAAATCGATCCCTTTTGTGAGGATATGAACGCCCATGTCAGCGCAGGCCTCTTCCACAACCGCACGGAAATCAATCTTGTCCATCTGATCCTGATGCGTTGGCTGCCGCAACCGCTCCAACGACAATAGCTGCTCGGCCACCGTCGCGGAGTTTTTCGCTGCCGACACAAGCTCGATAATCCGTTTGTCCTTGTCCTCATCTGTTTTTGCGTCCCGCAACGCCTCGGCCATAGACTGGACCGCTGCCGCGGGATTCCGCAGCTGATGCGCGGCTTCTGAGATAAACACCTGATGGGCGTTGATGCTGTTCTCGACCTGTCCAAACAGCCGGTTCAAGGTCTGAACAATGCCATGAACCTCGACCGGGACCGGGCGCTTGATCTGGCTCAGGTCGTCAGGCGAGCGCAGGTCGATGGCATCCTGCAAATCCAGCAAGGGCCGCAATCCGCGTGCGACGCCGAACCAGACGACAAACGCAAGGGTGGCCAGCAGGATACCCATCAAGATCGCGGCGCGGATCGACAGTTCGTTGGCAAAGGCGTGGCGGTCGGCGATGCGTTGCCAAGCTGTTACTGTTGCATCGCCCACCAGGTTACCCAGTGTGACGCGCTCGGTCATTTTCAGTACGCGCACCGGCTCATTCCGATAGATCGCCTCGAAAAACCTTGGCTGGTACGCGTCTTGCTCAGACGGGTTTGCAGCGGTCGGAGGATATGCATACCCTGTGACGTATATGCCGCCAGGTCCAGTCACGTGATAAAAAATCTCTCCGCCCGATGCGTCGCGGATCAAGCTGCGCGTGGTAGGCGAAAGGGCATCGCCTTCCGACACCGCCACATCGCGCGAAATGGCCAGACTGGCAGATAACAGGCTGTCGTCAAAAAGCTCCTGCGCCGTTTGCTGAGCCACCGTGTAGCGCCAGTATCCAAGCAGGATTGCGAGCAGCACCAAAGGCGTCAGGATCAGAATGAAAAGCCTAAGCCTGAGCGAACCGTGCCGGATCACTTCTGCACCTCTAACAGATATCCAAGGCCACGGGCGGTCTTGATCCGGATGCCGAGGTTCTGAAGGCGTTTGCGCAGTCGTGACACATGTGGCTCGACGGCTGAATCGTCGACATCGGCGCCCACGCCGTAGACGTAGTCGGTCAACTGACTTTTAGGGACGATCCTGCCCCGCCGTTCCAGCAGGCATTCAAGCACAGCCATTTCCCGACGCGGCACATCGAGAACTCGGCCCTTTGCACTGACCTGCCGGGTGGTGCGATCGAATTCCAGGTTCCCGATCGTTTCGCGCGCACCGTAATCCAATTGCTTGCGGCGCGACAGGGCGCGTATTCGGGCCTCAAGCTCATCCATCTCGAAGGGCTTCACCAGGTAATCGTCGGCGCCCATATCCAGACCTGAAACGCGGTCGCTGGTCTCGGTGCGCGCGGTCAGCAGGATGACAGGCGCGCTATCGCCTCGGCTACGCAGGGATCGCAAGATCTCAAGCCCTGACCGACCTGGCAGATTGATATCCAGAACGATCAGGTCAGCGCCTTCCTGTTCCAGATACAGATCGGCGGCCTCGCCATCTGTCAGCACATCAGCGGCATGGCCCCGATCCCTCAGGCGGTAAGCAATGGCGTTGGCGAGGGCTTCATTATCCTCGACGATGACGATCCGCATTCGGGCTCCTGCAAGTTTCGCGCAAGGTTGGCGCTTCATGATTGCCAGATAGGAGTGGGAATCAACCCCACAGTTCTATTTGCGATCACGGTGGTGCGGAGGGCGCTGACGTGGTTGTTTGGTCAACAGGGAGGAACCAATGGCCATTTCAAACTTCACCCGTCGCGCCGTCGTGGGGCTGATCGCCGCCGCCGGACTCGCCGCACCTGCCGCAGCCGAGGTCGATTTCTCGGGCAAGACCGTCGAATGGGTAATCCCGTTCTCGGAAACGGGCGGGTCTGCCAAATGGGCCAACTTCTTTGCGCCGCTTCTGTCCGAAGCACTGCCGGGCCAACCGACAGTGGTCGTGAAATTTATGCCGGGCGCCGGTTCGACCAAAGGCGCAAACTGGTTCCAAGAGCAGAGCCATGATGATGGAACGCTGCTGTTTGGCACCTCCGGTTCAACTCAATTCCCGTATCTGCTGAGCGATCCGCGCGTGCGCTATGAATACAACGACTGGATTCCGGTCATGGCATCCGGAACAGGCGGTGTTGCTTATCTGAACGCCGAGGACGGAGCCAAGTTCGACGGCTCTGCCAATGCGCTGAAGGACACCAATTTCATCTACGGCTCGCAGGGCGCAACTCGTTTGGACCTTGTGCCTCTGTTGGCCTGGCAGATGCTGGGCATGAATGTGGAACCGGTCTTTGGCATCAAAGGCCGCGGAGATGGCCGCCTGATGTTTGAACGTGGTGAAGCCAATATCGATTACCAGACGTCCTCAGGCTATTTGGGCGGCTCGGCCCCGCTGGTCGAGGCCGGTCAGGCCGTGCCGATGATGACCTGGGGTGCTCTGGACGCAGATGGCAATATCGTTCGTGACCCGACCTTCCCGGACATTCCGACCTTTAAAGAGGTCTGCGAGGCCACCGATGGGTGCGAAACCAGCGGTGAAGCATGGGACGCATGGAAAGCCTTCTTCGTAGCGGGCTTCCCGGTTCAGAAACTGGCCTTCCTGCCCGGTGACACGCCACAAGAGGTCGTTGATGCCTACACTGCAGCGTTCCAAGCCGTAACAGAGCGTGGTGACTTTGCAGACATTTCGTCCAAGCGCGTTGGTAAGTATCCTGTTTTTGTCGGCGAAGGCTCGAAATCTGCTTTGCAGACGGCGACCAATGTGGATGACAATGCCAAGCAATACGTCCTGAACTGGCTGAAAGAGGCCTACGGCGTCGAGCTGAACTAAGCTGACACGTCGTCGCGCGCCCAACGAAGGGCGCGCGTTTCTCTACATACAAAACAGTTTATGAAAGGCGGCCGCTATGGAGGTTTTCGCCACCGCTCTACCTGCGCTTGGTGACGCGTGGGGTTTGATCCTGCAACCCATCGTTCTGGGGTATCTCATTCTCGGCGTCGTCATGGGGCTGGCTGTGGGCGTCTTTCCGGGGCTTGGCGGTATTGCCGGTCTGTCCCTGCTGTTGCCTTTCATGTTCGGAATGGACCCGATCCTTGGTCTGGCGCTGATGATCGGGATGGTCGCAGTGGTGCCGACCTCGGACACCTTCGCTTCCGTCTTGATGGGCATCCCCGGCAGTTCTGCTTCGCAAGCCACGGTGCTGGACGGCTTCCCTATGGCCAAAAAGGGCGAGGCTGCGCGGGCGCTTTCGGCGGCCTTCTCCTCATCCCTGTTCGGTGGGCTGGTCGGCGCCACCTTCCTGACCATGTTCATCCTGATCGCGCGGCCTATCGTACTGGCCTTCGGCTTGCCCGAGATGCTGATGATCACAATTCTCGGCTTGTCGATGGTCGCTATTCTGGCCGGACGCATCCCGTTGAAGGGCGTGGCCGCCGCCGGTCTTGGCCTGATGGTCGGTACCATTGGTGAGGCGGATGCAGGTGGTTCACTGCGCATGGCGACCTATGACATTCCCTATCTGACTGATGGTCTGAAATTGGTCATCGTCGGGCTGGGTATCTTTGCCGTTCCCGAGATCGTCTCACTGCTGCGGCAAGATCGTTCGATCGCCAAAGGGGCATCTCTGGGGGCCGGTTGGCTTGACGGTGTCAAAGACTGGTTCGCCAACATCTGGCTCTCGGTCCGTTGTTCAATCATTGGCGTGGTCGTCGGCGTCATTCCGGGCCTCGGGGGCTCAGTGGTCGACTGGATCGCCTATGGCCATTCGGTTCAATCCACAAAAGACAAAAGCAACTTCGGCAAAGGCGAAGTGCGCGGGGTTATCGGCCCTGAAAGCTCAAACAACGCCAAAGAGGGTGGTGGGCTGGTGCCGACCCTGCTGTTTGGCATCCCCGGCTCGGGTTCGATGGCGATCTTCATCGGAGCGGTGGCGCTGTTGGGGTCCGGTGATATCGAGGTCGGGCCGAGCATGCTCAAGGACAATCTCGACATCACGTATTCCATCGTCTGGCTGCTGGCGCTGGCAAACGTGGTGGGCACGATCCTGTGCATCGCAGCCTCGGGCGGAATCGCCAAGCTGACCACGATCCGCTTCACCTATCTTGCGCCGTTCCTGTTCATGCTGATCAGCTTTGCGGCCTTCCAGTCGGGGCAAAACTTCGAAGACCTGCTCGCCCTGTTCGTGATCGGCTTGATCGGCATCTTCTTGCGCCGTTTCGACTGGTCGCGCCCGGCCTTCCTGATCGGTTTCGTTCTATCGAACCCGGTTGAGAAATTCACCAACCAGGCGTTCCAGATCGCCTCGTTCCGGTTCCGCAAGAGCTTTGGGGAGGGCATGGAGTATGTCTTCAGCCCGATCGTTATCGTGCTGATCGTCGTCACCGTTGTTTCGGTCATTCTGGGTATCCGGCAGGCCAAGATGATCATGGCCGAAGGTGACGTAAAGGCAGGTACGAAGCGCGCGCCATTGATCTTCCTGCTGGTGATCATGTCCTATCTGATCGTCGCCTTGGTCAACGCCAATATGATCCCTGACTACAATATGACCGACAAGATCATCCCTCTGGTGATCGGCAGCGTCTCGCTGTTCTGCTGCGTGATCCTGTTGATCCAGATGATGCGGCGACCCGAGGGTGATGCGATCTTCGCCGACAAGGAAATCGCCGGAGAAGACGCCAGCGCACCGCATGGTCTGTGGTCCACACTCGCGTGGTTCGCCAGCTTGATCGCCGCGACTTGGGTGGTGGGTTTCATCCTCGCGCTGCTGGGTTTCCTGATTGCGTTTTTCCGCATCCGGGCCGGGGCAAGCTGGCAGATGACGCTGCTCCTGACAGCCTGCGGCATCGGGTTCATGTGCCTGATGGCCGGTGCGCTGAACCGCGATTTCCCGCCGGGTCTGTTGCAAGACATGGTCAGCCTGCCCTGGCCGTTGAAGTGAGGGGTTCAAAATGACTCAAACCGCAATCCCTTATATCTTGATGCGTGGCGGCACGTCGAAAGGCCCGTATTTCCGCCGCTCGGATTTGCCTGAGGATCTGGACGCGCTGGCCGAGGTGCTGATCGCCGCTCTTGGGTCTGGGCAGTCGCTGAACATCGACGGCATCGGCGGCGGCGCGGCGGTGACCACAAAGGTCGCGATGCTGTCGGTCAGCGAGGATGACGGGGCCGATATCGACTATTTCTTTGCGCAGGTCTCGGTCGAGGACAAGCTGGTCGATTTCAAACCGACTTGCGGCAACATACTGTCCGGGGTTGCCCCTGCTGCCGTCGAGATGGGCTTGTTCAAACCGCAGGGTGATGAAACTGAAGTTCGCATTCGGGCCGTCAACACTGGGGCTCGGGTCGTGGCCAAGGTGAATACACCCGGGGGCGAATTGACCTATGAGGGTGATGCGGAGATCGCCGGCGTTCCCGGTCATTCAGCACCTGTGCAGTTGAGTTTCATGGGCGTGGTGGGCTCGGCCACCGGAGCGTTCCTGCCTACGGGCAACTTGCGCGATGCAGTTCAGGGCGTCGAACTGACCTGCATGGATGTCGCTATGCCGATGGCTATCGCCCGCGCCACAGACTTCGGATTGACGGGCTATGAGAGCGCCAAGGAGCTGGACGCAAACCGCGCGTTCTTTGGCCGGATGGAGGCCGTTAGGATCGAAGCAGGGCAGCGGATGGGTATGGGGGATGTGTCCAAATCGGTCACCCCTAAGTTCGGCCTTGTTGCTCCGGCCAGAGAGGGCGGAACGCTCGCAGTGCGGTATTTCATGCCGTGGAAAACCCACCCGACCATGGCGGTCACCGGCGCGCAATGCATGGCGTCTTGCGCTTTGACTCCCGGAACCGTCGCCGACGGTTTGCTGGATCGCCCCACGAACAGCCCGGCTGAAGTCGTTCTGGAACACGCCTCGGGCAATATCGACGTGATGGTGGATTTTTCCACCACCGACGGGTTCACAGTGAACGCGGCGGGTTTGGTGCGGACCGCGCGCAAGTTGGCGGACGGGCATGTTTATGTGCCTGAGTCTGTTTGGAACGGGAGTTGATCTAGTGCAACCCAAATAGTATACTATTGTATACATAGTGGGAGGACACGATGGACAACTACTCGGAATGCCTCGATATCGCGCGTCAGGAACTCATGTTGGCGCAGTCGGCCCTACGGCGGGACATCTCGGACTACCCGACACCGATTGCTGGCTGCGATGAGCAGTTCAACCATCTGCTGGATCAAAGCGAACGGGTCCGCAATGCACTTGCCGCTCTCGACACATGTCATTTTGTGCCGACGCCAAGAAAACTGAACACCGAGCAGGGTATAGAAAGCCGATGAAGGTCCATATTCTTGATGACTGGTTTGACACCCTGCGTGCCCTGCCTTGCTTTGAGAAACTCACCGGTCATGAGGTGACGTTATGGACGGATCATGTCGAAGACACTGACACTCTGGCCGACCGACTGCATGACGCGGAGGTGCTTGTCCTGTTCCGCGAACGTACCAAAGTCACCCGCGTCTTGCTGGAGAAATTACCAAACCTTAAACTGATCAGCCAGCGCAGCGTTTATCCTCATGTCGATGTTGAGGCCTGTACAGATCACGACGTGCTGCTGTGCTCAAACATGCATGGCGGGACGCCGTCTTATGCTGCAGCCGAACTTACTTGGGCGTTAATCATGGCCGGGATGCGGGATTTGCCCGCACAAATGGCTTCGGTGAAAGCCGGGCACTGGCAGGCGGGCGTGGGTAAGACGCTGCGGGGGCGTCAGTTGGGGCTCTATGGCTATGGCCGCATTGCTCGCGCCATTGCAAGTTATGCCGAGGCCTTTGGGATGAATGTGATCTGGTGGTCATCCGTAGAAGGCCGGGCACGTGTGCAGGCGGATGGCGCGCAGGTCGCGCCCAGCCGTGAAGCGTTCTTTGGCAGCAGCGATGTTGTCTCGGTCCATGTGCGCTTGAAACCGGATACGCGCGGGATCATCACCGCATCGGATTTTGCACAGATGCAGCCGGAGGCGCTGTTTGTGAACACCTCGCGAGCCGGGCTGATCGCGCCTGGTGCTTTGCTTGAGGCGCTGAACGTCGGTCGCCCCGGCAAAGCGGCGATTGATGTGTTCGATTCCGAGCCACTGATTGATCCGACCGACCCGCTTTTGTCACATCCCAATCTGATCGCGACACCACATATCGGCTTTGTCACTGAAGACGAGTTCGACCTGCAATTCGCGGATATTTTCGATCAGGTGAACGCCTATGCCGAAGGCGCTCCGATCCACATAATCAACCCCGAGGTTTGGACCAACGCAGAATAAGATTTGCGGCGATGGGCGCACCGATGATCACCAGCACGATCCTTGTCAGATGGTGGGTGATCACAAAGCCCAAATCCGCGCCCGAGACGATGGCCAGCACCGTCATCTCTGCCTGCCCACCGGGGGCAAAGGCCAGAAACGCCTCGACCGGTTGGCCCAGCCCCAAGGTCGTGACAACGGCGGTAAAAGCGGCTGCCAGGACGGCAAGGACAATGACATAGGCGAAGCCTGCTGCCACTACCCGGCGTAGTTCGACCCATGTGACACCTACGAATTTCACACCAATTCCGCAGCCAATGAAAAACTGCGCTGCAAGAATGGCCTCGCGAGGCGGTCGGGTATGAATGAAGTCGCCCAGTGACAAGGCGGCCGTAAGGATCATTGGCCCCAGGATTGACGCCCCGAACAGGCCAATCCACTCCCCGCCTTTCCAGCCGATAATGGCGGCCAGAACCATCAGTGCCAATTCTTGCATTGGCAGGTTGTGCGCGGGGTCGCCAATCGGATTGGTGAGTTGGGCATCATAGAACACGGTGAGGAACAAGGGGGCCAACGTCACGATGATCAGCACGCGCGTACCGTGGATCAAGGACAAGGTACGCGGATTGGCCCCCGCCTCAGTGCCAAAGATGATCATGTCTTGCAAACCGCCCGGCATGGCTGCGTAGAAAGCCGTTGTGGAGTCAAAGCCCCAGAATTTGCGAAAGAATGGCACACCTACCAGCGCGATTAGCAGGATGAAGAACGGGATCAGCGCAATTGACGCGGCCATTTTTGGCAATTCAGCAAACAGAGCCGGCGTAATCGATGCCCCTACCGCCACGCCCAGTATAGTGCGGGCGGCAACCGAGACCTGTCCAAAGCCTTCCATCGGTGCGTGCGCAAGAGCTGCAATCAAACATGCGCTCATTGGTCCGAACAGAAAGGGTAGCGGCAGGTTCAGCGCCCAAAATACACCGGTGCCCAGCACAGCAAGTCCGAACGTAACGGCTCGTTTTTTCAAAGCTGAAGTTTCGGTGTTCTGGGT
>NZ_JBQFRO010000023.1:0-10524 GCF_056537425.1 Ruegeria sp. CE9 | reverse complement strand
GCATGCGGGAAATGCCCGTTGCGACGTTCAATGTCGATAAAGGTCCGGTAACGGCCTTCGTCATGCAGCCTGGCAATCGCTGTATCGAGCTTAATTGCGTCTTCTGTTCTCATCACCACGCAGACCCTTTCGTCGGCTCACTCAATGCAAACTATCGGTTGGTCACTTGTACACTTGCCAAGTCAGCCCGGCAGCGACCACGCCGGGAAGGGCTTTTACAAACAAGTGTTTGTGAACAAATTGCACCCCTGCAATGGGGATGAATTTCCCAAGATGGTATTCAAACTCAGTATCCGCATTTCCATAGTACGCAGTCCCGGCAAACAGCGTCCAAGACTGACCAAACCGGCGACCCAAGGTCGCCGACACCGATAGATCACCATAGCTGTTGCGAAAAATTCCAATTTCCATATCCCGTTTTGCTGTCAACCAAGAAACAAACAGACCCGGGTTCACCTCTTCGAATTCTTCGTCCGAGAAATGATGCGAACCCAGCAATAGCGATATCCGGTCCGGATCTGCCCCGGCCTCGTCAACCATGAGGCAACACAACGTGCTCAATGCGGACAAGGCGGTCCAGACCTTCGATCTGGACCGCATTCGCGCGTTCCTTCTCAGGACGAAAGAAGAAACGCCCGACATCAGTAGACGGCGAGGCCGTATGTACCCAGTTCAGGTAATCCGCCAAGCGTTTGTTTCAGTTCAAGATCACCGTCAGGCCGGATAGAAAACACCATGACTTCGCCGCGATTTCCGACCAACTGGTAGATTTCCGTGCCATCAGCGCTGACTTCGATATCACTGAAGAACAGCTTTTCGGATGGATTCTTGAAAGCGCGCGCATTCAACAATGCCGCTGTTCCGTTCTCTCGAACCCGAAAACTGCTGATTGAACTGGATAGCGCATTTGCGGCCCACAAGGTTTTGCCGTCATGTGAGATCGTGACCCAGCAATTTGCAATTTCTCCGCCTTCGACGCCCGCGCCGGTCAGGACATCGCCCGATACCAGCGAAAGCGCTCCGTCCGATGACAGCTTGTATGTCGACAGCGATCCCGTTTGCCAGGAATAGAGCGGGCTAAGTGCGACCTCTCCACTGCCTTCGCGCAACATGAAATCCGGCGTTAGAAAGCGGGCTTCTGACATCAGGATCGTGTCGCCTGAAACCGCAAAGCCGACCGGGATCGCCTGGAACCGGTCATCGTCGTCGCGGGGCGAGGACACTTGTGAGACAGGCTGCGCCGAAAGTGACCCGTCCTGAACGCCGAAAATCTTGACCTCTCCGGTCACCAACTCATTCACGATAACGAAATCGCCGGTGTCAGAGAATGCGATGGTCGACGGGCGCGCCTTGAGATCGCGCACTGATCCGGTGACGGGTTGCAACTTGCCGTCCGCGATACGGTACATGCCGATGCTTCCCGCGCTGTTGTTCATCCCAACACCCGCGACGGCCAGCATATCATCGTGAAATGCAAGGCTGATCGGAAATTGATCGGGGGCGGGAACACTGTTGGCCACGCTCAGTACGCCGTCTTCGCCAATTGACATCAGTGACACGGTCGCATCGCCAGGATTGACCACTGCCAGGAAGCGGCCATCTGCGGTCATCGCAAGCGAGTTTGCGGATATCAACGGATCGTCGCCATTGGCGAGTGGGTGAGAGGGATCTTTTTTCAAATCGGGGATTTCCAGATCTCCGGTCCCCTTGCCACCGGTGAGATATTCACCGGACATCATGTAAACACCGGACTCGTCGGCCTGATACCCGACAACCGAGTTCTCATCGGCCTTGTTCGTTACGACATAGAAGCCCTTGGTTTCTGCATGCGCCACGCCTGCAAATACCAAAGCAGAAGTCAAAGAAAGAGAGTACAGAGTTCGCATTGCGCTCCTCCTGTTTAGTTTAGTTTTTTGGGTGATCCGGCGCGGATTTTTTGTTTCAAATAGCGCGCCAGAATTGGTCAGATTTGCTTAGTCCGTGTGCAGCACCGGATATCCTTCGAGGAATATCCAATCCGTTTGCTTTGCCGGGACGTGGCAGGTTTTGCATTCAAACCGATAGTCGGTCGTCGTCGTGGTTTGCCGGTCATCGACGTCAAAATACGCCCATCCCCAGCCTAATCCCCACAGATCATTGCCGTCGAAGCGATTTTGCTTGTCCTTGACCATGACAAACCAGCCAGTGACATCCGTGGCAAAGGCGGCTGTACCAGTATTGTATTCGTCAGTCTTCGCTTCCAACAGTTCCTTGATCAGAACGGCGCCATCCGGGAATGATCCGGTTTCCAGATACTGTTCGATGACGCCGGGCTGTGTGTAGACGACGTGTTGGCCCGTGGCTTCGCCTTCGTCCAGTAGCGTCCAGGTCCCAAGGACTGGCCAGGTCGCGCGAAACTCGCCTTCGAGCATGTGGATACTACCCTCGGGTCCTACGACCCCATAGGTCGGCACAGAAAAATTCTGCGCCGACCCGGGGAGCGCTCCGATCGGGCCAATCAGAGCGAGGCACCATATAAGACGTTTCACGTCTTAGTTCCCCTGCACCGCGCGCAGTACTGGATAGAACTGCGTGAATACAAAATCCGTGTCCGCGTTGGCTTCGTGGCACGAGTTGCAGGATTCAGCCGGAAAAGCCTGCGCGGTTTGCGCATAAGGCTCTCCATCATGCCCAAAGCTGTAATAGACCCAGCCGCCTGGCTCGTCCGAAAATCGATCGGTATCTTTGACGGTCAGTTCCAGCCCGACAAATTCGCCTTGGAAATAACCGTTCCCGGACACTTCAAAACAGGCGCCATCTTCTTCGGTGCAGTTGTCACCTTCGCGGATCATCACCAATTCCTTGGCGATTTGGGTGCCGTTTGCCCATTCCCCAGTTTTCGCGAAATGATCAAAGGCAGAAGGTTCGACATAAACATTATGGAACTCGGGAAATGGCGCTTCACCATCATTCAACGCGTTGGGGGTCAAAGGTGATCCGATAAAAATCCAGCGGCGGTAATCGGTGGGAACATTGACTGATCCATCGCTGTTAAAAGTGGCTTCGGCAATGGCATCTGAGGAGGATTGCGCAAGAACGGCCCCGGTGAGTGCAGTGGCGGCAATCCCGATCGCGGCGGCAAATTTGGTTATTTTCATCAGAGGGGTCTCCTTTTTGGCTGACCCCAAAGTTAAGTCCCCCATTCATTCATTATGGTTATAAAATACATAACCGCTGCTCCAAAGACTTTTGGATATGAGGACACATGGACCTACGCCGTATTCGATATTTCCTTACTCTTGCGCGCACGCTGAACTTTTCCGAGGCCGCGCGCGAACTTAAGGTATCGCAACCCGCCCTGAGCAAGGCGATCCAGCAACTTGAGTCTGAGGTTGGCGGCTATCTAATCCGCCGCGAAGGCCGATTGACCCATTTGACACCATTGGGTGAGCGCATGCGCGCCTCTCTGCAAGATGTCGAGGATGCAGCGCTGCGAGCAGAACAATTGGCATCGCGCCTGTCCAATTCCGAGATGACGAGCATTCGGATTGCCGTGATGTGCACGATCGACCCCGGAATGGTGGGGCAATGTCTGGCGCAGTTTCAGCAAAAGCATCCCAAGCTTGGAATACAGCTGATGGATTTCACGGCCACATCGATTCAGGATGCGTTGCTGCAGGGAAAAATCGACGTCGCAATTATCGGCAGCCCGGTCGAAGCTGTTCCGAGGCTGCGCACCTACGAGCTGTTTCAAGAGAAAATGGTCGTCTCGTGCGGGCTACAGAACCGGCTGGCCGCGCGGGATTCCATTCCGCTGAAGATGATTGCCGAATTTCCCTATATCGACAGAATGCGGTGCGAGTTCCGCGACATGATTTTGTCGATAGCGGACAAACATGATATTAACCTCAACATCGTCGCCAGCAGCGAGCGCGAAGACTGGATCAAATCGTTGCTATCGCAAGATCACGGAATTTCAATCATGCCGTCAAGTTCCGCAAAATCGGCCGGATTGAAATCTGTTGCGTTGCAGGATCAGGATCTGCTCAGATCGGTCTATCTTGCGATACCCAGCGGGCGAGAGGATCAAACTGCTGTGCGCGCGTTGGTCAGTTACATTAAATCCTACGATTGGGGTGCAAACCGGTTGCAGAACGAAATCGTCTGATTTGGAAATGGCTGTCGGTTCGAGGGGGGGACAAAGCTCGCGACATAGCCGTTTGCACTGGTGTTCACCGACTTAGCACCAGATAATTGAAGAGAAGGCCGGGTGAGTGCGTAGGTATGCTCTCATTCGGATATCCAAGGTGATACGCGAAACAGGTTTTTAACACGCATGACGTTACCTTGGTCAGGCTGCCATCTGCCAGGTAAGAGGTGATTAACGTGCGACTTCCCAAAACCACGCCCTCTCCATCCAAAGCAGCATCAAGGGCCATCATGTAGGTCGGATATTGTGCTGCCAGCTTTAACTCTGCCACTCGTCCCGAAACACGTGTCATCCAGCTTTGCAAATTCAGCCAACGTGCGTATGAAAGGACATAGTCATGTAGGTCAAACTGTAACAGCTCGTCAGGTGTGACGTCGGAGGGTGCTTCTTAAGCCGTATGGCTTTAAGGTATTGTGGGGAAGCTACCGGCACTAATTCTTCCACCAGTTACGGGGTCAGGGACCAGCCAGGGAAGCCGCCCGAGCAATAGATGATGGCCAAGTCGTTCGCGGTATCGATTATTTCGGAAAGGGTGTCTGTACTGAGCACCCGAAGTTGCACGTCAGAGTGCTTCGCTGCAAACTTGCGAAGCTTGTCATTGAGCCACAAATGCGAAATCGAGTTTCCCGCGGCGAAGGTAATAGGGGTGGATGCGGTTTCATCCGCCAGAAACTCAAGCGTATCGCTCAATGACCCCAGAAGATCATGCAATCTGAAAAACAGCTGCTCGCCTTTTTGGCTGAAGCACAATTGGCGACCATTCCGAATGAACAAATCATAACCCAATTCGTCTTCTAGTTTCTTGATTCTGCGACTGACAGCTGCCTGCGAAACCAACAGCTCACGTGCCGCCGCAGAGAAATTCATGTTTTTGCCGCACACGTAGAAAACCCGAAGGGCGTTCAGTGAAATTCTGTCCAATGTTCGTTTGACCATGACTTTTTGTGCGGGGTGAATGCAGGTATTTAGGCAGTTTGGATACCTTTTGATGGGACGTATGATCAACTCCCAGAACGTCAGCGAGCAGACGGAAGGCGACAATTGTCCATAATATCAGATATTCAAATCACCCATCACCGACAGGTTCTTGACCCACCGTTCAAGGCCAGTTGGGATGGTCGCACACGTGGACACTTTGCTGTGACCATTGTTCGGGTGACAGATAGCGATGGCCGGATTGGAATTGGCTCGGGCGATCTGATGATTGGCTTTGACGGGCATCAGGAGCTGTTTCTTGGCCACGATCCCCGTCATCTGGAACGCCATTACGAGGTGTTGTCACATCTCAATTTTCACTACGGGCGTCCTTGGGCCCTGGATTTGGCCCTATGGGATTTGTGTGGCAAAATTTCGGATGAGCCGGTGTGGCGGATGCTGGGCGGCCGTCCAATCGTGTCCGGCTTTATGCGTCATCAGGTGTGATGCGGGATCCGGCAGCGATGGCTGCGCAGGCGCAGCGGTTTGTTGACGAAGGTTTTCCTGCAATGAAGGTCCGGTTCACGTCAGCTGAGGGTGGGCGCAGTGGCTGGCGCGAGGATATCAAAGCGCTTGAAGCTGTGCGCGCGGCCATTGGCGACCGAATGGAGTTGATGGTGGATTGCAATCAGGGCTGGCGTATGCCCTGGGACACAAACGCCAATTGGATGTTGAAAGATGCGCTTGCTGTCGCGCGCGAACTTGAACACCTGGGTGTGTAATGGATGGAAGAACCCTTGCACTGTGCGGACCGCAAGGGCATGGCCCAGCTTCGCCAGATGACAGATCTGCGCATCGCCGGGGGGAAAATGACCCGCGAACTGGATGCCTTCCGCGATCTGATCGAAGACCGAGCTCTGGACATTATTCAACCTGATTTGGCGCTGACTGGGGGCATCACTGGCGTGCGACGGCTGGCGCTGATGGCGCGTGAGGCAGGCGTGGTGTTGACCCCACATAGCTGGACCAACGGGATAGGCGTGCTGGGCAATGCGCACCTGTCTGCAGGGGTTGGGGACGTCCCTTGTCTGGAATGGCCCTATGATCCGCCCGAATGGTCGCTTGAACGTCGTGATTGGATGTTGCAATCGCCCTTGACCGCACAAGACGGATGGCTTGAATTAGGCGATGCCCCCGGTTTGGGGATCACGCTGACAGAGGATCTGGAGCAGGAGTTGCTACGTTGAGCGAAACCATATCACTGACGCCCGATGACGCCCGTTCATTGATCTTTGACGCCCTGACGGGGGCCGGTTTGGCAACTGACAAGGCTGATTACTTCACCGATGCAATACTTGATACGGAATTGTCGGGGCTCGAGGGGCACGGCTTTTACTGGCTGCAGTATTATTGCGAGCACCTTTTGAATGGAAAAGTGGACGGAAACGCCGAGCCGGATGTGCGCAAAATTTCAGAGAGCGCGTTTCAGGTGGATGCATGCCATGGGTTTGCGCATCCCGCGATCGAGGCTGGATTTGCGGAATTGATCCCGGCGGCTAAGGCGCAGGGTATCGCGGCGATGGGGGTTCACAATTCCTACAATGCGGCCACTTTGGGATATCACACCGGTGTTCTGGCTCGCGCAGGTCTTGTCGCCTTTGGCGCTACAAACTCGGTACCCGCAATTGCGCCGGTTGGCGGTAATATGCCGGTCATCGGCACGAACCCTTTGTCATTTGCTGTGCCGGATGGTGCAGGTGGAATTGCCTTTCTGATCGATCAATCGGCCTCGGCTGTCGCGTGGACCGCAGTGAAACGTGCCGCAGACGATGGCCGCCCGATCCCGCTTGGCTGGGCGCTGAATGCGGAAGGTCACGAAACCACGGATGCTGAGGCGGGATTGGCCGGGTCAATGGCACCGTCTGGCGGCGTAAAAGGGTTTTCCATGGGGCTGATTGTCGAGGTACTCTGCGCCGCCGTGGCTGGCGGAGAGCTGGGCACAACGATGGGGTCCTTTACCGACGATGATGGTCGGCCAATCGACAACGGCCAGTTCTTCATTGCAATTGACCCACAGAGATTCTCGGGGAATGCGTTTAGTCAACGCATCGCGGAATTGACCCAAAGCATTTTGTCCCAGAGCGGCGCACGTTTACCCAATCAGCGGCGAGAGGCCAACAAAATCAGATTGGCCCAAGAAGGGTTGAAGTTGGATGCCGTGCTCTACGAAAAGCTCGCAGGTTTTCGATGACGCGGAATGCCGAAACGGTGGCTTCCATCCGAACGCTTTTTCAACGTCTTGAACTGCACGATATTCCCCAGCGCGTGGATCTGTTGCAAGGTGGGTATCTAAACAGCGTCTATCTGGTTGAAACCGATATACGTAAACTGGTGTTTAAGTTTTTTGCGGAGCCAATCAAAGGCACGCTGTTTCCCAACTTTCCTGCTGACGAGGCTTCGGCGTCGCGTCACCTCGCACCACTGTATGTCGCGCCCAAACTGATCGGCTATTGGCCCGACGTGCAGGTAATGGCCAGTGCGTATCCAGTGCGTATCCAGTGCGTATGTTGAGGGCGGAACCTGGAATAGAGACATGAGCGCTGTTGCTACTTTGCTGTTGCGCAAAGAGGCAGCTGACCCGGCATGTTTTAGACACGTGCCGCTTACGCCGCATGACATTCTGACCGAAGGCGATCGGTTGTTTGCCCGCAGCGATCTGCCAGCGCCAGCGCGCCCTGTACCAATCGATTTACCACCCCCTGTTCGGCTGTCTCTGATCCACACCGATATCGGCGCTTCGAACCTTATTGGGCAGGGAGATGGGCTTCGGCTGATTGACTGGCAATGCCCCGCCGCAGGTGATCTGTGCGAGGACATTTACTCGTTCCTGTCCCCTGCTTTTCAAATCTTGTCCCAGCGCACTCCGTTTTCGCTGCAGGACCGGCAACAATTCTTCAGTTCCATGAACCTACCCGCTGTCGAGGTGCGCTATCACCAGCTGGAGCCGTTCTTCGCGTGGCGCATGGCCGGGTACTGCGGGCTGCGTGCATCCACGCATGCAGACGCGGATGTCAGAGCACGCTATCGCCGCGCATTAGACGCGGAAACTTTTCTTATTTTGGATCGGGCTAATGCAGATTGACCCAACCATCCATTCTTTCAGCCTTTGGCACCATTTTGAACATGTGCCCGGCTTTGATGCACTGGCCTTTGCCAGATTGGCCAAATCTTATGGCTTGTCGGGAATATCGCTGTCACTGAATGACCCCAACTATCGTCATTTGGGCGGAAAGGACCGCTCTAGGATGGATGCGCTGCGGGAGTATCTGCAATCCGAAGGTATGAGCCTGGAGGTCGATACCTCAGGCACCGATCCGGTGCACATGAACGAACTGTTAGATGTGGCCGCATACATGGGGGCGGATACACTGCGCACCTATACGCGGCATCGGGGCATGCCTTTCGAAATGCTGCGGGCCACTCAGAGCGATCTGGCCACCATCGTCGACCATGCGGAACAAGTGGGCGTTACCGTTGTGCTAGAGAACCATGAAGACTTCACCGGCTCGGAACTTGCCCAGATTGTCGAGGGTGTAGATCATCCTCGCTTGAAAATTCTGTATGACTACGGCAACTCGCAAATGGTGCTTGAAGACCCTGAGGCTGCCCTGGACGCGGTGATTGAACATGTGCATTCGGTGCATGTAAAGGACCACGTGATGGTACGTGCCGAAGATGCGGGGCAGTTGACGGTCGCTGGCGTACCGATGGGCGAGGGGAGCCTGCCGATCAAGCATCTAACCCAGCGCCTTCTGGATCAAGGTTTGCGCCGGTTCACTTTCGAAAACGTTTGGGCTTATTCAGCGCCTATTCAACCAGGGCGCGTTGTGCAGGGCGGTGTTGTCCTGGGTGAAAGCAGTTTCACTTTCGCTCAGCCGCCGTTTGATCCCAGCCAATTGGTACTAGACCAGTCGCAACTCACTGGACCCGATCTTGTTTATTTCGAAAAGAGCGCTCTTGTCCGCGGGATGGCCTGGTTCAAGTCCGCCTTGATCGAGCTCGGTTGTGACGGGTCTTGGAACATCTGAAACTTGTTCAGTGGTTGTTGCTCTATTTTCTATCAAGCCCCTTCGTCCTTAACTGGACGGGTCTTCTGACTCACATAAGGGTAAGAGCGTCTGGAATCGTTATTGATGTAGCTTCGTAGTTCCTCCACGCGCCAGATTTTTTGCGCGTAGAGGTGTCGTGCACATTGCCGGCTTAAAGAGCTTGCAACGCAAACGCTTCGTATCGCCGAGATTTTTGCACAGTGTTCCTTAAGCTTGCGCAATCATGGCAAGATTAAGCTGCAGCGATTTGCCGGGCTTTTTCGACCATTACTTCAGCCTGCCGGATTGAGGCATAGTCGATCAGGCGCCCGTCCAATGAAACTGCACCCTTGCCCGCGGCTTCGGCATCGGCCATCGCTTCAAGAATTCGCTGCGCTTTGGTCACTTCGGCGTCACCAGGCGACATAACCTCATTGGCAAGGGTGATCTGACTGGGATGAATGGCCCATTTGCCTTCACAGCCGAGAACAGCGGCGCGTTTGGCGGCGGCTTTATACCCCTCGGGGTCCTGAAAATCCCCGAATGGGCCGTCAATTGGTCGCAATCCGTTGGCGCGTGCAGCGACGACCATGCGTGCCAATGCATAGTGCCACATATCCCCCCAGTGGGTTGCGCGGGCAGCCTCGGCATCTGGGTCCGTCAGAACCGAATAATCCGGGTTCACACCGCCGATAATGGTTGTTCGCGCACGGGTGGACGCCGCATAGTCGGCAACTCCAAAATGCAAGCTTTCGTTTCGTTTTGAAGCCGCTGCGATTTCGCTGACATTCTGCATCCCAAGCGCTGTTTCGATGATGTGCTCGAACCCAATTCGCTTTTCATAGCCCATTGCATCTTCGATTTGGGTGACCATCATGTCGACCGCATAAACATCTGCGGCAGTCCCCACTTTAGGGATCATGATCAGGTCCAACCGCTTGCCTGCCTGCTCGACCACATCCACAACATCACGGTACATGTAGTGCGTATCCAGACCGTTGATCCGTACCGACATGGTTTTGTTGCCCCAGTCGATATCATTCAGAGCCTCAATGACGTTCTTGCGGGCCTGTTCTTTTTCGTCAGGCGCAACAGCGTCTTCCAGATCAAGGAAAATGACATCGACTTCTGATTTTGCCGCCTTTTCAAACATGCCCGGCTGGCTGCCGGGCACGGCCAATTCACTGCGGTTCAGACGTGCGGGTGCTTGCTCAATTGCGTGAAAGCTCATGATCTGGTCCTTGTCTCAGAGGTTTGGATAAATTGGGAAGCGGGCGCAGAGTTCTGCGACTTCGGCTTTGACTTTCGCCTCAACTGCGCTGTTGCCGTCTT
>NZ_JBQFRO010000022.1:0-12435 GCF_056537425.1 Ruegeria sp. CE9 | reverse complement strand
GGACTCTGTCCGTTTCAGCAGTTCGCCCAACTGGCAGGGTAAACCGCTCCCCATTCCGCTGATGCTCTGCCATCCAAAAAGATTGCGACAGAAGCCAATTGGCCTCCTTCTGGCAATTGTGAAACCGCGACACCGAGCATTTCACTGCCGCAGTCTCAAAACACATTGTCCAGCCAATCTTACCCGTGGGTAAGATCATCTTCTTCTCGTAGATCCTCAATCAGTGCAGCCACCGCGCGTTCAAGCTTGGCGCGGTCCACTCGCGTAAAATCGAGATCATACCGCAACTCGATGCGGCCGCTCGATGCAGAACACTTTGCGATCCCTGCCCTGCCCCGCACCTGAAAAGTCGTTTTGGCGCGGCGTGGTTTGCCAACCGTGTCAACTTTTTGCTTAACGGCCGATGTGTTTTCCTGAGTTAAAAAGCTGCGAAGAATTGTGATTTCACGGGCGCTATCGCGGTTTGGCTCACTTAGCAACGCTGCACTCACTTGCTTGATCAACCCTGGATCAGAGTCGAGCTTTCGCTTGAGTTCTACACCGACATTCCTCGGAATGTCGTTCGAATGCATAAGTGCGTCTTCCAGCGTCGCGAGCAGACTGGCAAACGCTCGAATGTAGCTTCGCTTGGTGTAGCTGGCGGATTTGAACAACGTCGACACAGCCTTGTCCACATCGGGACAATCGTTTGCAGGATCCTCGGTATAAGCCCTTGCAAGGGTCGCCATTTCAGCAAAAGAGATATCCTTACGGATAAGGTTTTCATCGACCATGCGGCGATAGCTGTCATCAAGCTTCGCTGCGTCAGAAACACCCGCCGGAATCGTCGCAAATCGGTCTCCGCCCACCTCCTCATGTAATGCGCGAAATGCTGATAATCTGCGCATTCCTTGGATCAAGTCGTACCGTCCATCGGTCCGCCGCTCGACCCGGATCGGGTTCGAAAGTCCCACATCCAGTATGGAGGCCTTCAGCTCATCCAGTTCTGGATCGGGCCCAGGCTTACGGTCGCGTGTCAAGCGTTCTGTCACTACGTCCGCAAGTGGGATCTGTTCAGTAATATACCCTTCCGAACGCAAACGCACAAGCTCATGTGCCAATCGATCATTCTCAATCCGAATTGCGTCTTCGGTAGATTGTTGATCGCGCAACGCACTTGCGTTCTCGGAAATTGCCGCCGCCATAGGACCACGACGCTTTTCAGGACCCTTATTCGGAGCCTTGCCAACGGAGATATCTTCCATCGCAGGCACATCGATATCAAACATTCTGCGTTTGCGGCTCATGCGTCATCCTCCAACTTATCCCACGCCGACAACATGACGCCCCGGAATTCTTCATAAACATTATCGAATGTTGATCGCGCGCGACGCCAGGTTTCTCGGGTCATCTCGCGATAGTCCATCTCGTAGACGGAACTCAGGAACCTGCCCGACTGTTCTACAGCACGCGTCATCTCGACGGGATGTTCTGCAAGGTGCTCACCGAAGACCTTGCTAAACGCATCGTACATCGCAGTATGAAGCGCGTTCCCGGGCTCGTACCGGGTAAGCAAAAACCGGACCTCGCAGAATGTCTTGGGTAAGCCGATCTTACCCGTGGGTAAGGTCTTGTCGAATCCGTAAGCCAGATCCTCCAGCGCCTCAGCCAACTGCCCGATGAACGACGTGGTTGAATCGTACTCCCAATATCCGGGCCCTGACGGGATATAGAGCATGTCAGCCGCAAATACGGCATTCATCGATTGATAACCAATCGCGGGTGGGCAATCGAACAGGATTAGATCGTAGGCATCGTCCGGTATCTGATCCAGATAGCGGGACACGGCAGCGAAGAATGACCATTCAGGATTCAGATGGCGATACTGCGCAGAGGCAAACTCAACAAAGGCTGCGTTCGCACAAGAAGGGATCGCATCGATCGTTGACCACGAGGTTTGTTTGATAAAATCGGAAATCCGCAGTTCACCAAGCCCCATATCAGTGATTGAGGGCGGTAGCTCGCGGCGGGGCAGGGCGGTACCCGACTCGGCGGCGACCGGGCGACTATTCATCCGCGCCGTTTCCCGGATCAGGTCCCGGGCCATGATACCCCATACCGTGTAATCTTCCGCGACATCCGTCAGGCCCATCGAATGGCTCAGAGTGGCTTGCGGATCGAAATCCACCACCAATACGCGATACCCATCCAAGGCCGCAGCATGCGCCAGATGCAGCGCGACCGTCGACTTGCCTGCACCTCCCTTAAAGTTAGCAACTGCAGCGCGCACGGCGCGTTTACCTGCAGGACGCGGTGGTGTGAGCGCTTTGCGGTTCACCTTGAGCCGCCGGCGCAACTCATTCACCTCTTCCAAACTGAACCAACGTTGACGTCCATCAGGCTCAACCTCACCACCTGGCAGTGACGGGTCTGCGGCCAGCTTTCCCCGAAAAGTCGACTGGTTCACTTTAAAGATCAGCTCAGACACCTCCCAGCTCGAAAACCGTCGCAGAGTTTTCTCCATCTCCGGGCTGAAAGTTTGCTGACGAATCCAGCCCTGCAGTTTCAGGGACTGGGTGCGCAATGCATTTAGGTCTTCGTGCGTATACATGCCTCGAGTCTCATTTTTTGTTGGACGCTAATCTTCTTGGTTTTCGTATTTACGCCCGATTTGCGTTTATTGCAAAAGAAATTATTGTAAAGATGCTATGTTACCCATGGGTAAGAAAATAAGGCCCAACAGGGCACTGACCGATTCGGGGCGCACCAATCGTAAGTTAGTCCTGTTGCATCGGTCTGGAGCCACGATTTAGGGGGTAATATGGTGGCCAGATACGGCATATAGGGGGACACAAGAGACCAATAGGGGGTCATCCAAGGCGTCCCTCATCACCATACTTCACCTTTTCTTTTTGTTTTTTGATATTGAATTGAGGGCTCCAACGAACGCAATCACAACGAACTCTTGACAGAATCGAAGTATTGGACGCTAATCAGAGCACAATCACGAAAAGCGTTGGGTAACGACGTATTCGAAGCGGGATCAACCCGCATGAGGCTTTGGAAGAGCGGTGAGGGCAACAATGCAGGTTGCGAGACCAGTCGGGCGCAATGCGCCTGCACTGAAATACGATATACTATCGGCGCTGGCCGTACATGCTCTGTCAGGTGACAAGCATCGTCATCGCAGTGTTCTTCGAATTATGACGCTAATTACTACGCGCTATAACTGGCGTACAAACGAATTGTCGATTGGCAGGGAAGAGATCGCAAGGTTATGGTCTGTAAATGAACGTACCGTAAAGCGCGAAATGGCTAAGATGCGCAGCGCGGGCTGGATCATGGTGAAGAGACCTGCGGCGCGCGGACGAGTTGCGGTATATGAAATCGATCTCAAGCAAATCATGTTGGACACGGTCGATGTTTGGCCTGTCATCGGAACGGACTTTCAGGATCGTATGCAGCAAGATCCAGAACCGGACACCAATGTTGTTCCATTTCAATCGAAGCCGCAGGTTCCGCCCCCACCAGGCGAGGACGTTTGGGCACAAGTGCAAACCATACTCCACGGTCGCGATCCCGAGCTTTGGGCCAGTTGGTTCCAGCATTTGATTGAAGCTGAAAGGGCAGGGGGGCAAGCGACCTTGATCGCTCCTTCGCGGTTTATGGCTGACTATATCTCTCAGAAGTGGACAGCACGAATTCTGGCAGCTTATTCCCGGATCGACCCATCGATTCGCGCATTACGGTTTGAGACAGCGGAATAAGGTCGTTCTTCGGGGCGGGCTTGCTCAATAGTGAGTAGGGGACTATCTAGCGGGGACTGTTTCAAGAGCGTGCCTGGCTAGGCGCGCCTCGACCCTGATCACAGTGGACATGTGCATTGCGAAAGATCAAATCAAAATTTGCGGCAGTATTGGGTAATTCCGTATTGTGGCGCCTGCTTTCCGAGAATATGCGGGAACAAGCGGTACCTTATACTATTGCGATCATTGCTATGGTGTTTGTTGCTGCGACCACCGCCAGTATCGCCTTTATTATGCGCGATGTGGTGGACTCGCTGTTTGACAGCGAGAATTCCGCCAAGATTTTCGGCGTTTCCGCGGCCGTGTTCTCGATCTTCTTGGTCAAGGGCATAGCGACCTATGTCCAGGTTGTGGCACTAACCCGAGCAGGGAATCGGATTGTTTCAAAACAACAAATCAAGCTTTATGATAAGCTCCTGCGACAGGGGGTTTCGTTCTTCAACTTGACCGAAAGTTCGGATCTGCTGCTGAAAGTGACACAAACCGCCCAGGCCGCGCGCACGGTGATCGAGATCATGGTCACCACCGCAGTTCGGGATACTTTGACTTTGGTCGGGCTGCTGGCCGTGATGTTCTATCAGCAGCCGATTTTGTCTTTGTTCACGTTGATTGTTGGTCCATTGGCGGTTCTGGGCGTTCGGGCACTGCTTCGGAAGGTGCGCGAGATTGCAGATATGGAACTGCAGTCAATGGGCGTCATAATGAAGGTTATTCAGGAAACTTCGGCAGGTATCCGGGTGGTTAAATCCTTCGGTCTGGAAGAGCGCATGGCCGAACAGATGAACACGGCAGTAAAAAGCGTTGAAAAGCGGCGTAACAAACTTGCGCGCCTGCAAGCTGCGACAAGCCCTCTTACGGATATTCTGGCTGGCTTTGCGATAGCGTCGGTCATCGGTTTGAGCGCGGGCCAATTGTTTGGCGCCGCTGCTTCAACCCCTGGCGAGCTGATGTCGTTCGTTACAGCTGTGATGATGGCCTATGAGCCGTCTAAGCGCTTGACGAAAGTGCGGGTTAAAATGGAACTGGGTCTGCGCCGCGTGCAAATGCTGTTCAACATGTTGGATGAGCCGGAAACTCTGCCAGAAGAAGCCAACCCCATCGCACTGCCAGATGGGCCGCGTGAGGTAGTATTCGACGATGTTGTCTTTGGCTACGCCCGTCGCGATCCTATTCTGAAGGGGCTTTCGCTGACATTCGAAGCTGGTAAGACCACAGCATTAGTTGGGTTATCTGGCGGTGGTAAATCAACCATCCTGAACCTTGCTCTACGTCTGTACGACCCGATCAGCGGGTCGGTTTCGATTGACGGGCAGGATATCAAATACGCCTCATTCAAAACGCTGCGGAAAAACATGTCCTTCGTCGGTCAAGAAACCTTCCTGTTCTCAGCCTCGATTGCTGACAATATCAAATTTGGTCGCGAAGGCGCCTCAAAAGAGGAAGTGATCGAGGCGGCCAAGGCGGCAAATGCATATGATTTCATCATGTCGCTCGACAAAGGCTTTGATACCATGGTCGGCGAGAACGGGGCTTTCCTTTCGGGTGGTCAAAAACAGCGCCTTGCAATCGCGCGTGCGTTGCTGCGTGACAGCCCGATCCTGTTGCTAGATGAACCGACCAGTGCGCTGGATTCGAAATCAGAGCATCTTGTTCAGGAGGCATTGGGCCGTTTGACCGAAGGGCGCACCACGATCATCGTGGCGCACAGGCTTTCAACCATCATGCATGCCGACAAGATCGTTGTGATCGAGGCTGGCGAAGTTCTGGAGCAAGGCAGCGCAGCTCAGTTGCTCAAGAAGCCCGGCCCATTCAAAACGCTTTATGACCATCAGTATTCGAATGCTGTAAATGCGGAATGATGAAGGCGTGAGCCCCAAGCAGGAAACCAAACCTGCGCGCTCGTCACTTAGTGGGTCGGTGATCATTCCGACCTATCACAGTTGGGACCAGTTGCAGCTGTGTCTTGACGGGCTCGCTGCACAAACGCTCATGGCGGACGAATTCGAGATTTTGGTAGTCAACAATGATCCGTCTGATCCAGCGCCAGACGGATTTCGCGTGCCAGCCAATGCCCGCATTCTGACTGAGGCAAAGCCGGGTTCCTACGCAGCCCGCAATCGCGGTATCGAAAATGCGGCAGCGGAATTGCTGTTCTTTACAGACTCTGATTGTCAGCCTGATCCGCATTATCTGGAGGCGGGGCTCAAAATTGCCGAAGCCCATCCTGAGGTGAATCGATTTGGCGGAAATGTTGTGTTGATCCCGAATGGTGAGGATTGGACAACGACCGAACTCTTCGATGTTTATCTGGGGTTAGAGCAGAAAAAATGGGTCGAGCGTGGACGTGCGGTAACGGCGAATCTGATCGCGCGGCGCAGAGTTATGGATCGCATTGGCCGTTTCAACGACACAGTTCTGTCCGGCGGCGATATGGAATGGAATGACCGCGCCAAAGCTGCAGGTGAACCTATCCTATTCGCCGAAGATGCCATCGTACGACACCCCGCGCGTGGCAGTTTGAGGGATCACATAACCAAAGCCCGCCGCATCGAAGGCGCTCGGCTGCGTCGCAATGCTAAGCGTGGGTTTGTGAACTACATCCCTCCTTTTCAGAAATTGATTCCGTCCTTCAAGACTTTGAAAAACCTACTAAGGAATTCAAATCTGACGACCGGCCAGGCTTTTGGTGTTTGGGGCGTCCACTATGTGATCCGGGTGGCGAAGATAACCGAGACGGTCCGTCTTCTATGGTTTCGGCGACCTGATCAGCGCAAATAAGAGACCGCGTTTTCGGATGTGCAACCCGCAAGGGTTGATCAAATCGCCGTCGATGGAACAGATCTGAAATCGCGTTTGCGACAAAGTCGCTTTGACTGCGCAAGCCAATGCAATAAGATTTTGGAAGCCTATCCCAAGTTCGACGCGCGAGATGCAATAATGTTCTCTGTCACACCCCTGTTGCGAAGTGCCTCCAGAAGACGCGTCGACCAACAAACCTGAAAGGTGTCTTATGTCCTTTTCCAACCGTAGTCTGATTTCGCGCCGTCAGTTTCTTGCCACAACAACCGCCAGCGCTGCGGCAATCACATTGCATCCGTTTTCTGCTGCGGCCGCCAATAACCAGGCGCATCTGAGGATCATGGAAACCACTGACATCCACGTTCATGTGTTTCCGTATGACTATTACGCCGACAAACCCCGCGACACTGTCGGGCTGTCGCGCACTGCTTCAATTATCAACGATATCCGCTCAGAGGCAACGAACTCGCTTCTCGTTGACAACGGTGATTTCCTGCAGGGCAACCCAATGGGTGACTACATTGCCTATGAGCGTGGCATGAAAGAAGGTGATAGCCATCCGATCATCACAGCGTTCAACACGGTGGGATACGACGCTGCCACATTGGGAAACCACGAGTTCAACTATGGCTTAGATTTTCTTGAAAAATCACTTGCTGGCGCGGATTTCCCCGTAGTTCTGGCCAATGTCGCCAAAGAAATTGGGGCATCCCCCCGCGACGACAAGACCCTTGCAAAGCCATACGCCATTCTGGAGCGCGAGATAGAAATGGGCGATGGCAGCAAGCACCCGATCAAGGTTGGCGTTATTGGCTTTACTCCACCGCAGATCATGAACTGGGATCGTAAGCATCTGGAAGGCAACGTTCAGGCGCGCGATATTGTCGAGACCGCGCAAGCCTACGTGCCTGAAATGAAAGAACAGGGCTGCGATCTGATCATCGCGCTCTCGCATTCAGGCATCGGGGATGCCGATCACGCCGATGGAATGGAAAACGCTTCGGTTGTCTTGGCTGGCGTTGATGGCATCGATGCGCTGGTAACCGGACACAATCACCTGGTCTTCCCGTCCGCCACCTTTGCGGATCGCCCCGGCATTGATGTTGAAAAAGGGACGTTGATGGGCAAACCGGCCGTCATGGGCGGGTTCTGGGGATCGCATCTTGGTCTGCTGGACCTGCTGCTTGAACGTGACGGGAACGAATGGAGGGTCGTGACGACCACGTCCGAAGCGCGCCCGATTTCGAAGCGCAACGAAGATCGCTCGATCACGGCGCTTGTTGGGGACGATCAGAAGGTGCTGGACTCGGTCGCAAAAGATCACGACGAAACACTGGCATATGTACGCCGCGCGGTCGGCAAGACGTCGGCCCCGTTGCACAGCTATTTTGCGCTGGTTGCGGATGATCCATCCGTGCAAATCGTCTCGATCGCGCAGAAATGGTATGTCGAAGAGATGATGAAGGGCACCGAACATGAAGGTTTGCCCATCCTGTCGGCAGCAGCGCCATTCAAGGCAGGCGGTCGCGGGGGCCCGGAATACTACACCGACGTTCCGGTGGGTGATGTCGCCATCAAAAATGTGGCAGACCTTTACCTTTACCCAAACACGGTGCGCGCAGTGCGGGTGAATGGTGCGCAGGTTCGGGGCTGGTTGGAACGCTCAGCCGGTATGTTCAATCAGATTGAGGCAGGCTCTGACGATGCCATTCTGTTGAATCCGGAATTCCCGTCTTACAATTTCGATGTCATGGACGGTGTGACCTATCAGATCGATCTGTCCCAGCCCTCGCGGTTTGGACCCAAAGGCGAAGAAGTTAACCCCGATGCCGCCCGGATCACGAACCTGGAATTCAATGGCCAACCCGTCACCGACGATATGGAGTTCATCATTGCGACCAACAATTATCGTGCGTCTGGCGGTGGATCATTCCCGGGTGCAATGGGCGACACCGTTGTGTTCGAAGCCCCGGATACCAATCGCGACGTGATTGTGCGCTATATCGTTGAACAAGGAACAATTGATCCCAAGGCAGATGCCAACTGGTCATTTGCGCCGCTTGCTGACACCACGGTGCTGTTCGAGACAGGGCCCAAAGCTCGGGATTATATGAGCGATGTCAACGGCGTAGCGATTGAAGACGCTGGTGAAGGTGCCGACGGTTTTGCGGCTTTCCGCATCAAACTGTAAGCAGCAACAAAACCTAATCGTAAATTAGGCGGCCGTTATTGATCGATGATCTGACGGCCGCTTAAGTATGTATTGCCGTGCTTAACATTTATCTTGCAGAGGCAGCCTGTCGCGCACAAGATTTGTCCAGAACGCTGCGCCGATCGGCAAGAGATCGTCGTTGAAATCGTAGTCATTGGAATGCAGGGGCTGACCGTTCGGACCAGAGTCTCCATTGCCCAGAAGAACAAAACATCCGGGCACTGCGGCGCTGAAATGTGCGAAGTCTTCGGAAAAGCTCATCGGCTCGCGGTCGGGGATTGTTTCTAGCCCGGACTCCTGTGCCACGCGGATTGCTGCCTCGGTGGGGACCGGCGCATTGATTGTTTCGATAAATTCGGTCTTGAAATCCACTTTGACATCGACGCCATGGGCAGATGCGATACCTTGAGCGATCTTGCGCATGTGCTTTTCTATTTCGTTTCGATCTTGGGGGCTGCGCGCCCGTGCATCGCCTTTCAAGATGGCGGTTCCGGGCAGGACGTTCCGTTGACCATCGGTCAGAAACTCGGTCACTGACACAACGGCACCCGAACCCGGGGCGAGTTTGCGCGCAACGATAGTCTGAAGCGCCAGAACGATCTCGGATGCAATTGTCAGCGCGTCGCGCCCGGCTTGTGGCATGGAGGCATGACCGCCTTGCCCCGTGACCGTAATTTCGAACAGGCTCTCGGATGAACAAATCAGCCCTTGTCGTGTCGACATCTGACCTGTCGGTGCCCCGGGTAGATTATGTATGGCGTAGACTTCTTCAATTGGAAATCGCGCCAATGCATCCTCATCCAGCATCGCCTTAGCGCCCAGACCAAGCTCTTCGTTTGGCTGAAACAGGAAGACAACCGTGCCGCTGAAACCGGGATCAGCCGCCAGCGTTTTTGCGGCCCCCAGCAGCATCGTCATATGACCGTCGTGGCCGCAAGCGTGCATTACTCCGGGATTTTCAGAGACATAACCATGTTCGCTTGCTTCTTGGATTGGCAATGCGTCCATATCAGCGCGCAATCCAATCGCGCGATTGCCGTCACCGCACTTGAGTATACCAACCACGCCGACGCCCTCGTGGACCTCAAGGCCGTATTGACGCAGTTGGTCTGCAACCTTGGCTTTGGTTTCCGTTTCATCGAAGCCCAGCTCGGGAGTTCTGTGGAATGAATGTCTGAGTTCGCGAAGTTCGGGCAAGTTCAAGTCCATGGCGGTTTCAATTCGAAGGTGGCGAATTTGATCGGGTATTGAATTGGAGTGGTAGAACACCAGTGCCTCCGGGTCCACCAATGGGTGCGGGCTAGATGTTTTGCTCGGACCAACCGCGCCTGAATGATGTTGGGGCCGAACCGTATCGTTTTTTGAACCGAACCGTAAGCTGAGTGGCACTGCCAAAGCCAGTGGCAGCCGCGATTTCGGCGACGGTCATTTCGGTTTCACTTAGTAACGCGTAAGCGCGCTCTACTCGTTGTTCGATGTAAAACTGTACCGGGGAGACTTCGACATATTTCTGAAACAGCCGCTCAAGCTGACGGCGAGAGATCTGCACGATTTCGGCAATCTCAGAAATATCGAGAGGCTCTTCGAGGTTCTCGCGCATGATCTGCATTGCATTGATCAAGTGCTGGTTGCGGCTGCCCAATGCGACGGAAAAGGCTGATTTCTGCGGCGTTTTCTCATTGTTTGACCGTGAGTGGATGCACATATCCGAAACGATGATGGCTAGATCCTTGCCAAAATCCGACTCGATCATGTTCAGCATCATATCCGTGGCTGCGTTACCACCTCCACAAGTCATGAGTTCATTGTCGATTTCATACAGGTTGGCCGATGGCGTGAGATGTTCAAAATGCTCGACGAATGCGGGCTGGTTTTCCCAGTGCAATGTGAACCTCTTGCCGGTAAGCATCCCCGCCTTGGCCAGAGTGAACGCACCCGTGCATATTCCGCCAAGCTTGCATCCAAATGCCTTCTGGCGACTGATCCATGATATGATTTTGGAGTTGCTGCTTTCGGCAGGCTCGATACCCGAACAAACGAATAGCATTGATGATCGCGGCAGGTTTTGCAGTGCGAAATCCGGGGTTACCCTGACCCCGTTTGAGCATTGAACAGGCTCCCCATCTTCAGAGATCAGAAACCAGTTATAGAGCTCTTTGTTGGTAACCTGATTTGCAATTCTCAACGGCTCAACCGCTGCGCTGAATGCAAGCATCGTCAGCTTCGGGAGCAGCAGGAAATAAATGTCTTTTGGCGGCCCGTCATATTCGATGCCGAAACTGGCGGCACCCTTTGGGACAAAGCTCTTTGGTTCCATAGTTTCTCCTCCCGGCGCGGGCCGAGCCAGGTTAACGGCCCTAACCGTATCCCATTGGATGGTTGGAAAAACCAGCGTAGCATGTTATCGAACCCAAGCCAGATTCAGTAGTGGTCAAAAAAATGTTGGTCCCGATCCACTGGCAGGCTCGGCAGCTCGCGTTGGCTTGTATGACTAGGCGGCACATGCCGAGATTCTGCCCGCAAATCGGCGGTTACGAATACTCTCCGGTGTTGTCTTGTAGTGATCTCGGAACGCGCGCGTCAGAGCGCCCGTTGATGAAAAGCCCGTCGCTGCAGATATTTCCAGAAATGACATCTCGGTATACAAAAGCAGGCTTTGGGCGCGTTCGAGGCGAAGCTCTTTGTAGGTCGTCAACAGCTTTACACCTGTCCTGTCCAGAAATCGCCGCTGCAATTGACGTGTGGATGTTCCAAGAGCCGTGGAAAGCTGCGGGATTCTAAGCGGATCTTCCAGATTGCTCTGCATCTTTTCAACAACTTGCCGCACCATCGGGTCGGCTTTGGCGCGTTGAATAAGCCGGGCTGCAAGCTGGCTTGAGCACGCGGGCTTTGTCTCGGTCAAGCCAACATAGCTGCGAACCGAGTCGGCCAGATGTTCGCCATGATCCAGGGCGACAAAATCCGAAATCAGCCGCAATGCGCCCAAACGAGTGGACGCACTATGAGTACGGGTCTCGGAGGATAAACATGTGCTTGATCCACTATCGATCAGGCCGATTTCGTGCGCTGCAGCGGAAAAATTTGGGTGAACGGACGCGATAGCGTTGGCCGAGCGCCCAGTGGAAGCAAGAAGAAACACGGCACCACCGACAAGAACCGAACGTGAGGACAGGTTCAAAACCTGCGCGATCCACGCTTTGTCCTGCGCTGTGGGTTGCCAACCTTTGTATATGTCACCCCAGAAGATCGCCGTCCGCCCGGACCAATGCAAAGGCCCGCCTGCAGCGCTCTCGGATACGGTGCGCGTATTTACGACATAGGTATGGTCTTCGACCAGATCATTCAGGGCTTGGTAAAACTCGATAAGAATATCTGTCGAAGCTCTCGCCTCAGACCCGCTGAGGATGATATCGATCTGGTGTTCTCTTTTGGTTATTTTTGACGCGGTGTTGGCCAAATGCGCATGGTCATTTGTCGGAACATAGTGCTTCATTTCTCCTCCACCTAAATTAGTTGGGTCCGGCCTGTAGCGGCCGCACTCTGACTTGGGCTTCAACCCCCACCTTATTTGGTGGGGGTTTAGTGTTTGTTTGTGTTTATTCGGCGGCGTCTGCGTATTCTGACATGGGGGGGCATGTG
>NZ_JBQFRO010000021.1:0-13730 GCF_056537425.1 Ruegeria sp. CE9 | reverse complement strand
ACAATCTCTTCGGGCTTCGGTCGCTTGTTTGCCATTCGTGGTCCTCCGTTCCCTAAACATAACGGTGGACCAGTTCAGTTGGGGAGGCTCATTTGCGCATGTTGACTTTTGCCGACATTCGGCGGGCTGAAATTGCAGCCGGTTGTTGAAGAATGTTGAAACTCCAGAGATATCGGTATTCGTTCCACGGCGGCACAAATACCGGATGATCCGGCATTAGCCGCACAGGCTCCAAATCGCCCGTCAGGCGCATTAGCGGGGTTCGGACGCCCAACGGGCCGTCAATCGCCTGTATCGCGCCCACAGGCCCGCATATCGAGTCTGAGTGCGACTATCCCTGCAACACTGGTTCGGGAGTGTTTAGCTGTTCATACCGCTCAACAGCAGCCAGATATTCTACGAGTTGCTTACCTTCCTCGGTATCCGGTTCAGATCCCCACAGATACTCAATTTCTCGCAGGGCGGCACGGTATTCGGTCGGGGTGCGTACAGTGGTCATGGAAACACCTCAGAGCTTAAATCAATGTCCAGTGTCATACCTGAAGGCGAGCGATTCTGGTAGGAAGTTACCGTCGCAGAATTGCACCCGCTGCTACAAAGGCTTCATTGGGTACCAAAGAGAACTATCCAAACCCCGTAGAATGCGGGTCCAACTACTGCGCCAAGGAATACAAGCCCGACAATCACATATCTCGACCAAGATGGTTGTTTGTCAGAGTCAATGATTACATTCATCAACGCCCAACAGACACCTGCAAGCAGCGAAGTTGAGGCGGCAATAACGCAATACAGTTCAAGGATCGTTAGTTCAGATATGGTCATTTCCTAAGAATGCATCCCTACAGAAACAACTTGACCAAACTGAGTTAAACCGAACAAAAACACTCCGTTCATTCTAGGTTAACTTGCATTCGAACCGTCGTGCTCCTGGCTGGTTCTACCATAGGGCTAATTGTGCGTGTTGGATGACGAAGGCTTTGCAACAAAGCCATACGAGGGCGAGGATTGTTAACTGAATGTTAACGGTTTGTTTTTCACACATTAAACTGGGTTGTTGCAACTTGGCGCAGTCGCTGGTTCGAGGAAACGGCGGCACACCTCAGACGTGTGAAAATGAGAGGCAGTGTAACAAACCAAGTACTGAACGGCTCGGTTGCTGCGGCAGCGAAACTCCTTGGATTCAATGTGACCGTTAACCTCATCTGATGGTCATCGTACTGCTGTCGTGGCGAAACAGTCTCTTAACCTTCACTCTCACTGAAACAGCCGTGCTACATAACGCCCGGTTAAGCTTGGTGGGGCTGGCGCTACCCCCCGGCCAGCCCCACCAACCGACAAAATTTACACGAATATAGCATCTCCTGTGGCGAAGCTTGAAAACAGCATACACCAAGTAATTTCATCAGGTCGTCTGATTGTTAACCGCGTATTAACAGCTCGTTCTCTGCCCATTCAACAATACTCTGCATACTAAAGGAGACCCTCCTTTGGCACATCACTGCCAAAACTATTCATTTATTGAGGCTTGAGAATCCGATGTTGAACCTAGTCTTAACACTCTCAACAGCATCAATGGGGATTATGTTAGGGTTTCTAGCAAGCTTTGTTTTTGTATAATTACGTGTCGCACAATTCAAAATCCAAACACTCCACGACAGACAGTGCGATTACGAATGCGTTTAAACTGCGGAGAACGTGGTCAGATTATGATGCTGCTATGTGGGCAGCATGCGCACTTTTAGCGCTACACAATGACAAATCAGAGACGCTGAAAGCGTACCCGCACATTTGGGCCAGCAAGGTGAAATCAAATAGTTCAGAAAGAAATTGCACCGGTCGGACGTGAAATGGGCGGCCAGCGCCGCCCACAAAGAAACTCGATTCCGGTTGTGTTACCGTCCTTCGAACCTATCAAGCGCCGAAGGATAGTTTCTGTCGTTCCTCGAGCCGCCGTTTGTGCTCTTTGACGAACTGGTGCCGCCTGAGAAACTCCCGGCATTTGTCGTATCTGCACCGTTGCCCCAGCCGTTATCACCTTTCTTGGTTTCAGACGGTGGCTCAGGGTCATCAGTTTCTTCGACAGCTAATACAGGTGCGGAAAACGCTAACGACGCGGCCACAAAGCTGATGATAGTAAGTTTGGAATTTTTCATAATGTTTCCCCCAAAATGGTTCATTCTAAGGTGGTCGAAATTGGGACCACCGAACCTATGCTACCCGAACGAGATTGAACCAATTGAGAATGCGCCGTTCACCTAGGATTAACATTCTTCGGCATTCAATATTGAATGACCCGGCTTTTCTGAGTTTTTCGCAATTCCCCGAATAACCGATACCGACGACACGCCAACGCCGGTTAATACTGGCCCTGTTAAGACAGGTGGAAACAGGGCCGGTTGGCAGTTCGCAGGCGGGATAGCCTGCTGCGTCGCATCACACTATATGCAAGTCATCTATGCCCCAATAGTAGGCGGCATTCTGATTGACAATTGAGATAATGTTCTCTCCGTCGTCCAGCTCGCCAGCTACAAAGTCAATTGTGTGGCTATAAGTGCCGTTGTTTTGGCCTTGCGGCAGGTAGGAGTGATGCTGGCCGTTGATCCAAACTGCCATTTCGTCGTCTGTGTCCATGTCGAATACGGTAAGTGTGAGCTGTCGCGATGACCCATCATTGATGAAGCCGACATCCACCCGACCGTCGGGGTCGGTCAGGCCGTTCCATCCATTCCCGAACTGAAACTCATCCACTTCTCCAGCTTCCAGTATAGTTGATACTGAATCCCAATTCGCGTTGGCGAAATCATCAAGCACCTTGGCGTCGATTGCTGCAGATCCGAGGACTGTTCCGTCCGCAAATCCTATCGTGTCCACCTTGTAGTCCCAGTCGCTGTCGAAGTGCCGCTTAACGGTTACGGTTTCACCGTTGGAAAGCTCCATAATCAAATCGTTGCCAGCGCCACGCGAGAAGATGACGTCATCCGAATTTACGTCGTTGAACAGGAAGAAATCTGTCGCGGAGTTACTACCTGGATCATAATCCGTAATCGTGTAGCTACCATCTCCGAGCGAATGTAAGTAATTCTCAGCCAGTTCCGATCCAACAACGACGCCTGTCGCCTTCATATCTGACACGGTTTTGTCTCGGGTTTGCTGCGCGTTCAGAATAGTACCGTCAGCAAATCCAATCGTGTCTATCTTATAGTCCCAGTCCTTCTGGAAATGGTTTTTGACCGTGATTGCCTCACCATTGGCCAGGGTCATCACCAAGTCATTGCCGGTTCCATGGGAGAACACGACCCCGTCAGCGTTCAAGTCGTTGAATTTAAAAAGGTCAGTGGCCGAGTTGCTACCAGCATCGTAGTCTGTGACAGTATAGCTGCCATCACCAAGCGAATGAATGTAGTTTTCAGCTAACTCTGTACCAATCACTACCCCGGTGACTTTCATGTCCGCCACCCGTTTATCTCGGATAGCCTGACTATCCAGTAATTCGCCATCAGCAAAGATTATTTGCTCAATCTGCTCATCTAAGTCTCTGAGAAATTGATTGTAAATCCGTACGGTTTCACCATTGGACAACGTCATAACTAAGTCATTGCCGCTGGCTTGTGCAAAACTCACATCGACCGCATCTTGATCCGTAAAAGTCAGCGTATCCGTTCGATGGTTATTGTCCCAATCGTAAATTACATAGCTGCCATCGCCTAAAGCATGTTCATAGTTTTCAACAAGTCCTGACCCGCGCACAACCCCGCTGGATTTGGCTTCCGCAACTGTACGATCCCGCACGTTTTGAGCGTTTAGCGATACGCTATCTGAAAATGTAAAAGCATCGATTGCAAAATCACTGTCATCATCGAAGTGGTTTTTAATTGTGATGGCTTCACCATCGCCTACCGAAACAACTAAGTCGGTCCCCGTCCCTCTGATAAAGCCCACCTCGTCTGACGCAATATCTACGAACCGCAGTGTGTCTGTTCCGCTTTGAGCACCTGCATCATAGTCAGTGATGATGTCAGAACCGTCACCTAGGTAGTAGATGTATGTGTCAGAGTACTTTCCGCTCTGGATCGTGTCGTTCCCGCTACCACCCCAAATGGTGTTTCCGCCGTCTCCGCCTAAAATGACGTCATCTCCAGCATCACCATGGAATGTTGATGAACCACCGCTGTTCAGATTATCTGCGGCTACCGATCCAGCGAGAACCTGCCTCCCACCATAGTGCTCGATACCAACATACAATGCAGTGTGATTGTTTAACCCAGATTGCGCGGCTGCTGCGCTTAGAAGTGCACTATGTTCAGAGTTACTGTTGCCGAGGTCAACGCGGAGTAAGTCGAGAGCAAACAGGGCGTTTCCTGTAGTTATCGAGCCATTCTCGATGTATGTCTGCAACTCAGTCAGAACTGATGATACATCCGCCGTCAACGACCCTTCAGGGCCAAGCACAGTTTCAATAATCCCGTTGAACGCGCTCAAGGGATGTTCGTCAGCGGTTATTGTCCCAATCTTATCGCTGGCTCCCGCCGACTGTGCGATGAAGCGCAATGCAAATCTGCTCAAGAGTCCATCGTAAGCTATTTCGAGGTCTTCTCCCTGATTAACCCCGGGGCTTAAGTTTTCGCCATTGTCAAACCCGACTCCAACAAATCGTTCTATCAGCGTCAAATGACGCGCATCTACATTCGGTCCTCTGCTAGACGGATCGATATCGCCGACCCCTGTCCATTGAAAGAGATACGCTTCGAAATCACTATAAAAGCCGGTTACATCACCATTTTCTAGCTGTGAAATTAGGCTCCGACCTTGTGTGCGCAGATCCGCATCATGGGACAAAGCGACTATTGTTGATGCAATCTCACCAGAACCAGACAACACAGGAAGGATGAACGCATCTTCATGATACGAAAAGTCATCTGGGAGCAACGGAACAGAGCTTCCTGGGTCGGATTTGAAATAGGCATCAGCGACTGTGCCCGTTGTTCCATCTGCTCGGGTGAAGCTGCTTTCCCAAAGGACGTCGTTACCAGCCACCTGATAGTTGGTCGCTGTTGCGTTTACTGAGATTGAGGCAATGCCCGCGTCAACTAATCCACGTGTCTCGTCTTGCTGATTAACACCATCTCCATTTAGGTCTTGCCAAACTAACAAATCGGCAAAAACGGCATCACTTGCGTCTATGACGCCATCGCCGTTGTCGTCATGCTCCGCCAAAGCAAGGAATCCATGCGCATGACCCGTCTGGTCGCCAAAAAGTTCAGATCCGTTTTCAATCCAGCCGTCACCATCGACATCAAGTGCCAATAGCCCATCGTCCGCAGCCACCCAGCCCGTTGCCGCAGCGAACCCATTCGCGTTGAGGTCAAAAAAGACGGATGTCCCCTCGAGCGACGTGAGCTCAATCCCGTCGCCGTCCAAATCAAGTACTAACGGTGAATAAGCAGGGTTTGTAATTGGTTGTTTTATTGGGCCATCAGGGCGGTCGCAAGAATCTGGGAGCGCATCTCTAAGACTATTTGCGGCAGATTCAGCATTCTCTTCGAATGTGCCGATACCTTCCACCAGCGCTTCAGCAGCAACCCCAGCCGCTGCGGCTTTTGCAGGATCGGAGGTAAAGCGCCGCATGTCAGCTTCGACTTCAGTTCTTATGGTATCAGCCTCGTAGGTTGTCTTGGATCCGTCTGGTAGAGTAATCGTAACTTCGCTTCCACTAACCTTGATGGTCGATGACCCAAGTGTGATTCCACCAAGTTTAATCGCGACGCCGCCTTCGCCTGAAATTGTCGTACCAAACGGGTTTCCGCCCTTATCAAAACTTGTTTCACCACGCACCCGAGCGACACCCGGTATTTGGATGGACGCGCCTAGAATAAGAGTGTTCGACATCGCATTTGGCACACTCACATCCAAGTTTAGGAGAAGATTGATGCCCAATGCTCTGGCAATCGGGTTGAAACTGACCGGATCTGTGGTCAAGCCAAGAGAATAATAAGTTCCTGGGATTGGATGGTTTTCACAAGACACTAGGTTATAACTTTTTTTTCTATTTTTCTTTGAAAGACAATTGTCGCAAAACTCGAAAGCCAGCGACCGATGACCGACTGTCTGAATCGGGGCCTGCCCGCGCTCCTAATCTCGAATAGTCCATGCCTGCCGGATAAGCGCCGCCCTTTGACACACGCCGGTCACAGAAAGGGTTGAGTGCATTTCGAAGATGTTCGCTGGAGGTACGCCAACCCGGATGCCTATCGGTCCAACACGACATGGTCTGTTCGACAACATTGCCCGACATGTGTCGCAGGCCCCAACCATTTGCGGCATCCATCTCATCGACCGGTACGGGCTTGCCGCGTGAGATAAGGTCTGGGCGTTCTTCACCCAGCATGATTTCCGTCCCACTACCCAGAAAGTTCACCTGATCCGTCGTGACTTCTTCGCCTTGCGCAAACGGTGTTTGAGTTCCCGCTCTGGCCGCATATTCCCACTCGGCCTCGGTCGGCAAACGATATACATCTGCGCCAACTTTCTCATTCAACCAATTCGTGTAGAGAACCGCATCCTCGTATGAAACGGTTACGACAGGATGATTGCCCGTGATTTTTGCTCGTGGCGCTGCCTCTTGGAGTACATAGTCTCGGGGGTGGTATCCGCCACAACCGCCGTCCTCGACACAGGCCATCCACTGGTCATAGGTGACCTCATTACGTCCCATGGCCACAGGTAAATCGACTTCGACCTGATGCAACGGGCCTTCGTGATGCGCAATGTATGGATCTTCGGGGGTAACGTAGCGAATCTCCCCCTCTCCCCAATGGACGTTCAGACGCGATTCTCCTGGAGGACCGCCCATGACGAATTCACCTAGCGGCAATACAATCATCTCAGGACAAACATCGCACTCCTGAAACACCTGCAATTCAGACACTTCGGTTCCATCTTGCAATGTATACTGAGCTTGCGCAGTTGTAGCCAAAGCCCAACACGCACTGAATAGAATGACCACTTTCATTTGAGCAAACATATAACCTGTTGTGTTATATCAAACTTCTTAAGGTATGATTGAACAATTAATGCGCCAAGCACCTTCAGGTTGCAATGACAAATATGCCCAGCGTTATCAATTCATCAATTGTGCGCGCATGTTCTTCGCTGTGGTTAACGCCCCCACAATCTGCCAAGCTGTCTTTACCGGGCCAACTGTTCACACCAGTTTATACAATGTTCAAGTGCGTCTAGGCCGAATTGCCAATCCATAGTTCGGGGCAGCCCGACACTTGAAAAACTATCATGGTATTCAAGTCGCCGAATCGTCTGGCTAATCTAGCCACCGGCATAAAGTTACGGCTGGCTGTAAAAGGTGACGGGCAATCACCTTTCAGCACATTCCCAAGCAAATACATGCGGTTGCCCATTTAAAAATGGGGTGGGCTAAATACGGAATATCCCGCAATAGGTGGTCGGGTGTTGGTGGCATTAGCTGGAACTGCCAGTTCCACCAAGAAGCCGCCTGCCTTTCGAACTACTGCGAGAAATCTCACGACGTCGTGAAAATCTAGGGGCACATCAGATCCGAATACCCTCAGCCAGATTGAGCCTATTCGCGTCCGGTTAAAGTGGTTCAACCTACGCCGGTATTCGCTTTATGCCACTTGGCAACTTCCTCACAAAATGGCCCCAGATGATAACCGGAAACAACAGGATCACTTGCGCCACTTGGGGTAAATTCACAGTATCCGTTTTCATCCTCGGTATAGGTACCGATTACCTCGCCATCTTTGTTGGTGACGTCACCGCTATCTGACGGATATCCCTCAAGAGTCACATGGTAATGATCCATCAATCGCCTTCCCTGCCACTACGGTTTGTGTCGCAACTTGCAACACTATTCTCTGCCAGCCAATCCGTGCCTGATTGAATGTATCAGTTCTGCCGTTTTGGATTTCGCTTTCAAAATCGCCCGAGTCAGCTTGTCAACCAGTCAGCTTGTAACCTTGTCAGCGTGTTGTTTCATTTCTGCGCCTTCTGGACCATAGCAGAGGGAGCCTGAGTGAGGGAAAGAGGCATAGGACGACCAGCCCTAGCGCTTGGCTAGAGTTAGTCCCGCTGCCTTGCTGTACCATAGCGTCGGTCGCCGTCGGTCAGTCAGAGGCCCGTTGGTCGCAGAGGGGAAACGCCGCCGGTCGATTGCTACTTGCGAAAGCCTTCCCTGGCTTCCGGCAACCCCGCTTCAATCTTTCGGACTGCGGTTGGGATTTGGTTGCGCCCATTGGTATCCCGTTACGCCTTGCCGCCAACGTCTGTGAACCACCCAACAAGGTATCATTCAGATACACCGTGAATCTGCGTTTGTCCAGCATACGTTCCGCTTTTGGACTCCCTATGTTGCGCAATAATTCTGCTTGTGCTAATGCTTGCCATGTGAACCACTACCCGTCCCACGGGTCCGCCCTGCACCGGTTGCGCCCGGTGTGGGGCTTTCTATTGGGTCTCTCCAAGTTTGGGGACAGTGCAAGCCGGATCACTGTGCACAGATTGAACAATAGCATGCCTTCTGACGGTCGTTCGCAATCGTATTGATTTGCACAACCTGTGGGTGCAACAATACTTCCATTATTAACGGAGACGGTTCTTGGGTCGAATTGGAATGGGCGAGGTTTGGCTCGCACTCTTATTTCTTGCGATTTTGTTATTTGCTTTGCTTCACTACGTTCAACCAGTTCGTGTGCAGGACGCTGACGCAAAAGTGGCTAACGCACTTGAATTGAGCTACGCGGGATCGAGGTTCGACCAATTCGAGGTCTCTGTGGAGCAATGCGAAATCAGAATATATCGCAAAGATACCAAGGCATGTGAAAACGGATCAACACTACAGGCTTTCAGCACATACATAGACCTTCGCCATCACGAAGCGGAGATTGGCGGCATCAGCAAGTCCGATGGTGATATGTGGTCAATTTTTGTGAATTGGAAGCCGGTTGGCGATTGGGAAACCCAAACGGAAGAAATAAAAAAAGAGGCTGAAGCACACCTTGAGGCTGCTAGGACGAAGTATGGACCTGGACAGGCGGCAGCAATTGCGGCCAGCGAAACCCTTTCTCAGTCATACGACACCAGTGACTTTCACTCGCTTGGGACGACTGAGTATTGTCCCGCCGGACTGAGTGTAGGGCCGTTCACCAGAGCCTATAAACTTGTTGGTTATGACGCTGAGGAACTAAAGCGTTCAATCCAAGCGTTGATGAATGAGTGTCGAGCTCGCTAGTTCATGGTCGGACAAAACCGTTCAAACAGCGCTGTTTAGCAGTTAGCGGATTTAGCAGGTAGGCCGTCAGATATGGAGAGCCCTGATTCAAGGCCCCCAAATACTAGGGAAAACTAGTATCTTGGGGACAGCAGGTCACAGGGATTTCTGCGCAGTACGCGCGCGTGTGACTGTTACCGAATGCCGGGTTTCCCCTCTGATGGAAATCGCTAGGCTCGGTCATATCTCGGGTAAAAAGAACCCGACCCAATGCGGGCCGGGTAAGTCTCCGAGGTAATTCGCCTAACTGCTCTGCCAGTCTCTGAAAAACAGTTTATCCAGCAACTTGAGAACTGGGCGCACCCGTTCGTCGCAGAGTTTGTAGTACATGTAATGACCATCGCGCCTCGCAACTATCATGCCCTCAAGCCGCAAACGAGCGATGTTTTGGGAAACCGATGCTTGGCGAACCGACAAAGCGTCAACCAATTCACCAACAGATTTCTCACCTTCGGCAAGTAGGTAAAGAATGTGCAATCGTCCATCGTGGGCGAAGGCTTTCAGAAATTCAGAAGCCTCGCTTATGGTATCTGAGGTGCGTGTTTTCATCGGTTTGTCGTAGAAAGACGGTCTCGCGTCTTGAGCTTTTCGGCCCAGATGTCGGCATGTTCCTGCAATAACACCGAGCGCTTGTCATAAAGCGCCGTGAGTTGACAGCCCGCCCACATTGCCATGCTCTTTTCCTGGTCGTTGGCAGCCAGCTCGTACGCATGGACAACGACTGATTGGGCGGTTGCGGGAACGAACTTCATCTGGGACTCACCTTGTTACTTATTCACTGTACTCAAACACCATAGCTGTCCGCAGTAAGTGAAATTGGGCACTCAAGAGACGTTCTAGCGGCAGAAATCTAAAAAACTGCCATTGGCGCAATTCGTAAAAGGCGGAGGGTAAAGAAAAGAGGCGCACCCACCACAAGCGGGCCCCAGGATCAGAGAGACAGTAAAAATTCAGCGTTCTCAAATACACCAACGCTGACTCGTTAATGTACCCAATATGCGTGTTTCCACTGGGTCCGTCAGTGATGCGGGTTACACTAGTGGCACGAAATTGAGATGGTCATTTTGCTTAGAAGCAGTTGGCAACTTTGTCCCGTTCGGCACGAAGGTCTTCACCGAATGCTGTGTATAGTTCGAGATAGGGGCTCACCGCCTTATTGTCAGATACATAGCTGCGAAACTCGGGCAGGCTTGGATGGCCACTCAAGGATGCCTGCAGCTCATCAAAACGCTCAATCGACGACAAGTTATCCGGATTTGCTTCAAGCCACTTGGTCATGTCGGTGTCACTCCAGGTGAAGGCCCACAAGTCGTCAGGAACGGATAGTCGGCTGGGTTCCTCGTTCCACAGCCACGCGATCCGGGAAAGGCGCATTTCAAAATTTATCTTGGAAACATCCGCACCTAGCTGCGCGACATCTGCGAATTCTGGACGTTCAGCGGACACCAGCTCAGCGAAGTCGTCTTGAAACATTAGTTTGCGATTAAGCTCTTCTTTGAGTGCAGCTTGTAAACATGTCCAATCGGGATTTGCCAACAACATGCTTGGCGCTATCGACGCACCGAGCATGGAGAATAGTAGCAATTTAACCAGACGCTTCATTGCGAGCCCTTCTTAACCAGTACCACCCCAACCCCATTGGACGTATCGCCTTCATCCAGGAATTGGATGCCTCGGGCCTCAAGTGTGAGGCGCAAATGTTGAACGGTGGAGGCTTTGCCCTCACCCTTATCGACCTTATTCAAGGTATTTCGATGCAGCCCGGTCATTTCAGCTAAGTCTGGATTGCTTAGACCGAGTGCGGATTTTGCCATTTTGAACTGCTCTGGTGACATCGTTGCCCCATTTTTGTGCCATTAGCACTTTTTTAGTGTTGACAGCATGTGCTGTGATTACTAAATATATGCTATCAGCACAAATTACGCAGCACAACGCTCAATCGTTGCGGCTGCCATTTGAAGCTACCCAAGGAGGAAACAGCAATGACTGAACAACGCGCCAGCGCGAACGGAGAAGTTGTATCTTATCCCAGAAAGAGCTGCACCCGCGCTGAATTGCAGCAAGAGGCACTAATCGTTGAGTGCCTGCTGGACGCTGCCACCGCACTAATTGGTGGCAATGACGGTCAGGAACATATGGTTGAAGTCATGGCTATGGCGCAGGAGCGAGCAAACAAGCTCAACATAGCCTTGGACACAGTCAGCGAACCGGAGTTGACATCATGATTAACGCATCTGGGCTTTATGAAAGTCAAATCGAGCAAACTGCTGAGGGCAACTGTTACGCAATCTTCAATCTTTGCCGCGTCGGGATTGCGGCTAGCGATTCCGCGATGAACATCGACCTCGCTAATAAAGGTGGCTACGACGCTCTACTTGAAGCGATTGCGGCGTTGGCAGCAGATGCGATTGAACGAATTGAAACCTCTGGAAGGGCCCCCAAGGCTGTACCTGAAAAGGCAGCCTGAATGAAATTTAAGCTGGGCGCGGCATTTTCCGCGCCCGTTTTCATTTGTGAGATTTGATATGAGTTATTACACCGTCAACAGGCACTGGTCGGATCAGTTCCTGCCAGAGATTAAGAGCATCATCGGCAGCCACATTATACAAGCTGCCCCAGATCCTTTGGACCATTTTCAAGCCACTGACCTATTGATGCTGGATGCAAAAGACATGCGAATAGCTGCCAGGGTCAGGCGACATGGGTACGCCAGCAGATATCCGCATCAGTTCACCATCAGAGCCAAGCTGCCGACCGGGGCTGAAACTGAACTGTCCAAGATTGTGAACGGCCATGGAGACTGGATGTTCTACGGTCATGCAGGGCCAGACGGGCGGACTATCCTGAATTGGTGGTTGATAGACCTACGGGCCTTCAGAGCGGCGCTGATCCGGCACAGGACAGCAGGAGCGTTCTTGCATATGGGCGACAAGCGCAATGCTGATGGAACTTGTTTCAAGTGGTTCGACATCCGTTCGTTTCCGAAGGAGCCGCCATTAGTAGTAGCTCAAGGCTCCAGCAACGTTTGAACCCTCATCTAAGATAGATACCAATCACAACCGTCCTAGAAATGCCTGTTTCTGCGTGTAAACTGAAGCCTACGAAAACATGCAGTATGTTGAGTTTTAAATGAGTATTTTGCGAAGTCTGATTGCAATAATTGTCCTTGCCGGTGCGATTCTTCCTTCTATTTCGCGTTCACAAGATTTTGAGGCGTTGCTGCAGGGGTTTGATGCGAGCAATCTCAGCTACGAGGACAAGCGGTTTCTACAGACTGCACTTGCATTTGAGGGTCACTATCATGGCCTGTTAGATGGAGCGTGGGGCAAAATCAGCAATCGAGCGCTAGACAACTATTCTCGCGATGTGTTCGAAACAGCACCCGAAGACTGGCACATGGCGTTCCTGGCGTGGACCCTATTCGAGCGTATCTCTCAAGATGGTTGGGACATCCAGTACTTTGAGGGCTTGGGTTTGTCTTTCCTTTGGCCTGTAGACACGATTCGTCGCGAAGCTGATTCCGACTACTTTTTGAACTATCGTCACTCCAGCAGCAGCTTTTCCATTTCTGTTGGTATTCATTCGGTCGAAACCGCACAGAGTCTTCACGATTTTACAGTTCAATCTCATCAGTTGGGTAATGATCCTTATACGGTTAGAAAAAACGACCTCGCCGTTTCGTCAGCGACAAAAAGAGACGGCTCCACACTTTATACGAGGTCGGATTTCGTAAATGGGGGTTGGTCAACAGTGATGCTGTCTGCGAGCGAACGAGACGGCCACATTTTAGGAGCAGTGGCCTCTAGTATTTCAAAGGGCCGCGCCAATCCACTGGATATTTCAAACAACGGCAAACTTGACAGGGTCATACAACAAGTGGTCGCTGCGCTCGAAGAGGCGGACGAACCAACTTATGAAGATCCGGAGGAATCCAGCCCGGATGGCCAGGGAAGTGCGGGAACTGGCTTTATTGTTTCGAGGGCAGGACACGTTCTCACCAACCAACATGTCATAGACGGGTGCACACACATATTCATTGATGAAAGACCTGCAACTATAGTCAATTCATCCGAAGAGTACGACCTAGCACTACTTAAGTACGACGCGCCGAGGGAAAGGGGGGTCGCCGTTTTTTCAGCCAGTCCTGCAAGACTAAATTCAGACGTAACTGCAGTTGGTTACCCTTATGCGGGGTTCCTCGGAGGGCTCAACGTCACTCGCGGTTCTGTCTCTTCTTTGAAGGGCATAGGTGGCGACCTGAGCACCATGCAAATTACAAGCCCCATTCAAAGCGGCAACTCAGGTGGCCCTTTACTTGCATCCGACGGTGAAGTGGTTGTGAGCCTCCCCAACTGAACTGGTCCACCGTTATGTTTAGGGAACGGAGGACCACGAATGGCAAACAAGCGACCGAAGCCCGAAGAGATTG
>NZ_JBQFRO010000020.1:0-14873 GCF_056537425.1 Ruegeria sp. CE9 | reverse complement strand
CAGTCGCTGGACAAACTGCTGCCCATGATCGACTGATCATCTGATCTTGCTAAAATTTAAAGGGTGCCTGCGGGCGCCCTTTTATTTTTTGTGAAGGCTGCATAGACCACGGGCTTGTTGCCTTTACCGGCTGGAGCAGCTCAGCGAACAACGTGGGCTGGATCAAGGATGTTCAGCGTCCGAAAAGCTTTGCCATCGTCGATCCGACAATGAACGAAGTCATAGCTCAATACATGATTGCAATACTCCGGCCTCAGCCGAACACACGAGCCATCGTTCAGCCAGAGCCGTCCTTTCTTGGGTTGTTTCACTGGCACTTTCAGCCCCTCTCGTCGCCAAAGCCGTTCAATTCGCCCATCGCTGACAGACCATCCAGCCTCTCTCAGCAGTGCAGCGATCCTGCAATAGCCATATCGGCCGTATTGACGGGTCAACTCGATCGTGTCGGCCACCAACCGGTCTTCGTCTGCGCGACCTTGTGGGACGTGTCGTTGCGTGGACCGGTGTTGTCCAAGCACGTGGCGGGCGCGTCTCTCGGAAACGTTCGGCTGGTTGCGTACATGGCTGATACAGGCGCGACGACGAGCGGGGCTCAGTAGTTTCCCTTCGCTGCTTCCTTCAGAATCAATTTATCCAATGTCAGATCGGATACAGCTCTTCTGAGCCGTTCATTTTCATTTTGAAGTCGCTTCAGTTTTCTCAATTGATCCACACCCATTCCGCCAAACTTCTTACGCCAGCGACAATAGGTTTGTTCAACAACACCGATCTGTCTGATCGCTTACAGACGGGACATGCCTTGCCCCATCAGAACATCAACTTGCCGTAACTTCGAAGCTATCTCTTGGGGCTTCGGTCTCTTGTCTGCCATTCTCAGTCCTCCGTTTCCTGAACATAACGGCTGACCCGTTCAGTTGGGGAGGCTAAAGTCGCTACTTTGGCCATTCTAAAAGCTTGCGAAACTTTCATTCATACCCGGGCTCCGACCGTTTCTGCAATTCGCCCAACTGGTAGTATAAACTGCTCACCAACTCCACTGATGCTCTGCCTTCAAAAAAGTTTGCGACAGAACAGACTAAGTCAGGTGGATTACCCATTGAGACATTTGCCGCCGCAAGCCTCGACTTGGATGAAATTCGCACCTTGCCGAATACAACGCACATTGCAATCTGCCCAGCTTTCTTGTCCAGCATGCCGCGACATTTTCTTTGACTCGATTGATCGAGATCTTGTTCAATGAAATTCATAATCTTTCTTATAAATCAATGATTTTCGGGGTTGGCCAGAAACCATCGACCACTCAGAATATGCGACAATAGTTGAATGCGGCATGCGATGGAGGAACCGTTGAAAAAAAGTGTTTTGTGGGTGGTGGCCGATCATCAGGCCTTGGCCAATCGCGATGTTGCATCGGACCTGTTCCCGCTGCAGTCACGGCTGCGTTCGATTGGAACCGAATTCGAAAAGGCTTACACAGTTTTGCCTATCTGTTCGCCAGCCCGTGCCAGCATGTTGACTGGCCTCTATCCGCATACACATGGCCTGACCGAAAATGACGGGCGATTTGGTGGGCGAGCGGAGCTGGATCACAGCGATCATATGATTCAGCACGATTTCGGCGCGGCAGGTTATCGGTGCGGCTGGTTCGGGAAATGGCACCTTAGCCAGGAAGGATCCGCCACCGATTTCGGCTTTGAAGGGTTTTCGTTGCCAGGCTACGGCTATCCTTATTCAACCCCTGAATATCGCAGCTATTTATCCCGTTTTCACGAAGGGCCACTTTGGGCTGAAATCGAAACCCCCGGCGAGGCGCGGCTAGAGCCGGGGCTTCGGATCGATATGACCGAAGCAGAGGACTGGTTCGAGTTCGAAGCGGGCACCTCAATCCTGCACGGACCTGAAGAGGTGCACGAAGCACACTTCATTGCCGATCTCGCGAAATCATGGATCGATGGGTTGAAGAAGGACGAAGCGTTCTTTCTGCGTGTGGATGCGTGGGGGCCGCATCCGCCCTATACGATCCCTTCCGGGTTTCAATCCCCGGTCGATGCAGTCCCGGTCACAGGAAATCTTTCATCAGATCTGGAGAACCGCCCCGCTCACCACGAGGATTACCGTCAAAAATGGCAGGAAGCCCTGCCAGAAGAAGGCCGCAACTGGCCTCTGCTGTCCCAGCGGGCCATCGAACACTGTATCGTCGTAGAGCGCGCTTTGCTAAGCCTGATTGATCATCTTGAGACGACAGGCAGGCTGGACGACACCATCATCGTCTTCTGTTCGGATCATGGCGACGCCGTGGCCTCGAATGGCGGTGTTGTCAACAAAGGTAGCCTGATGGTGGAAGAGACCCTGCGCATACCGTTACTTTTTGCCGGGCCAGATATCCTGAGCGGCCGCAGCATCCCGTCGCTGGGCGGCAGCATAGATATTGCATCGACCTTGGCAGAACTTTGCGACGTCCCAGTTCAGAACAAGATGCAGGGAGTCTCGTTGGCCCGCGATCTAACGCGAAATGATCAACCGCCAGCGCGCGCATCTTTGATGAGCGAGCACTATGGCTTGCATGACCTTATCTCTCAACGTTGTGTGCATTCAGACGGTTGGAAATACGTTATTCAAACGGATGGATTTGAAGAGCTGTATAACCTGCAAGTAGATCCCTGCGAACTTGCAAACCTGGCCGTGGACAATCAACACACAGCGCGACGCGATACCATGCGGCGTGCTCTTTGGGCCGAAATGCAAGCGCTTGAAGATGTCGATCCCCGTTTGGATCGGATAAGAGACGTCGTGTCCGCCAGCGCCTGACACAGCGCAGACAAGAAAATCAGGGGCGCAATTTTTGCGCCTCTTGTTGTGCGAGATGGATAAAATCCGATACAAACTCTCCGGACCGTCCATCATTGCGTATCGCGGCATAGAGCTGCAGTTTGATCCCGTCCTTGGTCAAAGGTTTTGCAACGTATTCTTTTGACCCGCCTGCCGTTTTCAACACCCAGTCCGGTAGGATTGTGACCCCGCGCGTGGATGCTACCAACAACAGGATGACAGCGGTCAGCTCTACTTGCCTCACATGCGCGGGTTCGACCTTGGCTGGGTTGAGAAGATGGTTAAACACATCCAGCCGCTGGCGCTCAACCGGATACGTGATCAGAGTTTGGCCTGCCAGATCGGCAGCTTCAATAAATGGCTTGGCGGCCAGCGGATGGCTGCTGGACGCCACGAACATGGGCGAATAGTCGAATAGTTTGATAAATTCGATACCAGGAATGTCTTCCGGGTCAGAGGACACGACCAGGTCGACCTCTTCTTTTTGCAACGCCGGAAGAGCGTTAAAACCCAGTCCCGGCAGGATATCCAAATCCACATCGGGCCAAGACTCACGGAAGACGTCCAACACGGGAAACAGCCATTCGAAACAGGCGTGGCATTCGATTGCAATGTGCAGGCGGCCCAGCCGCCCTTCACGAAGCCCAGCAAACTCTGTTTGCGTGGCCTCGATCATGGGCAAGACCTGATCTGCAAGGCGCAGCAGACGCATTCCAGCGGCCGACAGGCGAAGTGGCTTGGTCTTACGCACAAATAGATCGACACCTGCCTGTTCTTGCAGCCCTTTGATCTGATGGCTCAACGCGCTTTGAGTAATATTCAACAACTCGGCTGCGCGCGCCAACCCACCTGCCTCATGGACGGTTTTGATTGCACGTAGGTGGCGAAATTCCAGCTGCATTTTCGTGTGCGTTCCGTTTTTCCTGGTGCTTTATGAGCAGTGTCGAATATCTTCAGGTCAACTTCAAGCTTGCTGGCCCGACCTTCGCTTTAGTGTTTCTTCCAACCAGCCGGGATCCATCTGAGGAACAGATGATAGCAATAGCTGAGTGTAGTCCGCATGCGGCGGTGACAGAACCCGAGCTTTTTCGCCCTGTTCAACAATGCTGCCATTCCGCATGACCACAACATCGTCAGCTATTGCCTCGACGGTTGAGATATCATGCGTGATAAACATATACGCCAGATCGAACTGTTTTTGCAGGTCGGCCAACAGCCTCAGAATACCTTCAGCAACAAGCTGGTCCAACGCGCTTGTCACCTCATCGCAGATCACTAGTTTGGGCTGCGCGGCCAAGGCGCGCGCGATGCCGATCCGTTGTTTTTGACCGCCAGAAAGCTCCGAGGGCAACCGGTCAATGAAACGATCAGGTTCAAGGCCAATGGCGTCCAGCATGGCGCGTGTTTCTTCACGCAACGCACGCTCACTGAAACCGCGATAGAACGCCATTGGGCGGCTGATTATTTTGCCGATCGATTGCTTGGGGTTCAGAGCTGTGTCAGCCATCTGGTAAATCATCTGGACCTGCTGCAACTGCTCTTTGCTGCGCGCCCGAAATTTTGGTGGCAAGGGTGTGTCGCCAAGCGTAATGTCCCCGGCACTGGGCGGCAAAAGCCCCATAATAGAACGCGCCGTCGTGGATTTTCCCGACCCACTTTCACCAACGATGGCCACCGTGCGCCCTGCGTGGAAATCAATCGAGATGTCTTCCAACACATTGGTATCAGCGCCCGGATACCGGGCCGTGACATTGCGCACTGCCAGAACTGGCGTTTGCGAGGCGGGCACTGCCGGTTTGGCATTGGTACGGAACTCCCGCACCGCCCAAAGAGATTTTGTGTAATCCTCTTTCGGGTTCGCCAACATCTCTTGGGTTTCGGCTTCTTCCACCTCACCTCCGTGACGCAGAACCTTAATCCGGTCCGCCATCTGCGCAACGACGGCCAGATCATGCGTGATGTAAATCGCGGCCGTGCCGAACTCATCCACGATGTCACGAATGGCACCCAGAACCTCAACCTGAGTTGTCACGTCCAGCGCTGTCGTCGGCTCATCGAAAATGATCAGGTCCGGGCGGCACGCCATCGCCATGGCCGTCATGGCACGCTGCAACTGCCCGCCCGAAACCTGATGCGGATAGCGGAACCCGATCTCCTCGGGATTGGGCAATTGCAGTTGGCGATAAAGGCGGATCGCATCTTCCCGCGCTTCTTCTTTGGTCATCAACTGCCTGAGCACCGGAAACTCGGTATGCTGATTGATCAGCTTGAAGGCCGGGTTGAAGCTGGCCGCCGCCGATTGCGCGACATAAGCAATCCGCGAGGACCTCAGAAAACGGCGATTGTCCCTCGATGCTGTGGTCAACTCGATCCCGTCGAAATGTACCGATCCACCACTGAACCGACAGCCATCGCGCACAAACCCCATCGAGGCGAGGCCGAGGGTCGACTTTCCTGCCCCGCTTTCCCCGATCAATCCCAACACTTCCCCGCGGGACAGTTCCAGGTTGATGTTGCTTACAATCGGGGTCCATTTGTCTTGCGACAGGCCCTCGATGCTCAGGTCGTTGACCTTTAGCAGAGTGTTTTTTTCGGTCATGCCGCGTTCCTTATGTCTTTAGCCCGCTGGCTTTGTGCAGCATCCAGTCAACGATGAAATTCACCGCGACGGTCAGCAAAGCGATGGCGGAGGCCGGGATCAGCGGCGTCAAATCGCCGAAGGTGATCAGCGAGGCATTCTCGCGCACCATTGACCCCCAATCGGCGGCTGGCGGTTGAATGCCAAGTCCTAGAAATGACAATCCGGAAATCGTCAGGAAGACGAAACAGAAACGCAAGCCGAACTCGGCCACCAGCGGAGGCGCGGCGTTGGGCAGGATCTCTTGGGTCATCATCCACCACAGTTTCTCGCCGCGCACCTGTGCTGCTTCGAAATAGTCCATGACCACGACCCCCATCGCCACTGCGCGAGCAATGCGATAGACAAACGCCGAATAGATCAGCGCAATGACAAAGACGAGGCTGGCAACCGACGTGCCAAAGATGGTCAGCAACAACAGCGCAAAGATCAAGGTAGGCACCGAGATGATAACGTCCACCGTGCGCGACAGAAGCTGGTCAACCCACCCCTGCAACGCTGCAGCAAAGAACCCTGCAATGCTGCCTACCAGAAAGGCGATCACCGTGGTGATCAGGGCAATCCCGATTGTGTTCCGGGCGCCGTAAATCATCCGCGTCGCCATATCTCGGCCAAGGCTGTCAGTGCCAAGCAAGTATTTGGATGACCAGGGCTCAAACTCGAACCCGACCACTTCGCTTTCGCCGTAAGGTGCCAGGACAGGCGCAAAAATCGCGACAAACACGTAGATCAGAATGACCAGTATTCCGAACTTCGCGGTCAACGGCGCTTTGCGCAACTCGTGCAGAAATCCGTTCATGGTCAATTCCTGTGCATCAGGCGGGGGTTTGTGGCGATCGAGATCAGGTCTGACGCCAAATTCAACAGGATGTAGCTGGCCGAGAAGATCAGACACGACGCCTGCACAACCGTAAAGTCTCGCTTGGCCACACTGTCGACCAACAGCTGACCCATGCCCGGATAGACGAATACGACTTCAACGATCACAACCCCGGTAATCAGGTACGCCAGGTTGATCGCTATTACTGTAACAATCGGTGCAACCGCATTGGGAAAAGCATGGACGACCACAAGACGTTTCGGGTTCGCGCCCTTGAGTCGGGCCATTTCTACATAAGGCAACGCCAGCACATTGATGATCGACGCACGCGTCATCCGCATCATGTGCGCCATGACGATCACCATCATCGTCAGCGCGGGCAGGAAGGACCGGTATACACGTTCCGAGAAGGGCGCATCATCCGACAGGGATGACAGCGACGGGAACCAGCCAAGCTGAACTGAAAAGAACCAGACAAGGACATACGCGACAAAGAACTCGGGCACTGAGATCGCTGCTAGCGAGACCACATTGATAGATCTGTCCAGCACAGTGCCGCGATACAACGCCGATAGGATACCAAGTGCCAGCGCAAGCGGAACCGCCATCAACGCCGCATAGCTTGCCAGAAAGAGAGTGTTTTTGATCCGTTCACCGATCAGCTCGGTAATCGGCAACCCCGACACAACTGACGTTCCAAGATCGCCCTGTAACAAGCCGCTCAACCAATTTACGTACCTTATATGCGGAGGCTGATCCAAGCCGAGTTGTTTGCGAAACGCCGCTACGTTTTCTTCGGTTGCGGATTGGCCCAGAACTTGCTGCGCAGCGTCACCAGGCAACAACTCGATGGATAGAAAGATGACGAGCGATACGACAAACAACGTCGCCAGTCCCAATGCCAGCCGTTGAGCTAGCAGTTTTAGTAATACAGTCATGATGCCCCAGAGCGCCGTGGAAAGTTAAGGGCACCATTTCAGGCGCCCTTATCGAATTATAGCTTACGCCATCCACCAGCGTTCAAGCGGCTTATACCCATCCAGCGCCCAGTTTGATGCCACTTGTTCAGGACGTGCAATCTCGGCCCGGCGGGCATAAAGGTGGTTGCGGAAGAACGGAATGACTGATCCGCCCTGATCCCGTATGATCACCTGCATGTCAGAATACATTTGACCACGCGTGCTTTCATCCAGCTCTGAGCGCGCCGCGACCAGAAGCTGCATGAATTTGTCGTCAGAGAACTGAGACTCGTTCCATGCCCCACCGGTCTGATACGCCGACGAGAAAATCATGTCCGGTACCGGGCGCGCACCCCAGGCAGACGTCACGAACGGTTTCTTGAGCCAGACATCCGACCAGTAGCCATCCCCTGGTTCGCGAACCACTTCGAGGTCAATGCCCGAGTTTGCCGCGTGTTCGCGGTACAGCACCACCGAGTCCACGGCGCCTGCAAAGATCGAATCCGCAACGCTTAGACCGACTTTGAGGTTATCCAGACCCGCTTCCTTAAGGTGGAATTTCGCCTTGTCCGGATCGTATTCGCGTTGCTCGATGCTCGCGTCATAGAACGGCATCGAAGGTGCGATCGGGTGGTCATTGGCGACTGTGCCATGCCCACGCAGAACGCGATCCACCAATTCCTGCCGGTTGATTGCGTATTTCAACGCCAACCGGATATTGTTGTCGGTGAAAGGATCCTGCGTCATCTGCATCGCAAATGTCGGGTGGTACCCGCCCGATATGGATTCAATCGCGATGTTCGAGTCTCTGGAGAGCTGCGAAAGCGTTTTGGTCTCGGCACTTTGGATGGCATGGATTTCACCGGTCACAAGGGCGGTCGTGGCCGCGCCGGAATCCGAGATCAGCAAAACTTCGCATGAGTCAAAATGCGCAGCGCCCTCTTTCCAGTAGTTCGGATTTCGCGTCATCGAGGATTTGACGCCCGGGTTCCAGTTTTCCAGAATATATCCGCCGGTTCCAACGCCGGATACATCGGCCCCACCATCCGCACCGACCGGACAGATCTGGAAGTGGTAGTCCGACAGGATGAATGGGAAATCCGCATTTGCAGATGACAGAGTGAAAATGACCTTGTTGCCTTCGCCGGAGATATCAACAACATCCTGCAGCAGGGTTTTGGCACCCGAGGCACTGTCTTCTCCACGATGAAGGTTCAGGGACACGATCACATCTTCTGGTGTCAGCGGCTTGCCATTATGGAATTCCACACCCGGGCGAAGATTGAACACCCAGGTGATGGCATCGTCAGAGGACCAGCTTTCAGCCAGTTCAGGTTGCAGGCTGTTGTCGGCAGCAATCTCGGTCAGGTTGTTTCGCAAACCCCAGCTGTATACGATTTGCTGAGCACCGCTGATCTCGGCAGGATGCAAGGTGTCGCTTGTTCCTCCCGCTGTAACAGCGACCCGAAAGGTACCACCTTTCTTTGGTGTTGCACGTGCGGGCCGTGGCAATTGCGAAACGCCTGCAAGGGCGACAGACGCGGCCAAAAAGCCGCGGCGCCCGAGCTTGGGTGTTGAAGAAAATTTGGTCATTTGGTGACTCCCTGTTTTTGGCTTTCAGATTGGCAGGTACTTAGCCTGCCATTTTTTGGTCGTTCTCGTAGTGTTCAGGCGAGGCTTCGCCCCAGATACGGATTGCCTTGTCTGATGATGTCATGGACGAAGGGTCGGTAACGTAGCTCAGCAGCAAGCTCTGCCGCTGCTCGCTGACCGGTGCGGTGACGCGGTGCAGCGTATAGCCGCCCCGGAAAAGTTGAAGATCGCCTTCACGCAGCTTGAGAGTCTGGATGTTACTGCGGTCGCCATCCAGTACCTTTCGCACCTCATCATAGTTCTCATCCTCTGCTGTGCGCAGGTTTGGGACATACTCGAAATCCCCGCCATCCGTGGATTGCTTCAAACCAAAAGAGATCGTGAAGTCGTTATTGTCGAAGTGCCAAGGGAACTCGCTGCCAATCGGCTGAATGTTTACGTTTGTGCAAGCATAGGGGTCTCGATAGGTGTACAGGCGCTCATACCTCAGCGCGGCCGCCACAAAGTTACAAAGGTCCTGGTTTTGAAACACGGACCAGATCACACCGGCCCTGGGGAACATGTCGCCCCTGACCATTCCATGTGTTCGATCGAAGAATCGCTTTACGGGATGCGCAGCCGGCAGGTCATCCGGCGCTTCGGAGAAATAGGCATTAAGTCGGGTTTTATGAAAAACCGCGTTACCCGACAGACTATCCGCTTCGTCCTGCATGCGCGCAATGATTTCAGGTCGAATGAACTTCTCCAATTGTGCGCAGTTGCACGCGTCAAGCCCCTCATGCGCAGAAGCAATCAACTCCTGAAATGCAGGGCTGTCGGGCTGGTCAATCGGATAAGTTTCAACGTCGAAAAGGTCGCTGGTTTGAAATGCAAGCTGAGAAGCCGGAGTCTGGGTTGTTTGCATCAGAGAGACATCCTTTCTTAAGGTTCAGATTCCGCAGGCTGTCCAGCGCGTCTCTCGTAGACCTGTATGTTTGGACGGCTGCAGATGGTTCAACCATCGTTGCACGATGCTTATTCAAAACAATGGGATAAATTGGCATTTTTAATGAAAAATTTCGAACAAGATTACTCACCACCGGGCCAATAGGTGCATTTGGGATGCAGGTCTCTCGATGGCCATCTGAGCGGAGACTGCAGTCTTACTTTTTATTTTTCTGAAAAGGTTCAGTTAAATCCCATTTCGGCGACACCCGAAGAATATTCGATTTTCCGAATAATCTGAATCAGCTCCAGAGCTGCTGCCAATAGAGGTAGAGCAAAACTATGCGGTTTGATGAGAGCTGTCATATTGAGCAAAGCCGCCGCTTTTGTCTCCGGGAACGCGAGCACAACGATGGTCCGCTTAGTGTGAGCCCTAGGCTGACGGGCGTCTACATGTTCTGAACCCAACCAAGAGCATCAGATTGGCCTTACCACTTATAGAGAATATACGCATTTTTGCATGTTCACTTAATCAATCCAGATGATAATGCCGACCTACTCAGAAATCGGATAGGTCATCAGTAACATATCTGTTTGCCACATCGTTATGACCGGCTTGGCCTGTACAAGCGACCGATTCCAAACCAGAGCTCTGAGCAGCCTCATTGTTTGTATTAAGAAGTTAGTGCCAGTGCGCCGCTCGCAATTGGTCTTGTTTATGAGGCTGCGAGACTCGGGTGATAACTCGTTTGAATTTGATTGATCCGGATTGTTGATACACTGAACTTCGATATAGGTTGATTTGCCGGGTACGGATAAACTAGATCGCTCGAATGAGCGGAGAGAAGAATGAAGGCTGTTAGAGCGCCGTGCGATTGTTGCGAGAGTTTCGTATCCCAATGCGGTGATCTCTCCGGCGTGCAGCTTTGTCGGGGTTTTGCTGCGGCGTTCGCCGGTCATCATCACCGTGCACCTCAAGCATTTGATTGGACGCGCACGGTTGCTCCAATACTTGGCGCGGGTTGGTGATAAAACAAAGAGGGTATTCCAATGGTGACAATGCACGATGTGGCTCGCGAAGCCGGCGTGTCGCAGGCGAGCGTATCCTTTGCTTTCAATAAGCCCGAGAACCTCAGCACCGAGGTGCGCGAACGTATTCTAGAGGTGGCTCGACGTCTAAACTACGCAGGGCCAAATCCCGCTGCGCGTTCGTTGCGATCAGGTCGGGCAGGTGCCATTGGGCTTGTTGTCAACGATGAGTTGTCCTTCGCCGTTGCAGACCCTGCAATGGCGCAGATGCTACAAGGGATTGGTCAAGTCGATGCCCTTGCCTCGATAGCATTAACAATTCTGCCGGTTCCCATTGGCGGTGCATCCGCAGAAGCCGAGGGCGCACGCCTGGTCCGACAGGCGCATGTGGACGGGTTCCTTTTCGAGGCCTTTCCCGACAGCCATCCGGCAATCCTGGCTGCCGATGCCCGCCAGCTTCCGGCGGTCTTTCTGGGCGGCCAAGCGATGCCGCATTTCCCGTCAGTGACTATCGACGAGCGGGCGGCAGGCTACCTAGCAGCCAAGCATATTCTTGACCTTGGTCACCGCAACGTGATGATCCTTTTGGATCGTCTCGGGCGCGACGGGGCGAGGGGGCCGGTTTCCGTCGAGAGGCGGCATTCAGCGCAACGCTCAGCGACCACGCTGCGTCTTGACGGGTATGAGGACGCGTTTAGGGCTGCTAACTTGCCTTTCGAAAACGTCTTCATCCATGAAGCCGGGGGGTTTTCAGCCGCCGACGCATATGCAGGAGCGAAGGCATTGTTGGAAAATCTAGGAGATTCCACGGCTGTCATTGCTGTTTCGGACACGATGGCCATGGCGGTAGTGGACCGGGTCAATCGGATGGGCCTTTCGGTGCCCGAGGATTTGTCAGTAATCGGCTTCGACGATATTGCGATGGCCAATCCGCTGGGCTTGACCACTATACGCCAACCCACCGCGCTGAAGGGACAGATTGCGGCACAGTGTCTTGTAGATGCCATTGCCGGAAAAGATGTGACCTCGCAGGAGCTGCCCGTCGAACTGATCGTTCGAGCAACCACAGCGCTACCCAGCACAAATATGTAACTCGGCTACGTATTGACGTCATAAGCTCCACTCAGAGTGGTTTTGTGCGCTTGACTCAGTGGCTCTTGCTAATTTATACGATTAACTTATACGTATAAATAAACTGTAATAGCCCGATCCGCGAGAGCAAACGGATTCTAATTGAAGGAACCAACATGCACACGATGAGCTTTGACCCTAAGAACATCAGTGCCAGTGTGGACGGCCACAAGGATTCGATCTTCGACGTCTTTCCTGAGTTTGACGCGTCGGATCGCTTGGGCGTTGTGGTCAATTCGTCGGTTGGAGTATTGGGCGCCTCGATGCTGATTCACGCTTTCGGCGCCTGTTATTATGAACTGCGTAGGAAAAGGGGTGATCTTGTTGCGCAATACCCCGAAGTCTACGTAGTACACCTTGGCGGGAGCTTCGGTGATCTGCGGATGATCGACGTTCTACCCGAGCGCAAGGAAATCTTTGTTGATACCGGGTCCGAGGCTCTGTCGGCCCTGAACCACGCGGCTATCACGCGGGTTGCTGTTCCTGGCCCGACCAAAGATCTTTCAACCCAACGCCCCTGGGATCGCTTTCATCCGTGGGAAACTGGCCCGGCCCGGGACCGTGTGCGGTCATCCTATCTTTATTCTTCCGATGGCCATGTTGGCGAAGATGCCACCATAGCTGTGACTGGTCGTGGTCCACAGATTCTCGACGACTTTCGATGCATCTTCGATCTTGAACATACGGTCGACGCGCATGCTCATGTCGAAGAAGACCCCGAAGGATGGACATCAACGCTTTTGGCGCGGTCTTCAGAAATTGACGCATCAGCGGCAGAGGCTGCGCGTTCAAGATGGTCAGCAGCCCGCGAGGTTGGAGAGCTACGCGAAACTTACGCAGTTTTGCCGCGCGCAACGGATTTTCTTCATTTTCTATGAGCTTGCTGAGCTGATCGACTCAACGAGAAAACACAAACACTTACCGCCGCCGCCGTGAAGCAAGGAGGACTAAAATGAATAAAATGACCAGAGACATGAACTTGATCGAAACCGCACGTGGAATGCGCACAATGTTGAGATCAAATGCGGCTGAATCAGCTGAGAAGCGCCGGCTTGCTAAACCCAGTGCTGACGCGCTTAGGAGTGCAGGTTTCTTCCAAATGATGACCCCGCGCCGTGCTGGTGGAAGTCAGGCAAGCATCAGAGAATACTGCGAAGTTTGCGAAGAGCTTTCACGGGGTGATAGTGCGGCTGGCTGGACCGTTATGATTGCAGGCGGCAATGCTTTTCTGATGGGGCTTTTGCCCGACCGCCTTCGCAATGAGGTTTACAAGGAAGATCCACTTGCGACGATTGTTGGTCAATGGGCTCCGACAGCCAAATCCGAAAAGGTTGATGGCGGCTATGTTCTCACGGGCAAGTGGCCATGGGCTTCTGGTTGTTATGAGGCGCAGTGGAACTTTGTAGGCTCTCCGGTGTTTGATGAGTCTGGTAAGATGATTGACGTTCGCGTGTCCTTAGTACCGACTACGGAACTAACCATCGAAGACACCTGGCACGTCGCCGGAATGGCCGGCACTGGCAGCAATACTTTCGTTGGTGAGCGTGTCTATGTCTCTGAGCATCGCTCAGTTCTGATGAGCGACGTGACCGGCGGCAAGAACTTCTCGGATCATGCAGATGAACTCATCTACAACGCTCCGATCGTGACGGCCTTACCACTTGGTATCTGCGCTGCTGCCCTCGGCATGGCCGAGTCGATTTGGGATCTGACACTTGAAGGGCTTGAGCGTGGTAAACCTATCGTCGGCTCGATCTATCGAGACTCACGTCTGTCACCCAGTTATCAGCTTAATCTGGCGGATGCGCGTGGCGCCATCGACTCGGCGCGCCTGCATGTTCTCAGGGCAGCTGATGATCTTGACGCGGCTGCCATGGCAGCTGTACGGCCTGACGATCTTGCCCGGGAGCGCATCCGGTTGGATGAGGCAGTGGCACTGAAACGCGTTCGCGAGGCTGTAGACCTGCTGCTAAATATTGGCGGCGCTTCGGTGTTTATGCTGTCGAACCCGGTGCAACGCATTTGGCGGGATATCGAAACGTGCACACGCCACGCTTATACCAATGGTGACCTTGGCCGCGAGATCTACGCCAAAGCCCTTCTGGGACAGCCTCAGGTCAGCGATAACTTTTGATCGGGATCAACTTAGTGCCTCAGTGTTTGTTGCGCCGAGGTGGGTAGAAAGGGCGATGAGACATGGCCTCAGAAAACTACAAGATGGACCAGACTGATGGGGCGATACTCGAAAGTTTCAGACAGGCGATGGGCCGCTTTGCTGGGGCTGTTAACGCGATCACGACCGAGGAAGAAGGTAAGCCAAGCGGCTTAATCGCGACGGCAGTCTGCAGCCTATCCTTCGAACCGCCTTCGGTTCTGGTCTGCGTTAACAAGAAAGGCCGCAGTCACGATACCATCATTCGGCGAGGGGCCTTTGCGGTAAATCTGCTTTCGCCATCTCTGATGCATGTCGCCAGCCAGTTTCAGAAAGAGCGGGGTGGCGCTCGCTTCTCGAACGGAAAATGGCGCGCGGGGCCAACAGGGTCTCCGATGCTGGCCGGTGCGCCAATGGCCTTGGATTGCCAACTGGCGATGGTCCACGACGGCTATTCTCACAGCATCCTCGTGGGTGAAGTCGTGCATGTAGAACTTTCGGGCAATGGTGACGATGCGTCGCTACTTTGGAAGGGACGAGGCTATCACCAGCCGATTGAAATTGTGGATATGGCTCACCGACCTGCGGCTCACGAGCTAATACTCGACGAGATGCTATTTTAGGGCCGACTAGTTTCGGTCCGGCATGAAGTCGACGTGCGGATGTTTGTTCTGAGGCAAGCCAAAAGTGAGCAGTGAGGTTTGGCCCTGAGCAGCCTCATCTGACTGGTCCAATTTGATTGTTAGTGCATCATCGGCCTGTGATCCATCGGGATGATGGTTTCCGGCGCTGGCGGGC
>NZ_JBQFRO010000019.1:0-41419 GCF_056537425.1 Ruegeria sp. CE9 | reverse complement strand
ATGACTATGGCATCTACGTGCAGCCGATCAATTTCCCAACCGTCCCCCGCGGCACCGAACGCCTGCGATTTACACCGTCGCCGGTGCATGGACCTGACGAAATGAACCGTCTAGTACAGGCGATGGACGAACTTTGGTCACATTGTGCGCTAAATCGCGCCGAACTTGCCGGTTAACCTCACGCTAAAGTGTGCAACGAGTTTGCTGCGTGTTAGGCTTAGGCTAACAAAATTGATGGACGAATCGGTTAGGGTCGATTCTCCGTCAGCGCGTAACACGCGACAGGCAAAGATGGGGCAGCAGGAATGATTGGGCGCAGATCACAGCGCGATTCCGGAGAAGACATGGACGTCAGACCGAAAGGTTTTGATGACTATGAGGTACGGCTTGGCGATGTGATGCGCGGCGAACGCGCTACAATGGGCAAGTCGCTTCTGGATGTGCAGCGCGAACTGCGGATCAAGGCCAACTACATCGCCGCCATCGAAAACGCCGATCCCGATGCCTTTGACACGCCCGGCTTCATCGCCGGGTATGTGCGTTCATATGCCCGCTATTTAGGCATGAACCCGGATGAGACCTTCGCAACCTTCTGTCAGGAAAGTGGATTCGAAGTCGCGCATGGCATGTCGGCCGAGGCTTCGGTTGTTAAAAAGGCGCAAGGCGGTCTGCCATCGCGCGGGCCGATGGGGCGCGATCCCTTTGTTTCGCCCAGCACGCCCTATATTCCGGGCCGCCAGTCTGTCGTCAGTCAGATCGAACCGCGTGCGATTGGCTCAACTTTGGTGCTGTTGGCCGTTATCGGCGGCATTGGTTATGGTGGCTGGTCTGTATTGAACCGTATTCAACAAGTTCAGGTCAGCCCGGTTGAACAAGCGCCGATTGTTCTGACCGATCTTGATCCCTTGGATGCTGCACGAGCGCGCTCGGATGAGACTGAACTGGCCAGTGTCGATACGCCTAGTTCTGACGCTTTGGATCGTTTGTATCGTCCGCAGGCTTTGGATGTACCCGTGCTGGTGGCGCGTGATGCACCGATTTCCACCCTTGATCCACGCAATGTCGGCACGTTCCGCGCGCCAGAACCTCCGCAGATCAAGGTGACCGAAGTTCATACGGTTGAACGCCCCGCTTTGCCGCAGGTGGTTGAAAAACTGGATACCACTCTGAAGATTGTGGCCGTGAACCCCGCTTGGATGCGTGTCACCGCAGCCGATGGCAGCGTGATTTTCGAAGGAACTCTGGGCACCGTTGAGCAGGGCAGCACATTCGAAGTGCCGCTGACCGAAGAACCCCCGCAGCTGCGTGCTGGTGCCTCGGGTTCGGTATATTTCTCAATGAATGGCGAACATTTTGGTCCCGTTGGTGCTCCGGGTACCGTGGCCAAAGGTGTTGTTCTGTCAAAGGATTCGGTCGCAGAAAACTTCGCGGTTGCAGATCTTGAGGCCGATCAGAACAGTGCGCTCAAGCAATTGGTGGCCGAATTGCAGACACAGGCGGCAGAAGCGCCCGCCGAGTGATCTTGGCATTGCTCCTATTGGGTAGGCGAACTATCTAAGGGGCAACTCAGGCTGAACCGGACCAATCCTCATGTCCCTCAATCACGTGCGTCCGTGGCGCAACATCTATCGCCGCAAATCTCGCCAGATCATGGTCGGCAATGTGCCAGTCGGTGGCGACGCGCCGATTGCGGTTCAGACCATGACCAACACGCTGACCACTGACGTGGCCGCGACTGTTGCGCAGGTGCAGGCGGCGGCAGAGGCGGGTGCGGATATCGTGCGGGTCTCGGTCCCGGATGAAGCGTCGTCAAAAGCGCTCAAAGAGATCGTGCGCGAAAGCCCTGTGCCCATCGTGGCGGACATTCATTTCCACTATCGCCGTGGTATCGAATCCGCCGAGGCGGGTGCGGCCTGTCTACGCATCAACCCGGGCAACATCGGTGATGAGAAACGGGTTCAAGAGGTCATCAAGGCGGCGCGGGACCACGATTGCTCGATCCGGATCGGGGTGAACGCAGGGAGCCTGGAAAAGCACCTGCTTGAGAAATACGGCGAGCCTTGCCCCGAAGCGATGGTTGAAAGCGGGTTGGAGCATATCCGTATTCTCGAAGATAACGATTTTCACAATTTCAAGATCAGCGTGAAGGCCAGCGACGTGTTTCTGTCAGCTGCGGCCTATCAGGGCATTGCCGAGGCAACGGACGCGCCCATCCATCTGGGCATCACCGAGGCCGGAGGGCTGGTCAGCGGCACCATCAAATCGGCCATCGGTCTGGGCAATCTGCTGTGGATGGGAATAGGCGACACGATCCGCGTCAGCCTATCCGCCGATCCGGTCGAAGAGGTGAAAGTTGGCTATGAGATTCTGAAATCCCTGGGCCTGCGTCATCGCGGTGTGAACATCATCTCGTGCCCCTCCTGCGCGCGGCAGGGGTTTGACGTGATCAAAACGGTCGAGGAATTGGAGCATCGGCTGGAACATATCAAGACGCCCATGAGCCTGTCGATCATCGGCTGTGTGGTGAACGGTCCGGGCGAGGCGCTGATGACCGATGTTGGCTTTACCGGCGGTGGGGCAGGTTCTGGTATGGTTTATCTGGCGGGCAAGGCCAGTCACAAGATGTCGAACGATCAGATGATCGACCACATTGTTGAAGAGGTTGAGAAGAAGGCAGCGGAACTGGACGCTGCAGCTGAGGCGGCGGAATAGGGCGTGTTTGCTACCTAACGCGGCCTTGGAAGTTTTGAAGGTTCGATGAGAAGGGCGCTTCCGTCTTCGGTGAAGTAAACTGGGTGCGTCTTTAGATTTTCGTCACTTGGACCTTTTTTGAGGCGGCCCCACGCATCAAAATGCGCACCCCGACAAGGATCGAAGAATCCTTCATAGTCGCCCGCCTTGGAAAGAACGATACATCCGAATCCCGATGGGCTTATGGGGCTGACGATCAACCATTCCACACGGGCAAAATCCTCGGGGCCAAGCGCGTCGGCAAGTGATCCGTCGTTCAGCGCCTCGGCCCAATCCTCTAGGGGGATGGTTGGGTCGGCCTGAGTTAATGCTTTGGCTATTTCGATTGGGCTACGGCGCCAAATGACGACTGGCCTTCCTTCGATCCTCAGACGTTTAAGGGTGCCTGGCTCCCAGTTTTCGATCGAAACAGCGTGCAATCTGGATTGATACTTGGACTTAACATCGGTTGTTGGTTGCATGCTGGAAAACAGAAAGTGAAGTCCAATTACCACCATCATCAGTGCCCACGCAGCTGTCACGTAGTAAAGAAGAACGCCTTTTTTCATCACAATATATATGCTCAATGCCAGTGCAGCAGATCGCGCTTTGGCTGAATGCTTACCGAAACACAATCACACTGGAAAGCGCGATTTGATCTATTGAACTGTCTGAGAAAGAATGAGGGTTACTCGCCGATCTTCGGATAAATGAATCCGTTCACCGGGTAGTAGCTGCCATACTGCCCCGGCCGGCTTTCGACCCGCACCAACGTCCAGTCGTTGTTTTTGGAGACGTCTCTGACACCCATTTTCAACGACACCTTGTTGCGGTGCCAATTGGCGTGATTGATGATCACTTCGCGCTCGGTGACAATATCGGATACGACCGCCACATGGCCCAAGGGCATTCCGCCAGTGGCTCTAAATGACATGACTGCGCCAACAACGGGTTCATTGCCCCGGCCAAAGCTATTGCGCGCCTTGCCCCACCAATCCTTTGCATTTCCGCGAATTTGGATTCCGCTGAGGTCGCGTGCATAGGGCACGCACCATACGCGTTGACCCCGGGAGTGCTTTCGCGAGACCTCTTGCAGCGCCATAGCCTGACGTTCGGGATCAAGGTCCGCGTCGTTCGGGTTCTGAGCGCAGGCAGAGACAAGCGTGAACAGCCCCAGCGCAATTGAAGCGCGGGCAAAGCCGGTCATGCGCGGCCAGATTCTATTCGCTTTGCTTGTGGTGGTGTGCAAGGAACTTGGTGCCGGTTTGAGTGGTACCGGAGTTGTACGGCGATCTTGTGCGCTCTGAAAAGAGGTCACTTAAAGGGTGGCAGGATTTCGCCTGTTTCCCGTGATACTGATCGCTTGAGGGCAGAGCTTGAATCGCCCGGCACTCATACCGAAGCAAATACGGGGCGGCTATGCCGCCCTTCGTGCTTAGCCCTGTTCCGCCCGCACACCATTTGCGATCTGCAGCATCTGGTCGGCGGGCAGGTAGCCGCGCAGCATTTCGGTGCCCAGAACGAAGGAAGGAGTGCCGGAAATCTGCAGTTTTTGCGCCAGCTCGCGGGTTTTTGTGATCTCTTCCGTGACTTCATCGCTGCCCATCGCTGCGATGATCGCGTCGCTGTTCAGACCCAAACCATCTGAAATCCTGCGCAGAGTCACCTCAGAGGGTTCACCGCTGAACTCCAGCAGGGCGTCATGGACCTGCTTGTAGGCATCGTCTCCGGCAACTTGTTTGGTGGCGATGGCAAAGCGGGATGACACCAGCGAGGCATCACCCAGGATCGGCAATTCCTTGATCACAAGGCGGATGTTGCCGTCCTCGGCCAGCAGGCTGGCCACTTCGGGCACGGCGCGACGGCAATAGCCGCAGCGATAATCCATGAACTCGACAAGAGTGATGTCGCCGTCCGGGTTGCCACCCACCCAGCTGTAGCCATCATTGAACAGGTCATCTGCATTGGCAGCGACCAGTTCCTTGTCGGCCAGCGCCTCGGCTGCGGCATTGCGCTCTTCAAGGATATTGATTGCCTCAAGGATCACGTCGGGGTTTTGCAGAAGATATTCGCGCACCTGCGCGCCAAACTCTGCTTTTTCGGCATCGCTCATCGCGTTTAGATCCAGCGCGTGCGCCGGGGCGGTGACCAGGGAAAGACCCAAAAGGGCCGGTGCAGCATGTTTCAGGATCATTTCCGTTTCCTCTTTTTGTCTTTCTTTGCGCGCTCCGAGGCAATCAGCACATCCTGTGCCCTTTGCCAACCCGGAGAGCCTTCGGGAAGCTGTGCAACAGCCCGTTTGGCATGTATGCCCGCATCTTCAAGACGGCCCTGCAGGGCAAAGCGCTCAGCGGTTACTGCCGAAGCCATTCCGTTATTGCGCACCTGCGAATAGGCCGAGCCCAAATCCCGCATCAAGCGGGCGTTTCGGTAGTCACGCGCACGCGCCTTTTCAAGCACTTGCAGCGCTTTCTTCGTCTGCTCATCCGCCAGCAATGCGCGCCCATAGCCCGCAAGGATCAGGGCATTATTGGGTGCCATGTCAACCGCTGCGCCGTAGGCTTCGACAGCCTCGCGCACGCGCCGGTTTTCCAGTAGGATCTGGCCTTTCAACTCATAGTAATATGGATCGTCTGGCCGGATTTCCAGCGCGCCATCGATTGCAGCACGGGCGCGGGACAGATCGCGGTTTTGATGATGAGCGGATGCTTCTCGCATCAAGCGGATATCACGGTCTTTTTCTTCTGCCGCGCGACGCATGGTCCAGGTTGGGGATCGCAGAAAGGCCGAAAGCTTGCCCTTGATCCGCGCGAACCAATAGTCGGCATTTGCGTTTTGCTCGGCTTGGTCACCGAATTCGTCCAGAAAAGCCTCGGCCGCGCGCAGACGTTCGCGACTAGTGGGGTGCGAACGCATATAGGGGTCTTGATTGATCGGGTTCAACAGCTCTTGCCCCGCGAATTTGCGGTGCAGGTTGACCATCCCGCGTGGCGATATCCCTGCCCAACGCAAATAGCTGGCAGCACTTCGGTCGGCCGAAGATTCTTCGGCCCGCGTATGACCCAGAAAACTGCGCAGGGCTGAGGCTCGTGTGCCTGCGGCGATCCCCGCAGCGGCCTCTCCACCGCCAGCGGCGGCGGCAGCCAGTGCCAGGAGGGTCCCAAGCTGGGCGTTGCGTTGCGCCGCGCGCAGGTTTTCCGAGCGCCGGGCAAGATGGCCATTGGCGATATGCGCGGCCTCATGCGCGATTACCGCCTGCAACATCTCGGGTGTATCAACGCTCAGGATCAGGCCGTAGTTGACGTAGATGGTGTTGTAGTCGATCACGAAGGCATTGAACGTACTGTCATTGACGACCAGAACCCGAACGCGGTTGGTGTTCAGGCCAGCGGCGCGCAGGATCGGAAAGGCTAGTTCTTGCAGTCCGTGTTCGATGTCAGGATCGCGGATCAGGCTTTGCGCGCTGGCCTGCATGGCGCTGATCAACCATGTCGCTGCCAACAGCAACACGGCCGGGATTGACGCCAGCCGGGATACGCGTTCAAAAGCCATGGCTGCAACATGGGAGATGGCCATGAGAAACTCAACCCGTTCCGGTGTCGATCCCTTCATCGTGATGGACGTGATGGAGGCCGCGCGCAAGGCGGAAGAGGGCGGACGGCATGTCGTACACATGGAGGTGGGGCAACCGGGAACCGGAGCGCCAAAGGGGGCAACCGCAGCTCTGGCAAAGGCTATGGAGCAAGGGCCCTTGGGGTACACTGTAGCATTGGGCCTTCCCGCACTTCGCCAGCGGATCGCGCAGATGTATGGCGAATGGTATGACGTTGATCTCAACCCAGAACGCGTGGTGATCACGCCGGGATCGTCGGGCGGATTTCTGCTGGCCTTTACCGCCTTGTTCGACAGCGGGGATCGCGTGGGGATCGGAGCACCAGGCTATCCCTCATATCGGCAAATCCTGAAGGCGCTTGGGTTGGTTCCGGTTGATCTGCCGACAGCGCCGGAAAACCGTCTGCAGCCGGTGCCTTCTGATTTCGCAGGGCTCGATCTGCAGGGTTTGATGGTGGCCTCGCCTGCCAATCCCACCGGGACGATGCTGGACCATGCTTCGATGCGCGCGCTCATAGACGCGGCGCAGGGGCAGGGTGCATCATTCATAAGTGACGAGATTTATCACGGGCTGGAGTACGAAGCCAAAGCTGTCACTGCGCTGGAGCTGACGGATGAGTGCTATGTGATCAACTCCTTCTCCAAGTATTTCTCGATGACCGGTTGGCGCGTTGGCTGGATGGTTGTGCCCGAAGATCAGGTGCGCGTGGTCGAGCGGATTGCCCAGAACCTGTTCATCTGCGCGCCTCATGCCAGCCAGGTGGCCGCGTTGGCCGCGATGGATTGCGAGGAGGAACTACAGGCCAATCTGGATGTGTATCGTCGCAACCGGCTGCTGATGCTGGAGGGGCTGCCCAAAGCGGGTTTCATCAATATCGCACCACCGGATGGGGCGTTTTACGTCTATGCGGATGTCTCGGACTTGACCGATGACAGCCGTGCCTTTGCGGACGAAATCCTCGACAAGGCTGGGGTTGCGGTGACGCCGGGGTTGGATTTCGATCCGGTGCGCGGTCACACGACGTTGCGGTTCTCTTATGCGCGGTCGACCGAAGACATTCAGGATGGGCTGGATCGGTTGCGGCGTTTTATGGCGGAGCGAGGCGCGATCCCGCAAATGGTCTAAAGCGTTCACAAAGGCGGGGGATTGCTATAGGCTCTGCCTCAAACGATCTCGGGATAACTTGAGGCTATGAGCAGGATTTTCTACGCAATCGCCCTGATCTGGGCGCTGACTGGTGTTGCTATCGCGCAGGACTTCAGCGCGCTTGCACGTGCCCTTCCGGATCAGAGCCGCATTGTGGATGAGGGCAATACCGGCGTACGGGTCGATCTTGGCCTCAGTCAGGGGGTGCCTTACCGTGTGTTTACGCTGCGCGATCCCTACCGCATGGTGCTGGATTTTCAGGAGGTCGACTGGTCTGGATTGGATCGCGAGACCTTCCTGCAAAGCGATCGCATCAGCGGGGTGCAATATGGGGCTTACGTACCCGGTTGGTCGCGTCTGGTGTTGGAGCTAGGTGCACCTCTGGCGGTAGAGACCGCTGATTTGCGAGTGGATCAAGCCACCGGTGCCGCGCATTTATCGCTGCACCTGAAGGGCACCGACTTTGACAGTTTTGCCGCCAGTGCAGGCGCCCCTCGGCAACCGGGTTGGGATTTGCCGGAACCTGCCGTCACGCCGGCCCTGCCTCGGCGTGATGGGGCACGCGCCGTGAGGGTCATGCTGGACCCCGGTCATGGCGGCATTGATCCTGGCGCAGAAGTTTCTGATACCAATGAGAAAACCCTGATGCTGGTCTTCGCGCGCGAACTGCGCGAGGCGCTGCTGCGGGCGGGTGGTTTCGAAGTCGTCATGACCCGTGTTGACGATCAGTTTGTCTCGCTGGAACGGCGTATCGCATTGGCGCATCGGGCCGGGGCCGACGTGTTCATCTCGCTGCATGCGGATTCACTTTCCGAGGGGCTGGCACATGGGGCAGTGGTTTATACGCTGTCAGAAGAGGCCTCGGACGTTGCCAGCCAAAAGCTCGCCGAACGGCATGATCGTGGTGATTTGATCGCGGGCCTTGATCTGAGCGGTGCCGATGATCAGGTCGCTGATGTGCTGCTTGATCTGGCCCGACAAGAGACCAAACCGCGCAGCAAGGCGCTGGCCCGTGCGTTGGTCGATGGCATGGCACAGCAGGGAGGCCCGATGAATCGTCGCCCCCTGCGATCCGCTTCATTCTCGGTGCTCAAGGCCGCGGATATTCCGTCGGTTCTGGTTGAGCTGGGGTTTTTGTCCAGCCCACGTGATTTCAAGAATATCTCCAACCCGGATTGGCGCGCTTCGATGGCGCAAGGTCTTGTGCAGGGGCTTGAGAACTGGCGGCAGGACGATTTGGTGAAACGATCCTTGATCGGACAATAACGCAGCGGCGCAAAACAGCCATTGTAGCCTTTCGTGTTTTGACCCTGCGAGGGGGCGACACTATATAGGCGTCACCGCGAGTAAAAGGCAGTAACGTGATCCGGTTCATCTTTTCGTTTTTCGGGGCGATCTTCAGCCTCGTTACCTTGGGTATCTTCATGGCCGCGCTGGTCGTCGGCGCGGTGTTCTGGATGTACGGGCGCGATCTGCCCAGCCATGAATCGCTGGCTCAATACAAGCCGCCGACTATCAGCCGGATTTATTCGGGCGAAGGTCAGTTGATCGACGAATTCGCACAGGAACGCCGCTTGTTCACACCGTCCGAGGAAATTCCCGATCTGGTGAAACAGGCGTTTATTTCGGCGGAAGACAAGAATTTCTATACCCATCAGGGATATGATCCGCGCGGGATTATTGCCGCTGGGGTTGAGGCGGTGCGGACCAAAGGTGAAACCGTCCGTGGTGCGTCAACCATCACGCAGCAGGTGATGAAAAACTTCCTGCTATCCGGCGACCGTCGCGCCGAGCGCAAGATCAAAGAAATCATCCTCGCCACGAGGCTTGAGGATACGCTCGACAAGGAGCAGATCCTCGAGCTTTACATGAACGAGATTTTTCTGGGCCAGAACTCTTATGGTGTGACTGCTGCTGCCCAGACCTATTTCAACAAGACCTTGCAAGAACTGGCCCCGCATGAGGCCGCGATGCTGGCCGCCATGCCCAAGGCACCGTCGGATTACCATCCAGTGCGGCAGAAAGAGCGCCTGCTGAACCGCCGCAACTATGTACTGCGCGAAATGCAGCAGAACGGCTATATCGATCAAGCGACTTATGAGACCGAGGTCGAGATGCCTTTGCGCTCGGTCCAGAATGGCGACTTTGAAAGCTTCCGCACCGCGTTGCCGCCACGTGACTATTTCACCGATGAAATCCGCCGCCAACTGAGCGAAGATTTTGGCGAGGGCGAGTTCTTTACCGGCGGTTTCACCGTCCGGGCGTCGGTTGATGAAGAAATGCAGGTCGAAGCGGCGAAAGCCCTGCGCACGGCGCTGCAGAAATACGACCGTTCGCGAGGGCGTTGGCGGGGCACGGGCGAGGTCATCGCCGAGGAAAAGCTAGCGGATGAAACACAATGGCGCGAGGCGCTGGCGATCATGGAAATCCCCCGCGACGTGGTGCTGCCGACGCAATGGTATCCGGCTGTCGTTCTGAACGTGGCCGACCAATCGCTGACCGTAGGGATCGAAGATGGCCCGGCAGATGGCACCGTCCCCCGCGAAGACATCAAGTGGATGCAGGGCAATTTCCAAGACAATTTCAAACGCGGTGACGTCATTCTGGTGATGGCCGGGGAAGAGGGGCAATGGTCCGCCCGTCAGGTGCCCGAAGTGCAGGGCGGCTTTGTCGCGATGGATGTGAACTCGGGCCGTGTTCTGGCGATGCAGGGCGGGTTTTCCTATCAGGACACCGTGTTTAACCGTGCGACACAGGCGCAGCGCCAGCCGGGGTCAAGCTTCAAGCCCTTCGTTTATGCGGCGGCGCTGGACAGTGGTTACAGCCCGGCGACCATCGTTGTGGATGCGCCGATCGAGGTGAACACACCGCAGGGCCTGTGGCGGCCTAAGAACTCGACCAACAAGTTTTATGGCCCGACACCGTTGCGCACCGGGATCGAACAATCGCGGAACCTGATGACCATCCGTCTGGCGCAAGAGGTCACGATGCCCGTGGTCGCCGGCTATGCCGAGCGGTTCGGCGTTTATGACCGGATGGGCGCGTTCCTTGCAAACTCGCTGGGGTCGGAGGAGACGACGCTCTACAAGATGGTCGCGGCCTACGCGATGTTCGCCAATGGTGGTGAGCGAGTCGAGCCGACGCTGGTCGATCGTATTCAGGACCGGTTCGGCAAAACGATCTATCGCCATGACGATCGCCAGTGTGTGGACTGTAACTCCAGCTGGCTTGAGCCCGATGAGTCGCCCACGATCCTGACCGATCGCAGTCAGGTCATGGATGCCATTACGGCCTATCAGCTGACCTCGATGATGAAAGGCGTTGTAGATCGCGGCACCGCGTCAAGCGTTGTAAATCTGCCTGTGCCCACCGCAGGTAAGACCGGCACGACCAATGAATCCAAGGATGCGTGGTTCATCGGCTTTACCTCGAATATCGTGGCGGGCTGCTACATCGGCTATGATCGGCCTCGCCCGATGGGGCGGGGGGCTTATGGCGGCACTCTATGTGGCCCAGTGTTCCAGAGCTTCATGGAAACAGCCGTCGAGAAATACGGCGGTGGCCCTTTCGAAGTGCCCCCAGGAGGCCATTTCATCAAGATCGACCGCTTCAGCGGCGCGCGCCTGCCTGAAGATGCGAGCGGGGCCTATGTGGTGGCCGAGTATTTCCGTGATGGCGTCGATGGCTTTATCGACCGCATCTATGACGGTGGCTTCGCGATGGGTTCGGACCTGCCGCTGTTTGAAGAGGCCAGCTCGGGCCGTCAGGTCACCACCTCGACAGGCGATACGATCACGGTTGGCCCGAATGCCAGCCAGGGTGAACTGCAGGGCGGCGGGCTTTACTGATCCGCAATTTCCAGGAACAGATGTAGCAGATCGGCCTCGCGGTCGGTATCGATCAAGCCGTCCGCGCGCCAGAAAATTGACAGCGCGCATTTTGCGGCAGCCCATTTTGCCAACCGTCTTTCACCGGCATTCATCGCATCGGCGTAGCGCTTTATGTACTTTTCGACCTGGCTGCGCTTTTGCACCAGCGAGGCCATGCCCTTTGGATGGCGCAAGGCGTTCGCTAGCTCGAATGCGGGGTCTCCCAGATACCCTTTGGCGTCTATCACACGCGGCCCATCTGCGGTCTGAATGACATTGTCGGGATGCAGGTCGCCGTGCAAAGCGACCATCTGACATTCGCTGTCCAACAGGTTGCGCGCCAGATTGATTGCCTTGCTCATGTCGCGCCGAAAGGATGCGGAGCAGATCGTTAAAAACTTGCACGAAAACATCGGGTCAAAAACCTCGTTGAGCGGTTTCAATCCTTCGGAAATGTTGAGCGGCGCGTGATGCAGGCGCCGCGCGGTAGACGCCAGAGTGGCAAGGGCCATATCGGGCTGACCGGCCCGCGCCAGATCGCCGAGAGATGGCCCTTCCAACCACTCCATCAGCACAGCATCTCGCGCTTCGGCCAGAATTCGAACTGCGCCGCGATCCTTCCAGAGTTTCAGCATTGCTGTGCCCGCAGTTTCATTTCCCCGATCAGGGCGACAGTAGAGTTTTAGGGCTGCAGGGCCATCGACTGTCTGAACCTTCCAAATCGTTGCGTGGCCGGTATCAGTGACATGAGCCAGATCGCTCAGCCCCCATTCAGACGCAAACTTTTCTGCTGTTCTCTGCATTCCGATCTTGCCCGTCTTGTGGTGGCCTGCACCTCTTGCTATCACGCAACCCTGATTGAGCAAGTTGGGACCTGACCATGCGCGCCGAAACCCAGAATATTGTGGCGGAAATCGAAAAGTCGCTGGAGCTGCTGGCGCAGCGCATGGACTATGAAACCGCACCGCACCGGTTGGAGGAATTCAACGCGCGTGTCGAGGATCCGAACCTGTGGGACAATCCTGAAAACGCGCAGAAGCTGATGCGCGAACGGCAGTTGTTGGTCGATGCCATCGAAACCTATGAATCCATCAAGACCGATCTCAGCGACAATATCGAGCTGATCGAGTTGGGTGAGATGGAAGAGGACGAAGAGGTCGTCACTGACGCCGAAGACGCGATCAAAAAGCTGCAGAGCAAGGCTGCCAAGAAAGAGCTTGAAGCGCTGCTGGATGGTGAAGCAGACGGGAATGATACATTCCTTGAGATCAACTCGGGCGCCGGTGGTACGGAAAGCTGCGACTGGGCTTCGATGCTGGCGCGGATGTATGTCCGCTGGGCCGAGAAAAAGGGCTATACGGTTGAGCTGCAATCCGAGACGGCGGGCGAAGAGGCAGGGATCAAATCCGCGGCCTATAAGATTTCAGGTCACAACGCCTATGGCTGGTTGAAATCCGAAAGCGGCGTACACCGCCTGGTGCGCATTTCACCATTTGACTCAGCGGCCAAGCGGCATACTTCGTTCAGCTCGGTCTGGGTCTATCCGGTGGTGGACGATAATATCGAGATAGAGGTGAATCCGGCAGATATCCGCGTCGATACCTATCGTTCGTCCGGTGCGGGTGGTCAGCACGTGAACACGACGGACTCGGCCGTTCGGATCACGCATATTCCAACCGGAATCGTTGTGACTAGTTCCGAGAAATCGCAACACCAGAACCGCGATATTGCCATGAAGGCGCTGAAATCGCGACTTTATCAGCAAGAGCTGGATCGCAGAAACGCCGAGATCAACGCCGCCCACGAAGCCAAGGGCGATGCAGGCTGGGGCAACCAGATCCGGTCTTACGTGCTGCAGCCCTATCAGATGGTCAAAGACCTGCGCACCAACCATGAGACATCGGACACCAAAGGTGTGCTGGATGGCGATTTGGATGGGTTCATGGCGGCGACGCTGGCCCTGAATGTCTCAGGCAAAAGCCGGTCCGAGGCGCAGGGCGAGGGCTAATTGCGGCGGTCACTGACCTCGGCTGCGAACCTGATCAAGGGCCACTGGCAATTGATCGTGATCGTCGCATTGGTGTTTGTGTTCTGGAACACAGTCGTGGTTTTGCCGCTGAAGCTTCTGATCGTTTACCTGCACGAGCTTTCCCATGCGATAGCCATCATCTTGACTGGCGGCTCGGTCGAGAGCCTGTCGGTCTCGCCTCAGCAGGGCGGGCTGGTCGTTAGGCGCGGTGGTAATCGGTTCATCAGCCTGACTGCTGGGTATTTGGGCTCGCTACTGCTGGGCATGGGGCTGCTGGTGATCGCGCTGCGCACCAATGCCGACAAGGTCGTGCTTGGCGCATTCGGCGGGGTCATGGTGCTGGTCACTCTGCTTTACGTGCGCGATCCCTTTGCCATAGCATTTTGCGCGGGCACGGGTGCGGTGATGCTGGCGGTGGCCTGGTACCTCAGCCGTAATCTGTGCGATTTGATTTTGCGCGTCATCGGGCTGACGAGCATGATCTATGTCCCCTTCGACATCTTCGACGATACGATCCGACGCTCAGGGGTCCGCTCGGATGCTTACATGCTCGCCGAAGAATTTGGCGGTACCACGATGATGTGGGGCGGGCTGTGGCTGGTGCTTAGTCTGGTTATGATCGGTTTTGGCTTGAAGAACATGCTGGGCCGCGACAGCAATGTGCGGATCGGTCTCTGGATCAAGTGATACGGGGCTTTGACCCATGTCCTTCTCAAGCATCGCAAAAAGATACATCTAAACAGTGGCTTTAAATGGTCCAGACACGCCGCTAGGCTGATGAAACGCAGCCAAAGGACCAGCCCGTATGGATTTGACCAGAGCATCCGCAAAAGACATTCTTGATGCCTTGTCTAGCCGGCGGCTTTCAGCGGCAGAGCTGATGCGCGCGACGCTGGATCGGATTGCCCAGGTGAATGGTGAGGTCAACGCGATCGTGGCCTTGCAAGATCAGGATGCGCTGATGGCCGAGGCGCAGGCGGCGGATGCCACATCTCCTGTTGGTCCGTTGCACGGACTACCCATCGCAGTGAAGGATCTGGTGAACGTTTCCGGGATTGTTTCGACCCAAGGTTCGCCATTGTTCAAGGATCATGTCCCGAAATCCGATGATCTGCTGGCCGCACGGCTGCGCGCGGCTGGGGCGATCCTGATCGGCAAGACCAACACGCCAGAGTTCGGGCTGGGCTCGCACACGTTTAACCCTGTCTATGGTGCGACCCGCAATCCCTATGATCCGGCAAAGTCTTGCGGTGGTTCTTCCGGGGGCGCTGCCGTGGCGCTGGCGACCGGGATGCTGGCGCTGGCGGACGGCTCTGACATGATGGGCAGCCTGCGCAACCCGGCTGCGTGGAACAATGTCTATGGGTTCAGACCCACTTGGGGGCGGGTGCCGTCGGAACCGGTGGGGGACAGCTACCTGCATCAGTTGTCGACCCTAGGACCCATGGCGCGCAGCCCCGAAGATATCGGGATTCTTCTAGACGCCATTTCCGGACCCGATCCACGGATGCCTCTGAGCACAGAGGTTGAAACCGTATCGCCTGTACGGCCTGCGGATCTGCAAGGCCTGCGCATAGGCTGGCTGAGTGATTGGGGTGGGGCATTTCCTTGTGAGGCAGGCGTGCTCGAACTTTGTCGAGATGCGTTACGAGTTTTCGAGGATCAAGGCGCGAAGGTTGAGCCACTTGCACCGCCCTTTGATGCGGATCTGATCTGGGACAGTTGGATCACCTTGCGTTCGTGGAGCGTTGCAACGGGATTGCAGCCTCTGGCTGATAAGCACGCTCAGCTCAAGGACACAGCGAAATGGGAGCTAGAGCGTGGGCTGTCCTTCAGCGCAATGGATGTGCATCGTGCAAGCGTCATTCGGTCAGATTGGCACCGGCGCGCAGCAGAGGTTTTTGCCGACTATGATGCCTTGGTGTTGCCCGCCGCGCAGGTCTGGCCATTCAAGCTCGAGATCCCATACCCAACTGAAATTAAGGGTTTAGTGATGGATACCTACCATCGCTGGATGCAGGTTGTGACACCGGTCAGTCTGCTGGGCCTTCCCTGTTTGGGGATGCCTGCCGGATTCGGAGCAGATGGATTACCGATGGGGCTGCAACTGTTTGGCCCGCGTGGATCGGATGCGAAAATCTTGTCGATGGGCTCTGCCTATCACGCCGAAACGCATTGGCCACAGAAGCGACCCGCAATGTAGAAGAACCGCCTGGGAGGAGCGTAGAAGGATGGACAAGCCCTTTGGTGTGCCGACATTGAAACCGGTCGATACCGCGATGCTGAAAGAAGCGCTGAGCCGCGCATGGCAGGACTATCGCCGCGCACCGCTCTTCGGGCTTTTCTTCGCCGGTTTTTATGTATTGGCAGGTTGGCTTATGGCCTGGGTCACCCTGAAAACGGGAACATCCTTCTGGCTGGTGCTGGCCGCAATCGGGTTCCCTCTGATCGGCCCGTTCGCCGCGGTGGGGTTGTACGAGGTTTCACACCGTCTGGAACAGGGTGAGCCGCTAAACCCCGGCGCGATATTTGGCGTTGTTGTTCAACAAAGCCGCAGGCAGTTGCCTTCGATCTGCGCCATTATCGTGGTGATCTTCCTTTTCTGGTTCTTTCTAGGTCACATGATCTTTGCCCTGTTCATGGGGCTGTCAACGATGACCAATATCTCAACCTCCTTTGAGGTGTTCCTGACCCCCAATGGGTTAAGCATGTTGGCCTTGGGCACGCTGGTCGGGGCGGTATTTGCGATCATCCTGTATATGATCACTGTGCTTTCCATCCCGATGCTGCTGGATCGTGAGCTGGATTTCGTAACCGCAATGATCTCAAGCTTTGCTTATGTCAAAGCGAACATGAGCGTCATGCTGGGTTGGGGGGCCTTCATCGCCATCGTTACTTTTCTGGCGATGATCCCATGGTTTCTGGGCCTGCTTGTGGTGCTACCGTTGCTTGGGCACGCCAGTTGGCATCTATATCGTCTGATCGCAGCAGATGGCGTGGCAGAGGGTTCGCAGCCTGCATCTGCCTAACGTTGGCTGTTCAGCTTAGGGCGCTTCTTTGCATGGCTTCTTCGGGGGCAACTTGTGTCTGCCGCCTCACTTGCAAGGCGGCAGAAAGATCGTGCCCGAGATATCGCAGACTAAGCGGTACGGCTCCTGGCCTCGGGGTGCCGCCTTGTGCAATCCTATAAACATGACCTGACCAAGTCTGACCTGTGTCTTTAGATGGTTCAGTCAATATCATCATCCTGCAATCCTGTGCGCCCGGTCTGGACATCAGGGCGCAGATCTGGCCACCGATATGGGAAACGATCCCTTGAATTTCCCGCGCTGAGGCCGAGTAATCGGGCATATGCCAACGGGGTTCATAACTGCGTAACAAGGTGCAATGTCGAATGCGGCGGACAAACAGCAACCGGTGTCGTGCTGTGTCGTGTCCCTTTGGGGCGCCTTCGACCAATTGATAAAATCCGGCGGCGAGGGTTTTTTCGGTCCCCGTGGCAAGAAACCTGTCGATGAATTCCGATGCAGGGTGGTGGGCATGCGGTTCAATTTCGTCCAGGGGTTTCAGCAGGATACGCGCGTCTACCCGGAAAAAGCGGCACATCCGGTCCAGCACATCCGGCCTTGGAAAGCTTTCGCCTGCCAAATAGCGATTGAATTGAGTGCGGTTAATGCCCAACTGGCGGCAAAGTTCGGAAATTGATCGGTATTCACGTGCGAGCTGCTTGAGATTGGCACCGAACATGCTGCGCAATTCTGCAGGGCTGCGATTATTGTGGGTCACTTCGATCCAAATTTCCGTTTGTATTTTCAGCAAATAACAGCGCTGGCGGCAGCACTCAGGCCGCAAGCCTTTGAAAAATCGCAAAGATGACCCCAACGGGCACCGCAAGGCGCTCCGCTACCCGCCATACGCTAGTGCGATGACGTGCAAAATCAACAGTATTTTGGCTAATTTGCATGATCTTTTTCATGCTTTGGCTCATACATGAGCTGAGCCGAAACCGCAATTTATGTGTGTAACGCTGCGGAAGGACGCTGAAACCGCCCCGAAATGACAAGCAATCCAGGGCGGGAGGCTATTGCTCAGTCACCACGCAACAATGCGGCAACTCCAGTACGGGCAATCTCAATCAAGCCAAGAGGGCGCATCAGATCGGCAAAGGCATCGATCTTGTCTGGGGCACCCGTGATCTCAAAGATGAACGAGTTTAATGTGCTGTCGACAACATTGGCGCGGAAGATATCTGCCAAACGCAACGCTTCGACGCGTTTGTCGCCTTCACCCACAACCTTGATGATCGCCAACTCGCGTTCAACCGAAGAACCTTCGACCGTCAGATCGTGCACATCACGGACCGAAACGATACGACCGAGCTGAGCCTTGATCTGTTCAATCACCTGCGGCGTGCCGGTTGTGACGATGGTAATGCGGCTGAGGTGCCCAGTATGATCGACTTCGGCCACCGTTAAGCTTTCGATGTTATAACCGCGCCCTGAAAACAAACCGATCACCCGCGCCAATACGCCGGGTTCGTTTTCTACCAACACCGCGATTGTGTGTTGTTCCTGCACGTCCGAGAAGGTCGGGCGCAAGTTATAAGCAGAATGGCGGTTAGAGCCTTTGACGATGTTTAGCGGAGTCATTGGAGGACCTCGTTATTTGTATAAGATTCTGCAGGCTTACGAAGCGTCGCAACCAGCGCATGTACGCACACAGCACAGGCCAGTATCAGGATAGGGGCGAATACAAGGCGCAAGGACAAGATTTCGGTCATTTTGAACAGCACCATATGCGTCGCCGGCCCAATGCCAATCCACATCGCTGCGGCCAGAAGTAGGTGCCATGGTGTGCGCGTCAAAACTCCAGCGCGCAACAGGAACAGAGCCGCGATCGCCAGTAATCCGGCTTCGTAGAACCAGAAGTATGGCGTGGATAGTGAGATGCCGAGGATCAGAACCGCCACGCGCAAATCAAACCCGACCCTTGGGCTGCGCCACGCGACGAAAACCGCGACACCCGCCGAAACAGTCAAAGCCCATTGAATAGCAAGCGCCAAGGGCTCTTGGATACCAATGCTAGCCAGCAGTGAATAAGGGCTTAGCATGACCGTATTAAGGTGGATGGACGATCTTATCTCATCAAAATGAACGCCCATCATGTGACGCATTTCAATCCAATAGTCGACGCCAACGACCAGAGTCGCGAGAACGGATATGACGACAGTTGTGACTGTGGCCGATATGATGGTCCTCCAAGCGCCGCTTGCCAAAAGCGCCAGCGGTATGAGCAGACCGAGCTGAGGTTTCAGAGTCAGCAGTCCAATAAAGAACCCTGCAAGCACATATCGGCCATCCTTAAGAGCGGCCAATGCGGCCAGAAGTCCGGCCGCCCAAAGGGTGGTGGTCTGCCCCATATAGAGGTTGGGTAGCATGGCTGGAGCTAAAGCGAATGCAAACCAAACGGGTATTATTCCGCACGAAAAAGGCCGCACTGCAATAAACATGGCGACAATCGAGATCGCTGTGAAAATCGCCCAGGCGGGCGAAAACGACAATGCCCCAAGTGGTTGTAGCGCGACCAGGAACGAAGGAGGGTAAGACCACGGCATCCAGTCGTCTTCCTTAGAAGCCTCGTGAACTTCGGATAGCCTTTCGATGTCAAACGCGGCAAGCGGGTCACCCAGATGCGCCAGATGCCCTGCCGCCCAGAAGACTTTGAAATCAACCGATAGCGCCATCTTCCCCTGTACAACGACAGCATACCAACCGGAGCCGACCCAGAATACGATCAGGGCCAATACGAAGAGCGGAACAACAAGACCCACTTGCCAGCCGCGACGCCCGGCAAACATCGACAAATTCTCTTTGGGGCTGGGCGCCTTTGTCGAAATCTGACTAATTAGATCACGCATGATCATTCCTTAGATTGGCTCGCCAGTGGCGACCTTATTCTTGACGTTTGACATTGATATGGCAGAGTAGTGGCTAGACGAGCACGCTCCCCTTGCTATCGATCACACCTTGCGTTTCGGCTTCGCCCAGCAGCATTTCGTTATGCGCTTTGCCCGAAGGGATCATCGGGAAACAGTTTTCGTGCTTTTCGACCACGCAATCAAACAGAACAGGGCCGTCGTAGTTGATCATCTCCATGATCGCGTCGTCCAGATCTGCGGGGTCTGAACAGAGGATACCTTTGGCCCCGAACGCTTCGGCGAGCTTGACGAAATCGGGCAGGGCTTCGGACCATGAATGCGAATAGCGCTCGCCATGCAGCAATTCCTGCCACTGACGCACCATGCCAAGGCGTTCATTGTTCAGGATGAACTGTTTTACCGGCAGGCGGTACTGCGCGGCAGTGCCCATTTCCTGCATGTTCATCAACCAGGAGGCTTCGCCGGCAACGTTGATGACCAGCGCATCCGGGTGCGCCATCTGCACACCGATTGAAGCGGGGAAACCATAGCCCATTGTGCCCAGGCCACCTGATGTCATCCAGCGGTTAGGGTCTTCGAACCCAAGATATTGCGCCGCCCACATCTGGTGTTGGCCTACCTCGGTGGTGATGTAGCGGTCATACTTTTTGGTCAGCTCTTCGAGCCGTTGCAGCGCATATTGCGGCTTGATGGTTTTTTCGCTGTTGGTGAAAGCGAGACAGTTGACCTTGCGCCATTCGTTGATCTGGTCTTGCCACTGTTTGACATTCGCCGCGTCCGTTTTGCGTCCGCGGGCTTTCCAGACCTTCAGAATATCTTCAAGCACATGGGCAACGTCGCCGACAATCGGGATATCCACCCGGATCACCTTGTTGATCGAAGACGGATCGATATCCACATGCGCCTTGATCGAATTCGGCGAGAACGCGTCAATCCGGCCAGTGATGCGGTCGTCAAACCGGGCACCGATATTGATCATCAAATCGCAGCCGTGCATGGCCATGTTGGCCTCGTACAGCCCGTGCATTCCCAGCATACCGATCCAGTTCTCACCTGATGCTGGATAAGCCCCAAGCCCCATCAGAGTCGACGTGACTGGAAAACCAGTTGAATCCACCAACTCGCGCAGCAACTGGCTGGCTGCTGGGCCAGAGTTGATAACGCCACCACCTGTGTAGAACACCGGTTTCTTCGCGGTTTCCATGGCCGCGACCAATTCCGTGATTTCTTCCAGATCGCCCTTCACCACGGGCTGATAGTGCGATGTCGACGGTTTGGGGCCGCTATAGTCACCCGTGGCAAACTGAACGTCCTTGGGGATATCGACCAGAACCGGGCCGGGGCGGCCCGAAGTCGCAACATGGAAGGCCTCGTGCAGGGTGCCCGACAACGAGTCGGTGTCCTTAACCAGCCAATTGTGCTTGGTGCAAGGCCGTGTGATCCCAACGGTGTCGGCCTCTTGAAAGGCGTCCGAACCGATCATGAATGTGGGCACCTGGCCGGTCAGGACGATGATCGGGATGGAATCCATCAGCGCATCGGTCAGGCCGGTTACCGCGTTGGTGGCCCCGGGGCCCGATGTCACCAAGGCAACGCCGGGTTTTCCGGTTGACCGCGCATAGCCTTCGGCTGCGTGCACCGCACCTTGTTCATGCCGCACCAGAATGTGACGAATGTCGTTCTGCAGAAAGATCTCATCATAGATCGGTAGGACGGCGCCACCGGGGTATCCGAATACCGTGTCCACGCCCTGATCCTTGAGGGCCTGAACTACCATCTTTGCGCCGGTCATCTCACGTGTCATCTGCTTTGCTCCGTTCGCGACATGTGTCTTGCGTTCTGCCAAAAAAAAGCCCCCGAGATTTTCGGAGGCGCATGGGTTCGATTATGGTTTACCGTTACCGGCCCATGCGCGTGTTTCCTACGATTACGACTAGCGCTTTCATCGCCAGAGGCTCCTTCTTTGCGTGCAGGGACATTATGGTTGAGGGGAAGGGGCGTCAACAGGCAAAAACAAAAATTTTGTAAGTCTGGAGTCATAAATTTTGTCATTTTGTTGCGCAAAATGACGCAGGCTGGGAAATATCCGTGAATTTTGATCGAAATTTGGGGTGTGATCCGGTGATTTCAGGTGGTCCGATTGCGTCAGGTCCATGTCTGAAACAGACCAGAGCAGCGGCTGATGCTGAGGCAGGCTGATGAAAACAGCGCTACATCAGGAGGTCAGACATGCTGCACGATCTTGTGGATCTAGGGCGCTATCCGATCGATCGCGCTGACTCGTACGCCTACAGGCAACTGATCAATGACCTGCGGCGAGATCTGGATGCCGACGGATGCGCAGTTCTGCCCAGTTTTGTTCATGAAGTTGGTCTGGATAAGTTGATCGCCGAGGCTGACTCGGTCGCGCCCAAAGCACATCGGTCATTCAACCGCACAAACGCTTATTTCACGCAGGATGATCCGAGCTATGGCGTCGGGCATCCGATCCGGCGCTTTTTTGACCGGTCGAACGCTTTTGTGCCCGCGGATAACTTTTCTGCCACAAGCCCGTTGCGGCGAATTTATGAGTATGACGGCTTCATGCCATTTATTCGCGATGCTCTGAACGAGTCTGAAGAGCGGTTCTTCCGATACGATGATCCGCTGGCGGATGTAATCATAAATGTGGTCGAGAAAGGCGGAGGTTTCCCCTGGCATTTTGACACCAACAACTACACCGTGACGTTGGCTATTCAGAACGGCGAAGCGGGTGGTACATTCGAATACGCGCCAAATCTGCGAACAAGTGAGGACGAGAACTTCAAAGCGGTCGCTGAAATCCTCGACGGGCGCATGGATCGCGTTCACCAACTGGAGTTAAAGCCGGGTGATCTGCAGATTTTCAAAGGGCGGTACGCGCTGCACCGGGTGGCGCCGGTCGAGGGCGAGCGGAAGCGCTATGTGGGCATTTTCTCATTTGTTGAAACCGAGGGGATGTGCGGCGGGGTTGAGCGCACACGGCAGTTATATGGGCGTGTTCTACCGCATCATTACGAACGCGCCGGGCTGCGCGGGGATGATCTGTTGGACTAAGGCAGTTAGACTGAAACAGTATCCACATGGGAGTCGAAGCTCATGCCACAGATATTGCAACTTACGCCTTTTGTCTTGTGTTCGTCTCTGGATGATCAGATTGAGTTTTATTGCACCCGGCTTGGATTTAGCTGCACTTTCAAGCAAGAGAATTATGCCTTTTTGAGGCTGGGTTCGGTTGCCATACGTCTGTTGGAATGCCCGCCGAGATCAGATGGCAAACCGCTGGGAGACAATCAATCTTTTTACATTGATGTCGATGACATCGATGCGCTTTATGAAGAGTTGAGCGCAGGGCTTGCCGATCTGCCCGAGGGACGTGTGCGCCCGCCATTTGATCAGCCCTATCAACAGCGCGAATTCCACGTGATTGACGAGGATGGGACACTAATCTTCTACGGCCAAGACATTCGCCCGCGTTAGGAAGCGCTCCCGCCCGTCATCAAAGCGCCTTGCGGCGCATCTCTTCCGGTTGGGCAGGGCAGCGCGTGCCGCGCTGCGGTCAAAGCCCGGGGCTGGTGCCCTGCAGAACGCCATGTTCCAGCGCATAGCGGGTTAGGCCAGCAGTGGAAGAGATGCCAAGCTTGCGCTTGATATTCTTGCGGTGCGTCTCAACCGTGCGCACCGAGATATCCAGCGCCAGGGCGACTTCCTTGTTGGATTTACCCTGCGCCAGTTCCAGCAAGATCGTCTGTTCGCGCCCAGTCAGCGCCTCACGCGTGCTGCCGTCTTTCGGTTCCAGCGATCCGCTGGCGCCGGTACACAGATACCGTTCGCCGCGCATCACAGCGTCGATGGCTTGCTTGATCTCTTCGGTGGGAACGTCCTTGAGGACATATCCCTTGGCCCCATGGCTGAGCGCGGTTGAGATGTATTCGGGGCTGTCATGCATCGACAGGATCAGAATGCGGGTTTCCGGCAGACGCTCAAGAATGATCTCGGTCGCGCTCAGCCCGCTGAGGCCGGGCATGTTGAGGTCCATCAGGATCACGTCAGGTTTCAGACGTGTTGCCTGTTCGACGGCCTCTTGTCCGTTTGACAGGGTTCCAACCACGTCGATTTCATCGAAGCTTTCCAGCAGCGATTGAATGCCCTCGGCGACCATGGGGTGATCGTCAACAATGAGGACCCGAACGATCGTATCGGACATCAGAAACCGGCCTTTCGTTTTGGCGTTGGATCTTCCTGTGGTGGCAGCATATGGCTGAGCGGCAGGCTGACTTCAATCGCTGTTCCACCCCGGGAGGACAGAATGCGCAGGGTACCGTCAAGCTGTTCGATCCGCTCTTGCATGTTGCGCAACCCGATCCCGGCGCTGACATGGCCCGGTTCGCTGCGCAGGCCGCGACCATTGTCGGTGACCCGCATTGTGGCCCCTTTCTTGTGACCCCGCAGGTCGATTGTAACACGGGTCGCACCCGAGTGACGCTCGATATTCGTCAAAGCCTCTTGCGCGATACGGTAGAGCGCGATCTTGCTGTCCTGATCCAGACGGTTGCGAAACACCACGGTTGAGAACTCGGTCTCGATCCCGGTACGTTCGCGGAAATCATCGGTCAGCGCTTTGAGGGCAGGGCCGAGGCCCAGATCATCCAGCACACCGGGGCGCAGATCGCGGCTAATGCGACGGACCTCGGTAATGGCAGTTGCAAGATTGTCGATACCCTTCTGCAGAGGCTCTTGCGCTGCTGCATTCTCACCACGCCCCAGCCGTCTCCGGGCGTTGTCCAGCGCATATCGGACGCCAACCAGAATTTGGCTGATACCGTCATGCAATTCCCGAGCCACGCGCCCGCGCTCTTCTTCCTGAGTGTCCAGCACACGCTGGGTCAGTTCCTTGAGCTTGGCGTCGGCGAGCCTGCGTTCGCGAAAATTCAGCAGCATTCCGGACGCGAAAACGACAAGCATGGCGGCCAAAACGATACCGCCAATATAGAGGAACGTCCGTTGCACGCGGGCTTCGACCTCGGCGCGGGCATTTGCGACGGTGGCGACGATGTCGTCGATGAACACGCCCGTGCCAACGACCCAGCGCCAATCCTGGAGGCCAACGACATAGGCGATCATCTGTGCCTCCTCTCCTGTCGAAGGTTTCTGCCACATGAAACTGTGCCAACCTGCGCCCTGACGTGCGAGCGTTATGAACTCGTCCACGATAGGAGTGCCGTCACTGTCGGTAAGATCTGCCCAGTTGCGATTGATGAATTCTGTCTGACGCGGGCTGACAAGGTTGTTGCCGTCATAGTCATAGACAAAGAAAAACCCGTCCTTGCCATAGATCATCGCCGAAAGGATTTGGGTCACCAGAGTTTTGGCGACCTGATCATCAGGCGAGGCGCGACCGTAGATATAGGCAAACCCGTTGCGTGCCTGGGTCACGTAGTTCCGAAGCTCTTCTTTTTTGGCTTCGATCAGGCGTTGTTCGAGGGCCTGTATTTCGCGCTCGGCCGTGGCGCGGGATTGATATGCCACCACTAAGGCAATCGCTGTTACGGCCGCAAGCAGCGGGATCGCCGCAACCAGCGACAGTTTCTGCGCATAGGTCAGCGAGATAAGGTTCCGGAATCCTCCCATGGTCGAATCGATACGCAAGCCGGGGGGAAATTGCAAAAAGATTGGGCGAAACCCGGTCTCAGGTCCCCAGTTTTGATGCTGAGCAGGTTGATTCAGCCTGATTTTTGACCTGCAGCCCCGAAAAACCGACTCGGCTACGTAGTAGTAGGTATTCACATTCCTTTTGGTGGAACTAGGCTGTCGCGCACTGGAAACGATCGGCCCGGCATCACCCGGGTAATGAATATGAAGGGGAGGATCACTCATATGGATCGTCGTAAGTTTCTGAAAACGTCGGCAATGGGCGGCTCGGCTGCTGCAGCCACCACACTGGCAGCACCTGCATACGCGCAGGGCAAGCGTACACTGACCATGGTGACATCGTGGGGCCGAGGCCTTGCAGGCGTTTTCGACAGCGCACAGCGTTGTGCCGACAGCATCACCACCATGTCGGACGGCAACCTGAACGTGGAAATCAAGGCTGCCGGTGAATTGGTTGGCGCGTTCGAGGTATTCGACGCGGTATCGTCCGGTCAGGCTGATATGTATCACGCCGCTGACTATTACTTTGTCGGTCAGCACCCGGGCTATGCGTTCTTTACCGCTGTTCCGTTCGGTATGACCGCGCAAGAACTGGTGAACTGGTACTACCACGCCGGTGGCATGCAGTTGCATGATGAGCTGGGCGAAATCTTTGGCCTGAAATCCTTCCTCGCTGGTAACACAGGCGCGCAGGCGGGTGGCTGGTTCTCGAAAGAGATCAACAGCCCCGAGGATTTCAATGGTCTGAAGTTCCGTATGCCCGGTCTGGGTGGCGAAGCGCTGGGTAAACTGGGCGCATCGGTGCAGAACATTCCGGGATCCGAAGTGTATCAGGCGCTGTCGTCCGGTGCGATTGACGGAACCGAGTGGATTGGCCCCTGGGCTGATGAAAAAGCCGGTTTCCAGGAAATCACCAAGACCTACTACACCGCGGGCTTCCACGAGCCGGGTGCAGGTCTGTCGCTGGCCACTAACCGCGAGGTTTATGACAGCTTGTCGGCCGCTCAACAGAAGATCATTGAGATCGCAGCGGCGGAATGCCACCAGTGGAACCTGGCGCAATTCCTGGCCAACAACGGTGCCGCTCTGGCGCGTCTGCAGGCCGCGGGCGTCAAGGTCATGGAATTCCCGCAGCCTGTTTGGGATGCCTTCGGCCAAGCCAGCCAGGAAGTTCTGGACCAGTACATGGGCGACGAGCTGTTCGCGCGCATCCACGACAGTGCGATGAAGTCGATGGCTGAATCCTCGGCCTGGAACAACCTGTCGTCGGGCGTCTACACCGCAGAGCGCGACCGCGTCCGCGGATAAGCAATTCCGCTTAATGCAAACGGTTCCCCCGCATGTCGGGGGAGCCTTTCCCGTTGCACAAAAGCGGCTAGGACATGCCGCAATAGTCAAACGTGCAACCGATGCGACCTGGGGACAACATGCAGGACGAAAACGGTATCTCGTTCTTCGGCGCCCTGTGGAATGGACTGATCTGGTTCATTCAGAACATTGCCGAAGCCTTCTATAATTTCGGATACGCGATTACGCATCCGCAGCTCTGGCTGGACTGGTCGAACAAAGAAGCGATCATGCGCTTTATTTACTATGGCGGGTCTGTCGAGTTCTTCTTTGTGATCTTCGCGCTGTTTCTGGTGCTGACGGCCATTGGTCTTTACCACCGGAACTTCATGTGGGGGATGGTGCGCGGGCTTGAGGGCTTTGCCAACACGACGGGCCGTTTCTTTGCCTGGGCGGGTTTGCTGATGGTGATCCAACAGATCGTCATCGTCTTCATGCAGCGGGTCTTTACGCGTCCTGATATGTCCTTTGGCTTCGGTATCCCTTTTCAGATGGATATCAGTTGGTTCGCGGAAGAACTTAAACTTTATAACGCGATGGTTGTCTGCCTGTGCTGCACCTACACATTCGTGCAAGGCGGTCACGTCCGCGTTGACCTGATCTATGCGGGCATCAGCCACAAGGCCAAACGCGTTGTTGATATGTGCGGGGCGGTTCTGTTCATGATGCCCATGGCCGTTTTGACTTGGATGTATGGTTGGTTCTTCATGTGGCGGCACCTGATCGTCCCGAAACCTTCGGCAAGTGATACCCTTGACCGTTTGGTAACCAAGTCCCGCGCGCTGCGCTGGAACGTGGAAACCATCGGGTTCAGTCCCAACGGGTTCAACGCCTATTTCCTGTTCAAAATCCTGCTGGTGGCCTTTGCCGCCATGGTGTTCCTGCATGCGATCGCGTTCCTGTACCGCTCGTACCTGGAATACGTGGAGGGACCGGACAGTGTTGGAAAATACCTCGACAAGGACAGCCTTGGTGAGGGTGAAGAAGCCTACGAAGGCGCGCATTAGGGACGGAGAACCAGACAATGCTATTCGGACTTGATGGCGTCGAGATAGGCCTCATTATCGTATTCTTCTGCCTTTTCGGAGGCATTCTATCAGGCTTTCCGGTGGCTTTCGCCATCGGCGGGGCCGGGGTGATCTCTTTCGGGATCATCGCCGCGCTGGACAGCGCCGGGCTGTTGATCCATCAGGCGATTGACACAGGCTCACAAGCCTACCGGGACGTGGTGAATTCGGGTGTCAAACCTGATGTCATATCCGTCTTCCGATACCCTGACTTACCAAGGATCGCCGAGCCGGTCTTTGTGCAGGGCTGGGAAACTGCGCTGGACCGCAACGTCTCGTTTATCGTGAACCGTATGAACGAACGTGTTCTGGCTGGGCAGTCGATTGAGACGCTGCTGGCGGTGCTGATGTTCGTTCTGATGGGCATCACGCTTGAGCGGTCAAAAATCGCCAACGATCTTCTTACCACAATGGCGCGAGTGTTTGGCCCATTGCCCGGTGGCTTGGCCGTATCGATTGTGGTTGTGGGCGCGTTTCTGGCCGCTTCGACCGGGATCGTCGGCGCGACTGTGGTGACGATGGGTCTGCTGGCCCTGCCAACCATGTTGCGCAACAATTATTCGCCAGAACTGGCGACAGGTGTGATTGCGGCTTCGGGTACGTTGGGGCAGATCATTCCGCCCTCTATCGTGATCGTTCTTCTTGGAACACTGGCAGGTGACCTCTATTCAACCGCGCAAGAAACCCGCGCGGTTGAGGCAGGGTGTACCGACGCGTTGACCTATTTGGGTGAACCAGCGGTTGTTTCGGTCGGGACGTTGTTCCAAGCGGCTCTGCTTCCGGGCATCATGCTGGCGCTGCTCTATGCGCTATATGCCTTTGGCTATGCGCTGCTGAATCCGCACAAAGCCCCGGCGGTCGAACTGTCGGGTGGCACGGGTGAGACCATCACGCGCTCCGAAGGTCTGACCTGGTTACTGGGTGCTCCGGTCGCGCTGATCGCGGGCGCGATGCTTCTGGGAAGCGCAGGCGTGATCGGCAGCCAGAACATCTCGGTTTCGGCGTTTACGGATATCGGGCAGGGTGCTTCGTTGCGCACGAACGTGTCGCCAGAATGCCAAGCGTCGATGATCGAGCTACACGGTCAGTCCGCCTGGGATCAGGCCGTAGCTGAGCAGGAGGCGATTGACGCCGCCGGTGGTGCAGCAGAATCGCAGCGCCTGAGCGAAGAGGAACTGGCCGCAGCACAAGAGGCCAAGATCGCTGCTGCCGCACCGATTGGCAGCGGCGTTGCTGTGATGGTGGTTCTGCTGGGTCTGACACTGGTTCTGGGTCGCGGTATCGCGCCGTCGCGCGCACCACAGCCGCTGATCTTAGGGGCCATCGGTCTGCTGCTGATGCTGCTGGTCGATATACTGCTGATTGCGCCGACAACCTCGTCAGGTGCAACGTTCCTGCTGCTGGCCATACCTTTTGCAATTGCCATGTATGGCTGCAAAGAGGCGGCCGCGCGATGCGCCACCAATGATCTGATCCGGGTGGTCTTTCCGCCGCTGGTTCTGATCATTGCGGTACTAGGATCGATCCTTGGCGGTGTCACCAACCCAACGCCTGCAGCGGCACTGGGGGCAGGTGGGGCCATCATGCTGGCGGCCTATCGTAAGCTTCAGGATCAGGGCCGGTCGGGCAAGGTGATCATCTGGTCAACCTTTGCCGTGATTATCTCGCTACTGATGGGCGTGAATTTCGATCTGCGCGTTAATCAGGGCAATGTCTCGGTCGAAAGCTGGATCGCGTTCATCATCGCCTATTCAGCCTATCTGTACGCACTGTTCGGGCTGATTTATGGCTGCTGGGTGCTGTTCTCAAGCGGGGTGCTGACGCCGGTTGTGCGTGAGACAGCCAAGGTGACCTCGATGGTCTTCACCATCCTGATCGGCTCGCAGCTGTTGAACCTGGTGGTAATCTCGTTCGGCGGTGAACACTATATCCAGCAGTTCCTGCGCAGCTTTGATAATGAATTCACGGTCTTCCTGATCGTGATGCTGGTGCTGTTCATTCTGGGCTTCGTGCTGGACTTCCTTGAGATCATTTACATCGTGATCCCAATCGTGGGGCCGGTGATCTATGGCGGTTCGTTCGATCCGAAATGGGTGACCATTATGGTGGCGGTGAACCTGCAGACCTCGTTCCTGACGCCACCATTCGGGTTTGCTCTGTTCTACCTCAGGGGTGTTGCGCCGAAAGAGGTCACAACAGGCCACATATATCGCGGCATCATACCGTTCGTGATCATTCAGGTGGTGGGCATCGCAATCCTGTGGTTCTTCCCGTCGATTGTGACCATCGTGCCGGATTTGATCCCGAACTGATCTGATCTGGATACGAAACGGATACGGAGGCCCAATCGGGCCTCCGTTTTTCGTTCAGGATTGTGCTTGCGGGTGCGTCAGCCTTGCAAATTCCTGCTCTGTGGCTTGATCGATTTCCAGATCGGCTGTCTCGATTACTCCGGCATCCGGATTGTCGAAAACAGCTTGGTCCAGCTTGCCGACCTTTTGCCCGACAATGGTGGTCACCACCGCATCGCCTGTGACATTTACGACCGTCCGCATCATGTCGAGGATCCGGTCGACCGCCAGAATGATACCGATACCTTCCAGCGGCATACCCAACTGGTTCAGAACCATCGCGAGCATCACGATCCCCACGCCCGGTACACCTGCTGTGCCGATCGAAGCCAGAACCGAGATCGAGATCACGGTCAGATAACCGCTCAGCCCCAGATCAATGCCATAGGCGTTGGCCAGGAATACCGTCGCCACGCCATGCATGATCGCAGTGCCGTCCATGTTGATCGTCGCCCCTAAGGGGATGCCGAACGAGGCCACGGAACGGTCAACACCGATGCGCTGTGTCACACATTGCAGGCTGGCCGGGATCGTTGCATTCGAACTTGAGGTCGAGAATGCAAACACTTGCGCCGAGCGCATTTTGCGCAGGAACATCCGCGGGCTGAGCCCGGTTGTGAAATACAGTAGCGCCATCAGCGTCACGCAGAGGTGGAAAACAAGCGTCAGGCTGATCGTGGTCAGATAGCCAATGACCGGACCAAACAGGCCGAACCCCTCCATCGCAAAGGTCTTGGCGATCAGGCTGAACACGCCAATGGGGGCGAAGGCCATGACGATTGAGACGATTTTGATCGCCAGTTCATTCATGAACTCGCAACCTTGGACAAAAGCCTTGGCCCGGCTGCCCATCATCAGGACAGCGATGCCTACGACCATCACATAGAAGATGATTTGCAGCATCTCACCATTGGCCAGCGCGTTAATTGGGTTCTTGGGAATGATGTTCGCCAAAATCTCCCACGTGGTCTGCGGGTTGGCGACGCTTACGCCATCGCTGGCCAAATGCAGGCTCTGGAACCCGGTGCCTGGCCCAATGAGACCGGCAAAGAGTAGGGCGGTCGTCACGGCCAATGCGGTCGTGGCCAGATAGGTGACAAAAGTTAGCCCCCCGACGCGGCCCAGCAGTTTGACATCACCAATGCCGACAACGCCGCACAGCAATGAGAATACGACCAGCGGCACAACGAGCATCTGAAGTGCGTTCAGAAACATCGGCCCCAGCATCGACAACACACCGTGCACGAGCGCAGTGTTGAGGGCGGCAATATCAAGATAGTTCAAAACCAGACCAAAGACCGAGCCCAGGGCCAGCGCGATAAGGATCTGGGTCGTCAGCGAGGCCGAGACCAGACGGCGTGCGGCGTATTTCATTTCCCCCTCCTTCAGAACCTCAGCGACAGGGTGGGTGACCTGCCGCAGCAATAAAAATACCAGCCCGGGCAGCGTATGTGTTTGCTGCGGGTCTCAGTTTTGGGCTGAGCGTTTGGAAGTTCGGCTTATTTGGTGACCTTGCGTCAGCTTTCAATCGCTAAGGCCAAGATGGCTTCATTAAGATTGCTTAATAGTTGTGCAGTGCTCGAGTGATCTCACCGTAACCACTTGAAATATATGTCGCTACTCAGAATCTGTGCCTGCTGAAAATTCAATCAAATCCCAACGGTTGCCGAAGGGATCCCGCCATACGGCGACAATTCCATAGGGTTCGTGGCGCGGACGCTCCTCGAACCCCACGCCCGCTTCCAGCATCGCCGCATGATCGCGATAGAAGTCATCCGTTTCGAGAAAGAACCCGACCCGCCCGCCGGTTTGATTGCCGACCGAGACGATCTGTTCCGGGCCATCGGCTTTGGCCAACAACAATGAGGCACCTTTTGAGCCCGGAGGCGCGACCCGCACCCAGCGTTTGCCGTCGCCCAAATCGATGTCCTGTACCAGCGTGAAATCCAGCGTGTTGGTGTAAAACGCGATCGCGTCGTCATAATCTGGGACGACCAGCGTCACCGCATGGATACTCTGCCGCATGACGGATTAACCTTTGGTGGGATGGCGGTCGGGCAATTGGATATTGGCCACTTGCTCGGCAATGGGGGCTGAGGACAAGGGATGATGCGCCGTCTGCGCATACTGCTCGGGATTTTCGATCCGCTGCCACTCACCTTGAACATAGACCTGCAAGCCGGCGAATTTGGCCTTGTACCCCATCTTGGGGCTGCCCGGCACCCAATAGCCCAGGTAGATATAGGGCAGCCCGGCCTCGCGCGCGATCTCGATATGGTCGAGGATCATATAGGTGCCTAACGAGTTTTGCTGAAACTCCGGGTCATAGAACGAATAGACCATGCTCAGCCCGTCATCCAGCACATCGGTCAGGCTGACGGCGATCAGTTCGCCGGTTTCGGGATCGGCATATTCAACCACGCGGCTGCGGATCGGGGTTTCCTCGATCATCGCGGCGAACTCAAACACGTCCATGTCGGCCATGCCACCATCCGCGTGACGCGCATCCAGATAGCGGCGGAACAGGTCAAACTGCTCATCCGTCGCCCAGGGCGAGGTGGCGCGCCGGGTCAGATAGGAATTACGCTTATAGGCACGTTTCTGGCTTTTGCTTGGTTGAAAGGCTGCGACTTCGATGCGGGCGGAAAGACAAGCGGCACAATCAGTGCAGGATGGACGGTAGAGCACGTTCTGCGAGCGGCGAAACCCTTGTTGCGACAGGCAATTGTTCAACTGGTCTGCGCCGTCACCCTGCAAGGCGGTAAACAGCTTACGCTCCATCCTGCCCTCAAGGTAAGGGCAGGGTTGGGGTGCCGTCACATAGAATTGTGGCGCAATTGGCAGCGTGTGTCGCATGAAGGTCCCGCATTTCCTCGGGACCGATGATAGCAACGGTTTTGGGCGCCGCCAAGTGCTTCACTCAGGCGTTTTTTAAGCGCGCTGATTGATCATTACCGTGCCCAGGAAGGCATCGGTCAGGCCCTGGCAGCGGGCGCTGGTCATCATCATGATGACCGAGATGATTTGCAAAACAGGAAACGCCATGCTGACGAAATAGCCTGCTGTATGCGCGACCGCCTTGCCCGTATCCATCCGGGCACCAAATGCGTCGCGCAACTCGATCCCCATGAACCGCATCCCCAAAGTGGCCGAGCCGTTGGCGATGGTAACGACGCGGTACACAAAGCTGACCACGGCGTAGATCAAGGCCAGAATGAAGAAGCCCATGCCAAAGGTTAGTAGAATCGCGACCGTGCAAAGCAGCGAGATAAAGGCGATGTCGAACAGCCACGCGAAAAAGCGCTTGGTTGCCACGGATTGATAGAATTCGGGCTGGCTGTCGGGATCAGGCAGATGAGACATATAGTTTAGTCCAGGTCGTGTGTGGGAACACCCTGTCCCGAAGATCGGGGCAGGGCAAGGGCGATCAGGCAGGCTTTTCGCCAGTATCGGTGTCGTCGCGATTGTCGCGTGCGCGTTCGCCCATGAACTCGTCGAACTCGGCCTTGTCCTTGGCTTCACGCAGGCGGTGCAGGAAGGCCTCAAAGTCCTTCTGTTCACGTTCGAGCCGCGCCAGCGTGTCAGCCTTATACGCGTCAAATGCGCTGTTGCCCGAAGGTTTCATGGCACTCATGTGGCTGTTCCACGACGAACGACGGCTGCAGGATTTGCTGAACATGCGTTTGCTCCAGATCATATAGGCAAGAAAGGCCAGGCCGATGGGCCAGAAGAAGATAAAGCCAAGGACCATTGCGGCGATCCAGGCGCCTTTGCCTTTGCTATCAAGCCAGGCTTCGCTTCGGTGCAGCCACCCCGGGTTTTGGGGAACGGCGTGGTCGGACAATGCGGTCATGTGCTCTCTCCAGTTAGGATGTAAATGCTTTTCACATTTCCTAGATGGGAGGGGCGCAGGGGTGATGCAAGGGGTAATGTGAAAAAGATTTACATTTTGGAAAAATCGGTCTTTTGAGCGATGTGAATATTAGTGCAGCAAGAATGCTTGACTGACCCAGACAATTCGACTGGGCGGTGCAAACGAGAAGTTAAGGACCCGATTAAGATCTCTTAATAATCAACCCCTTCGCTAGCGGTCGGGGATTATGTGCATACATAAATCTGACTTTGGGCGGAAAGGGAGGCCGTGAATATGAATGGCGTAAACATGTCGCAATGGTCACTTCGGCCAGAGGATGATTTCATTTTGTCGATTGACGCGCGCAGTAGTACAGGCGCGGATTTAGATAACTTAACGGATGGAGCGATGGCGGTGCCTCAACCGGATCAGGACGCGGTCGTCTCGGTCAACACCGTTGCTTCGCTGGATCACAGTGCAATCTCGAGCAACCTGATCGATCTCCCGTTTACGAACCTCGATCCCAGCGATCTGGAAGGCAAAGAAGATCTGCCTGATATCGATCTTAACGCGCATTCAGGAGGATCAATTGAATCTGCCATTGAAGTTGGCCACTGGGCAGGTGGGGTTGAAGCAGGGTTCTACCTTTCAATTACGAACCATCAGATGACCTCTGACGGATGCACGACACAGATTTCCGAGTTGTTTCACGTACAGGAAACAGAAGTTGAAACCGTTAACCTGAACGGAATCGACATGGTCGTTTCTTATGAGAACAATTCTGCCTTTGGGTTTGAAGGCTCGTTTCATGGTCAGTCGGCTCAGTTTAATCATCTATCGATCGCTGTAGAACGGGGTGAATCGTTCCGCTCGGACATGTTCATGAATGGCGACCCCGTGTTAACTTCATACGGTTACTACGAAACTGTCGAGATCGCAGGTGAGCTCTTTCAGATCGGCATTACTGACTTTGCCCTAAACTTTGAAATCGCGTTCGAACTCGAGATGGATGGGTTTGGATCATATGTGCTCGACGCCGTAGTCGCGCTCGATGGTCACATAAATTTTGACCATGGAACAACAACATACCCGCTTCAATTTGAAGAGCATTGGAGAATACATTTCCGGGATCTGGAGAGCGTAGAGTTCGGCTATGTTCCCGATGGCCTGTCAGAATACCTCACGATGATTCAGTTTGCTATGGGCGATGCCTGGGACGGTTTGGTGGATTTAAACGATCAACTTGAAGCGGCGTTTGTGACGTTCCGCGACGATGGGCACTACAGCGAATGGGATTCGGTGGAGCAGGGGATTGATAATCCTTTCAAATTCGATTTGCCGCCGGTTGATCTGTGGGTATAACAATTTAGCCAAATGGTCCTGACCGTGCCTCAAACGGTCAGGGCCAAGCTAAAGTTATCCAATCATTTGCGTTGGCCGCATCTGGTTTTCAGCCGTCATAAGTCAAAGGCATATGGAAAATATCGAAAACACTAGCCCACCGTCACTCGATCAAATTCTCACGCTAGAAAAGCAGGTTTGGACCGCGTTGGTCGAGGGCAATGCCGAGGCTGACCGAGCGCTGCTAAGCCCGGATTTTCTGGGCGTCTATCCGACCGGGTTCGCCAATCGGGATGATCATGTTGGCCAATTTGCCGATGCGCCGACAATGTCGACCTATGAGCTGTCCGAGGCCAAGTTGCGAGTTCTGACCTCGGATAATGTGCTTTTGAGCTACCGGGCGGACTATACGCGCCCGGATGCACCTGATGCCGAGGCCATGCTGATCTCCTCGCTATGGGAGCGGCGCCATGACGTCTGGATCAACACCTTCAGTCAGGACACGCCGCTGGAACGGTCATGAGCCAGCCTCTTGCCATCACACGCATGCCGCGTGCGTTTCATCCTGATCTGGGTCAGGAAACGCGATCTGCACTGCCCGATCTGACGGCCGAGCAGGGCGAGTTGATCGAGGGCGCTGCCGGCTCCAGCCCCTACCTGAAAGGGTTGATTGATCAAGAAAGGGATTGGCTGCCGCATGCGCTGCAGCAACCGGATCAGGCACTAGCAGAGGTGATGGAGACAGCGCGCGCGCTGCCGCCGGATCAGCTAAAGCCTGGTCTGCGGCAGGCGAAGCGGCGAATGGCCTTGCTGACCGCGCTGGCAGATCTGGCGGGGGCGTGGCCGCTGGAAAAGGTAACTGGCGCGCTGACTGATTTTGGCGCTCTGGCCGCTGATGTGGCCGCAAAGGCCGAGATTGCAGCGTTGATCCGACGCGGGAAACTGCCGGGGATGACCGTGGATGACGTCGAAACTGCGGCTGGCATGGTCATTCTGGCCATGGGCAAGATGGGTGCGCATGAGCTGAACTATAGCTCTGATATCGATCTCATCGTGCTGTTTGACGAGACGCGTTTCGACCCGGATGATTTCTATGATGCCCGGCAGGGTATGGTGCGCGCTACACGGAATTTCTGTGCCACGCTCAGCGACAAGACCGCGGATGGCTATGTGTTTCGCACCGATCTGCGTCTGCGTCCCGACCCGGCGGTCACGCCCGTCAGTCTGGCGATGGAGGCGGCTGAGCGGTACTACGAAAGCCTTGGGCGCACATGGGAACGCGCGGCTTACATCAAAGCGCGTCCCTGTGCCGGAGATATCGCTGCGGGGCAGCGGTTTCTCGATGCGTTGCGCCCGTTTGTATGGCGGCGGCACCTGGATTTTGCTGCGATTCAAGACGCCCATGACATGCGACTTCGCATCCGCGAGAACAAAGGGACGGGTGGCAGCCTTTCGATCCCCGGTCACGATATGAAGCTGGGGCAGGGCGGTATTCGCGAGATCGAATTCTTCACGCAAACCCGCCAGCTGATCGCGGGCGGACGTGATCCTGACCTGCGCGTGCGAGGCACTGTTCCTGGTTTGGCGGCGCTTGCGGTGAAGGGCTGGGTGCCCGAAGACGTGGCCGAGAAGCTGACCGATCACTACCGCGCCCATCGCGAGGTCGAGCATCGCATCCAGATGGTGCATGACGCGCAGACCCATAAGATGCCGAACTCAGAAGACGGTATTGAACGGGTTGCCTGCCTGATGGGGGTCAGTAGCGCCGAACTGACCGCCGATCTCACCGAACGTTTGACCGAAGTCCATGAACTGACTGAGGGGTTCTTTGCCCCCGGGGCGGGCGCGTCACCTACGCCAGGGGAAGAGGTTGAATTCGACAAGGGCGTACTAGCTCGTTGGCCTACTTATCCGGCGCTGCGATCGCAAAGGGGTGCCCGGATCTTTGAACGCCTCAGACCCGAGCTTTTATCGCGTCTGTCAAAGACCGCGAAACCCGAAGAAGCGTTGTTGGCGTTGGACGGGTTTCTGGCGGGATTGCCGGCGGGGGTTCAGCTGTTTTCGTTGTTCGAGGCGAACCCGCACCTGATCGATTTGTTGGTCGATATCGTTGGAACGTCGCACGCACTTGCAAGCCACCTGTCACGCAATGCCTCGGTCTTTGACGCGGTTATCGGTGGCAGCTTCTTCAGCGACTGGCCCGGGCTTGCGTCCTTGCAGGCCGATCTGGCGCAGGCTTTGTCAGAAGAAAGCGACTATGAAACGCAGCTCGATCTGGCGCGACGATGGTGCAAGGAATGGCACTTTCGCATCGGTGTGCACCATCTGCGCGGACTGATCGACGGGGTGCAGGCGGGGCAGCAATATGCTGAACTGGCGCAAGCCGTCATTGCGGCCGTTTTGCCCCACGTCGTAGACCAATTCGCGCAAAAGCACGGCCCAGCGCCGGGTCGCGGGGCAGCAGTGCTGGGCATGGGCTCGCTTGGGGCAGGGCGGATCAACTCGCAATCCGATCTGGATATGATCGTTATATACGATCCGTTGGATCAGGATATGTCTGATGGCCCCCGTCCTCTGGCCACGCGAACCTATTTCGCCCGTTTCACCCAAGCCCTGATCACCGCGCTCAGCGCGCCGATGTCGCAGGGCAGACTTTACGAGGTCGACATGCGCCTGCGCCCCTCGGGCAATCAGGGGCCGGTGGCCACAAGCTGGGCAAGCTTCACCAATTACCAACAGAATGAAGCCTGGGTGTGGGAGCATCTGGCCCTGACCCGCGCCCATGTGGTTGCAGGCGACGCCGGGCTGGCCGAGGATATCGAAGCCTTCCGTGCCGGGTTTCTGTCGCAACCGCGCGACCGCGACAAAGTGCTGAAGGAAGTCGCAGAAATGCGCGGACGGCTGGCCGCCGCCAAAGCCCCCGCTGGGGTTTGGGACGCCAAGAACGGGCCGGGCCGGATGATGGATATCGAACTGATCGCTGAAACTGGGGCGCTGCTGGCCGGACTGCCCCAGCGCGATGTGCACTCTGGCCTGGATGGCGCGGTCGCTACTGATCTGCTGGATGTCGCGCAGGCGCAAACCCTCAAAGACAGTTACGATCTATGCTGGTCGGTGCAATGTGCAGCGCGGTTGCTGTCTGGCAAGGTGATCGAGGCCGACAAGATTGGCGAGGGCGGCACCGCGTTTCTCTGCCGGGCGACCGGATTTGAGCAGGTCGAACAGCTGCAATCTGCATTGCAAGACAGTTACAGCACCGCCGCCAATCTGATTGGCACGGTTGTCGGAGGGAGTGAAAATGGCACGCAGTGATGATCCAAATGACCACAAGGGTCTGATCCGCGAGGCGTATCGCATCGAAGGCATCACCTTGCCTGAATGCCGCAGCATCTTTCTGGACTGGGCGCTGAGCCTGCCCGAAGACCGGGATCAGCAACGGGCCCTGACTGCGCTGCACACGGGCTATTCCGCGCAGGCGGCGGATCATCCGATGACGCAGGTACTGGCCGAAGGTCTGCAGGCTGCCCAAGCCCCCAAAAGGCGTGGCGGCTGGCGCAAGCGCAATCGTTAACGGGGCTTTCGCACCCGTTCATTCGCGATTATGAGGGCGCCATGACAGACCAATCCGACCGCCCCCGTATCCGATTGAAACCCAAGGCCAATGCGCGCGGCCTGCGCCATGGGTTTCCTTGGGTCTACGCCAATGACATCGTTACAGACCGTCGAACCCGCAAGATTTCGGCAGGGGCTTTGGCTGTGTTAGAGGATGACAAACGCGCCCCGATCGCTCTGGTCGCGGTGAACCCGACTTCAAAAATCACGTGCCGGGTGCTGGACCGTGATATCAACGCGCAGTTGGATGCGGAATGGTTTGAAACCCGCCTGCGTCGCGCGCTAGGGATGCGCGAGCGCCTGTTCGATGCGCCTTACTATCGTCTGATCCATGCTGAGGCGGATGGGTTTCCCGGCGTCATCATCGATCGGTTCGGGGACGCCTGCGTGATCCAGCCCAACGCGGCCTGGGCCGAAGCGCATCTTGATGCATTGACCGATGCGCTGGTCAGGGTGACCGGCATCAGCACCGTGCTCAAGAACGCCTCAGGCCGCACGCGCGGGCTGGAAGGGTTGGACGACGTCAATCTGACATTGCGCGGCACCGCGCCGGATAAGCCTCTGCCAGTGCCAATGAATGGTGCCACATACATGGCTGACCTGACCGGAGGGCAGAAAACCGGACTGTTCTACGATCAACGCCCTAACCATGCCTTTGCTGCCCGGTTGGTTCATCCAAAGGCGCAGGTGCTGGATGTGTTCAGCCATGTCGGCGGCTTTGGTCTGGCAATGCTCGCAGGCGGCGCTGCACAGGCATTGTCGGTTGATGGCTCGGTAGCGGCGTTGGGATTGGCTGCCCAAGGTGCAAAAGCCTCAGGATTTGCTGACCGTTTCCAAACCCGACAGGGCGATGCCTTCGATGTGCTGACCAAACTCGGCGAAGAAGGCGCGACATTCGACGTCGTCATCTGTGATCCCCCAGCCTTTGCGCCTTCAAAACAGGCACTGGACGCGGGTTTGCGTGCGTATGAGCGCATCGCGCGTCTGGCGGCCCCGCTGGTCAAACCGGGTGGATATCTTGGCCTATGTTCCTGTTCTCATGCCGCTGATTTGGGACGGTTCCGCGATGCGTCTTCCCGAGGGATCGGTCGGGCAGGGCGGCAGAGCCAACTGATCCACACAGGCTTTGCTGGGTCCGACCATCCGCAACTGCCACAACTGGCAGAAAGCGGTTACCTCAAAGCGGTGTTCTACCGGCTGTGAAAGCAGTTCTGGATACCTGCGTCATTTATCCGACAGTGATGCGAGAGATGTTGCTGGGCGCTGCTAAGCTTGGCCATTTCACCCCTGTCTGGTCAGCGCGTATCCTGGAGGAATGGGCCCGCGCCGCCCGCAAGCTCGGCCCGGAGGGGGAGGCACAGGCCCGCGCTGAGATAGCATTGGTTCAGGCCCAATGGCCAAGTGCCGAGCAACCCGCCAGCCACGGTAATGAACAGCGCCTTTGGCTGCCGGACACGGCAGATATTCACGTTTTGGCAACAGCCGTAACAAGTTCGGCGGATGTAATAGTAACTGTCAACGCCAAGGATTTCCCCAAGAATATTCTGGCTGAGGAGGGGCTTGATCGGCGCGATCCAGACGGGCTGCTGCATGATTTCTGGTTGTCCGATCCCGAAGGCATGACCCAGATTGCCGCGGCGGTCCTTTCCGAAGCCAACCGCCTGTCCGGTGATCAATGGACCTTGCGCGGTTTGATGAAAAAAGCCCGCCTGCCGCGCTTGGGCAAAGCTCTGAGCAACTAATTCGGGATCCCATTCATCTGGCCAAAAATATCCCGGGGAGCGCGAGGGGCTGGCCCCTCGCTCCGATCCTAACCTCCTGCGCCCCACTTTTGTTCAAGAGCTTCCAACGCCGCGATCCGCTCATCTGTCTTCGGATGGCTCATCAGCCAAGCGGGCACGACGCCTGCACGCTGCTGCGTCAAGTCCTCAAGCTTGTGAAACAAAGATTTCTGCGGCCCAATCCCGATGCCGGCCTTGGTCAAAAGCGCGGCTGCATATTCGTCAGCTTCATATTCGTCGCTCCGCGACAAGCGCGAGGCCAGCAGATGCGTCAACATATTGGCAATCCATGCACCGATGAAGGGGATGAAGCGGTTCAGAAGCATCATCAACGCGGCGCGCAGGGCGTTCTGACCTGAAAAATCAATCATTCGCCGACGCGCGTGGCCAAGGGCCACATGGCCTAGTTCATGTGCGATCACGCTGGCCATTTCTTCTGCCGAAACTTCGCCATTGCGGAATTTGCGATAAAACCCACGCGTGATGAATATCCGCCCGTCCGGTGCGGCCAGCCCGTTAACCGGATCGATTTCATAGATATAGACGGGGACGCGATCAATTTCCAAAGCCGCCGCCAACCGATCGGTCAACCGCTTTAGCGCAGGGTCGGCCAACTCGGTGGACTTTGCATCCAACTCACGATGTGTGCGCCAGACGGAAATCCGGTACATAACAACCGCATATGCGATGGCCAACAGAATGGGGGTTAGACGCAGCATGAGTTTGATATGGGCGACCAGCCCCTATGAGGCAAGCGGTAACTCGATTCTTACGTCCGATCAGAACGCGCGGCTTACAGCAAAACTACTTGCCAGGAGACGGCAGGTGCAGGTTCGAATGAAACTCGGAAAGCGATTGCTTGGTCAAAAACGAGCCCTTTGAGGCCAAAAAAAATGCGCGTTCAGCTTCTTTCTCGGCGACCAGAGTGTCCACTCTCAAGTCCTTAATTTCAGCCCTCAGATCGTCACGCGATTCTTCATGGGTTTCTGCGTCCCTGAGTTCATTCTCAAGTGCGCTGAGATCGTCATCATAATTCGGATCTGCGGGATCAAGCGCGGCGATATCGTCAGTA
>NZ_JBQFRO010000018.1:0-46741 GCF_056537425.1 Ruegeria sp. CE9 | reverse complement strand
GCCCGCCAGCGCCGGAAACCATCATCCCGATGGATCACAGGCCGATGATGCACTAACAATCAAATTGGACCAGTCAGATGAGGCTGCTCAGCGGGTGCTATCAGCCATCGACTTTTTTTGGCCAGTGGGATTTGGACAAGCCAAACGCCCCTGGCCGTCAGGGTGAGGGCGCCGCCCTCCCCCTCGGGCAACCCTATTAGACAGGGCCGTGTCCTCGGCTGCGCCTGCGGGCCGCACCACCCCTGTCGAATAGCATTGCCTCGCCCCCTCCCGCGTTCGCCACGTGGCAGATCAGCAGGAACAGGCGGCTTCGCCGTCTGATCTACAAATCAGCCCTGATTTCCTGAAGGAAAGTCAGATCAAACGAAGCAGTCTGCGGGAGTACGAAAAGGGGAAGTTGGGTCAGTTTATGACGCAAAAGTCAAATTCGTCTGACGTCCAACAGAAACCAAAGTGGCGGACCGAGGAGGATTCGAACCCCCGACCCCTTGATTCGTAGTCAAGTACTCTATCCAGCTGAGCTATCGGTCCGCGTTGGTGAGGCGCTATTTAGACCTGAGGCAGAGGGGGCGCAAGCCGATTCTTCAAAAAAACTTCAAAAATTCATTTCACCACGCGCGAGCCTTATTTCAAAGGTGGTTCCCTCAGGGCCGGTCTCTTTCAAGAAGAGGTCTCCTCCGTGACCGCGTACCAGTTCTTGTGAAATTGCAAGCCCGAGACCAGAACCTCCTTTGCGTACCCCGCCTTGAAACGGGGTAAACAGATTCTCTTGAGCTTTGGGTGGTAGGCCCGGGCCTGTGTCGCTTATTTCAATACACCAATCTGAAGCTTGCTCGGATGCCGTGACGCTGACGCGACCTGGCTTGCCCGAGGCCAAAAGCGCCTGTCTGGCGTTGCGCACGAGGTTCATGATGACCCTGAAGATCTGTTCGGGATCAGCACGGACGATCAGTTCCTCAGGAACGTCGTTCACGATTTCGACGCAAGCATCGGCGATAGCGAGGCGTTCGCTGGACACGACGTCAGCGGCGATGTCTCGCAACCGAACCATCGTGAGCGTCGGAGCGGGCTCCTCCGCCCGCCCGAAGGCCAATGTGCTTTCACATAATGAAACGGCCCGGGTGATCGAATTCACCAGTTTTGGTGCCATGCGTGCAACCAGTGGATCATCGCTCGATTCAATGCGATCGGTGAACAATTGCGCCGACGTCAGAATGTTGCGCAAGTCGTGGCTAACCTTGGCGACTGCTCCGCCCAATTGCGCCAGACGTTCGCGTTGTTTCAGGGCCTGCGTCAAATCGGTTTGCAACATCTGCAAGGCTTCTTCAGCTTCGCGTAATTCCGTGACCCGCGAGTTGGGGGAAATAATACCGCGCGCATCTTCGGGCGCACTGGCGTAGCGCTGCATGTATCCGACGACACCTTTGATCGGGCGCACCAATACAATGCGCACAGCAAGAAAGAGCAAAGACGCAGTGATGATTGAAATGAAGAAAGATAAGCCCAAAATGCGCAGACCGTAATCTGTCATCGCCATGCGTAACGGGTCACTGTCCATTGTGACTTCGATCAATAGGCCTGCATCCTTTACCGGGGCACCTATGACGCGGATGACCTCGTTCTCAGGCGTAAAGAAGCGCCGGGTGGCGTCGCGGATCAGAACCCAGGCGCTGGCATTGCGCAGGTCATAGGTCTTGGTAATCTGGTCAGGGATCGGCGAGGACAGCATCAACTGGCGTACCTCGTCACGGCGTAGCACGACGTTATAGACACCAGCATTCGCCAGCAGCTCAGCCTCAAGCTCGTCGGCCAGCATGTCATCTGCCAGCAATGCGAGTGAGGCGATCTGCGCGCGCTCTAACCGATTCAGCAAAAAGTCTTCGCGAAACCGCGCGATCGAAGGCACAAAGATCAATATCTCGGCCAACATTACGAAGACCGTCGTCAGGATCAGAAATCGGCCCGACAGCGAATTCACTTTGCGCTCCTTCTTGCGTCAGGGGATCCAGCGTTGGACGAACCTGACCACTCGTTTAACCGTTTGATTCTCAAACAGCCTTGGCGAGAAATAAGCGCCCGCCACGCGTTTGTTAAGCTCTCCGATCGTCGGATAGGGCGAAACCATCGCGGCGATCTGACCCATTTTAAGGTTATTGGCCAAGGCCAGCGACCACAAGTTGATCAATTCTCCGGCCTGATGCCCTACGATTGTCACGCCAACCGGTCGGCCTTTTACGACCATCACCTTAATGAAACCCTTCGTCTTCCGTTCGGAAATAGCGCGGTCATTGTGGTGGTAGTCGAACCGGGCGATTTCCATCGCGTCACCATGCTGATTACGCGCCTGCGCCTCGGTCAGTCCGACCTGCGCCAGTTCGGGATCGGTGTAAGTGGCCCAGGGAATATGCGCCGTTTTCGCTTTGGAAGGCAGTCCAAACAGAGCGGAACGGATAATGACTCCGGCGTGATACCCCGCCACGTGGGTGAATTGCAGCCCGCCTGCCGCATCCCCTATTGCGTAAACCCTGCGGTTAGATGTCCGAAGCGACTGATCGACATTGATGCCAGTAGGCGTACGCTTGATCCCTGCTGCCTCAAGGTTCAGACGCTCGACATTGGCCTTTCGCCCAACCGCTAACAAAAGATGTGATCCCGCGTAGATTTCCCCATTCTCGGTGACCACCTCAACAGCACCCCCGTTGTCACGGATCTGGGCCACCATCGCGTTTTCATGGATCGCTACGCCTTCAGCCTTCAAACTCTCCAGCACGAGCGAGGCAGCTTCGGGGTCGTCCTTGCCCAGCGCCTTCATCCCCTCGATTACAGTAACCTTACAGCCCAAACGGATGTGCGCCTGCGCCATCTCCATGCCAATCGGGCCACCGCCGATGATTAGAAGATGCGCAGGCTTGTCGCGCAGATCGAATATGGTCTCGTTGGTGTAATACGGCACCTGATCCAGACCCGACAATGGCGGTACCAGTGGGGATGAGCCGGTCGCAATCACCACACGCCGTGCGGTGATCAGATGATCGCCTGCCTGCACCTGCGTAGGCGAGGCAAAGCTGCCGTATTCGCGGATGACCCTGACGCCGAAACCTTCGAAGCGCTCCTGACTGTCCATCGGCTCGATCTGAGAGATCACATCGTGAACGTGATCCTTAGCGGCGGCGTAATCGATCTGAGGCGCGACATCCGTGACGCCAAAGGCAGAACTGTGGGCCTGTCCATAGGCTGCCTTGCCACTGGCGATCAGAGCCTTCGAAGGAACGCAACCGAAGTTCAGACAGTCGCCGCCCATCTTATGGCCTTCAAGCAAGACGACATCCGCCCCCATCTGGCTCGCTCCGGCCGCGACAGACAGCCCACCCGACCCGGCGCCGATCACCAGGATATCGGTTTTCAGTTCTTGCATGTATCAGGTGTCCTTTCGGCCACGAATGGAATTTATGACAATCGGCAATGCAGCCAGAACACACAAGCCAATGATGGGCCCGATGACAAATGGCTCCCACAGCAATGACACTTCCGGCGTTTCGCCCCGGTCAAATACACCACCCAGCCCGACGCCTATCCACGTGTAGACAATACCACCCGGAATGATTCCCAGCGCCGTGGTGATCAGGAAGTTTCGGAACTTTACGCCAACCAACGCAGGCACCAGATTTGCCACGAAGAATGGCACAACAGGGACAAGGCGCAAAAGGAACAGCACCGAGATTTCATTCTCGCGCAGCGCGTTCTTTAGCTTTTTGACCGTCCCTTCCGACGATTCCAGCCGCGCCGTCAGCGATTCTCCTAATCCCCAGCGTGCCGCCAGAAAGATGGCCGAGGCCCCTATTGTGGCTGCAAACACGTTAAAAACTGTTCCGGCGACGAGGCCGAACAAAAACCCTCCTGTCATCGAAGCCACAGCGGCACCCGGCAACGAAAAGGCAACGATCACGATGTATATGCCAATGAACGCAGCCGCCATCGCCCAGTAGTTTCCGTCCCGCCACGCCAAAAGCGCCTCGCGGTTGTCGCGCAGGGTCTCAAATGTCAGGTAGTCGCCCAAGGTAAAGAAACCCAATGCGGCAACGGCGAGGATCACCAGCAGAGGTATGTGGCGCGCAAGGCCGTTGCGCGAGGTCTGAGTCGTATCACTCATCAAACTGTCCGGTTTGGTGCGTTTCATTCTGCCTACAACATGCGACGCCAAAGGCCCGCACAACAGGTACCTCACGGGGCGTTGATGTCTGCAACCGGGAATGTGAGAAATTGGGGGCCAAAACCTTTAATTTGAAACCTTTTGCTGGTGGCGGTTACAGAATTGTTGCAAAAGGCGTCGAAACCCCCACCTAGGGGTTTGACTTAGCACCCGTGACCCAGTAGAGGACGGGCTTCGAACACTCGGGCCAGGCGAATCCGCGCCGCACCCACCGCTATAGATTGGAGACGGAGCGATGAAACGCACCTATCAGCCTTCGAACCTGGTTCGCAAACGCCGCCACGGTTTCCGCGCGCGCATGGCTACTAAAGCCGGCCGCAAAATCCTGAACGCGCGCCGCGCACGTGGCCGTAAGTCGCTGAGCGCATAAACCGCCTCACTGATCAGGTTATGAACATGATGCCGCCGGAGGCCCCTGAGGATGGTAACAACCAGCCGAGGGTCAAGCCCCCGGCGGTGTCCGTTTGCGCGCGTGAAACATTGATTGTTCTGCGGAAACGCTCAGACTTTCTGAAAGCTGCGCGGGCAAAGCGACAGGGCACTGCCTCGATGATGGTGCAGGCTCGGAAGCGCGCGCCCGACGAAGCGGCGGGTGTTCGCGTAGGCTTCACCTGCTCAAAAAAAGTTGGCAATGCCGTGGCCCGCAATCGCGCCAAGCGTCGCTTGCGTGAGGCTGCGCGTGCCGTTTTGCCCAGTCAGGGTCAAGTCGGTTGGGATTACGTGCTGATTGGTCGCGCCGAAGTGACGGCTGCGCGGCCCTTTGATGTCTTGAAAGACGACCTGCGCTACGCCCTGCGCAAGTTGCATGGTAGCAAATGACCCTATTCGCAAATCTCATCGCTCTGCCGATCAGAGCTTATCGGCTGATATTCAGCCCTTGGGTCGGGTTCAATTGCCGTTACCAACCCACCTGTTCGGCTTACGCGCTGGAGGCGCTGGAAAAGCATGGCCCGATCAAGGGCACGTGGCTGGCCGCCAGACGCATCGGACGCTGCCATCCATGGGGTGGCGACGGATATGATCCCGTACCGGACGATAAATCCTGACCCTTGCCCGGTTAACCCATCTGCGATAGGCCCCGCCCATGTTTGATGAAGCCGACGATATCCATCCTCTCTTTGCCGGTGCACCTTCGACCACCGAGTTCAAGAAGCTGCGCAAACGCATTGTGCGCCATACGCGCGAGGCAATTGAGCAATATGGGATGGTCGACCGCTCTGGCGACACACCACGATGGCTGGTCTGCCTGTCGGGCGGAAAAGACAGCTATACTCTGCTGGCCGTGCTGTACGAATTGAAATGGCGTGGTTTGCTGCCTGTCGATCTTTTGGCCTGCAATCTGGATCAGGGGCAACCTGGGTTTCCCGCGACGGTCCTGCCTGAATTTCTAGAGCGTATGGGTGTTCCCCACCGTATCGAATATCAGGACACCTATTCCGTTGTGATGGACAAAGTCCCGCAAGGCCGCACCTATTGCGCGCTGTGTTCACGCCTGCGCCGGGGCAACCTCTATCGCATCGCGCGCGAGGAAGGGTGCTCAGCGGTAGTGCTGGGTCATCACCGGGATGATATTCTTGAGACCTTTTTCATGAACCTATTCCATGGCGGACGTCTGGCGACGATGCCACCGAAGCTGGTGAATGAAGAAGGCGATTTGTTCGTTTTCCGCCCCCTCGCCCACGTCGCCGAAGTGGATTGTGAGAAATTCGCCAACGCGATGAACTATCCCATCATTCCTTGTGACCTTTGCGGCAGTCAGGACGGCCTGCAACGCCAGCAGGTGAAGCAGATCCTTGATCAATGGGAAAGAAATGCGCCGGGGCGACGGCAGGTGATGTTCCGGGCGCTGACCAACGCACGGCCTTCGCATCTTTTGGACCCGAAACTCTTTGATTTTGCAAATCTCTCCATTGATCCGATTCAAAAAGACGAAAATTCAGAAGAAATTCCCAAGTTACGTTAACGCCTGACTCAGATTGGTTTCTTACGGTTGGCTTGCGCGATCCTAGCTCAAGTCAAAGGCCGTAAATCCGATGCGGAAAATTCTCTCTGTTAACCGAAGCCTCGATGCCCTGCGTGTTCTTATTTCAGGACCGCAAATTCTGGCTTTTGTACCAGCTGCCTGTTTGGCCGCCTTCTGGTTGGGCGGTGAACGCGCCTTGGTCGCCACCGCCTTTGGCTTGCCGCTCGCGTTCGCTGCGACCGGCCTCTGGGGCGGTCGGTCATATACAGCGCGCAGCTCAGGAATGCGCCCCAGCGGCGCGGTTCCTTATGACGTGTTCCAAACCGAAATGCAGATGTTGAATGACGTGGTTCAAAAATCCAATGAAAACGCCGCCTGCGTCGCCGTTGCGCTGGATGATTATCTCGACCTTCTGGATCTGCACGGCCAGGCCGCCGCAAATCATGTGAATCGACAGGTCAGCGATCGCATCCTTTCGGTCATTCGCAGCCAGGATATTTTTGCGCAGATCGACCAGAACCGGTTTCTCATCGGCCTTCACCCATCCCCGCATCTTGACCTCGAAGCATGCATCCAGATGTCAGGTCGCATTCAAAGCGCCATCGAAGAACCCCTTATGGTGAATGGTACAAGTGTCTATCAATCCTGCTCCATTGGTTTCTGTCTGCATTCTGACCTGCGCGAACCCGAAGCGATTGGGTGGGTCGGCGCTGCCACCGCAGCTCTTTCCGAGGCGCAAAGAAGTGGGCCGTCAACTATACGCGCCTATTCAGCAGCGACCCAAAGGCGATCATTGGTCCGTGCCAACCTCAGGAAAGAGTTCGAGGCTGCGTTGGACAATGGGGATCTCCGGCCGTGGTTTCAGCCCCAGATATCGACCGACAATGGCAACATAACCGGATTTGAGGCGCTGGCGCGTTGGGAGCATCCGGTCAAAGGCGTTCTTGGTCCACAGGTATTCCTGCCTTTTGCCGAGCAGGCCGACCTGTTGGAACGATTGGGGCAGGTCATGCGCCATCATGCATTCGACGCGATGCGGGCCTGGGATCGCGCGGCATTGATTGTTCCAAGGATCGGGATCAATTTCTCATCCGATGAACTGCGCAACCCGAGCCTGATAGACAGCTTGAAATGGGAATTGGATCAATTCGATCTGACCCCTGACAGGCTGGCGGTCGAAATCCTGGAAACGGTGTTCTCGCGGCGGCCCGACGATGTGATCACGCGGAACGTAACCGGTATGGCAGCCCTTGGGTGCTGTATTGATCTGGACGACTTTGGCACTGGGCATGCGTCGATTGCATCGATCAAGCGATTTGATGTTTCGCGCATCAAGATCGACCGGACTTTCGTCGCAAAATCCGATCAAGACCCCAGTCAGCAACAATTGGTCAGTGCCATTCTGACTATGGCAGAGCGGCTGAACCTCGAAACGCTTGCAGAAGGTGTTGAGACGCCGGGCGAACATGCGTTGATGGCGCAATTGGGCAGCAATCACGTCCAAGGCTTCGGTGTTGCCCGGCCGATGCCGTTCGACCAAACATTGGATTGGATCACAGCGCATCGTGCCAAGCTTGCGGGCGCGCCCAAGATCGGTCGCAAAATGGGATGAAATCGGCAGTTTCGGTGCGCCAAATCCAGCGCTGCGGTGATTTGACGGGCGATTCCGCTTGACCTTTGGGGCTGCACTCTGTTGAACCCACCGGGTGTGTTTCACTGCTCAAGGTGGCTGTCCCCGATGGACGATCAGAATAAGAATCTTATCCTCGCAACCGCGCTCAGCTTTCTGGTGATCCTGGTCTGGTTTGTGCTGTTCCCTCCGCCGGAACCAACCACGACACAGGAACAGGCAGAAATTGCAGCCCTGGAAGGTGACGAGGTGCAAACACCCAGCGCCACCAGCACCGTGGGTGAGGCAACAGCAACCACCGAAGAAACACTGCCTGAAGAGCAAGCACCCCGGGTGAACATCGATACCCCCCGCCTTGAGGGAAGCTTGTCCCTGTCAGGTGGTCGGATCGATGAGCTGTTTTTGAAAGACTATAAAGTTTCGATCGAAGAAGGCGCACCGATTGTCGAGCTGCTGTCTCCGGTTGGGTCTGAATCTGCCTACTATGCGCTTTATGGTTGGGCTCCGGGTACCGGGCTAGCAGGAGCCGATGTTCCTGGTCCCAACACACTCTGGACACTGGAAGAGGGCGAAACGCTTGGCGTAGACAACCCGATCACTCTGGCCTGGGACAATGGCAACGGTCTTACCTTCCGTCGCATCATCTCGGTTGATCAGGACTATATGTTCACCGTGACCCAATCTGTTGAGAACGGGACCCAAGCCGAGGTGGGTATGGCCCCCTATGGCATCCTCGCCCGTCACGGCATCGGAGAGGACGGAGATCTGCCTGGCCTGAAAAACTTCTTCATCCTGCATGAAGGTGTGATCGGAATGGCCGACGGGACACTGTCCGAAGTCGATTATGGCGATGTCCGCGATTTCGATATCGATCCGAATGAGCGTGCACAGGCCGAGGTGTATCAGGTTAAGGAAGATGGCTGGATCGGCTTCACCGACCACTACTGGATGACCACGCTTATTCCTGAGCCCGGCTCGACGTTCAAAGCGGCCGCAAAATATGACTCGCGTCGCAAGATCTACCAAACCGAGACGGTGCTGCCGACGGTTACGGTTGCTCCGGGCGAGACCGCTGAAGTGACCACACGCCTGTTCGCTGGTGCCAAAGAATGGGAAGCCATTCGTGAATATCAGGCGGAAGGCGTCCAGAAATTCATCGACAGCATCGACTGGGGCTGGTTCTTCTTCCTCACCAAGCCGATCTTCTGGTTGCTGCACAACATCAACCTGCTGATTGGGAACATGGGCTGGTCCATCATTGGCCTGACCCTGATCATTAAGGCAATCCTGTTCCCGCTGGCCTTCAAATCTTATGTCTCAATGGCGAAGATGAAGGAGCTGCAACCGCAGATGGAAGCCCTGAAAGAGGCCGCAGGTGATGACCGCCAGAAGATGCAGCAAGGCATGATGGAGCTGTACAAGAAGGAAAAAGTAAACCCAGCCGCCGGCTGTTTGCCAATCTTGATGCAGATCCCGATCTTCTTCTCGTTGTACAAAGTGATCTTTGTCACCATCGAACTGCGTCAGGCCCCTTGGTTTGGCCCGTTCCAGGACCTCAGTGCTCCGGACCCAACCTCGATCTTCAACTTCTTTGGCTTGTTGCCCTGGGCCGCACCTGCACCCGAGAGCTTTATGGCACTGATCTTCATCGGTATCCTGCCGCTGCTATTGGGTATCTCGATGTGGCTGCAGCAAAAACTGAACCCGGCACCAACCGATGCGACTCAGGCGATGATCTTTGCCTGGATGCCGTGGGTGTTCATGTTCATGCTGGGCGGGTTTGCCAGCGGTCTGGTTGTATACTGGATTGCGAACAACACGATCACATTCACCCAGCAATACCTGATCATGCGTAGCCAGGGCTACACGCCTGACGTATTCGGCAACATTAAGTCCGGCTTCAAGAAAACGCCAAAGACGGATGACAAATGACCGGCACAGTGAGCGCCCTGTGGCGGCACCCGATCAAAAGCCACGGGCGTGAAAGCCTTGATCAGATTACCATGACCCCCGGGCAGACTATGCCCGGGGATCGTGTTTGGGCAGTTGCGCATGAGGCATCCAAGGCCGATGGCTCGGAGTGGATGCCATGTAACAATTTCAGCCGCGGGGCAAAGGCCCCTCAGTTGATGGCAATCTCGGCGCAATTGCATGGTGACGCGGTCACGCTACGCCATCCTGACCGCCCTGACCTGAGCTTTGAGCCCGACACGCAGCAGAACGCCTTTCTGGACTGGGTCAAGCCGTTGATGCCGGCTGATCGCGCCGAGTCCGCTCGCATAATCCGCGTGCCCGGGCGTGGTATGACAGATAGCGATTTTCCATCGATCAGCCTGTGCAACATGGCCTCGCACCGTGCAGTTGAGCAAGAGCTAAACCGTGATCTGTCGACCATCCGCTGGCGCGGCAATATCTGGTTCGACGGTCTGCCGCTGTGGGAAGAGTTCGACTGGATCGGCCGCGATATCCGCATTGGTGAGGCAACCCTGCGCGTCCGCGAGCGTATCACGCGCTGCCTGGCGACGACCGCCAACCCTGAGACGGGCGAACGCGACGCGGACACTCTGGGCGCTCTGAACAGCTGGGACCACCAGGATTTTGGGGTTTACGCCGAAGTGCTGGACGGGGGCACCATTCGCACTGGCGACAAGGTTCAGATACTATGACCACGCTTCCCTTTCCTTTGGCTGAGACACCAGACGCGTTCGCTGCAGAGACCGGGCGCAAACTGTTTGCCGGACCATCAGAGTTTGTCAAAGGCGTCGTCGCCATGGACGGCCTGCCCGCCCCGGACCGGTTGGAGGTCTGTTTCGCGGGTCGCTCAAACGTGGGCAAATCCAGCCTGATCAACGCGCTGACCGGCACCAAGGGTCTGGCGCGCGCATCCAATACGCCGGGCCGCACGCAAGAGATCAACTTTTTCACGCAAGGGCCAGAGCTCTATCTGGTCGACCTGCCAGGCTATGGCTATGCCAACGCGCCGGTAAAGATCGTGGAGAAATGGCAGCGTCTGCTCAAAAAATACCTGAGCGGTCGCCAGACGCTGCGCCGCGCCTTCGTGTTGATCGACTCGCGACATGGGGTGAAATCCGTGGACGCCGAGATCATGAAACTGCTGGACACCAGCGCCGTGACCTTTCAATGCGTTCTGACAAAGGCCGACAAGGTCAAGGCCAAAGACCGCGAGAAAGTGCTAGATCAAGTGCGCAACGCCCTGTCCAAACACCCTGCTGCTTTCCCCGAAATCGTGCTGACTTCGTCCGAGAAAGGCGATGGCATTCCAACGTTGCGCTCGATCATCGCACATCTGGAATAGCTTCGCCCTTGGCAGCACCGCACAAAGGCCCTAACACGGTGTGCCAGAGGGACCTAAGCCATGAAGACACGAGATATGAACCGGGACTGGATCGCCACCGCAGCCACACTCAACAGCGCCCTGCCCTATCTGCAGCGATATGACGGTGCAATCGTCGTCATCAAGCTGGGCGGGCACGCCATGGGCAGCGACGAAGCCATGGAGAGCTTTGCGCGCGACGTCGTTCTGATGCGTCAGGTTGGCGTCAATCCTGTGATCGTGCATGGCGGCGGACCAATGATCAACGCAATGCTGGACAAGCTAGATATTCAGTCCGAATTTGTCGGCGGTAAGCGTGTCACCGACAAGGCCACTGTCGAAGTGGTTGAAATGGTCCTTTCGGGGCTTGTGAACAAGCGCATCGTACAGGCCATAAACGGACAAGGCGGCTCAGCCGTGGGCCTGTCGGGCAAAGATGCCAACCTCATGATCTGCGACCAGACGGACCCGTCACTTGGATTTGTCGGCTCTCCGTCCGAGATGAACCCCAAGGTTCTGCATGATCTGTTTTCGCATGACGTGATCCCGGTGATTGCACCCTTGGGCGCTGGCCGTGCAGGTGAGACGTTCAACGTCAACGGTGACACCGCAGCAGGCGCGATTGCTTCCGCTCTAAAAGCTGATCGCCTATTGCTTCTGACTGATGTCTCAGGCGTCAAAAATGCTGCTGGTGATGTGGTGACCGAGCTGAAAGCCGGGCAAATCCGCGAGATGACGTTGGAAGGCACTATTGCAGGTGGCATGATCCCAAAGACTGAGACGGCTCTGGATGCGCTTCACAGTGGCGTTCGGGCTGTCGTAATCCTTGACGGTCGTGCGCCCAACGCGGTTTTGTTAGAGCTGTTCACCGAACATGGCGCGGGCTCGCTGATCAGGCCTGACTGATTGATGCGGTGGGGGGCTTCGATGACGAACCAATCAGACGACACCTCAAACGCCTTCCCAGAATTCACACGTGTTGAGCAAGTCGCCGAGGCTGCGGGCCTCATCATCATGGGCGCACTGCACCCCCGAATAGCTGAGGCCAAACAGCTTGAGACCGGCACCTTGATCTTACTTGGAACAGCTGGTGCGTTCTGGCCAGCACTCAAAGCTGCCCCAGAGTGGAATGAGGCAAATCCGGTAGACCGTTGGTCGACGCGCGTTATCAGCCATATGGCGCAGACGCTCGGTGCCGAGGCGCATTTTCCCTTCGGTGGCCCGCCATATACGCCCTTTATCGATTGGGCTCTCAAGTCCGGCCGGACATTCAGCAGCCCGGTCGGAGCTCTGGTGCATGACACTGTTGGGATGATGATCTCATACCGGGGGGCACTTCATTTTGAAGAAGAGTTCGCGATCCGGAATATCGACAATGCGTCGCCTTGCACAAATTGCCCCGCCCCTTGCACCACGACCTGCCCGGTTGGAGCGCTCAACGCTCAAACTTTCTATGATGTGGCGGCCTGCCATGATCATCTAAACACGGAAGAAGGGCAAAGCTGCATGACGGGCGGGTGCCTCGCACGGCTGGCCTGCCCTCTCAGCGCAGGGGCCGAGCGTGACCCCGAACAATCAGCGCACCATATGCGCGCGTTTCATCCGTCATGAGCCGTCTGCTGATCCTGACGCGCCACGCAAAATCCAGTTGGGATGACCCAACGGCCAGCGATCATAACCGCCCTTTGAACAAACGCGGGCGCCAATCGGCCCCGGCGATGGCCAATTGGTTGAAACAGCACGGGTGGCTGCCTGACGAAGTGATCAGTTCAACCGCATTCCGGACCCGCGAAACATGGGAGAGAATGGGACTTACCGCCGAGACGGTTAAATTCTACCACCCGCTTTATCTGGGCAGTGCTGACACTTTGCTACGGCATTTGTCTAAGGCTTCGGGCAAGGCCGTACTGATGCTGGGACATAACCCCGGCATCGCCAATTTTGCCAACCGTATTGTCGCGCAAGCCCCTGATCATCCCCGGTTTCTGGATTATCCAACCTGCGCCACAACGGTCATCCGCTTCGATTTCGACAACTGGTCTGAATTTCAATGGCACAGCGGAGAAGTTCTGGGCTTCGCCATCCCACGCGAACTGCTGGAATAGAAAAAGGCGGGGTCAGAACCCCGCCTTTTCGTTGATTTGCGAAGGATCAGTGCCCCAAGATTTGGCTCAGGAACAGCTTGGTGCGTTCGCTCTGCGGGTTGTTAAAGAACTCTTCTGGTTCATTCTGCTCCACGATCTGACCCGCGTCCATAAAGATCACGCGGTTGGCGACCTGACGGGCAAAGCCCATCTCGTGGGTCACACACAGCATGGTCATGCCTTCCTCGGCCAGTTCGATCATGGTGTCGAGCACCTCTTTGATCATCTCGGGGTCCAGCGCCGATGTCGGTTCATCGAACAACATGATCCGCGGCATCATGCACAGCGAGCGGGCAATCGCCACACGCTGCTGCTGACCACCCGACAACTGACCGGGATATTTCAGCGCTTGGTCCGGGATTTTCACCTTTTCCAGGAAATGCATCGCGCGCTCTTCGGCCTCTTTCTTGGGCGTCTTGCGCACCCAGATCGGGGCCAGCGTGCAGTTCTCCAGAATGGTCAGATGCGGGAACAGGTTGAAGTGCTGGAACACCATGCCAACCTCGGACCGGATCTTGTCGATGTTTTTTAGGTCATTCGACAGCTCGGTTCCGTCCACAACGATCGTGCCTTGCTGGTGTTCCTCCAGCGCGTTCAGGCAACGGATCAGGGTGGATTTACCCGAGCCCGACGGACCCGCAATAACAATCCGCTCGCCCTGATTGACGGTCAGATTGATGTCGCGCAGCACGTGGAAAGACCCGTACCACTTGTTCATGCCGTTGATTTCGATGGCGACCTCGTCGCTCACCTGCATCTTCGAGCGATCGATTTCGCGTTCTACTGCAAGTTCAGACATGTGTTGAACTCCTTAACGATGGTCCGTGGCAAGGCGACGCTCGAGCCACTGGGAATATTGAGAAATGCCGTAGCAGACGACAAAGAACAGGAGCGCGGCAAAGCCAAAAAGCTCCCAGTAAATGCCTTGCCATTCGGTCGACGCCAGGATCGGCCCCCGGATCATACCCACCAGATCGAACATCGAAATGACCGAAACCAGTGTAGTATCCTTGAACAGGCCAACGGCCACGTTCACGATACCAGGGATCGAGATCTTCAGGGCCTGCGGCAGGATGATCAGACGCATCGCCTGAGGGTAATCCAAGCCAAGACTATCTGCAGCCTCGTACTGTCCACGGGGCAGAGCAGCCAGACCACCACGGATAACCTCGGCAATGTAAGCGGCCGAGAACATGGTGATCATGATCACAACGCGCAGGAACAGATCGACCGTGCTGTCAGGCGGGAAGAAGTAGGACAGCATCACCGAAGCCACAAACAGTAGCGTGATCAGAGGCACGCCACGGATGAATTCGATGAAGATGACACAGACCCATTTGATCAGCGGCATGTCCGACTGACGGCCTAGTGCCAGTGCAATCCCAAGCGGAACCGACAGCGACACACAGGTCACACCCAGCATCATGTTTAGCATGAAGCCACCCAAGTCTCGGCTGGGAACATAAGTCAACAATGCGTTTTCTGACGCCCCTTCAGGGATCAGAAGCGCGCCGACGTTCCAGACGATCAGTGCAACGATGATGGCACCAAAGAATCCGGCGGCAAAGCTGTTCTTACCCAATTTCTGGAACACTGCACCGGCAGCGATACAACCTACCAGCGCCACCAATGGCGCAAGTATCGTGCCACCCCAGATCAGCCAGAAGGCAACAAAAGGGTAAAGTCCCGTAAAGATCAGCATCTTGCGCGGCAGATCGAAGAACAGAACCGGAGCAAATGCGACCAGCATCAGTACGAAGGCCAGATTGGGTCGCCAATAGGCGTCGGTTGGATATTTGAACCCATAGATAAGCTGCGGCCAACGCTCGGTCAGAACCGCGAAACAGGCCCCGGTTTTCCCCGCCAGTATCTCGCGGCATTCTGCCAGCGAGTTCGCATTCCAAACCCCATTCAGAATCCACGGCAGCGTGTTCTTCAAAATGAGGTAGATCAGGATCAGCGAGATCACCGTCAAGATCGTGTTGGCAACGCCCGAGAACAAGTTCTCGCGCATCCACTTGACCACGCCAACCTCATTTGCAGGGGGCGGTGAAGGAGGGATTGTGCCTTCTGCCACGAAGGCGATCGAATTCGTCGTTTGATCACTCATGGCTCAGCGCTCCTTCAACTTGACGGATGCGTTGTAGATGTTCATCACCATCGAAATCAGCAGCGAAGCCGTGAGGTAGAACAGCATCAGCAGCAGAACACACTCGATCGCGCGACCAGTCTGGTTCAGCGTAATACCACCTAGCGTTGCAGTGATATCCGCGTAGCCTACTGCAATCGCCAGCGACGAGTTCTTGGTGATGTTCAGATATTGCGAGATCAACGGCGGGATGATCACCCTAAGAGCCTGCGGCAAGACCACAAGGTTCATGACCCGACCCGGGCGCAAACCCAGCGCCGACGCAGCCTCGGTCTGACCTTTTGAGATCGCCTGAATACCCGCCCGGACGTTCTCCGCGATAAAGGCACCTGTGTAGATCGACAGTGCGAACCACAATGCGATTAGTGGTGCACCGATTTGAAGACCTCCACGCAAATTGAAACGGTTCGCCAAAGGATCAGGCAGATCCCATGACAGTCCTAGCAAAAATAGAACAACGATCAGCGGCACGAACCAAATCGCCGCGTTCAAAAGCAGCGTATTTGGTCTGATGCCCGTCTTCTCTTGTTTGATCTGTGCGTTCTTATTCACAAACCGCGTAGAGAAATAGGACGCGACCAACACTGCAACTACAAGCAACCAGTTCGCAACACCGCCAAAACCACCGGTAAAGTATGGAAGCGGTACGTAAATTCCCCGGTTGGTAAACGCAAAAAGCCCGAGCACCATTCCACGCTCGGCATCCTCACCCAGATAGGCTCTTGGTGCGGGCATCGCAGCGGTAATGATGAAGAAGATGATAAGGATCCAGATCAGAACCGGAATGTTCCGGAAGATCTCGACATAAAACGCCATCAGCTTTGAGATAAGCCAGTTGTTCGACAGGCGCAGAACACCGGCGATTACACCGAACACTGTTGCCGTGATACAGGCCAGAAAGGCCACCAGCAGAGTGTTCAGAATGCCGACAACAGCCGCACGCCCATGTGAAGACTGGCTGTCATATTCAATGAGGCGTTGGTTAATATCGTACCCAGACGGATCGCCAAGGAATGAATAGGAAATGTTAAGGCCAGCGGCCCTAAGGTTCTGGATCAGGTTGTTACCTAGATACCAGATGCTAAGCGCAATAACGATCGCCGCGATCACCTGAAACGTCAGTGAGCGATAGCGGGTATCGTTTATGAGCATAGACAACCGAAAGTCAGCTTTCGGCGGGTCAGTCATAGTCGACATATTTTGGAATCCCCGTGCATTTCGGACGCTTCATACACCGGCAGGGTTTTCCCCGCTCTTGAGCCGCCCGTAGCATTTTGATGGAAAAGAGGGCGCAGGTTGCCCTGCGCCCTCTTCTCTGTGGGTTTTAGCGGAACGGCGGCGAGTACAGCAGACCACCTTCGGTCCACTGTGCGTTCAGGCCGCGTGCCAGACCAATCGGGGTTTCTTCACCGATGTTCTTGGCAAACACTTCGCCATAGTTACCACCAGCTTTGATAGCTTTGGCGGCCCAGTCAGCGTCCAGACCCAGCATCTCACCCAGAGTACCTTCGGTACCCAGCAGGCGGTTGACTTCTGGGTTGTCCGTGCCAGCTGCCATCTCATCGATGTTCGCCGAGGTCACGCCCAGCTCTTCAGCCGAGACCAATGCGTTCAAGGTCCAGCGGACCACATCGCCCCACTCGTGATCGCCGTGACGGACCAGCGGGCCCAGCGGCTCTTTCGAGATGATTTCAGGCAGCAGAACGTGATCACCTGGATTTTCGAACGTGGCGCGAGTTGCAGCCAGGCCCGATGCGTCGGTGGTGTAAACGTCACATGCACCAGCAAGGTACTGCTGTTGTGCTTCGGCGTTGGTTTCGATCGGAACCGGCTCGTAGCTGATGTTGTTCGAACGGAAGAAATCCGCCAGGTTCAGCTCGGTGGTGGTGCCGGTTTGGATGCAAACGGTCGCGCCGTCCAGTTCTTTGGCCGAGCTTACGCCCAGTGCCTTGGGAACCATGAAGCCTTGGCCGTCATAGTAGTTAACGCCGACGAATTCGAACTTCAGGTCGACATCGCGGCTGAAGGTCCAAGTGGTGTTACGTGCCAGCATGTCGATCTCGCCGGACGCCAGCGCGGTAAAGCGTGTCTTACCGGTGGTCGGAACGAATTCTACTGCGTTCGCGTCACCCAAAACAGCTGCAGCAACAGCACGGCATAGGGAAACATCAAAGCCCTGCCATTCGCCATTCGCGTCGGGCGCCGCAAAACCAACCAGACCGGTGGTCACACCGCAGTTTAGCTTGCCGCGTGCTTTGACGTCGTCAACGGTCGCAGCCGCAGCCGCACCAGCAGCCAGGCCGGCAATTGTTGCCATGCCCAAGATTACGGATTTTTTCATTTTTACCTCTTCCTGATTTTCCGCCCCTAGTTGAGACGGTTCGACCCAGCGCTGCCGCGCCGGAAAGGTTACCCAAAAGGTCTCTCCCCTTTAGTGGCACGAGTTTGGGCGTATTCATCAACAAACGTCAAGGGCCGGATCAGCGAAAACGATAGGTGAATTTACGTATTATTTGGGCTGAAATCACAATTTGACGCCAAAAAGTCTCAAGTAGAGAGGTCATAGAAGCGCTTTGCATGCAGGAAGGCGGCTTCTTTCACTTCGGCGGCGGCGTACGCCTCGTCGTCATGGCCCCATTGCTCAATCTGCCAAAGCTCATCCAGCCGCGAAATGCGCCATATCTCGTCCGGTTTGCGCCAATTCTGTGCAGCCGCAAAACCAAGAATCAATGACCCGGACAGGCTGACGAGGTCGTGAAACGCGGCCAGTTGGAACGCGCTTAGCTCGTGCACCCGACCACGCAATCGCTGTAACGCGTCAGCGGCCTGCGGTTGGTGCACCACACCCACGATCGGAAAGAGCCGTACGTTCAGTGTGTCAGCCGCCCAATCCAAGGCCGGGTCCCACGCGTCAGATTGTCGTTTTTGCAGGGTCCCGGGATGGGTCGCCCGATAACACAGCAGATCCGAGTCGCCGTAATCCGCAAGCATATCGGCGACTTCGCCATGCTGTTGCTGAACCTTGTCGATTGCGGCATTGGCAGAACGGGTAAACGGCATCGTGGCCGGGTCAACTTCTTTTTCCTGTGCGTCCCATTCTTGGGCAACCGCCTCGGCCATAGCACGCTTCGGCAGGATCAACGCAGCTTTTGCTGGCGTTTTGACCCGGCGACCGTCCAGTTCAACGGTATACCCCCCGTCCGCCTCGACAACAGCGCTTGTGGTCCAGAACCGCTTTGGCTTCCAGTCGCTCATTTCATTAGCCCCAGATATTAGCCAGTGCTGCTGGCAGTTGCTCAAATGTCTCGATTACGTGCCGCGCTGCGCACAGGGCTGCGCGATCATGATATCCCCAGCTGACACCGACCCCGGCAATTTGTGCAGCGGTGGCCATGTCCATGTCAAAGCTGGTATCGCCGACCATGACAGCATGCTCGGCAGGTACTCCTGTTTCAGCCAAAGCCGTTTCGATCATCGAGGGATGAGGCTTGGATGGGTGATGGTCCGCGACTTGCCTGGTCACGAAATACCGCTCCAACCCATGCGCCTCAAGCAATGCATCAAGCCCGCGCTTAGATTTGCCTGTGGCAACGCCCAAAAGCACCTCGGGCTGTGCGTGGAGCTGTTCAATCACCTCGCGCGCGCCCGGAAAAAGCGGTGAGCTTGCAGCCCCCTGCTCTAACCGTTGCGCATGATAGGCCTGTTTGTAACCTTCGACCAACAAGCCCTGCACCTGTTCTGACCGTTCAGGTGCCAGCCGCGCCATTGCGTGCGGCAGAGACAGGCCAACGATGGACAAGACCGCCTCGCGATCCGGAATTGGCAGCGATTGTGCCTGAAAGCACGCGGTCATCGCAGAGACAATAGCACCCTGACTGTCAACCAGCGTGCCATCTACATCAAACAGGACAAGCCGCAAAGGGGCGTTCATCGCAGTTCCTCAAATGGATCATCCGAGGCCAAATCCTCAGTCCAGCCCAATGTCTCCCAACTATGCTTCATATGCTCGGGCAAGGGCGCCGTGATCGAGATAGGTTTTCGGCTCGAAGGGTGTTCGAACGAAAGGCTGCGCGCATGCAGATGAAGCTTCTTGCTGATAATCCCGCCCAATTGCGCGCCCCAACCGTCACCAAGGTTCTCTTGCCCCGACCCGCCATATTTTCCATCGCCGATGATTGGATGGCCAATCGCCGCCATGTGTGCACGCAACTGATGGGTTCGCCCGGTCACAGGCTCCATTGCGACCCAAGCCGCCCTACCCGCGACCCGATAGAGCGTCGCATAGAGCGTATGCGCGCGCTTTGCCCCAGGCGTATCGTTCACTTCGCTGGGGTGCACGGCGATCATCTTCTCGCCCTCGCCCTGTTTGCCATGCCCTGACGCTTTGACCAGACCCGTCTTGATCTCGCCCAGATAAGGCGTTGGCACACCAGCCACGAGGGCCCAGTAGATCTTGCGCGTATTGCGATGCCGGAACGCTGCGGTCAGCCCTTTGGCGGCCTCGCGCGTGCGGGCCATCAAAAGAACGCCGGATGTGTCTTTGTCCAACCGATGCACAAGGCGCGGGTTCTCGTCATGGCCAAAGCGCAAGGCCTCGGACAGACTATCCACATGGCGGGTCTGACCGCTGCCACCCTGAACCGGCAGGCCATGCGGTTTGTTCAACGCCAGAACATCGTCATCCTTGTAGATCACACAGGACTGGATCATCTTCGCGTCCGCATCCGAGACACGATGCTTCACGACTGCGGGCTTGTGATCCGCATCTGGCAGCGGCGGCACACGTACAGACTGCCCGACCTCAAGCCGTGTCGAAGCTTTGACCCGACTGCCATCTACGCGCAGTTCACCCTTGCGGCACATCTTCTCGATCCGGCCCTGGCTGACATGCGGAAACAGGCGGCGCAGCCAGCGATCCAGCCGCTGGTCGCCATCGCCCTCTGCTACGGTGATCACCTGTACGCCGCTCATGTCATTGCCCCTTGTTCCGCACGGCTGATCCGCCCGGATTGTGCTTGTTTCAGTGCCTTAGAGAATCATGCGCGTCTGTCGCGCGCATCGGGTGCAGAGTCAAGCCTAGCTCGAATTGCGCTGGGATCTCAGCTTGGCGAAATACTCCAGCCGTTTTTTCAGCTCCCGTTCGAACCCAAGTTCAACCGGCTGATAGAGTGCCGGGCGTTTCATATCATCCGGGAAATAGTTCTGACCCGAAAACCCATCTTCGGCATCGTGGTCATAGGCATAGCCTGCCCCATACCCCTGATCTTTCATCAGCGAGGTCGGCGCGTTCAGGATATGTTTGGGCGGCGGTTTGCTGCCCGATTGCTTGGCCAGCCGCATCGCCGCTTTATACCCCACATAGGCCCCGTTCGATTTCGGAGCGAGCGCCAGATAGACCAAAGCCTGCGCCAGCGCCAGCTCACCCTCGGGCGAGCCCAACCGCTCATAGGTTTCCCAACTGTGCAGGCAAATCGATTGCGCCTGCGGATCGGCCAAGCCGATATCCTCGACCGCCATCCGCGTGATCCGGCGCGCCAGATAGCGCGGGTCTTCACCACCGGTCAGCATCCGCGCAAACCAATAGAGCGCTGCGTCCGGGTCCGATCCGCGCACCGATTTGTGCAGGGCCGAGATCAGATTGTAATGCTCGTCCCCCGACTTGTCGTATTTTGCAGCACGCCGCATCAGGCGCGTTGACAAAGCCTCGGGATCCAGATCGGCGTCCACTTTCCAGGCGGTAACCTGTTCAATCAGGTTCAATAGCGCGCGCCCGTCACCATCCGCCATCTCTTGTAGCGCTTCGCGGGCGGCAGACGTCAGCGGCAATGCACGATCCAGCTCTTTCTCGGCGCGTTGGGTCAGGCGCTCAAGATCAGCGAGACTGAGCCGCTCCAGTACCAGCACCTGAGACCGACTGAGAACCGCCGCGTTCAGCTCAAACGACGGGTTTTCGGTCGTCGCGCCCACCAGAAGGATCGTGCCATCCTCCATATGCGGAAGAAACCCATCCTGTTGCGCTTTGTTGAAACGATGGATTTCGTCGACAAACAGCAAAGTGCCCTGCCCGTTCTGACGGCGGATCTTGGCGGCTTCGAACACCTTTTTCAGATCCGGAACACCCGTGAAAATCGCACTGATCTGCACGAAATGCAGATCGGTTTCCTGGGCCAGCAACCGGGCAATAGTCGTCTTACCGACACCCGGAGGTCCCCAAAAGATCAGGCTGGACAAGCTACCCGAGGCCAACATCACCCCAAGCGGCGCCTCTGCGCCCAGAACCTGCTCTTGCCCGATCACCTCAGATAATGACTGCGGCCGCAAGCGATCCGCCAGTGGACGGTGAGGCGAGGCTGCGGGCTCGGCGGAACCAGTATCGAAGAGATCACTCACGGGTTACAGCCTGAACCGCAACGAAATCGCGCGACCACCCCGCTCAAGCGCAATCTGAACTCTGCGACCCGGATCGGTTAACGCCTGAACAACATCCTCGGGTGCATCGATACCCGAGCCGTTGATATCCACCACGACATCGCCGGCGCGCAATCCTGCCCGCGCGCCATAAGGACCGGGATCAACAACAACGACGCCGGTCTGCGACAGTGTCAAACCCAGCCGCACGATCACGGCCGGATTAATGCCAGACACCGTCATCCCTGGAAGCGCGGTATCCTCATCCAATGTGGTCTCATTTGCGGCGGGGTTTTCGGGTGCCCTGATCAATGCCACTTCGATCTCGGCCTGATCCTCTCCGCGCAGCCGGGTCAACACCGATTTCCCGCCAACCCCCGCGACGGCCATCCGAAACTTCATTTCAGCCGGAGAGTTCACTTCATCCCCATCGACATGAGTGACCACATCCCCGACCCGTAGGCCCGCATCGGCCAGCGGGCTGAGCGCATGCAGGTCGGAAATCACGACACCAAGTGGAATAACCATGCCCAGTGACTCGGCGATATCCGCACTCATGTGCTGGCCAGCCATACCCGCCCAAGGGCTAACAAAGCTCTCGTTGCCAGCTTGCGCCTGCCGCAGAAACTCAGCCACCAGATTGGCAGGGATGGCAAAACCAATCCCGTTCGATCCGCCCGAACGGGTCAGGATCGAGGTGTTGATCCCAATAAGGTCGCCATTCACATCGATTAACGCACCGCCAGAATTGCCGGGATTGATCGCCGCATCAGTCTGAATGAAATACCCGCGCGCATTGCCCGTTGCCGTCCCGGTGCGCGCCAGCCCAGAGATGATGCCCGATGACACAGTCTGCCCAACGCCGAACGGATTGCCGATGGCCAAAGCAAGCTCGCCCACCTCTACATGATCTGAATCGCGCATCTGCAGGAATGGCAGATCGTTTGCCTCTTCCAAACGCAATATCGCAATATCGCTTTCCTTGTCGCCCAACACGACGGTGGCTGAGTACTCGCGCCGATCTGTTGTCACGACCTGAATTTCGGTTGCTGTCCCAACAACATGGTAGTTGGAAACCACATAGCCATCCGCTGAAAGTATCACGCCGGAGCCCAGTGAATTCTGCACCCTTGGCCGGGGTTCCCCAAACCCCCGACCAAAGAAATCCTGAAAGAACGGATCCGAGAAAAACGGATTGGCCCGCCCCTGCCGAACGATCTTGGCATAGATATTTACAACTGCGGGCGCGGCCTGCTTGACGACAGGTGCGAAGCCCAGCGAGATCTCTGCCTGCGACTGAGGCACCCGTGTTTGGGCCGGGCTTTGAGTTGCAATCACAAGGAAAGTCAGTGCCAAGAAAGCGCGGATCATGCAGTCCCCCATAGAGTCGAGGGAAGATATGCGGGCGCGGAAGTCTGATTGCAAGCGACTTGGCCCGAACACTTCGCCATATGCAAACCGGGGTCATCTGTTCATAGTGTCCGAAGCGCAGCTGTCAGAAAGGAACCGATATGGCAAATGATCATGAGGTTAGTTTTGTGACCGCGCTTCTAAGCCATCATGAAAACGGTCATTTCAACACCGATGCGCACGCCCACGAATATTACCAGGCGTCGTTGCTGAGCGCCGTGATGCAGGGCGTCTATGACGGGACCGTCACGATACAGCAAATCCTTGAGCATGGTGACTTTGGCATCGGGACATTCAATGCGCTGGATGGAGAAATGATCATCGTGGATGGGGTATGCTATCGCCTCGACACCGAGGGTAAAGCAACTGTTGTCAGCGGAGATACGCTGACCCCCTATGCCGCCGCGATCCAGTTTGATCCCAGTGTAACATTCGAACTGAAGGATGAGGTTGGAAAGGCCGAATTTGAAAGCGGTCTAGATGCGATGGCCGAGGCCAAGAACCTGTTTTATGCAGTTCGCTTCGTCGGCAAGGTCAAATATATCAAGTACCGAAGTGTTCAGCGCCAGACGCGCCCGTATATACCATTGACCGAGGTCGTAAAATCTCAGGCGGAATTCGAGTTACACGAAGCTGAAGGCACATTGTTCGGTTTCAGATGCCCTGATTATGCGGCAGGGATTGGGGTGCCCGGATATCACCTGCATTTCTTATCGGCCGATCTGTCAACCGGCGGTCATGTGCTTGATTATACGCTGTCCAACGGCCAGGTTGATATCGACCATACCTCATCCTTGCATCTAGAACTGCCCGACTCCGAAGACTTTTCCGAAGCCGATCTTACTGCCGGATCGTCGACGCAGGACATCGAGAAAGCTGAGGGCAAATAGAGCCGTGATCATATCACGCTAATGGCTGGAACGACCCGCGATCAGGGCCCATTTCGAAATAACCAAAAACAAAACCCCGCACCAAAGGTACGGAGTTCCAAAATTCAAACTCGTCGTTTGACTTATTCGTCTGCGGCCTCTTCGGCAGCAACGCGGGCTTTGTCTGCCGCGCCTTTGGCGTCAACGTCACGATCAACGAATTCGATGATCGCCATCGGAGCCATGTCGCCATAGCGGAAGCCAGCTTTCAGGATGCGGACGTAACCACCCTGACGCTCGGCGTAGCGGGGGCCCAGAACTTCGAACAGCTTGGCGACGTCTTTGTCTTCTTTCAGCTGTGCTGCGGCCTGACGGCGGGCGTGCAGGTCGCCGCGCTTGCCCAGAGTGATCAGTTTTTCAACGATCGGGCGCAGTTCTTTTGCTTTGGGCAGAGTTGTTTTGATTTGCTCATGCTCGATGAGCGAGCCAGCCATGTTCGCAAACAGAGCTTTGCGGTGCTCATGAGTACGGTTCAGGCGGCGGTAACCACGTGCGTGACGCATTTTCTAGTTCCTTCTTTCGCGTTTTGCTTTGTCTGGCCAGCGATGCGTGTCACCAGCTCTCCTTGGGGCATCATTGCCCGTACAGTCCCCGGCAGTCCGGGCATTAAGAGGTGGGGTAGAACCCCACCCTACTTTTGAAGCGCTCTTGTAGGATGGGGTTTCACCCCATCTTTCTTAAAAGGCGTCTTCGAACTTCTTCGCCAGATCTTCGATGTTGTCGGGCGGCCAATCCTCGACATCCATGCCGAGGTGCAGGCCCATGCCGGACAGCACTTCTTTGATCTCGTTCAGCGACTTGCGGCCGAAGTTCGGGGTGCGCAGCATCTCGGCTTCGGTCTTCTGGATCAGATCACCGATGTAAACGATGTTATCGTTCTTCAGGCAGTTTGCCGAACGGACCGACAGCTCCAGCTCGTCGACTTTCTTCAGCAGCAGCGGGTTGAACTCCAGACCATCGTCTTCGTCCTGGCGGCCAGCCGATTCCGGCTCGTCGAAGTTGACGAAGATCGAAAGCTGATCCTGCAGGATACGAGCGGCAAAGGCCAGCGCGTCTTCCGGTGTGATCGAACCATCGGTGTCGATTTTCAGGGTCAGCTTGTCATAGTCCAGAACCTGACCTTCACGGGTCGGCTGAACGTCATAGGCAACCTTTTTGACCGGCGAATAGATCGCGTCGATCGGGATCAGACCGATGGGCGCGTCTTCGGGCTTGTTCTTCTCAGCCGAGACGTAACCCTTGCCGGTGTTGACGGTCAGTTCCATGAACAGGTCGGCGCCATCGTCCAGATGGCAGATGACGTGATCGCGGTTCAGAACCTCGATGCCGGCGCTTTCGCTGATGTCGCCTGCGGTGACAACGGCGGGGCCTTTGGCATTGATCGACAGGCGCTTGGGCCCTTCGACTTCCATGCGCAGCGACACGCCTTTGAGGTTCAGGATGATGTCGGTGACGTCTTCACGCACGCCTGCAACCGAGGAGAACTCGTGCAAGACGTTGTCGATCTGAACGCTGGTGATGGCCGCGCCTTGCAAGCTGCTCATCAGAACGCGGCGCAGCGCGTTGCCCAGGGTCAGACCAAAGCCACGCTCCAGCGGCTCGGCAACCAGGGTTGCCTGACGTGCGGGATCGTTGCCCGGCTTTCCGTCAAGCTGGGTTGGCTTGATCAATTCTGCCCAATTCTTGTGGATCATGTAATCCCTCCATTCCTGTCCGCGCCCCATGACCAACAAGGTGCAGACGCCCGAGGTTCAAAATGACGTGCTGGGGCCGTGCAAAAACACGGGCCCCAGCTTAATTCAAAATCGCTTAGACGCGACGGCGCTTCGGCGGACGGCAGCCGTTGTGAGCGATCGGTGTCACGTCGCGGATCGACGTAATGTTGAAGCCCACTGCAGCCAGCGCACGCAGAGCCGATTCACGACCCGAACCGGGGCCCTGAACTTCGACTTCCAGCGTCTTGACGCCATGTTCCTGCGCCTTTTTGCCTGCATCTTCTGCAGCCATCTGAGCGGCGTAGGGGGTCGATTTCCGCGATCCCTTGAAGCCCATGGTACCGGCAGACGACCACGAGATGGCGTTGCCCTGTACGTCCGAGATCAGGATCTTGGTGTTGTTAAAGGTCGAGTTCACATGGGCAACGCCCGATGCGATGTTCTTACGCTCTTTGCGCTTAACGCGAGTCTTGTCACGTGCCATCGGTCAGACCCTCCCTTATTTCTTCTTACCGGCAATGGCCTTTGCGGGGCCTTTGCGGGTACGAGCATTGGTGTGGGTACGCTGACCGCGAACCGGCAGGTTGCGACGGTGACGCAGACCGCGATAGCAGCCCAGGTCCATCAGGCGCTTGACGTTCATCTGAACTTCACGACGCAGGTCACCTTCAACGGTGAAGTTTGCATCGATGTGCTCGCGGATGGCCAGAACTTCGGCGTCGGACAGTTCGTTGACGCGACGGTGCGCTTCAATGCCTACGGCTTCGCAGATCGCTTTGGCCGAGGTGTTTCCGATACCGGTGATATATGTGAGGGCGATTGGTACCCGCTTTGCAGTCGGGATGTTTACGCCGGCAATACGTGCCACGTGTCACTTTCCTTTTTGTTGCGGTTCCGTAACTCCGGAACCTTTTTTCACAACACTTGACCGTGGCAGTGACGCCAGAGGGTCCAGTATTATTCGAGGTGGTCGGGGCATTTGGGACGAATCCCGCATGCGGTCTTGATTCCCTTTAGGGATGGGGGTCGATATGGGCTTTTGGCGGTGCCGTCAAGCCCATTCCATCAATGCCCGATTCTCAGCCGTTACCGGTGGCATCACCACCTTTATCCAGGACGGTGGCAATAGCCCCCTGAACCTCATCGATCTCGCCCAAACCATCGACCCAGGACAGGTTGCCTTTGGCGTGGTAGTACCCGATCAGCATCGAGGTTTTCTTGTAATATTCCATCAGGCGGGTTTTGAGGCTTTCCTCATTATCGTCCGCACGGCGTTTGAAATCGTTTTCCTTGCCGCAGTTGGAGCATTTGCCATCCGCTGGGATCGGCTTGGTGATATCGTTGTAGACCTCACCACATCCGCCGCAAGTCGATCGCGCCGTGATCCGTGCAACCAAGGCATCGTCATTGACTTCCATCGCAACAACAGCGTCCAGCGTCTCGCCAGTGCTGTCCAGCAATTCACCTAAAGCATCGGCCTGCGCCAACGTGCGTGGGAAACCATCAAAGATGAAACCTCCCTTGGCACCCTGTTCCAGCTTTTCGCGGATCAAGCCGATTACGATCTCATCGGTGACCAGTTCACCCTTAGCCATCACCTCGGCCACGCGGTTACCCATTTCAGTACCGCTGTCTTTGGCTTCGCGTAGCATGTCGCCGGTGCTCAGCTGAACCATCCCGCGGGTTTCAACCAGGTGACGCGCCTGCGTGCCCTTGCCTGCCCCCGGGGGACCGAGAAGTATGATGTTCATCGACGAGCAGCTCCCTTTCTGCCGCGTTTCTTGCTTTTGCCGCGCAGCTGGGACTTTTCAATCAGCCCTTCGTATTGATGCGCCAGCAAATGGCTCTGGACCTGTTGGATCGTGTCCATGGTCACCGAGACGATAATCAGCACGGACGTGCCGCCAAAATAGAACGGAATGGCGAACTGGCCCCGCAGGATTTCAGGCAGCAGACATACCGCAGCCAGATAGGCCGAACCCAGCACCAGAACGCGGTTGACCACGTACTCCAGATACTCGGCGGTTTTCTTGCCTGGACGGATACCCGGTACAAACCCGTTCTGCTTTTTCAGGTTGTCCGCCACATCGTCCGGTTTGAACGATACGTTAAACGTGTAGAAATAGGCAAAGAACACGATCATCGAGGCGAAGAACAGCAGGTACAGCGGCTGTCCGGGACCAAAGTTGGCCAGCAGCCACGACATGACCGGGCCATTTGTGGCGCCCGACGAGAAGGTCGAGATCGTCACCGGCAGCAGCAGCAGCGAGCTTGCAAAGATCGCCGGGATCACACCTGCGGGGTTCACTTTGACCGGCAAATGGCTGGAGCCGCCCTCATAGACTTTCATACCCGCCTGACGGCGCGGGTACTGGATATGGATCTTGCGTAGTGCACGCTCCATGAACACCACAAAGGTGATCACGGCAATGACCATGACGATCACACCCACGATCACAGCGGGGCTGATTGCACCGGAACGACCAGAGGCAAAGAACTGTGCCAGCGCGGCCGGAACCTCGGCGATGATACCGACAAAGATGATCAGAGAAATACCGTTGCCGATACCGCGTGCGGTGATCTGCTCACCCAGCCACATCAGGAACATGGTACCGCCGACCAGAGTAATCATCGTCGACATACGGAAGAACATGCCCGGATCGGTCGCCAGATCGCCCGATTCCAACGAAACGGCCAGACCATAAGCCTGAACAGTGGCCAGCGCCACTGTGCCGAAACGAGTGTATTGGTTGATCTTCTTGCGCCCTTGCTCGCCCTCTTTCTTGAGCTGTTCGAGCGCGGGAACCATCGATGTCAGCAGCTGCACGATGATCGAGGCCGAGATATAGGGCATGATGCCGAGGGCAAAGATACCCATCCGCCCCAGCGCTCCGCCGGTGAACATCGAAACCATGCCGCCGATGCCCTGCCCCGCTTGCTCCATGAACTCACGCAGCGCTTGTCCGTCGATCCCCGGCACCGGGATAAAGGTGCCCAGGCGATAGACGATCAGCAAACCCAGCGTGAACAGGATGCGGTTGCGCAGATCGGTGGCTTTGCCAAGGGCAGCCCAGCTTGTGTTGGCTGCCATTTGTTCTGCTGCTGATACCATAAATCGGTCTCTCTTATGTAAACGCCGCCCGGAACCGTTTTCCGGCTCGGGCGGCGTCTGGGAAAACTTAGTGCTCTATGTAAGCGGGTCTTTGCCCGCTCACAAGCGCTTACTCTGCCGCAGCAGCTTTTGTGACCTGAAGTGAACCGCCCGCTTTTTCCACCGCTTCAATAGCAGCTTTCGAAGCACCGGTGACTTCCAGGTTCACCTTTGCGCTGATTTCGCCTTTGGCCAGAACGCGAACACCGTCCAGCTTGCGGCGAACCAGGCCGGATGCAACCAGCGCATCCTCGGTAATCGCAGCTTTGGCGTCCAGCTTGCCGGCGTCGACGAATTTCTGGATCAGGCCCAGATTGATAACGGCGAATTCCTTGCGGTTCGGCTTGTTGAAGCCACGCTTGGGCAGGCGCTGGTACAGCGGCATCTGGCCGCCTTCGTAGCCATTGATGGCCACACCCGAACGGGATTTCTGGCCTTTGATACCACGGCCACCCATTTTACCTTTGCCGGAACCGGGACCACGGCCAACGCGGGTGCGTTTCGGTGCGGCGCCAGGATTGTCGCGCAATTCATGCAGTTTCATATCGCTTCTCCTAAGCCGGATGTGACCCCCGAAGCGTGATGGGCCAACCACGGCGTTTCTTGGTTTTGATTCTCGTGGATGGAAATCCACCGGAGCGCTCTACAGCGTTGCGGCCTCGGTTGCAAGGTTTCTTGTATCCTGGTTACAAAAACCAAAAGAGGCGCCGAAATAGCGCCTCTTCAACGGTGAGTGGTCGGGGTGTTACGCGCAATATGCGTGGTCGCGTGCAATATCTGCGATATCACAACGGCGAACGCCGATATCGTCCAGCTCGCGGTTGCTCAGGCTTTGCAGTTCGCGATAGGTGCGGCTGTATTCTGCAGCCCGTGCGCGGTTTTCTTTCACGCGCTCAACAAAGCTCGCAATACGAGTGCTCAGGTTGAAGCCGCCATGTGTCAGTGTAGCTGTATGTGCCATGTCTAATTTCCTTTCTGTTCCGGGGCGTATTCCCCGGGCGTTTCCATGTGTTCCTTTGTGGACAAGGCTCAGATAGGAGTGTTCGATATCGCTAACAACGCGCGTTTTGGTCTAGCCGGTATGCGTTTGGTGAATGGCAAATGACCCATGAAAATAGTGCCCTGACAAAGCCCGAAACCTGAGCCAGACTAGCCTCATTTCTCGATGAGGTTACACATGTCGATATTGCACTTGTCCATCACCGCCGCAGACCCCGAGGACGTCGCGAAGTTTCTAGCAGATATTATGGGCGGCGAAGCGTTGCCATTTCCCCCATTCCCGGACTCATGGATTGCGTTTGCCGAGAAAGACAACGGGACAGCAATTGAAGTATATCCATTGACCCATACTCTGATCGCTGGCCCAGATCAGGTAACCTGCGAGGTCGGCGATATGGACGCCTCGTCAACATTCGCTCATATCGCGCTTGGTTCAGTCCTGTCGCAACAAGACCTGCTCAACAAGGCTCACCAAAAAGGCTGGACTACCCGAGTGTGTAATCGCGGTCCGTTTGAGTGTGTTGAAATCTGGTTGGAAAACCGGGTCTTGATCGAAGCCCTCGACAAAGACATGCAGAGCGGCTACCACGCGGGGATGACAATGGAGAACTGGGCAGCGATGTTTGGCTTCACGCGCTAATCCGGCAGCTGTACCTCACAACAAAAAACGCCCCCGGGTCTGCCGGAGGCGCTTCAATTCATTGAATGTGCGCTTAGCCGCGCTCTTCGATGATCTCAACCAGATGCGGGATCTTGTTGACCATGCCGCGGACCGAAGGGGTATCCTCCAGTTCGCGGGTTTTGTTCATCTTGTTCAGGCCCAGACCGATCAGGGTTGCGCGCTGTTCGGCGGGGCGGCGGATCGGGGAGCCGATCTGCTTGACGACGATGGTTTTTGCCATGGGTCGCTCTCCTTATGCTTCTGCTTCAGCAGCAGCTGGTGCTTCGTCCCGCTTGGGCAGGATGTCGGCAACCTTTTTGCCACGACGTGCGGCAACCGAACGCGGGCTCTGCTCTTTCTGCAGGCCGTTGATGGTGGCGCGGATCATGTTGTACGGGTTCTGCGAGCCCAGCGACTTGGACACAACGTCCTTGACGCCCAGCATTTCGAACACGGCACGCATCGGACCACCGGCGATGATACCAGTACCTTCAGGTGCGGTGCGCATGACCACTTTACCAGCGCCGTGACGGCCTTCGATGTCGTGGTGCAGGGTCCGACCTTCGCGCAGTTGCACGCGGATCATCTGACGCTTGGCTTGTTCGGTTGCCTTACGGATGGCTTCAGGTACTTCTTTCGCTTTACCTTTGCCAAAGCCGACGCGGCCTTTCTGATCGCCGACAACCACCAGAGCGGCGAAGCCAAAGCGCTTACCACCTTTTACGGTTTTCGACACGCGGTTGATTGCGACTAGGCGATCTGCAAATTCCGGTGCTTCTTCACGGTCGCGGCCACGGCCCCGACGGTTTTCACGTTCTGCCATTTGGCATCCCTTTTCTCATGTGGCGCTTACGGCGCCATTTTCTCAATCGAAGTGAGCCGGAAAGCCCCCCGATCATCGAGGCGGGTGAACCCGCCTTCAGGTTTGCCGAAGCCGGGCTGAAGCCCGGCCTACGGCGTCGTATCAGGTAGGCCGGGCTTCAGCCCGGCACACCATTAGATCTTCAGACCGCCTTCACGCGCGGCGTCGGCAACTGCTTTCACCTTGCCGTGGAACAGGAAGCCACCACGATCGAAATAGGCCTCTTCGACGCCTGCCTTCTTGGCACGCTCGGCGATGGCCGCACCCACTTTGGTGGCCGCTTCGACGTTGTTCTTGCCAACAACACCCAGATCTTTTTCCAGGGTCGAGGCCGCGGCCAGGGTCACACCACGAACGTCGTCGATCAGCTGGACGCTGATGTTCTTGTTCGAACGGTGAACCGACAGGCGTACACGGCCCGCGTTGACTTTGCGAAGTTTGTTCCGAACGCGCAGGCGGCGCTTCAGAAACAGGGTTCTTTTGCTGTTTGCCATTGTTTGCGTCCTTACTTCTTCTTGCCTTCCTTGCGGAAGATGAACTCGCCCTTATAGCGGATGCCCTTGCCTTTGTACGGCTCGGGACGGCGCCATTCGCGGATTTTCGCCGCGACTTCGCCCACCTGCTGCTGGTCGATACCTTCCACAACGATCTCGGTCTGCTTCGGCGCGGTGATGGTGACACCTTCCGGAGCAGTGAAATCAACATCGTGGCTGTAACCCAGGTTCAGCTTCAGGGTGTTGCCCTGCATCTGAGCCCGGTAACCAACACCCTGGATCTCCAGCTCTTTTTTGAAGCCGTTTGTCACGCCTTCAACCAGATTGGCAACCATAGTGCGGCTCATGCCCCACTGTTGGCGCGCGCGCTTGGACATCCCACGAGGGTTGATCTGCACAACGTTGTCTTCGACCGACAGCGTTACGTCATCAGTTGCGGTGAAGCTACGGGTGCCTTTCGGACCTTTCACTTCGATGGTCTGGCCGGACACAGAGGCGGAAACGCCGCTGGGCAGCTCGACCGGTTTTTTACCAATACGAGACATTGCAGACCTCCTTAGAAGACGGTGCAGAGCACTTCGCCGCCAACATTGTTGGAGCGAGCGTTTGCATCCGACATCACACCTTTCGGAGTGCTGACAATCGACACGCCCAGTCCCTGACGGACCTGCGGGATGTCATTGACGCCCATGTACACGCGACGACCGGGTTTCGAGACCCGCTTCAATTCGCGAATAACAGGGGTGCCTTCGTAGTATTTCAGGCTGATTTCGATGGCCGGATGACCGTTTTCACCGGTCGTCGCTTCGTAGCCACGGATGTAACCTTCGTCCGCCAGCACGTCCAGAACCCAACCGCGCAGCTTGGAAGCCGGGGTGGAAACGGTGGACTTGCCGCGCATTTGCGCGTTGCGGATACGGGTGAGCATATCGCCGATAGGATCATTCATATCTATGTCTCCCTTACCAGCTCGATTTCACCATGCCGGGGATCTGACCAGCAGAACCCAGCTCGCGCAGCGCGATACGGCTGACCTTCAGCTTACGGTAGTAAGCGTGAGGACGACCGGTCAGCTGACAGCGGTTGTGCAGACGGGTAGCCGAGCTGTTGCGCGGCAGTTTCGCCAGTTTCAGACGCGCTTTGAAACGCTCTTCCATCGGCTTGCTCTCGTCATTCGCGATTTCTTTCAGCTCGGCACGCTTTGCGGCATATTTGGCCACCAGGCGCTCGCGCTTCTTCTCGCGTTCGATCATTGCTTTTTTAGCCATGTCTCAATCCTCCCGGCGCTTACGCGTTGAACGGCATGTTGAATGCTTTCAACAATGCCTTTGCTTCAGCGTCGGTTTTCGCTGTGGTGGCAATTACGATATCCAGGCCCCAGACCTCGTCGACCTTGTCGAAGTCGATTTCCGGGAACACGATGTGCTCTTTCATGCCCATGGCAAAGTTGCCACGACCATCGAAAGACGGCTTAACACCGCGGAAGTCACGAACGCGAGGCATCGCGATGGTGATCAGACGATCCAGGAATTCGTACATCCGGTCACCGCGCAGGGTCACTTTCGCACCCAGCGGCATGTCTTCACGGACGCGGAAACCCGCGATCGACTTCTTCGCCTTAGTTGCAACGGCCTTCTGGCCAGCAATCGCAGTCAGATCCTCGACAGCAGCTTTCGCTTTCTTCGAGTCTTTGACGGCCTCAGCACCACAACCGATGTTCAGAACGATTTTTTCCAGCTTGGGCAGCTGCATGTCGTTCTTGTAGCCGAACTCTTCTTTCAGAGCGGCACGGATGGTTTCGGCGTACTGAGCTTTCAGACGCGGGGTGTAGGTTGCGGTATCAAGCATCGATCACGTCCCCTGTGGTCTTGGCGAAGCGCACCTTCTTGTCGCCTTCCATGCGGAAGCCGACGCGGGTCGCTTTGCCGTTTTTGTCCAGCAGTGCCAGGTTCGACAGCTCGATCGGGTTTGCCTGAGGCAGGCGACCACCTTGCGAGGTTTGCGACTGACGGGTGTGGCGGATGGCGATGTTGATGCCATCGACAACAGCTTTACCGGCTTTCGGGTCAACCGAGGTGATAGTCCCCTCTTTGCCTTTGTCCTTGCCGGCCAGCACGACGACCTTGTCGCCTTTGCGGAGTTTAGCAGCCATGATTACAGCACCTCCGGAGCCAGCGAGATGATTTTCATGAAGTTCTTGCCGCGCAGCTCGCGAACAACGGGGCCAAAGATACGGGTACCTACGGGCTCGTTGTTGTTGTTCAGGATGACGGCGGCGTTGCGATCGAAACGGATCGCGGTGCCGTCTTCGCGACGGACTTCCTTGGCGGTGCGTACGACGACGGCCTTACGGACGTCACCTTTCTTTACGCGGCCGCGCGGGATGGCTTCCTTCACCGAGACGACAATGATGTCGCCAACGGAGGCGTATTTACGCTTGGAACCACCCAGGACCTTGATGCACTGAACTCGGCGTGCGCCGGAGTTGTCAGCGACATCCAGATTGGTCTGCATCTGGATCATGTGGTTTCTCCCGACCTGTGGGGGCTGGTCTCGTTAAATCCCCCAGGGTTTCGACAAATGAAAAGTCCTGGGGGCTTACGCCTCCAGAACCTCCCAACGTTTCGTCTTCGATTTCGGCGCGCATTCGATGATGCGTACGGTGTCACCGACCTTGAAGGCGTTCTTTTCATCGTGAGCCCGGTATTTCTTGGACTTACGGATGGTTTTCTTCAGAACCGGATGCGTAAAGCGGCGCTCGACGGATACGGTTACGGTCTGTTCGTTGGCGTCGCTGGTTACGGTGCCGGACAGGATACGCTTGGGCATCTGATTACTCCTCGGATGCCGCAGCAGCGGCCTTTTGGTTCAGAATGGTTTTGACGCGGGCAGCATTGCGGCGGGCCGCTTTGATACCGGCTGTGTTTTCCAGCTGACCTGTTGCCTGTTGAAAGCGCAGGTTAAAGCTTTCTTTCTTCAGGTTGGCCAGTTCCTCGCGGAGCTGGTCCGGGGTCTTGTCACGCAGTTCTTGGGCGTTCATCGCCTTTTTCCTTTGCTCAAAACACCAGAAGGCCCCGTACACGGGTCACCTTTGACCTGGTGGATGAATGATAGACATACGAATCGCCCGACAACGCCGGGAGACCGCAGGATGCCGCCGTATAAGGGTTTGAGAGGTGGGTGGCAAGAGAAAGATATCACCCCGCTACACTGTTTATCTTAGGCAGAATTCGAGGGGCAAATAAGCGAAAAATTCCCACGCATCCGAAACGGCATCGCGTTCGATCTCATAGATGTTGCCCCAAGAACGATCGCTGACGTACAATTCACACCTATTTTGGAGAAATAATGTTTGTGAGGAGCACCATGCAGCGCACCAAAGTAACGTTTTTTTCATTTGCAGCTTTGATCTCAGCAACCATTGCAACCGCGGCCCCGGATGGCAAATGGACCCTGACTATCAATTCCAATCGACCATGGCAGATGGATATCGCAATAGACAACAATTCGCCGCAGGTTCTTGCGGCTCATGGGATTACACCTGAAGGCGTTAAAGTCCGTAAGGTCACAGATGATCGAATTCAATTCGACGCGACAATTTCCAAACAAGGCAGTTGCTCATCGGGAAGCGTTATGAAGTTTGACCTTAAATTCAAAAATGGCGCCTATAGATCTGGCTCGGTGAACGGCAACTGCATCGGATTTCCCAAGTTCCGAGCGCGCGTCAGCGCGAAATAAATGGGCTGAGGATCAATCCCAGCGATAGTTGAAACTTACTGAAATCCGCTCATCCTCGGCCATGTTCATTGGAACTTCGTGGCGCAGCCAGCTTTCCCACAGCAGGACGTCACCCACCTGCGGCTTCATATAGATGAAAGGCTGCAATTCCCGGCGCCCGCCCTTCAGCCGCGTCGGTGCCGCCATCATGCGGCCCGACCGCGGGTCTTCCAGTTTCAGCGCGCTGGTCCCTTCGGGCATCGCAACGTAAGTCGTACCAGAGATTACGCTGTGCGGGTGTAAGTGGCTGGAGTGCATTCCGCCCTCGGGCAGGATGTTGATCCAAAGGTCCTCAAGCTTGAGCGCGCGGTCGTCCAGATCGAACTCGAGATCCTTGGCGAAAGCAGCGACATGCTGATCCAGCACTTTGACAAGATCGGCAAAGATCGGAAACCGCCAAGGCAGATCGGTCAGGGAGGCATAGCTGGTGTAACCAGGATAACCATTCTCTTCGCACCATTCCTGCCCGGCCTCATCATCCTCAGCTATGACGAGGCAAGAGCTTTCCAGATCTCCCGCATCGATCATGGGATCGAACTCGGACAAAGCTGCGCGATAAAGGCGGGTAACGAAGAGTGATTCAATCTGTGCCATGGCGTCCTCTTAGCGCAGCCCTTGCGCGAATGCGATGGGTGTTTTGCGAGGCTCTGCCTCGCGCTCCGGGATATTTTTGGCCAGATGAAGTGCCGGATCCCCTGCTTCATCTGGCTATAAATATCCCGGGGGAGTCGAGGCTTGCCGCGGCGGGGGCAGCGCCCCCAAAGAAAAACCCCCGCCGGTTTCCCGACGAGGGTCAATCTTGTGACGAGCGAGGCCATAGCCCCAGTCGCTTACCAGTCTTCGCGGACCACAACGCGGGTCTTGATCGGCAGCTTCATCGCGGCCAGGCGCAGAGCCTCGCGGGCGATGTCGTCATTGACGCCATCGATCTCGAACATCACACGACCGGGCTTTACTTTGGCTGCCCAGAAGTCAACAGAGCCTTTACCTTTACCCATACGGACTTCGGTCGGCTTCGAGGTCACGGGAGTATCCGGGAAAATCCGGATCCAGACGCGGCCCTGACGTTTCATGTGACGGGTCATGGCACGACGTGCAGCTTCGATCTGACGCGCGGTGACGCGCTCGGGCTGCAGTGCTTTCAGACCGTAGGTGCCAAAGTTCAGATCGGAACCGCCTTTAGCGAGCCCCTTGATCCGGCCTTTGTGCATCTTGCGGAATTTAGTACGCTTTGGTTGAAGCATATCTTTCCCTCCTTAGCGACGACCGCCACCAGCACCACGAGGTGCAGGGCCGTCCTGGAGTTCCTGTGCTTTACGGTCACGTGCCTGCGGATCGTGCTCCATGATCTCACCTTTGAAGATCCAGACCTTGATCCCGATGATCCCGTAAGGAGTCATCGCTTCGGCATGTGCGTAATCGATGTCGGCACGCAGTGTGTGCAGAGGCACGCGGCCTTCGCGGTACCACTCGGTCCGTGCGATTTCGGCACCGCCCAGACGACCAGCCACGTTCACCCGGATACCCAGGGCGCCCATACGCATGGCGTTCTGGACCGAGCGCTTCATTGCGCGACGGAACGAAACACGACGTTCCAGCTGCTGAGCAATGGACTCGGCAACCAGCTGCGCGTCAAGCTCGGGCTTGCGCACTTCGACGATGTTCAGGTGCAGTTCGCTGTCGGTCATACGAGCAAGCTTTTTGCGCAGAACTTCGATGTCTGCACCTTTCTTGCCGATGATGACACCGGGACGAGCCGTGTGGATCGTAACGCGGCACTTCTTGTGCGGACGTTCGATGATCACACGGGCAACACCGGCCTGTTTGCACTCTTTGTTGATGAACTCACGGATTTTGAGGTCTTCCAGCAGAAGATCACCGTAGTCCTTGGTGTCGGCGTACCAGCGGCTGTCCCAGGTGCGGTTGACCTGCAGGCGCATGCCGATCGGATTTACTTTATGACCCATTAGGCTTGCTCCTCAACTTGACGCACCTTGATGGTGATCTCCGAGAACGGCTTCATGATCTTGCCGAAACGGCCACGGGCACGCGGGCGACCACGCTTCATGACCAGGTTCTTGCCAACCCATGCTTCGGCGACGATCAGCTCGTCAACGTCCAGGTTGTGGTTGTTTTCGGCATTCGCGATTGCGGACTGCAGGCACTTCTTGACGTCCTGCGCGACACGCTTGTTCGAGAAAGTCAGGTCGGTCAGAGCCTTTTCGACTTTCTTGCCGCGGATCATTTGCGCAACCAGGTTCAGTTTCTGCGGGCTGGTACGAAGCATGCGGGTTTTCGCCATTGCTTCGTTTTCAGCCACGCGGCGGGGGTTCTTTTCCTTGCCCATGACTTACTTCCGCTTCGCTTTTTTGTCTGCGGCGTGGCCATAATAGGTGCGGGTCGGCGAGTACTCACCGAACTTCTGACCGATCATGTCTTCCGAGACGTTGACGGGGATGTGTTTCTGGCCGTTGTACACACCAAAGGTCAGACCCACGAACTGGGGCAGAATGGTGGAACGACGCGACCAGATTTTGATGACTTCGTTGCGGCCCGACTCGCGCGCTGCTTCGGCTTTTTTCAGCACGTAAGCATCGACGAAAGGACCCTTCCAAACAGAGCGAGACATAGATTAACGTCCCTTCTTCTTGGCGTGCCGCGAGCGGATGATCAGCTTCTGGGACGCTTTGTTCTTGTTGCGGGTACGCTTACCCTTGGTGTCCTTGCCCCACGGAGTAACCGGTGTACGGCCACCCGAGGTACGACCTTCACCACCACCATGCGGGTGATCGATCGGGTTCATTGCAACACCACGAACCGACGGACGTACGCCTTTGTGGCGCATACGACCGGCTTTACCGAGGTTTTGGTTGCTGTTGTCGGGGTTGGACACGGCACCGATGGTGGCCATGCATTCCTGACGGACCATGCGCAGCTCGCCCGAGCTCAGACGGATCTGAGCGTAGCCGCCATCGCGACCAACGAACTGAGCGTATGTACCGGCCGCACGTGCGATCTGACCGCCTTTGCCAGGCTTCATCTCGATGTTGTGGACAATGGTACCAATGGGCATGCCCGAGAACGGCATTGCGTTGCCCGGCTTGATGTCGGCCTTTGCCGACGCGATCACCTGATCACCAACAGCCAGACGCTGCGGAGCCAGGATATAGGCCTGCTCGCCGTCTTCGTATTTTACCAGTGCGATGAATGCGGTCCGGTTCGGGTCATATTCGATCCGCTCGACGGTTGCCGCGACATCAAATTTGTTCCGTTTGAAGTCAACGATCCGGTAGAGACGCTTTGCGCCACCGCCGCGGCGGCGTGAAGTGATCCGTCCGGTGTTGTTCCGGCCGCCCGATTTGGTCAAACCCTCTGTGAGAGACTTGACCGGACGTCCTTTCCAAAGCTCCGAACGGTCGATCAGCACCAGCCCGCGCTGGCCCGGCGTCGTCGGCTTGTACGACTTGAGTGCCATGCTTTCTGTCTTCCGTTTAGCAAGTGCAGGGGGTTTCCCTGCTATGTGATAGGCCCCCGTAGGTGCCAAGGGTATAGGGCCCCGAAGGTCCCCGGTTACAAATATCAGAGGCCCCGGAACGAATCCGAGGCCGCAAGATTGGGAGCGTGTAGCAGGGTTGGGGGTGGGTGTCTACACCCTCATCCAAGATTGCATAATCTTTCTTTTTCGTCTCTGCGATACGGCTGGCATTGGTGTTAGCCGTCAGCTTTCATCTCTGTATCGATCATGATGGTGATCGGTCCGGTTGAGAATGGCCCCACATCAAATTCGGTGTGGTCAATCTCACCTGTTGCCGAGAAAGCGACCCAATCGCCCGCGTAATATTCGATAGCATTGCCCAGCGGGTGTTCGCCCTGATGGGTTAGCGTGGCCTGCAAGGTCACGGGCTTGGTTACACCGTGGATGGTCAGGTCTCCGGTCACATCTGCTGTGGTGTCGCTGGTGCGTTTGATCTCGGTGCTTACGAAGGTGATCTCGGGATAGGTTTCGACCTCGAAGAAATCAGCAGATTTAAGGTGGTCATCCAGAGGGCCAAAGCCCGAAGCCAAACTGTTGGTGTCAATCGTCACGTTCAACGTCGAGGCTTCCACATCGTCAGCATTCAGGTCCAGCACGCCGTCTACTTTGGTGAACTCGCCATGCTGGTTCGAGACGCCGGCGTGGCTCCAGCCGAACCGGACTTCGGTATGCCCTTGATCGGTCTTGTAGGTCTGCGCAAGGGCCGGCGTGACGGCAACGGTCAAGGCAGCTGCGGCAATCATAGACTTAAACGTCATGGTCGTGTTCCTTTCATCCGATAGGCACTGGATTTTAGATGAATTTTCATCTACTTGAATAAAACCAAAACCGCAATCAGAATGAGAGTGAACACAAAGTTGTGAAGAACGATCTGCCTACAGCTTTTGAAACAGAGATTTGGGTTGCTATGAACCGAGCCACCCGGCGTATCCAGTCGGATATCAGCGCAGCCTTGAAGAATGCGGGCCTTCCACCGCTGAAATGGTACGATCTGCTCTGGTCGCTCGAACGCCACGGCGGACAATTGCGACCATATGAACTTGCGCAGGATACAATATTCGAACAGTCAAACCTGTCCCATTTGAGCAAGCGGCTCGCGGCAGAGGGTCTGGTGGAGTTTGTCGAATTTGATAGTGACCGGAGAGGCAAAGTTCTGAAAATCACGACAAAGGGACGGGATTTACGAAAACGCATGTGGACCATATATGGCCCTATGCTGCACGAAAGAATGCGCGCCTTTGGCAATGTGGATGGCTGGCAAGCATTCATCGAAGCAGAACAGGATCAAACCGGGCCAGCCTGAATGGTTCTAAATAGCGTGCTTGGGCTAGCACCGCTCATTGGTGCAAAAAACCCACTTTCGCGAGGGTCTTAATCTCTCTCCCAAGACGGGTCCGATCAGAGATCGGTGGACACGTCGAAGATGTTTCCCTCTTCCAGAGTCACATATGCTTTTTGACGATTTCCCGTATGCCCAACTGGCTGCGTAACCTACCTCTCATCCATAAAGCGCGCGCGCCTCGGCGAAGGACAGCAGGCGACGGCTTTGCTCATCCCACAGATGTAGCCGCGCGTTGGCGAGGCTCTCCCGGATGGTCATCCGGTTGCTGTTTGCCAGCTCATCATGATCACGCAGCACCTCGGTCAGGCGATAGAACGGAATGCGGCTGTACAGGTGATGCACATGGTGGATGCCGATATTGGCGCTGAACCACTGCAAGACGGATGGCAAGATATAATGCGAGCTTCCGTGCAGGGCCGCCTCGTGCAGTTGCCAGTCTTCATCGGGATTCCAGTGCGTCTCCTCGAACTGGTGCTGTACGTAGAACAGCCAGACACCAGCCGTTGCGGCAATCAGGGTTGAGGGCAGGAAAATAAGAAGCATGGGCATCAGCCCGCCGAAATAGTAGATCGCCAGAAGTGCGGCCAAAATGGCGACATTGGTACCCATTGCACTGACCCAGAACCTGATACCCCCCGTCAAACCAAGCGGAAGTCGGTTCTGAAACAGAAACAGATAACCGGGGCCAAGGACGAAAAGGGTGATGGGGTTGCGGTACACGCGATACCAGAACCGGTTCATGGTGGTTTTCGCCTTATACTCGGCCACCGTCAGCGTATGGACATCGCCCATGCCGCGTTTGTCCAGATTGCCCGAACTGTTGTGATGCGTGGAATGCGTTCGGCGCCAGACGTCGTAGGGCGTAAGCGTCAGCACTCCGATCGCGCGTCCTACCCAGTCGCTGACCGCCCTGTTTTTGAAGAACGCTCCGTGCCCGCAATCATGCTGGATCGCAAACAGTCGCAGCAGGAAGGCGGCGTTCAGGACGGAAATCGTAAAGGCCAGCCAATAGCTGAGCGAAAGCGACATCCAGGACAGCGCCCAAAGCGTAAAGAACGGGACTATGCTGACACCCAGTTCAAAAGAGCTGCGCCACTGGTTGGGTTCGCGATACTTTGCAAGAGCTGTGACCCAATCCCGCGCAGGGGTCATGTTCGGGTTTCCCCGGGTCGAGAGAGTGGGTTCGGTCATGCGCCTGCCATGTTTTTTTGCCTGGAGGAAACCGGATAGACGCCCCACCCGAGATAGCAAGTGAATTCCGGGAAAGACGTCTGAATTGCGCTCAATTCTTGGTGTTGTTGCCCAAAGAAAAACCCCCGCTTTCGCGGGGGCCTTTATCTCTTTCCAAAGACGGTTCGATCAGAGACCGGTGGACACGTCGATGGTGTTACCCTCTTCCAGGGTCACATATGCTTTTTTGACGTCTTTCCGACGGCCCAGCTGGCCGCGGAACCGCTTGACTTTGCCTTTGGTCACGGTGGTGTTCACCGCCTTGACCTTCACACCAAACAGCGCCTCAACGGCCTCTTTGATCTGCGGCTTGTTGCTGTCGATCGCCACTTCCAAAAGAACTGCGCCGTTCTCGAGCCCAGCTTTCAAGAGCCAGTCCGAGATAGAAAGCCGCTAGACATAAACCTACTAAGGTTACCAAGGTCAAATTATCCGTCGATGTAAGCCCCAGCCCCATCACCAAACTTGGTCGCCATAAAATCAACAATGGAAGCGCCAAGAACGCCTGCATTGTCCAAGGCTTCTTGCTAGCGAGTGCAAATAGGATTGCGAGCACTCCCAGATCATAATCTTTAATTGGAAAGAAAAACATTCCGCCCAATAATAAAGAGCAAAACAGCATCTCTGAACTTGTGAAGCTCTGACTATTGCGGGCAAACCACACTCCGATCAGCAAAGAGACGAAGGCACAACAAAACACAGTTGCGATAGCTGGGTAACCCAGGCGATCCATCAATCCCGGGACCCCAAACAAATTCTTAGGCTCTGAGATCAATGCCGCTGCGCTTGAGCTATGTATCTCAAGCGACTCTCTGTAATTCGAAAGAAGAAACGGGTCCAACCACAGAAGGTAAGCAATGAGCGCCGCGATAACAACGAAAGCTATCAGTCTTTCGCGGAGTGAAACTCGATTGCTAAGCCAACACAGAACAAGCGGAAGAATGGTTAGGTGCGGTTTTATCAGACACAGGAAGGACCCAGCGACAAAGCTCATCTTTGTTGGAACCTCAGACGCAAGGTAGATTAGCGCGACGCCCAATGCCACGAGTATTACGGGTTGGCCCACATAGGCTGAACCAGCAATACCACCGATTGAAATACCAAAAGCCACCCAAACACTTCGAACTATGGCACTAATACCCGAAGCGGTTCGCAGTTTTGAAATCCGCAAAAGAACAACTGCTAACAAAACCAGCGCGATGGAACTAATGATGTCAAAAATCGTAAAGGCCAGCGATTTGTCGAACAGATCCAACGGCCAGATAAATAATAAAACGGGTGGGCCAAAAACGAAGGGTGCAAGATAGCCCTCTTCAACTGAATTCTGCCAGCAGAGCTCGAATAAGCGAGGCGCATACGGCGATGATCCTTCCAAAAGACAAGAAGAAGCCGCAAGTAGCCAACGCGTATCGATGTGCCTTGAAGCACCCTCAAGAGGCCAAAACCTGGAAAGACTAAAAATCAGAGCAATCAAAACTATTGAATAGGCGAACACTCGTAACAAACTGAATTGCTTCTTCATAACGGTTCCTATGATTTTGCGCTTTGCAGTCCCCTAGCACACGCAGCGCTTCTAATCTGAGCTTGTTTCAATCATTTCACATCTGCCTAGCAGGAATCTTAAACTGTTAATATGGTTTTCAATCTAGGCTAGAAATCAGGACCAAAAAATGACGAGTCCCGCGCGCGCAATAGACGAAAGATGAACGTTCGGGCGACTGCCGCGTCGGGTTGCGACACGCCGCCAGCCCCTTATCTTGGCGAACAGTAACCCTACAACGTAAAAAACCCCCGCTTTCGCGGGGGCCTTTATATCTCTCCAAAGACGGGTTCGATCAGAGACCGGTGGACACGTCGATGGTGTTACCCTCTTCCAGGGTCACATATGCTTTTTTGACGTCTTTGCGACGGCCCAGCTGGCCGCGGAACCGCTTGACCTTGCCTTTGGTCACGGTGGTGTTCACCGCTTTGACCTTCACACCAAACAGCGCCTCAACGGCCTCTTTGATCTGCGGCTTGTTGCTGTCGATCGCCACTTCAAAGACAACCGCGCCGTTTTCGGACGCCATGGTCGACTTTTCGGTGATGACCGGCTTGCGGATCACGTCGTAGTGTTCTGCCTTCGCGCTCATTTCAGACGAGCCTCCAGTGCTTCGACAGCCGCTTTGGTGAGCACTAGGGTGTCACGCTTGAGGATGTCATAGACGTTTGCGCCCATCGACGGCAGGATATCCAGACCTTCGATGTTCTTGGACGCTTTCAGGAACCCTTCGTTCACGGTCGCGCCGTCGATGACCAGAGCACGTTTCCAGCCCAGGTTTGCAACCTGTTTGGCCAGAGCGGCAGTCTTGCCTTCGGCTTCGGCGTTCTCGATTACGACCAGTTCACCTGCCTTGGCTTTTGCCGACAGAGCGTGGCGCAGGCCAAGCTTGCGGAACTTCTTAGGCAGGTCGTGGCCGTGCGAACGCACGACGGGGCCTTTGTAGATACCACCACCCCGGAAGATCGGCGCGTTACGGTCACCATGGCGTGCGCCACCGGTGCCCTTCTGGCGATAGATCTTCTTGGTCGAGTAGCTGGTTTCCGAACGAGTCTTCACCTTGTGGGTGCCGGCTTGCGCGTTGTTGCGCTGCCAACGGACCACACGGTGCAGGATGTCCGCGCGCGGCTCGAGGCCGAACAGGTCCGCATCCAGCTCGATGTTGCCGGCTTTGCCGCCGTCCAGTTTGATTACATCAAGTTTCATGCTTCACCACCTTCCGCGGGCGCTTCTTCCGCCGGTGCTTCGGTTGCAGCCGATTTCACAGCAGCCGGGAAAGGCAGGCCTTCCGGTGCTTTCTTCTTCACGGCGTCTTTGACGGTGACCCAGCCCGATTTCGGTCCGGGAACGGCGCCTTTGATGAAGACCAGGTTCCGGTCGGCGTCGGTTTTGACAACTTCCAGGTTCTGGGTGGTTACACGGGCAGCGCCCATGTGACCGGCCATCTTCTTGCCTTTGAAAACCTTGCCCGGGTCCTGACACTGACCGGTCGAACCGTGCGAACGGTGGCTGATCGACACACCGTGCGAGGCGCGTAGACCACCAAAGTTCCAGCGCTTCATTGCACCGGCAAAGCCTTTACCGATCGACGTACCCGAAACGTCAACTTTCTGACCTTCCAGGAAGTGTTCTGCCGAAATCTCGGCGCCCACATCAATCAGGCCATCTTCGGAGACGCGGAACTCGGCCAGCTTACGCTTGGGCTCAACCTTGGCAGCGGCGTAGTGACCGCGCATGGCTTTCGAGGTGCGTTTTGCCTTGGCAGCACCGGCGCCCAGCTGAACGGCGGTGTAGCCGTCTTTGTCAGCGGTGCGCTGTGCAACGACCTGCAGGTTGTCCAGGTGAAGAACGGTCACAGGGATCTGCTTGCCGTCTTCCATGAACAGGCGGGTCATGCCAACTTTTTTTGCGATAATACCAGAGCGCATAATCTATACCCTCCGATCTTACGACTGCAGCTTGATCTCGACGTCCACACCAGCAGCGAGGTCGAGCTTCATCAGCGCGTCAACGGTCTGGGGGGTCGGATCAACAATGTCCAAGAGACGCTTGTGCGTGCGGATCTCGAACTGGTCGCGGGATTTCTTGTCAACGTGAGGGCCACGGAGAACCGTGAACTTCTCAATCTTGTTCGGCAGCGGGATCGGGCCGCGCACGTTCGCGCCGGTCCGCTTGGCAGTGTTGACGATCTCTTGCGTGCTGGCATCCAGAACGCGATAGTCAAATGCCTTCAGCCGAATACGGATGTTTTGGCTTTGCATAGATACAGCCTTTTATCAGGCGTTGAGGTTGAGAGGAGGACAGACGCGCATCGCCAACCCTCATCGAACCCAAAAGGCGGGATTCACCCCGCCTTGATGTTCTTATAGAGAACTCGCGCGTACTAGTGGGTTTGGTGGGGTTTGGCAAGGGGGAATCCTGGCTCTGCAAAGGAAAACACCGCACGTTAAAATTGCTTTTGATGTTGGAAATTCTCCATATGAATTATACCACCCGGCGACTGACATCATTCGAGGGAAAATCGTATGAAACACCTGTTAGGTGCCTCCATTCTAATCATCGCCGCATGTCGCGCGGTTTTAGCTGGCGAAACCGACTATGAAAACCTGACGCTCAAGATTGCCAAGATGTCTTTGACATCACAGCAGCAGTCAGCCGGGCGAACAAAAACCCAACAGATATCTTTTCCAGAGAAATGTGTGTTTTTGATCAGCACGGAAACCTCAGATCAAAACGGTAACTTGCATCTGGGAACTTATTTGAAAACTCCGATTGCAGACCTTCGAACCCTGAGAGCGGATGACCATTACGTTGTTTTTAGTGGTGGAGGAGACCACGCTGAAAACTACTCAATTACGTTCATGGAAGCCTACGACAGCGATGAAACCCTTGAACCTGTCGGCAAGCTCATCCGGGATACTGCCATCGAATGCAGCGAAACTCACTGTACGAGTAGCTTGGACAGTTCTCACAAAGAACACTACAACTCAGCGGAAACCAATGCGGCGTTGTTAGAGGCGCTGGAAGAATTGGTTACTGTGTGTAAGTAAACCAAAATCCTGACGCAAAACAGAAAAGGCCGCCCCTTGTGGAGCGGCCTTCTTTCGTTCAACGGTTGGGTCCGAGATTATTCGCCGAATAATCTCAGCACCGCCGCCAATTATTCAACAATCTTCGACACAACGCCGGCGCCGACGGTGCGGCCGCCTTCGCGGATGGCGAAGCGCAGGCCGTTTTCCATCGCGATCGGCGCGATCA
>NZ_JBQFRO010000017.1:0-59887 GCF_056537425.1 Ruegeria sp. CE9 | reverse complement strand
CGCCCGCCAGCGCCGGAAACCATCATCCCGATGGATCACAGGCCGATGATGCACTAACAATCAAATTGGACCAGTCAGATGAGGCTGCTCAACTTCGCGACGCCTTCGCACTACCAGGATGATCTTTGAAAGTAACACCTTTCCGGTGGTGTCGGGTAATCCATGCCAATGTCTCTTTTCATGTGGCCCGACCAGTGTAGAAACTCACCTAAGTGAACGGTTTTTTTCCCGCGGGTTGCATTAAGTCGATTCAGAAAGCTTTGAAAGTACGTCAGCAGTTTCATATGGTCCTCACATTCATCAAATTGATGACTGCTATACGATTGGCCGGTTGAATGGTTGTAAAACAAACAAAACAGCACCCAACAGCATAAGGAATTTAAATGGCTTCCCGAGGTGATCTTCCGCCATTGGCTGCAATTCGGGTTTTCGAAGAGGCCGCGAGGAGCAAGAACTTCACGGTTGCGGCGGACAAGCTTGGGATGACCCAGGCTGCTGTCAGCTATCAGATCAAGATCCTTGAGGAACGGGTTGGCGCACCACTCTTCCGTCGCGAGGCACGCGGAGTATCTCTGACAGATATTGGAGTTGGTTTCGCAGAAAAGGCGACCGAAGCACTCAACGTTTTGAGTGATGCGTTTCACGAGGCGAAAGGCGTTTCTCAGGAAACGCTTGCAATCAGTGTCATTCCAACATTTGCCACAAATTTTCTTGCGCGGCACTTAGGAGGGTTTCAGGTGGAAAATCCCAATATTGCGGTGCGGGTGGAAGTGAGTGAAACCCTGACCGATTTTGTCTCCAGTGGTTTCGACGTCGCCATTCGCGGCGGCAAAGGCAACTGGCGTGGACTATCGAGCCATCTTCTAATCCAAACCCGTTTTACCCCAATGTTGAGCAAGGATCTGGCTGAAAGCATCGGCGGCGTTCAGGATCCCAAGGACCTAATGCGCCTCCACATCCTGTCACCCTCCGATCCATGGTGGAACCGTTGGTTTGCAGAGGCGGGATTGGCAAGGCCGGAACTGTCAGACGAAGTCCGCCACCATTTCGGCCCGCAGGTATTGGAAGCCAACGCCGCCATTTCTGGCCAGGGCGTCGCAATGCTGACTCCCGCGTTCTTCAAGGATGAGCTTGCAAGCGGGCGATTGATTCAACCGTTCAATCTGACTTGTGAAGATGGATCAGGCTACTGGCTTGTCTACCCGGAGAGCCACCGCAATTCGCAAAAGATACGGCGGTTCAGGAAATGGCTGGAAGCAAAGACCAAGGACTGGCGCTCGTAGATGCCAAAAGCCGTTCCGAGATCTAGGGCTGGTCAAGGGGCGGCAATCTGTGCTCGAAGATCGAAGATTTTACGATGGACGTGTTGGTCTCAGCTCGGTCGTGGAAGGGCAGAAGGATATCGTCGAGTTCGCTGATCTCTTTCAAAAGCAGTCGCGCGACATAACAATCATCGCCAGTGACCCTGTCACATGAAATAAAGCGAGGCTGCTCCTCGATCATCTTCTCTACAATGTGAAGCTGCCCACTTCTTGGTTTGATCCGGACCAGAGCCTGGATTGTATAGCCAAAACGTCGCAAATCGATCCGGGCACCAAAGCCTGTGAGATAACCGCTTTCCTGAAGGCGGCGCAGGCGTTCGCCGACGGCGGGGCCGGAAAGACCTACGTTTTTTCCAATATCTGCAAGGCTGGTACGGCCATAGGAATCGAGAAGCTCTACGATTCGGCAGTCTGTTTGATCCAGTTCTTTCGACATGAAAGAAGTTTAGAGAGCCGGGCAATGATGTGAAAGAAGATTTTCAATTTGTCCTTCATCAGTGCTGGGACATTTCCCAGGTCTTTCCGATAGTTTGCCGCAAGCAGAACTAAGGAGACAAAGATGGATATCCAGCGTATTGCGTCATTTAGCCAAGGAGCGGAAGGCGGAAATCCGGCAGGTGTGGTACTGTTAGAAAGCGAAGCCAGTGTCGAGGAAATGGCCCGGGTCGCGGCTGAGGTCGGATATTCAGAGACTGCGTTTGCCGTCGCACAAGATAGTGGACAAAAGAGCTGGCGTGTTCGTTACTTCTCCCCTGAATCTGAGGTTCCATTCTGTGGCCATGCAACAATTGCCCTGGGCGCCGCGCTCGGGCGACATAGTGGGGCCGGCACCTATTCCCTGACCCTGAATGACGCAACGATCACGGTGGATACGGACACTACACCCGACGGCGTAGTTGCCACCCTGTCATCACCCCCAACCAAAAGCCGCGCACTGGCAGACGCAGAAACGAGCGATATCCTGACGCTCTTCAATCTGACGGTGGATGACCTCGATCCGCGCCTAGCCCCGGCTCATATCCATGGTGGTGCTGATCATGTCGTACTGCCGCTAAAGAGTCGAACCCGACTGGCTGGAATGACATATGATCTCGACAAGGGGCGGCAGGTGATGCGCGATCATAATTTGGTCACTGCGATGCTTGTCTTCATAGAAACCGATCAGACATTCATTGCGCGCAATGCATTCGCTTCGGGAGGTGTTCTGGAAGACCCGGCAACGGGCGCGGCAGCTGCAGCCTTTGCAGGGTATTTGCGTGATAGCAACTGGCCACACGGGGGTGAATTCACGATCCGCCAGGGTGAAGACATGGGCAGCCCATCCTTGATCCATGTGTCGTTGGATGATGTAAAAGGTAACTCGGTACGGGTATCCGGCGCTGCGCGAGACATAGTATGAGTGACCTTCCCGAAGTAATTGCAGCCTACATCGAGGCCTATAACAAGATGGATGTGGCCGGCATGATCACCTACCTTTATGATGACGTGGTGTTTCGAAACATCGTCGACGGAGACGTCACGGTTGAAACGTCAGGGAAACAAGCCTTTTCCGATTTGGCCGCTACCGGCGTGCAAGCGTTTAAAAGCCGTCAGCAAACGGTGACAAACATGATAACGGTCGAAGCTGTTACCTTGGTTGAGATCGACTATTCAGCGGTGGTTTCAGCTGATTTGCCAAATGGGTGGACAGCAGGGCAGCAGCTTCGATTCCGAGGTGCATCTGCCTTTCGTGTTGAAGCCGGTCGGATCGTCAGTATTACCGATCAGAGCTGAGCGAGCCAAAACAAACATTGATGCCTGGCCCTGATGTTTTGTTGTTGCTGATGTTCGATTTCGCCCAAGTTTTCGGCGGCAAATTTGCGAACACGCAAAGGAATTCAGATGATTAACCGTTTGGCTCTGGCCTCGCTGCGCGCTGTACCGGAACAGTATCAAGGTATCTATGCGCACGGCACCCAGATCACTGCTCCGCAGTCGTTTTTATTTTTGTCAGGGCAAATCGGCGTCTCTCCGGATGGCAAAACCCATACGGGATTCGAGCAGCAATGCCATCAGGCGATGGACAACGTTGAAGCACTTCTCAAAGACGGCGACCGGACGAGGTGCTGATCGCCATTGGCGTCGCCACCGGCGGGCGCCCGCATCACCGGATTGGCGACCGCTATTCCGACATGGAAGAGTTGCAGCACGACCAGTCGGTGCGCCCGGCGATGGCCTGATCCCAGGTTCCTCAGCATGTTCCGCGTGCCCTCATGAGGGCACGCACAGGGCGGCCCCCACCCCGGATGTTTCAGGAGAAATATTCCCTGCCAAATTCGCCTTCCCGGAACAGGTCCGCCTGATCCAGCAGCCAGTCCTGGAAGGCCTTGATTTTCGATTTCCGCGCGACCGAATGGGGGCAGACCAGGTAATAGCTCTTGTTCTTGATTTTGTGATTGTAAGGAACCACCAGCCTGCCGTCCCGGACATAGCGTTCGGCCGCGATAAGGCTGACCAGGCCAACCCCGTGCCCGTCACTTGCGGTCAGCAGGCACATGTGTTCCTCGGAGTAGGTGACAAAAGGGCGAAAGCTTTCGACCTGGGTGTCGTTTTCCTTGAGCCATTTGTCCCAGCTGGGGTCGGTTTCGGAAAAACCGGACCATTCGTACTGAATCAGCCGAGCGGTTGAAAGGTCTTCGGCGGTCTTGAGGTCGTTGGCCAACACCGGGTTACAGACCGGTGCGACGTAGTCGTCCAGGACCCAGGCGCAGTGCATGTCGGGATAGTCGCCATATCCATAGCGTATCGCGATGTCGATCGGTTCGGATTTGAAATCTGTCACCTCGTCACAGCCCAATATCCTGACGGACAGATTGGGGTAAAGCTCGGCAAACTGAGCAAGACGCGGGCTGAGCCAGTTAGAGGCAAAAGACGTGGTCGCCGTTATCGTGAGGTCTCCTGAAATTTCGTCCTTGGCCAGCGCGTCCGTGCCGGCGGTGAGATGTTCAAAGGCCTTTGAAACATGCTCAGCATAGATAATCCCATCGGGCGTCAGCGAAACAAAGCGGTTGGATCGGTTGAGAAGTTGAAGCCCCAGGTGCGTTTCCAGGGATTTCACCTGATGGGACACTGCCGTTGGCGTGACGCAGAGTTCATCGGCCGCATGTTTGAAGCTCAGGTGGCGGGCGACGGCCTCGAACGCCTGGATACTTTTGAGATTTGGCAGGCGGCTCATATTTCTTGCTTCCTTTGAACGGGAGGTCCGGGACAGTCTAGCCCTGAATCGAGCCCCGGTCTGCGTTAATCTTTTGCCCCGTGATGTTGCGTGCCAGCGGGGAGGCGAGGTACAGATAGCTGAGCGCCACATCCTCTGGCGACTGAATGCCGGGCAGGGATTGCCCTTCATTGATCTGTTCGGCCACCTGGTCCTCGGAAAGGTTCTTGTCCTGCGCCATCTGGCGAAGGGTTTCGCGGGCCGGGCCGGTCAGCACCCAGCCCGGGCAGACCGCATTGACGCGGATGCCGCGCGGCCCCAGCTCTTTCGCCAGAACCCGCATGAACCCGATATTCGCGTGTTTCGATGCGACATAGGCGTTCAGTTCCGCCGCGGCTGTCGTACCCCAGATAGACGAAGTGATGAAGATGTTTCCGCCCTCTTTCTTCAACGGCACGGCGGCGCGGGTGCTGAGGTAGGTGCCGATCACGTTGATGTCGATTATCTCGCGGAACCGGGCTTCGCCCTTGGCAGAGGTGTCGGTGATCGGGGTGACCAGTTCCAGGCCTGCGTTGGCGACGAATGTGTCCAGTTTCGGCAGCTGGGAAAACACGCTGTCGATGTTCTGGCTATCGGTAATGTCACAGACCCAGCCAGCCACCTTGCGACCTACCTGTTCAGACAGATGCGCGGCGGCGTCCAGCGTGTCCGGTCCCCGTGCCAGGATATGCACATCCGCCCCGCTTTCAGCAAACAGCCGGGCCACACCATGGCCGATCCCCTTGCTGGCGCCGGTGACAAGGACGGTCTGATCTGAAAAGTCTAATGTCCGCAAGCTGCGATCCTTGGAAAAAAGCGCGGCACCGGTCAGACCGGCGCCGCGTCAGTTCAGGGAGTGTGCCTTACCAGGTCACTTCTCCCGGGGGAGGTGACGGGAACCAGCTTTCCGGTTCCGGGTAATCCCAGTCCTCGGGAAAGTGGTATGTTTCGAATGTGGTGCCGGTGGCGTCTTCGGTTTCAAAGAAGGCAAATGCATTCTTGCCCTTCCATTTGCCCGATTGCACAATCTTGAACCCCCGCGCTTCGAGCTCGGCAAGGCGTTCCTCCCACGGGGCATCGTTGCAGTCATAGGCGACGTGGTGAAAGGCGGTGCCGTTCTTGTCCAGAAAATCCCGAAAGATCGACGGCCCCCATAGCGGCTCCATCAGTTCCCAGATCATGTTGCCGGATTTGGCGAAACAGACCTTGAGCGCGAAGTCGCAGGGTTCGCCGCGATAGGTCTGGTCGGTCACGTTTTCGGGCGAAAACGTATAGACCGCCCAGGGCCCGATGCCCAGCCGGCACAGGCCTGCCATGGTTTTTACGTGATCGTCGGTGACGATGGCTAGTTCGACCACGTTGCCAAGATAGGTGTTTGACAGGGTTTCGTCGCTGGTGACTCCGGGCAGTTTGTCCAGCAGGTCCTTGGGCAAGGCAGTCATGTTGTTCTCCAATGCTGGAAATTACTGTTTTTCGGCGCCGTCAACGCCGGCAATGTTCAGATGGGGCAGAGGCATCACGCCCAGCTGGAAAAACAGGCCCAGCGTGTCTTCGTGATAGAGGTAATCGGTGACCTTGCCGTTCTCGTTGAACTTGAAACACTCGGCGCCGTAGATGTCGACTTTGCGGCCCGTGCCCGGGATGCCGTAGAAATCTCCGGTATGGGTGCCGCGCAGGCGGAAACGGGACATGACGGTGTTGCCGTCTGCCACCAGGTCGATCGCGTCTTCGTGGATGTCAGGGAAGGCTTCGCGCCAGAAGGCCACCAGCTTTTTGAACCCATCACGACCCGACGGCCAGCCATCCAGCAAAAGGCCGTGACGAACGTTTTCGTCAAAGATCTCATCCACACGATGTATGTCATTCTTGTTCCAGCAGGTGGCGTAGATGTCGGCGACGGTCGCCTTGTTTCGTTCCTGGTTGCTCATTGGTGTCCTCCTGCACGCTTCTCGCAAGCTAAGCCGCAGGGAAAGCAACTTGTCACACGATGAATCGTCAGCCCGAAGTTGAGTGAAATTCATCTACCCATAGGCTCGAGTCCCGACGTCCCAAAGTTCAGTTCGATTTGGCCCTCAGCGCAATTAAACTTCAGCATGACCTGAGATTTCCTCAGTTTCCGCCGCCGTTGGGATGGTGTGTCATTAGGGGCAGCAAGTTATTTAGCAAGGATTGCTCCATGAAGGATTCCTCCTTTGACCCCGGACAGCCCGATGGCACCAATCAAAGTCTTGAAATCGGTTTGCCGGATGGCGGAACGCCCAAGTTGGGCAGGACCTATGAAATCCCCGCAAGATGCGGCAGGGCCGTGCGGGTTTCCAAGGGACAGAGCCTGACGGTAACCAACCCCGTTGGGTATCAGGTTTGCGACTTCTGGATATTCAATGCTGATGATCTGGACGAATACAGCTCGATGGAGCATTTGCATACCTCGATCCTGTCGATCATGCCAAAGGTTGGAGACGGAATAGTGTCGAACCTTCGCCGGTCGCTGATGACGATCACCGAGGATACTTCGCCCGGGGTTCATGATACGGTGATTGCGGCCTGTGACCACGCGCGCTACCGTCAACTCGGAGTCGGGGAATACCACGATAATTGCGCCGACAACCTGCGGCAGGCTCTGATTGCCATAGGGTTGCGTGCCCCGGCCATTCCGGCGCCCTTTAATCTTTGGATGAACGTCCCGATTCAGCCGGACGGGCGCACGTACTTTGCTCCGCCTGTCTCGAAACCCGGCGATTACATGCGCTTTCGGGCCGAAATGGATGTGATCGCGGTCATGTCGGCCTGTCCGCAGGATGTAACCCCGGTGAACGGCGAGGGTACGGTCCCTGATCGCCTTGAATTTCGGGTTGATCTAGTCTGAGGATTGGTGCCATGGCGGACATGCTCCTGACCGGTCGATGGGTCATCCCCGATCCGACCGAAGTGCTGCACCACCACGCGGTCGCCGTGTCAAAGGGGCGGGTGATCGAGGTTGGCCCTGTCGATGACATGCGCGCCCGCCATGTCGGTGTGCCTGAGTTCGGGGGCGACACCAGCGCGGTGATTCCGGGTCTGATCAACGCCCATCACCATTGCTACGGAGTCGAGCTGGCCAATCAGGGCATTGCGGATGACTTTCTGGAGTCCTGGATGTTTGCGGCCCCGTCCATGGTGGGGTTGTCACCCTATGTTTCAACAGCCCATGCCGCACAGCGTTTGATCAAAACCGGCGTAACGTCAGTGGTCGACATGTGTTCGGCTGGGACAAGCCTGTCGCAGAGTCTAGCCCGACTGGAGGAAAAGGCCCAGGCTTATCGCGATGTGGGTATCCGCGCCGCGATTGCACCAGGCGAACGCTGGCAGAACCGCATTGTCCACGGTGCAGGCGAAGAGGCAGCATTTTTGCAAAGCCTGCCGCAGGATGTCTTTGCCGCGCTCATGGAATGCGAGGCCGAGCGCAAGCGACTGTCCGAACAGGACTATCTGGAGCTGATGCAGGCGCTGGTGCCGTCAGGCGACGCTATGCAGCAGTTTTGGTTCGGACCGACCGGGCCGCAATGGACGCCCGAGTCGCTTCTGGCGCAGATCGCCAAAGAGGCCGAACGACTGGACACACGCATCCAGACCCACGCGCTGGAAAGCTACTACGAGGGGTTGGAAAGCCAGAAGATCCACGGCAAGCGACTGATGACGCGGTTTGCAGATATCGGGTTTTTGGGCGAACGGCTGTCGATGGCGCATGTGGTCTGGGCCGTTCAGGACGACATCGCGGAAATCGCGGCAAGCGGCGCGCAGGTCAGTCACAATCCCGGCTCGAACCTGCGTCTGCGCTCGGGGGTTGCGCCGGCGGCCGAGATGCAGGCCCGGGGCGTTGCATTGGCTCTGGGGATGGATGGTACCACGCTGGGCGGGGCCGAAGACATCTTTGCCGAAATGCGCCTAGGACTGGCACTCAACACGCCACCGCATTCCACGGCGGCGACCCTGTCGACACGAGATGTCTTTGCTATGGCGACGCTGGGCGGCGCGCGCCTGATGGGACGCGCGGATGATCTGGGCCAGCTGAGGCCTGGGTTCTGTGCCGACGCGGTTGTGATCGACATGGCGCGCCCGATGGCGCCATGGTGCGCGCCGGGTGTTGACCCGATTGAGCTGATTGTGGCGCGGGCGCGGGCCGAGGACGTGCGCACCGTGATTGTGGACGGGAAGCTTGCAGTCGCGGATGGCCGGCCTGCCCAGGTGGACGAAGAACTGGTGCTGGAGCGGCTTCGGCAGGAGCTGTCGGCAGCCCCTCCGGGTGGAAGCGCGCGGGCGCTGGCGGCCCAGCTGAGACCGCATCTTTTGCGATGGTACGCGCGCTGGGAAGGCGCTGCGATGCGGAGGCCTGCGACGCCCGCTCCCGTGCTGCGCTACAGCGCCGGCGGCAACTGACAGGAAAGGAAACATCATGATCCGCAATCCGATCAAATGGCCCAACGGCGCACGCTGCGCCTGTGCGATCAGCTTTGATATCGATGCTGACAGCCTGATTCATATCTCGCGCCCCATTGATGGGCATGATCGGCTGTACCCGATCTCGATGGGGCGTTACGGCCCAACCGTTGCGATCCCTCGTATTCTTGAGACCTATCGGAAGTTTGGCCTGAAACAATCGTTCTTTGTCCCTGGCTGGGTGGTCGAGCAATACCCGGACGCGATGGAAATGATCCTGAAGGATGGTCATGAAATTGGCCATCACGGCTATCTGCACGAAGACCCGACCAGCCATGGCCCAGCCGAGCAGCGCGAGTGGTTCGAGCGCACACTTGAGAGCCACAAACGTGTCATCGGCAACACGCCCAAGGGCTATCGAGCGCCGGTCTACAACGTAAACCAGATTGTGATCGATCTGATGATCGAGCATGGGTTCGAGTACGAAAGCTCGCTGATGGCGGACGACATCCCGTATCTGATGAAGACAGATCAGGGTTCATTGGTGGAACTGCCGGTGCATTGGGGCACGGATGACTGGCCGCCTTTCGCCCATTACGATGAAATCGGATACATGATGCCTGTTGCCGGACCCAGTCAGGGTTTGGAGGGGTTTTGGGAAGAATTCGAAGCGCAATATGAGGCGGGAGGTTTCTGGCTGGCCATTTGGCACCCCTTCCTGACCGGTCGTCTGGCGCGGTGGCGTCAGGTCGAGCAGTGGCTGGAAGCCATTCTGGAACGTGGCGACGTCTGGTTTGCGCCAATGCATGAGATTGCCGCGCATGTTCGTTCCGAAGCGGCAAAAGATCCAGCTGCAGTTCGAGTGGAAGACCTGCCCTATTATACCAAACCCGTCTTGTTCTGATGTCTGTTGTCACTGGCCTGGCACATGCGCTTGGATGCGCCGATCATCCGTCGGCTGCGCATGTTTTTTGTGCGCGCAATGATGCGTGGCTGCACAAGCTTGCCCACAGTTTTGACGCCCGTGTCAGCCAAGGCCAGGACATCGGTCCCTTGCAAGGAGCCGTGGTGGCTATCAAGGGTAATATCGACATAATCGGCATGCCAACAACGGCAGGTACACGGAGCTTCATACCTGAACCCGCAGCCCGGAACGCCCCTCTGGTTCAGCGGCTGGTCGATGCAGGCGGTTTGCCGATGGGCCATGCCAACATGTCTGAATTCGCCTTTAGCGGGCTTGGCTTGAACCCGCATTTCGGAACTCCGCTGAACGCATGGGATGCGTCGCTGGTTCCGGGTGGGTCCTCCAGCGGTTGCGCCACGGCGATTGCACTGGGAATTGCCGATCTGGGCGTTGGAACGGATACGTCAGGGTCAACCCGGGTTCCGGCAGCCTATCAGGGGATCTACGGGTTTCGCCCAACGATGGGGCGGTATGAGGATGATGGGATCCTGCCGCTGTCGCGCTCTTTGGATACGCCCGGGCCAATGGCGCGTGATCTGGCGGGACTACGGCTATTAGACACAGTGCTGCGTCGCAGCACAGACCAGAATGCCCGGCGGATTGACCGGATCGTCGTCCCTGACGCCGTAAGCCTCGGCCCCGTTGATCCCGAAATCAAGACCCTGATGGATGAGGCCAAATCTGCGCTGCGCTTGCAGGGCTGGCAGGTTGACGTCCGCCCCGTCGCGGCCCTGGCGAACGTCCGCGACCTGTTTGCGCGCTTGGGCACATTGGTGGCGTCCGAAGCCCCCGAAACCCTGTCGGCCTACACACGATTGGACAATCCGGCACTGGACCCGAACATCCGGCGTAGATTGCAACAGGGCCTGCTGTTGGACCCTGAAAGCCGCACAACGCTGAGGGCGGCGCGCAAAGACCTGATTGTGCAGATCGATGCCGAATTGGAGGGGGCGCTGATGATGTTGCCAACCGTGCCCGCGCTGCCTGTTCAATTGGCTATGGTTGCCACTGATGCAGATCGCTTTGCCAAGGAAAACGCGCGCGCGCTGAGTCTGACCATGATGGGGGCGTTTCTGGATATGCCGTCCTTGGCAATGCCCGCAAAGGGGCGCAGGCCGGGCCACTCGATAACACTGTGTGGTGTGCCAAAGGATGACGACACTGTTCTGGTCTGTGCAGAACGTATCGCTCCGGTTCTATTTTCATTGAAATCAAAGGTGTTCGCATGACCGCAGAAGATCACGTTACCCGCGACAAAGCGGAAATCGCCGCTTTGATCGCCCGCCAATTCCGCGCCCTGTGCTGGGATGAAACAACTCCACCGGACACCGAGGCGTTGGCGGCAGCCTATTTGCCGGACGCTCGACTGTTTGCATCCGCACGGCCGGCAAAAGCCCAATCCGCCGAGGATTTCGGGAACCGTATGGCAAGCCTGCGCGACAGCGGACGCATCCCGGTGTTCCAGGAAAAAGGCGTCGGTCTGCACATCTGGGTGACCGGGAATGTGGCCGTGGCGATGGCGGGGTGCGAGATGCACGAAAACCGCAGCGAAGTGACCGAAGATATCAGTGCCTTTCTGCTGGTCAAAAACCCCGATGGCTGGGCTATCGCGGCGCAGGCTTGGGATATTCTTCCATCTATCCCAGAAGCATTCGCCGCAACCGGCCTGAGCGCCGACCGATTTGAAATCTGACACCCCCTGACACCAATTGGAGACCCTTGACATGTCAAAAAAACTGCTAGTCGTGCATTCCAGTGCACGCGAAAATCGATCCCTCACACGTGAGCTGGCGCAGACCTTTGAGGAAAGCTGGACCACCTCAGGTGGCGGCACCGTGACCCATCGTGACGTGGGCCTGAACCCGCCCGCAATCATCAACGAAGACTGGATCGCGGCTGCCTTTACCGACCCGGGTGAGCTGACCGGGGCGCAAAAGCGGGCACTGGCCGAGTCCGACGCCATGATCGAAGAAATCAAGGCCGCCGACGTGATCGCGCTGTGCGCGCCTATGTACAACTATTCCATGCCCGCATCGCTCAAGGCATGGTTCGATCTGATCGCCCGTGTGGGAGTCACCTTCAGCTTTGATCTCGCGCGCGGCGACACCCCCATCGAACCGATCCTGACCGGCAAAAAGCTGGTGGTACTGTCCTCACGCGGGGAATTCGGCTTTGCCGAAGGCGGAGAGCGCGCGCATCTGAACGGGCTGGACCCCGCCATCCTTGCAAGCGCGCACTACCTTGGCGCTGACGCGAAAGAGATGGAAACCATTGCGATCGAATATCAGGAATTCGGAGACAAACGCTTTGAAGACTCAGTCGCGGCCGCACAGAAGCGCACAAAGCAGGCGGCCAGCGAATTGGTTGCGTAACGTACAGAAAAATATCAAATTTCAGGGGCACGCCAATCGGTGTGCCCCTTTTCTGTGGGAGATTATGACGGCGCAGCCCTCGGTTTTTAAGCGCAAGAATACCTCATCCCCGGACTGAGTTCTTATCAATTGAGCGTAAAGCCCCCCCTGTTTCATGCTTTGGGCAACGACAAGGGAGGAAAAAATGCCAAGCGGAAAAAACCGGTTCAATCGTCGTCAATTCCTGAAGACCTCGGCAGCGACAGGAGTGCTGGCTGGCGCGTCCGGCCTCTACGCGCCAGCTGTCCATGCCGCCGCCGAGCCGCTCAAGATCGGTTCCTGGGGCGGGTTTTTCGAAGAGGTTCTGGCCGACAAGCTGTACCCCGAATTCACTGCCGCCACGGGGATCGAGGTGCAATCCATCGGTACCCCCAATGGTGACGCGCAGGTGGTGCAGCTGGCGCAGGCGATCCGGGCGGGCAACGTACCGCTGGATGTCTCGGCCCTGATCCCGATCCCGATGGTGCGCGCCACCAATGCCGGCATCATCGAAGAGCTGGACATGTCCCGCATCCCCAACGCCAAATACCTGCCCGAAGTGCAGGGCCTGAGCCAAAGCAAGGATGGCAATCCCAATGGCGTGGCGTGGTTCTTCTACTTCAACATCCTGGTCACCCTGCAAGAGGATTTCCCCGAAGCCCCCACCAGCTGGACCGAGCTGTGGAACCCGGCCAATGCGGGTCTGGCGGGCGTGATGGCCCAGCCCGAGATATCGAACATCATCGACATCACCGCGGCGACCTATTTTGGCGGACCCGATATCCTGCAAACCAAGGAAGGCGTGCTGGAAGTGCTGGCCAAAGTGAGCGAGCTGAAAGACACCGTCGCCCTGTGGTATCGCGACGAGGCGCAGTTCCAGAACGGTCTGGAAACCGGCGAGCTGCCGATTGGCATCTATTACAACGACGTGGCCACCGTGGCCCAGGCCGAAGGGATCGAGATTGATCGCATCTTCCCCAAGGAAGGCGCCGTCAAGAACCCGGCCTATTGGGGCATTTCCAAAGGCACCGCCCTGCGCGATCAGGCGCATGAGTTCCTGAACTATACGCTGGATCCACCTGTACAGGCGCTGCTGGCGCGTAATCTGGGCGGTGGCCCGGTTGTGCCCAAGGACACCACCGACCTGACCGATGAGGAATGGGATCAGGTCTCGACCAGCAAGGACACGATTGCGCCTGCCTATCACCTCTATACCGATTGGGGCGATTGGACCGCGACCGAGTTTTCGCGCGCGATATCCTGATCTGACGAAGGCCCAAGACTATGACCACTCTGACCCTGGAAAATGTCTGGAAACGGTTTGGCAATTTCGAAGCGCTTAAAGACATCAACCTCAATCTGCCTTCGGGTAAGATGATCACCTTTCTTGGGCCCTCGGGCAGTGGCAAAAGCACTATGTTCAGGTTGGTGGCCGGCCTGGACGACACCACCGAAGGCACCGTTCGGTTCGACGGCGAGGATGTTACCAGACTGCCCGCCTATAAACGCAACGTGGGCATGGTGTTTCAGAATTATGCCCTGTTTCCGCATCTGAACGTGTGGGAAAACATCTCGTACGGTTTGAAATTGCAAAGACGACCCAAGGCCGAACGTCGCGCTCGCGCCGAAGAGCTGTTGGAACTGATCAAACTGCCCCATATCGCGAACCGGTCGATCAAACAGCTGTCGGGCGGGCAGCAACAACGCGTGTCCATCGCCCGCGCGCTGGCAATGGAGCCGCGTCTGTTTCTGCTGGACGAACCACTATCGGCACTGGATGCCAAGCTGCGCGAACATATGCAGACAGAACTGTGCGACCTGCAGCAGACCCTGGGCATCACCACCATCGTCGTCACCCATGATCAGCGCGAGGCGATGACTATGTCGGATGTGGTTGTGGTGATTGATCACGGTGAGATTCAGCAGGTGGGATCCCCACTGGAGATCTATCGCAAACCGGCCACGCCCTTTGTGGCGGATTTTGTCGGCAGTTCGACCCTGGTTGAGGGGATCGCCTGCAGTGATGGGACGTTTGAATTCAACGGCCAGAGCCTGAAGGTGACCGCGCCCGACTGGATCAGCCGGGATCTGACGCCGAGCCTGTTGTGCCTGCGTCCCGAACAGTTGCGACTGGCGACGCATTCGGACCAGACACCCAATGCGATTGACGTAGATGTCAGCCTGATCCGCGATCTGGGATCCGAGATCGAAGTGCAGGCAAGGGCAGGGGCCCATGAGTTTCTGGTCAAGGAGTCATCGGGCCAGCCGCTGGGCTATAGCGTCGGTGATAAGATGCGGCTGCATATCCCCGAAACCGCGCATCTGATCCGGGCTTAGGTTGATGGCAACGCAAGACGCCACCGTTCCCCGCCCCATGCCCTGGTTCCGCGGCGTGGATCACAAGACCCTGATCCTCATACCGCCGGGGATCATGCTGCTGGTCTTCTTCCTCTACCCGTTCCTGATCATGGGGGCGGTCAGCTTTTATTACCGGGTGCCGGACGGGTTTTATGAGCCCGATTTCGTGTTTACCAACTATGCCGCCTTTTTTGATCCGGTCTTCCTGACAGCGCTGGCGCGGTCGCTGACCTTATGTGCCGTGATTTCAGTGGTCTGCGTCAGCCTTGCGGTGCCGTTCACCTATCTGACGTCGCGGATGCGGCGGGGCATTCAGGTGCCTATCGTCATCCTGCTTTTGTGCATCCTGACCCTGTCCGAGGTCATTTTGGGCTTTAGCTGGACCATCCTTCTGTCGCGCACGGCAGGGGTGTCGAATGTGCTGGTGTGGCTGGGCGTTCTGGACCGGCCCATATCCTACTACCCCAGCCGCATCGCCATCATGATCGCCATGCTGCATTTCTGTTTCCCCTTTGCGGTACTGACAATCTACCCACCAATCTCGCGCTTTGACCGCAGCTTGCCCGAGGCTGCCGCGACTCTGGGCGCAGGCCCGATCCGCGCCTTTTTCACCGTAGTGATCCCGGCGCTGCGCGGCACGATCATTTCGGCGCTGGTTTTGGTCTTTGTGTTTGCGCTGGGAGCCTACCTGTTTCCGCAGATGTTGGGCCGACCAGCGGATTGGACCCTGTCGGTGCTGATCACCGATCAGGCGATTTACAAATCCAACATCCCCTTTGCCGCCGCCATGTCCGTGTTCCTGTGCATCATCTGCTTTGCCCTGATCATCGGCGTCGGCAAGCTGACCAAAAAGACCGAGGTCTGATCCATGCATACCCGACTTGGCAAACTCTATGTCTTTGTGATTGCGCTGTTTTTGATGCTGCCCTTCATCGTGGTCGCGGGCGTGTCGTTCAACGAAAAGAAACGGCTGTACTTCCCGCCACGCGGTCTCACGCTGGATTGGTACAAAGATGTCCTTGGCAGTTCTGAATGGCTCGACCCCATTGGCATCAGCCTGATGGTGGCCGCAATCGCCACAATCGTGGCGGTCGCCATTGCCCTGCCGATCAGCTTTATGCTGTGGCGGCATGGGGTGCTGTTTGCCAAGGCGTTGTTTGGCCTTGGGCTGGTGCCCTTTATGCTGCCGCCCGTGACGTCGGCGCTGGGGTTCCTGATCTTCTGGTCCGAGATCGGCGGCTATGGGTCGTTCTGGGCCACCACAATCTCACATTCGGTGTTTCTGGTGACCATCCCGCTGATGATGATCTCACTGGGGCTGGAAACCATCGACGATGCCTATCTGGACGCGGCCTCTTCCTTCGGGGCAAGCGAAGGCGCGATTTTCCGCACGGTGATCCTGCCACTGATCCTGCCGTTCCTCTTTGGCGCCTCGGCCTTTTGCTTTGTGCTCAGCATGAATGAATACATCATCGCCTTCATGGTGGCTGGGTTCACGGTCGAAACGCTGCCGATCAAAGTGGTGAACTCGCTACGCTATGGCTATTCGCCCGCGATGGCGGCGGTGTCGGTCTTTGCGGTTCTGGCAGCGGTGGGGCTGTTCCTGACCGTCGCCCGGTTCGGCGACCTTTTGAAAATGGTTGGCGCGCTCGACAAATCGGACTGAGCGGCCAGCAAACCCCTTTCCTACAGGAGCCCCAAGATGCGCGCAGATCTTCCACCCGCAACGTTTCAGACGCGGGTCCGCGTTGACAACCCCAGACTGGAAAACCCGTTTGAATGGCGCAATATCACGGCGCAGGAGCTGTGCGCGGGCCGCCGGATCGTGATCTTTGCTGTCCCGGCGGCGTTTTCGCCCATCTGTTCCGATGAACACCTGCCGGGGTTCGAGGCGCTTTATGATGACATCCGCGCACAAGGCATTGATGAAGTCTATTGCCTGTCAGTAAATGACGCCTTTGTCATGTTCCGATGGGGCAAGGCGCTGGGGATCGAAAAGGTTCAGTTCATCCCAGACGGCAACGCGGATTTCACCCGCAAGATGGGCATGTTGGTGGAATACACCGCCGACGGCATGGGATTGCGTAGCTGGCGGTATGCCATGGTTGTGAATGACGATCAGATCGAATGCCTTTTGCCCGAGCCCGGTTTCGACGACAATGCCCCGGACGCGCCCATGATGGCGTCGAACGCGGAGTCGCTGTTGGCTTGGCTTATGGGCAATGGGGACGGGACGGACGGGGTTGTTGGATAAAGTGTCTTTGTGTCGGAAAAAAGCAAAGGTAAGATTGTCGGGCAGGCGGTGTGATCTGGCGACCCCTGATCTCGGAAACCCGCAGAACTGCAATTTCTGAAGGATACAACTCAGGCTATTAACCGTGACCCGTCTTCCTCCGCTGAACAGCCTCAGGGCGTTTGACGCCGCAGCACGACACTTGAGCTTCAAGCTGGCCGCCGAAGAGCTTTGCGTGACGCCGACCGCGATCAGCCATCACGTCAAGGCGCTGGAGGACCAGTTTGGCGTCAAGCTGTTTCACCGGCTGACGCGGTCGCTGACGCTGACCGCCGAAGGTGCGGTCTATGCGCCGTTCGTGCACGAGGCCTTTGACAGGCTGACGGCGGGGTCCGTCGCGCTGGGGCTGGATGATCTGGAGGGCGAACTGGTGGTGTCGACCACCAGATCCTTTGCAAACACTTGGCTCAGCCCGCGACTGCCTGGGTTCAAAAAGGCAAACCCGAATCTGTCCGTTCGCCTCTACAGCTCGGATGATCCGGTGGATTTCCAGCGGTTGCAAATTGATGTGGCCATTCGCTATGGGTTCGGGGACTACCCGGATCTGCATTCGGCCTGGGTTCTCGACGATTTCGTGGCACCCGTTTGCGCGCCGGATTTCCCGCTGGCCCCCGGCGATCCGGGAGGCCTGATCGACCAGCCTCTGATCAGCTATGAATGGGGCGGTTTTTCCGAGATCGACCCCGACTGGAACGGATGGCTTGCGGGGGTTGGCGTCACATCCTCTCCTAACAACATTGTAGCGACCTACAGCGACGAACAGATGTGCCTGCAGGCTGCCCTTGACGGACACGGGGTTGCCCTGGTCAGCATGATTTCGGCGGCGCGCAACATCGAAGAAGGATCATTGGTGGTACCCTTCGGTAGCCCTATGAAAAACAAGAGCTACTATCTGGTCTGTCCGAAACTGAATGCCGAACGCAAGAAGGTGCAGGTGTTCCAGGACTGGTTGCTGGATGAGGTCGATGAGTTCCGCGAAAGCCCTGTTGGGCGGCGTTTTTCGAAGGCCCCCAGGACACGCCCGACATCCGGGATTGAGTGTGATTCCGACACGGCCCAATTGACTGTGCAAGGGACAGGCCCCCTACATTCGGTTTTACCGTGAGTTCCAATTAACACCCCCGGCTGGGTACCTGCCGAAATCTTGCCCACCCGCACCGTCACGCTGCTGGTTTGTCAAATAACCATTATGTGACAATGCCTTGCTGGCTACTTATCCATCAGGTGAGCGAAGCTAATTTGTCGATGCGGCAAGCCTCTCGATAGAGTTTCTCCAACGCGGCACGCCAGGAGCAGTGGGCCGGTTCGGAGGACATATTGTGAAAAAAACCAACGTCGTGATCGGTTCGCCGCCCCTTTCGTTCTATGCGGTGCAAGGCGCTGTTGTTGGGGCCATCTTGAAGCGGGCTGGCGCAGACATCTCATTCGTTCGCGAATTTCACGAGACAATTTATCCCAAGCTCGGCTCTGGCGAGATTGACGTGTTCGTTGCCAGCTGGCAGCCAAGCGGGCACGCCGAGTTCTGGGAGACCGTGCAGCACAGCGCGCGCCGGATGGGCGCTATCTTTGAGGGCGGTGCGTTCTTTCTGGCGGTGCCCGACTATGTGTCCGAGTATGAGGTGGCTGCGATCACCGACCTGCGCGATGCCGGGTTCGAACAGAAGATCGTCTCTGTCGGCCCCGGCGGTGCAGTCTTGACCAATCGCGCGCTTGCAGCGTTGGAGGCCTATGGCCTGAGTGAGGCCGGGTTCGAGATCGACGCGCGTGAGGAAGCGGATTGGGTGGCACATACGCTAAGCGCGTATGAGGCGCGTCGGAAGTTCGCGATTGCCATTTGGCAACCCTGTTTCCTGAACGATCAGGTCTCGCTTCGGCGGCTTGCCGATCCAAAACAAAGCATGGGTCCGAACGACACCGGCTGGATCACGGCCAATACCGATTTTCTGGACCACACCCCGATCTGGGCTCACCGGCTGCTGGGGCAGATCAACCTGGGCATTGCGACCATCACCAAACTTGACCGCCGCGTGGTCACGGATGGCCTGACCCCAGATCACGCCGCGCAGGAATGGGTCGATCAGAACGCCGCGCGGGTGAATGCGTGGATCGCTGCCGCGCTGGAAGAGGAGCATGCCTGAGATGTTGGAATCCCTCGCGCAAACCCGCTCCGTCGACCCCTCGGGGACCGAGCAGGGCTTTGTTCAGTTTGACCGGGTGCAAAAGACCTATGACGGCGAAACGCTGGTTGTGAAAAACCTGAACCTGGACATCGTCAGGGGTGAGTTCCTGACGATGCTGGGGCCGTCCGGCTCGGGCAAGACTACCAGCCTGATGATGCTGGCGGGGTTTGAATCAACGACCTCGGGCAACATCCTGATCGACGGCCGGTCGATCAACCTGATCCCGCCGCACAAACGCGGGATTGGCATGGTGTTCCAGAACTATGCGCTGTTTCCGCATATGACGATCTTTGAAAACCTGGCCTTTCCGCTGGCGGTGCGCAAATTCACCAAGGACGAGATCACGGCCAAGGTCCGCAGGGCGCTGGATCTGGTAGAACTCTCGGCATTCGGCGAACGGCGGCCCGCCCAGCTGTCGGGTGGCCAGCAACAGCGTGTCGCCGTGGCCCGGGCACTGGTGTTCGAACCTGAACTGGTGCTGATGGACGAACCCCTGGGCGCCCTGGACAAGCAGCTGCGAGAGCAGATGCAATACGAGATCAAACACATTCACGAACGGCTTGGCGTGATCATTGTTTATGTCACCCACGATCAGTCCGAAGCGTTGACCATGTCTGACCGAATTGCCGTGTTCAACAACGGCATCGTTCAGCAACTGTCCACCCCGACTGAACTGTACGAACGCCCGCAGACCAGCTTTGTCGCGCAGTTCATCGGGGAAAACAACAAGCTGTCCGGGACTCTGAGGGAAGTCGGCGATACGCAATGTGCTGTGGCGCTGGATGGCGGGGCAACGGTGCAGGCCGTGCCAGTCAATGTCGGGGTCAAAGGGTCCGGAACCTTGCTGTCGATCCGTCCCGAACGGGTTGTCGTGAACCCTCCGCATAATCCCGAATTCAACGTGGTCGCCGCCCGTGTGGAAGAGCTGATCTATCTCGGCGATCACCTGCGCTTGCGGCTGAGCACCTGCGGATCGGACGACTTCATCCTGAAGATCCCGAATGCCGAGGAACACCCGACTTTTGGCACCGGAACAACCATCGAAATCGGCTGGCGCGTAGGAGACTGCCACGCACTTGACGCCTGACTAAATCCAACAACCAAAAGGGAGAGAGAAACATGAAAATGAACCTGAAAAAATCGCTGCTGGCCAGCGCCGTGGGCGTTTTGCTATCGACCGGCGCGTCTGCAGAAGGCGAGTTGACTGTCGTGTCCTGGGGCGGGGCCTACACCAAAAGCCAGGTCGAAGCGCATCACAAGTCCTTTGCCGCCAAGACTGACGTCACGATCCGCTCGGAAGATTATGACGGCAACATCGGTGTCATCCGCTCGCAGGTGGAATCCGGCAAGGTGACCTGGGATCTGGTGGATACCGAACTGGCCGAAGCGCTGTTGCTGTGCGACGAGGGCCTGACCGAAATCATCGACCATTCGCAATTGCCCGCTGCGCCGGATGGCACCCCCGCAACCGAGGATTTTCTGCCAGGCACGTTACATGAATGCGCTGTCGCGTCAGTCATCTGGACCAATATCTATTCCTACGACCGGACCCGGTTCCCGCATCAGGCGCCTTCGACGGCCGAGGATTTCTTTGACCTCGAAAAATTCCCCGGTAAGCGTGGTCTGCGCAAGATCGCCAAGGCGACACTGGAATTCGCCCTGATCGCCGATGGTGTCGAGCCCGAGCAGGTTTACGAGGTGCTAGCCACGAAGGACGGGCAGGATCGTGCCTTTGCCAAGCTGGATACAATCAAGGATGATATCATCTGGTGGGAAACCGGCGCGCAACCGCTCCAGTTGCTGGCCGATGGTGAAGTTGTGATGTCGATGGCTTGGAACGGGCGCATTTTCAACGCTCAGGTAGTTGAAAACAAACCCTTCGAAATCGTTTGGGATGGTCAGATCTGGGATCTGGACCTCTGGGTCATTCCAAAAGGTGCACCTAACAAAGAGCTTGCGCTTGAGTTTCTGAAATATGCCACCAGCACCGAACAACTGGCCGAACAGGCGCGCTGGATTTCCTATGGCCCGGCCCGGAAATCGTCGAACCCGCTGATCACGACCCATGCGGAAACGGGAATCGCGATGGCGTCGCACATGCCGACAGCGCCGGATAACCTGACGCGCGCCCGTCAGACAGACGCAGCGTTCTGGGCCGATCATGTGGTGGAACTGACCGAGCGGTTCAACACCTGGCTCGCAGCACAATAAGCGCCACCACCACAACCAAATCATCAGACCGGACATCAGCCCGTTTCGGGCCCCCGGTCTGATGCCATCTTCTAACAAGACGTTGTGCAATGACGACACTCGCCCAGAACCAAGACACTATTGCGGTGCCAACTGAAGACTCCGAGACGTTAAAGGCCGGTCTGGCCAAAGCGATGCGGCGCAAGCGGATCAATGCGTTTTTATACGTCTTGCCCCTGTTTCTGTTCGTTTTCGTCGCCTTTGCTCTGCCGATGATGCAAATGGCGCGCCTGAGCGTTCAGAATGGAGACGGTGCCAACATCCTGCCCCGCTCAGCTCAGGCCATGGCCGATTGGAGCGGATCCGAGCTGCCCCCTGAAGAACTCGCAGCAGCGCTGGTTGCCGATATGGTCGAAGCGCGGGCGAACCGCACCATCGGCAAGGTTGCCACACGGGTGAACTACTCGCTGCCCGGATCGCGCAGCGTGATCACCGGAACAGCCCGCAAGGCCAAATCGTTTCAGGCACCGTATCTTGAGGCGCTGGCCGACGCCAATCCGGCCTGGCAGGACCCCGTGATCTGGGTCTCGATCCGCCGCGCTGTCGCACCTGTGACGCCTGATTTCTACCTTGCCGCACTGGATCTGGAACGGGACGTCGAAGGTAACATCGTGCCCGTCGAACCCGAACGACAGATCTATGTGACACTGTTTGTGCGAACGCTGATCCTGAGCGTGCTGATCACCTCACTATGCTTGCTGCTTGGGTTTCCGGTTGCTTATCTGCTGGCCTCGATCCCGGCGAAATACGCCAACCTTTTGATGATCCTGGTGCTGTTGCCCTTTTGGACGGCGCTGCTGGTGCGCACAACCGCGTGGCTGGCGCTGTTGCAAAGCCAAGGTGTGATCAATGACATCTTTGTCTTTCTTGGCCTGATCGGAAACGAACAACGATTGCAGCTGATCTACAACGCGACCGGCACGGTCATCGCGATGACTCACATACTGCTGCCGTTCTCGATCTTGCCGCTTTACAGCGTGATGAAGATGATTTCGCCAACCTATGTGCGGGCGGCTGAATCGCTTGGGGCATCACCTAGCATCGCATTCTTCAAGGTGTATCTGCCTCAAACCAAACCCGGTATAGCGGCGGGGTGCCTATTGGTGTTCATCCTGTCGATCGGTTTCTACATCACGCCAGCGTTGGTTGGCGGATCTGACGGGCAGTTGATTTCGAATTTCATCGCGCTGCATGTGCAACGTAGCCTGAACTGGGGGCTTGCCGCGGCGTTGTCGACGAACCTGCTGTCAATCATCCTGATCCTTTATTGGCTGTTCAACAAGCTTGTCGGTGTCGACAAGCTCAAACTGGGGTGATCTTTGATGGCGCTTCCTCCTTACAAAACACCTTTGCAACGGGCCTGGCATTATGGCTTTAGGGGCATCTGCGGGCTGATCTTTGTCTTTCTGATTGCCCCGCTGCTGATCGTCGCTCCGCTGTCGTTCAATGTTGAACCTTACTTCTCGTTCACTCCGGGAATGCTGGCGCTGGAGCCTGAGGCATTTTCCACGCGGTGGTACGAAAACATCGTGACCCTTGGCATGAGCGATCCAGAGGCCACTTATGCCGAAGGGTGGCTGTGGGACATGTGGAACAACGCCCAATGGATCCGCGCGATCAAGAACAGCTTTTACATCGGCATCGTCTCGGCCTTGATTGCGACGGCCCTGGGGACGCTGGCGGCACTAGGACTAAGCAAGCCCGAGATGCCGTTTCGTGCGGCCATCACAGGCTTTCTAATTTCGCCGATGATCGTACCGATCATTGTTACGGCGACGGGAATGTATTTCTTCTACGCCAGCATCGGGATCGCCAAATCCTACGTTGGCGTGATCGTGGCCCACGCCACCCTTGGCGTACCCTTTGTGGTCATCACTGTGACCGCGACGCTGTCTGGCTTCGATCACAACCTGACCCGTGCGGCGCTGAGCCTGGGGGCGACGCCGTGGACGGCATTTCGCAAGGTGATCATGCCGTTGATTATGCCGGGTATGATTTCCGGCGGGCTGTTCGCCTTTGTCACCTCCTTCGACGATGTGGTGGCCATGTTGTTCATCGGCGACATCGAGCAGCGCACTGTTCCGCGTCAGATGTGGTCGGGCATTCGTGAGCAGATCAGTCCGACAATTCTGGCCGTGGCCACAATCCTCGTACTGTTTTCAGTTGCGCTGTTGACTGTGGCCGAACTGCTGAGGCGGCGTTCGGAACGCCTGCAGGGCATCGCAAAGTAAAACACCAATTCAATACCGGAGTAGTCTATGAACTCGCAAAAACAAAAAATCACCCTGGGCCAGTTGAATCTCAGTTTTTACGCCGTGCAGGCGGCGCTAGTAAAAGAGGTGCTGGTGCGGAAAGGGCACGAGATCGAGTTGCGTCAGGGTGCACACCAGGATGTGTATCCTGAACTGGGAGCAGGCAAGATTGACGTATTCGTGGCAACATGGATTCCTTACTCGCACAGCGTCTTCTGGGAAAAATACAAAGACGTCATCACACCGCTGGGAACCGGGTTCGAAGGCGGTGAATCCTTCTGGGCGGTGCCTGATTACATCCCGCAGGATGTGGTTTCATCTGTCAAAGATCTGAAAAAACCAGAGGTGAAGGCCAAAATGCGACAGGTGGTCCGCGGCATTGGTGCGGCCACGGGCGTCACGCAGCGGTCGCAGAATGTGATTGCAGAATATGATCTGGACAAACATGGCTATCATGTCGAACCGGGAACGGATGCTGAATGGATCGCCAGCATCTCGGGCGCTTATGATGCGGGCGAGTGGTTTGTCTGCCCGTTGTGGCAGCCACAGTTCCTGAACAAGAAGTACAAATTACGCAAGATTGACGAACCCAGCCTGTGCATGGGTGGGATTGATACCGGTCGGATCACTGCACACAATGATTTCGTGGCGCGCGCGCCGGCTGATACCATCGAGACGATCGAGCGCATTTCCATCGGCGTCGATGCGATCACCGAGATGGATTACTTTGTCAATGTGGACGGGATGAGCGCCGACGAGGCGGCCCGGCATTGGCTGGCACAGAATTCAGCCAAGCTGAACCACTGGCTGAATGGCGGCTGAGGCCCAATGCCCCTGTCCGCGAACATGGCTCTCTCGTCCCGCAGTCGCCCGAGGCGGAAGGCCTGTGTCGGACTGAACCTGCCCGGACCGACAGCTCATCTTTAGCCTGAGGTTATCTCATTTGATTGAGAGAAACCGCCGCTGCATTTTGCCGCAAAACAGAAGGGAGGGTGTTTTGGCTTCTGTACTGAGTGTCACGGACGTCTCGAAGTCATTCGGGGCCGTGCAGGCATTGAACAAGGTTACGTTCGAGGCCAGCCGGGGCGAATGCATTGCGATCCTGGGTGAAAACGGTGCAGGCAAGACTAGCCTCGCCAGCGTTCTGATGGGGCTTTATCAACCCGATCAAGGTGGCGTCGCGTTGAACGGGGTGCCTTGCGAGTTGACGAACCCATCGATCGCCCTGGACAACGGCATTGGCATGATCCATCAGCATTTCAGTCTGGTGGAAAACATGACGGCGCTGGAAAACATCCAGATCGGGCTGCCTGCCGCGAAACGCACCGAGCAGGCGCTGCGCGACGTGCGGGCCATCTGCGACGATTTCGGGTTCGAGGTCGATTTCCGCGCCCACGTCGAGGACATGCCCGTGGGCATGAAGCAGCGGGTCGAGATCATCAAGGCGTTATATCGCAATGTCTCGATCCTGATCTTGGACGAACCCACCAGTGTCTTGGCCCCGACCGAGGTGCAGCCCTTTCTGGATGAGATCAGGGTCATGGTGTCAAAAGGTCTGACGGTGCTTTTGATTACGCACAAGCTGGAAGAGATCGTGCAGGCCGCCGACCGGGTTCTGATCATGCGTCATGGGCGGATCGAGGGTGATCTGCTGGTGGCCGAAACCGATATCGGTGAAATGTCCGCATTGATGATGGGTGAAGGTGAGGGTGGAGCGGATTTGTCGCAAAAAGTGGTCCGGAAACAGGCCAGAGAGTTGGGCAACTCGGTGGCCCTGTCGCTGACCAATGTGTCAGTGGTGACAGAGGATGACGTGCGCATCCTGGACGACATTAGTCTCGATATCACAAAGGGCGAGGTATTGGGTGTGGCTGGGATCGACGGCAACGGGCAACGCGAGTTGTCCGAAGTGGTCGCTGGCCTTTTGCAAACATCCAGTGGCGCAATTGTTCTGGATGGGGTGAACATCACCGGCCAGTCTATTTCCGAACGTATTGAAACCGGTATTGGTTTTGTCCCCGAAGATCGCCATGCCGAAGGTCTGGTTCTGTCGCTCAGCGTAGCCGAGAACACAGCCATTCGTACCATTCAGGACGCCAGGTTCCGCAATGGTGGTTTCGTGGACCGGCGCGCTATCCAGGCACATGCGGATGCCCTAGTCCGGGAATATGACATCCGCCCGGATGACCCGGCGCTCGCGGCTTCGGCGCTGTCGGGCGGGAACCAGCAAAAGGTGGTTCTGGGCCGTGAGATCGAAACAGCCTCGCGTCTTTTGGTGGTCGTTCAGCCCACCAAAGGGTTGGACGTGGGCGCGACCCGCTTTGTGCAGGAGAAGATCCTAGAAGCCGCCGGGCGCGGAGTTGCCGTTCTGTATATCTCGACCGAGCTGGAACATGTGCTTGAGGTGTCGGACCGCGTTGCGGTGATCGCCTTTGGTCGGATTTCCGGAGTCGTGGACCCGACTACGACCACTTCTCAGGAAATTGGGATGTTGATGACCGCGAGCAAGGGAGCGTGACATGAACGCCAGACAAATTCAGTTTCGTGTCTTTGTGGCGATTGCGATTGCGCTGTGTCTTGGGGCAGTGCTGATCTTGATCGATGGTCACAACCCCCTAGCGGCCTACAGCGCGCTGCTAAATGAATCCTTCCTTGATTACTGGGGGCTGTCCAACACGCTGGTCAAGGCTTCGCCGATGCTGCTGGCCGGGCTGGCGGTGATCCTGCCGCTGCGGGCAGGTGTGTTCAACATAGGCGGCGAGGGCCAGATCTACATGGGTGGTCTGTTCGGCGCGTTGATTGGGTTGAACATTCCCGACACTCCCGGCGTGCTTGGCTTTCTCGCGATATTTGGCGCGGCGGCGGTGGGGGGCGGTCTGTGGGCGGCCTTTCCAGCCTATCTGCGCGCCTACAGGGGCACGAACGAGGTAATCGTTACCCTGCTGATGAACTTTGTCGCGATCCATATTGTCAGCTACGCAGTGTCCGGCCCTCTGATGGCCGAAGGCGCGCCTTATCCCTATTCCGAGGAAATTGCGGATCAGTTCAAACTGCCGATCCTGATGCCGCGGTCCGATGCGCATCTGGGGGTGCTGATTGGTGTGACGGCCTCGATCCTGCTGTATTTCTGGATCCGCTCGACGCCGTCGGGCTTTCGACTTGACCTAGTTGGGCGTAATGCGCGCGCGGCGACCTATGCGGGTGTGAACGCGAAACGCAACATCATGATGTCAATGATTGTGGGCGGCGCATTGGCCGGTCTCGCTGGCGCGATCGAGGTTGTCGGGCTGAAGTACCGGTTATTCCACCTGTTCAGCGATGGCTACGGCTATGACGGGATCGTGGTCGCCTTTCTCGCAGCGCTGAACCCGATTGTGGCCCCGGCGGCGGCGTTCTTCCTGGCGGGATTATCAGCAGGCGCGGGGACCATGCAACGGTCTATTGGTGTCGAGGGATCGGTGGTCGAGGCGATAGAAGGGATCATCGTCATCTGCGTTGCCGCTGCCCTGGTCGTGCGCAAGCCTTCAACGGACGGGGGCTGGCTGAAGCGCCTGCTGCCACATAAAAACAACCCCGCAGGAGGCGTGTGATGATTGGTCTTGATGCAGCTTTGATCTCGGATGTTCTGGCCTCAAGCGTCAGATTGGGAACGCCGATTGCATTTGCCGCCCTAGGTGGCGTGTTTGCGGAACGCAGCGGCACCTACAACGTCGCGCTTGAAGGCGGGATGCTGTCGGGCGCGCTGGGCGCGGCGTCGGGGGTCTTTGTCACGGGCAGTGTGGCGGTTGGCTTGCTCTGCGGTTTGGTCTGCGGGATACTAACCGGCCTGTTGCTGGGCGGACTGGTCATCCGGTTGCGTGTCAACCAACTGGTCGCAGGGCTGGCCATCAACATCCTGGTGGCCGGTCTGACCGCCTTTGGCGCGCGTCTGGTGTTTGGCGACATGGCTGGCGGTGCTCGGGTTGCGGGTTTCTCGACGGTTGAAATCCCAGGGTTGAGCAGCCTACCGATCATTGGCAGCGCGTTCTTCGCGCAGGATCCGCTGTTCTATCTGTTGATCATCGTCGGTGGGTTCAGCTGGTGGTGGCTGTTCCGGTCCAACGTCGGGCTGGATTTCCGCGCCGTGGGGGAAAATCCGCGCGCCGCCGATGTCGCTGGCGTGCCGGTGTTCAGGTTCAAATACTTGGCGTTGGCGATAAGTGGGGCAATGGCCGCTCTGGGAGGTATGCACCTCGTACTGTCGCAGGTCTATGTCTTCACCGAAGGCATGAGCGCGGGCAAAGGCTTCATCGCACTGGCTGCGATCATCCTGGGGCGCTGGTCCCCTGCCGGAGCGATTGCCGCAGCGCTTCTGTTCGGGTTCTTTGATGCGGTGCAGTTCAAGTTGCAGTTCAGCAATCCCGACGTGCCCTATCAGCTGTTCCTGATCCTGCCCTATGTCGCCTCGCTAGCTGCGCTGATCTTCCTTGTCGGGAAAACGCGGCCCCCGGCTTCGGTCGGCTTGCCATATGTGCGGGAGCAACGGTAGATTGCTACTGAAAGCCGTTATCGAAGCAATGCTTGCAGCTTAGCACGGCTTGCTTCGATACAACGCCCTAACCTCAGACCCGCATCCAAAACAATTAGGTCTGCAAGCTCGTATACTCCGGCCCGGCGCAAAGGGTCCTGCTTGGCTTCAGCTATTGAAGGACCAAGACGGATCTGTACTTTGGTTCCATCTTCGTTCACCTCTAATCCAAATACTTCACGAAGGCGCATGTTTGTGGGATCACGTTGAACAGCGCCGGGATCAAAATGAGCGCCCCCTAACTTGTTCGCATGGAAATTGATGACCTCTTTGCGTGTGAAGGTTTTTCCTAAGATTCGGCAAACCGGCTGTTTAGTGAATTCATGGACAGATCTAATTACAACCTTTGTCCCTCCGCCTTTGCGTATATTCTCCTCCAATTCCGGCGGCGTTCCTGTGCGTTGAGAAACTGCCACGTCACCAAATGAAAAATTGCCCACCCAACTCGGAAGTTTTCGCTGGTTCGCTAGCTTCGATGCGGTGTCATCTGACAAAAATTCTACCTTCAACACGTCAGGCCGAAGCATCTTTTCAATCGACTTTAGGTTCCCTTGAACCAGCCAGCGACGCACAATGGGACCGACAGAGGATCTGATCAGCGAGGTTTTCGGACGCTCAGCATTTCCGATTTCCGTCAAGGTTTCTGCATCTTCAAGGAGCGTGCAGAGGAGCTCGTTTTCTTTAGTCACTTCAGTGTTATCCAAGTTAGTTAATAAATTTTGCGTAATTACTAAATGGGCAAAATTTTTGAGAAATTTAGAAGTTCTTGGAAGTGATCAGAAAATTACCAGCGGGTGATCAGGTCGCCTCAGAGAGTTCTCCCTATACCTAGTGCGCAGTTACATTGCGATCAGGCCTCACTAGAGGGCTGGGCCGGCAACATGACAACAATCTCCTCATCTTAGCCCTGAGGAAACATCATTTTTCCACGCGCGCGCATGCACGCAATGTTGGCTACGTGATCGAATGGGAGGATACACTCATGAAATTCCAAAACACCGTCGCCGCTGGTTTGGCGGCGCTGTGTCTGTCGACCTTCGGGGCCAACGCAGAAGGCATCAAAAGCGCGGCCATCGTGATGCCGGGATCCGTTTCTGACAATGGTTGGAACCAGGCCGGATTCGACGGGCTGACAAATGCAGGCAAGGATCTCGGTTTTGACACGGCCTATAGTGAAAGCGTCCATCAGCCTGAACAGATCGAGGTTCTGAGCGACTACGCCAGACGCGGCTACAGCCTGGTCATCGGCCATGGCGGTGAGTTCCAGGATGCGGTGGAACGTGTCGCAGCGCGCTTTCCCGACACAATGTTCATGATTAACAACGGTCTGGGCACTTCTGACAACATCGCGAATGCTGATTTCTACTTCAGCCAGATTGCCTATTTGATGGGCTATGTGGCGGGCTCTATGACAGAAACCGACACCATCGGCATCATTGCGGCGCAGAAATTCAAGTTCACCAATGACACAGTCGCGGGCTATGAAAGCGGTGCTAAGGCCGCAAATCCAGATGTCAACGTGCTGGTGACCTGGACAGGTGACTGGGATGATGTCGCCAAGGGTAAAGAGGCAGCGCTGAACCAGATTTCGCAAGGAGCAGATGTGGTCTGGCCGACCATGGACAGCGCGACGCTGGGATCCATGCAGGCGGTGCAGGAAAAAGGCGTTTACGGCATTGGTATTTATCGCGACGCAATCAACGAATGGCCCGAGATTCTTCAATCCGCAATCTTGGACGTGCGCGGCAATATGCGCAGCTATCTTGAACTTGCCGCCGCGGGCAAATTGGACGGCAACCTCTATCGCGGTGACATGTCCAACAGTCAGGCGATGCGCATCGGGACGTTCCACCCGGACATCCCCGAAGATGTTGTAGCCGAAGTGAATACCTTGATCGAACAGATGAACTCGGGTGAATTGGTCATCGAACCGCGCTGAACGGCGTGCCTTAGAAACAACTGGGCCTCGGGAACACTGAGGCCTTTTCCATGTCCGCAAGGTTTGTGCCGCTGCTTGCGACCAAAATAACGTCAAACCCTGAGCAGAAGTTGATCGTTGGCTGAGCAATGATCATGCCTGCTCGAGCCTGTGGGGCTCTATTTGTTGAGAGCACTATGACAAACAAGGGGAACACGATGAAAACCACAGTACTCAAAACCCTACTCGTATCGTCTTTCATTTCTCTCAGTGGCATGGCGTTCGCCGAGGGATCGGTCGAGTTCTGGGGCGACGCTGACAAGACGGTCACCGTTCCCGCGCCTGCGCTCTATCCCGAGGGGATCGAGTTGCATCCCAATACCGGCGAGTTCCTGTTAGGTTCCATTCGTCAGGGCAAAGTGATCGCGTTGTCCGAGGATGGCAGCACCCGCGTCTTAGTCGAGGACGAACGGCTGCGCTCGGTTGTAGGCATTCGCGTGGACGCAGCGCGCAACCGCCTGCTGGTTAACAGCTCGGACTATGGGGTAGCGGAACGCAGCGCACCCGAAGACAAGTTCGCAACCATGAACCTGGGTGTCTATGACCTGGACAGCGGCAAGCCTGTGCTTTTTGTGAATCTGGCCGGGCTGCGGGCAGGCGAGCCGCACTTTGCGAATGATCTGGCAGTAGATAGCGATGGCAACGCCTATATCACCGACAGTTTGGCCGCCGCGATATACAAGGTGACACCGGCAGGTGACGCAAGCGTGTTCCTGACGCACGAAGATTTCCGCGGCAAAGGGTTCAATTTGAACGGTATTCAGGTGCACCCTGACGGATATCTGCTGGTCGCCAAGAAAAGCGACGGGTCCCTGTTCAAAGTTCCGTTGGATCGGCCAGCGGATTTTAGCCGGGTCGAGCTGCCCAAACCATTGGTAGGCACTGACGGCTTGCTGTTGGTTGATGGAGGCACATTGGTTGTCATCACCAATCTGGCATCGGGCGTTGAATCCAACACTGTGTTCTCACTTTCTTCGTCGGATAGCTGGGACAGCGCCCAGATTGAAAGGCAATTTGAAACCGGCGATGTCTATCCGACCACGGGTACGGTCAAGGATGGCAAGGTCTTTGTGAACTATGGCCGTTTGAACACGTTGGGCGCAACGTTGGAAAACAACGGCGCGCTTCTGGATAGCTTTACGATCCAGGAAGTCGGACAGCTCAAGAAGTAAAAAAACGCGCTGCTCTGCCAGCCGAACCAAGCTGGCTGGGCGCTGTCATCAGATCGCGCATCAATGAGTGTGCTTGGAACGTTTTTGGGTAATTCCCATTGAACAAGGAGATATACAGATGAACAGACGGATGTTCTGCGCTGCGTCATTGGCGGCGCTTGCTGTTGGAACAGCAGGTCAGGCGAACGCCGGCAAAGACGTGACTTTCCATTTCTATGGGGCGTTGGATTGTCCGCCATGTATGGCGTTCAAACGCAACCATCTGTCTGTTGTGCAGGCCGAAGGCCAAGCCCTTGGGTTTGTCGTCGAAGACAACATCATTGCAAAGACCCGCGACGTCCCCAATCCGGGCGTCTATGGGGATCGTGATGCGATCCTGCGCAAGGCCGCGCCGCAGTTGGATTATGTCTACCCGCCAATATTCTTTATATCACAAGGCGGCGAAATCGCGTCCGTCCATGGGCATGATTGGCAGGAGGCGCTGGAAGCCGCACGAAAACTGGTGGGTGCTGCCTGATAACTGGCCGTCCGGCTTGGGTGGCCTTTCGTTGCTGCACAATGCCCGGCAGCCGCCTGACATGGGTTGTTCAGACCGAGCGCAGGGCCTGGGCAGGGATGCGGTGAAATCGGGCCTTTTTATTCCCCGGACATGCTTCATAATACGGGAATGCGAACGTGGCGGATAAACAGTGCGGGGTCGGGACTGCGGAAATGGCAGGATGGCCTGGCATCTGCTTTTGTGCGACCGGATGCCGAGGCCGTGGGAAACGGAGATTTCGTCGGCAGGATCTAACAAGCACCCATCCCGCCTGGGCAGGTCAGTCGGGTGTGCGCCGCGCCCCATCGGGTGCTGCGACGGTCCGAGCATGTGGCGTGCAGGCGGCGGGATCTGGTCTTTGCCAATCTCCAGCTGTCCGGGCGAGGCCTGGTTGAGACGCCACAGGGGCACTATGAGACCGCCCGAATGGACCTGTCGCTGGTTTCAACCTCCGAGCCCTATTCGATCACCCACACCGCGCCGCTTGACCTGATCTCGATCGCGATCTTGCAAGATGGTCTCCCGGCACAGCTGTCGCCCGGCCTCGTGCAATTGTCGCACAGTGCCGCCGGACGTGAGCTGGCCAATGTTCTGGGTGGGCTGGGTGCATTGGCCCTGAAGCTGCCAGCTGTCAATGAGGCGCTGAAGGGTAGGGGGCTGAAATACGACATGAACGGCGGGATGTGGTCGTTCGCTGCGAGCGCGAAAGCTTGGGGGCATCGACAAGAAAGCGGCCCTTTGTGCCGGGCGTGCCGGATACGCTGTTCAAGCACCGCCGTACCCCACCTTATGATGCCAAGCTGACTACCTTGATTTGACCATCTTTAAAATGACTTTTGGAAAGAAGCTCTTGCTTCAGGCACTTCAGCCTCAACCAGAACCATCTCAACACTTCCTGCCAAGTGTGCGGCGGCCCCGGATGAAACCTGTTCAACATCGTCTCGGAAGGAGTTGAGAAGTTCGACGACTTGTGGACAACAACGAAAATTCTCAGTCTTGGTGATGGCAAAACCTTCATCCAGGGGCGAGAGAGCTCCAGCTCGATCATCATAAATCTGTTGCCATGGATCACCGAAATAACCGACCAAGGGCAGCCCCACGCCCGCACCTAGCTCATTCAAGCCTTCGACGATGGAAACAAAGGTATCTTGGGCTTCGTCCACAAAGATGAACGGGTAGCGCGAACCGAGGATTCGCCGAAAAACACTCTTTTCTTTGAGGAGATATCCGGCCACGGTGATTATGTCATCGTGACCTAGCAAGCCTTCGCCAAAATTGCCGAAGTTGGAGTCATCGTAGACCCATGCTAGCACTTCAGCTAAGGCTTCAAGCTCTTCTTCTAGTTTGTCAACTTTCTGACGAGCGGCAATCGCTGTCTTGGATTCACCGCCATTGGTTTCTGTCGCAAACTTATTGAATTGCAGAGCATCATTGGGATTGGTGGGCAGTTTAGCCTGCCAGTTGGACGAACTGCTGAAACGGTCGGAGTCCGGGCGTGAATTGATCTTTGCGGGCCATATTGACCAATTCTATACCTGCCAGGACAGATGCAGCTGAAGCGAAGGATTTGAAGCCGGGCATGGGCCTGATCCGCCGTTTGATGAATCGGTGGTCTTGTTCAATGATATTATTGAGTTACTTTCGCCTCACCATCTCAATCGGTATTGGGCATCCAAAGCCTTTCAGCATCTTGATTATAGCTTTGATGCCGGCCGTGTTGGCCCCGCTCTTATCGATGACGATCTTACACGGCAGCCCGTTTGCTTCGAGCGCGCGGGCAAAAAACTTCGTTGCTGCAGCTTTGTTTCTGCGTTTGGACAGCATGAAATCAAGCGTTTTGCCGAACTTGTCGATCGCGCGATAGAGATACACCCACTCACCTTTCACTTTCACATACGTCTCATCCATACGCCAAGAACGATCCACAGCGCGCTTTCGATATCGCGCTGCTTCCGCTACGAGCCCGGCATATTTTCCTACCCATCGGTTCAGCGTCGCATGATCCAGATCGACGCCTCGTTCGGCCATGATTTCTTCAAGATCCCGGTATGAAACACCGTAGCGCAGGTAGAAGAATACCGCGTGCAGGATTACATCCTTTGGAAAATGTGCACCTTTGAATGAAATCGTCACGGTTTGCTCCTGTCTTATCCGAGCGCGCGTTACCAAAACCGCGGTCGGAATGACAGTTGGGAGTAGATTTTGCGACAGAACCTGCGACACATTCCGTTTGAGAGGTAGTGTCTGAAGCGCTGCCGCCTGATTGAAATAAGTCTGTGCGGCAGTCGCGCAGACCCGTGAGTTTCGACTTTTGCAACCCAGGATTACATCATTAGGATATTGCGCACCTTTGAAAGAAGCCATGAACTGACTTCGGCTAAATTACACCGGCCGCTATTCGCTCTCCGCTTTCTTGAGCGTCAACGGTCAAAAGTCCGCAACAGATCATCCAATGCCGCTTCTACCCCGCGATCTTCGATATAGGCTAGATGCTCTGACAGGTGATTTTGCGCAGCCGCAAGGGTTTTATCGTCGACGCCCGCCGTTTCTGTCAGAATGAGGCTGAGAATACCGCGCACTCTCTCCGAGGCGGACCTTTCGGCGCGGGCGACGGGCACAATACTGTCGCGCAGCGGATCTATTGGATCCTCTTTCCCCAAGTAGAACACCCACGCGGCGAATACGAAAGCGAGGCCGTCACACCGGCGCCCGGCTTCAATGTTCTCCAGCAAGGGCGCAAGAATACGCTGCGGCAACTTCTGTGACCCGTCTTGCGCAATTTGCGCTGTCAGATGTCGGATGTTTCCGTTTCGGTATCGCTCCAACAGTCGGTGCGTATAGACGTCCAGGTCTTCGCCCTGTGGCTGGGCCAGCGTCGGCACGATTTCGGCCGTCCAAAGATGCTGGCAAAGGGTTTCGATACGCCGATCCGAAATGGCGTCCTTTACGGTTTCAAAATCCGACAGGCATCCCAGATAGGCCATGGTCGAATGCGTTCCATTGAGGCAACGCAGCTTCATATGCTCGTGCGCCTCAACCGAAGTAACAAACTGTGCGCCACCCGCTTCCCAATTGGGGCGGCAACCGTCGGCAAAGCTATCTTCGATCACCCACTGCCGGAAGGGTTCGTGCAGGACACAGGCTTCTGTTACGTACGCCGCGTATCTGGGAAATCAGGTTCAATACACACTTGAGACTCAATATGGTCGCATGTTCGGCATCACGCATGAACTGGCAAGTTCGGTGCACCAACCCGGTGAAGACGTCTCGGTGCAACTAAAACCGGAACATCTGGCCTTCATTAACGCATAGAAAAAGCAAATGAACGAAATCGATCTGAAAGAGCGTCGGGCCTTCGGCGAGGCGCTCGCACGGGCAGCGGGTGAATTCGCACTGTCCAAACAAAAGAACATCCAAGAGCTGGCCATCGACATGAAGGGCACGCAAGATTGGGTGACAAATGCTGACCGCGAAACCGAGCAGCTTGTGCGCGCAAAAATTGCCGAGGCCTTCCCGCAGGATAATATCCTGGGCGAAGAAGAAGGCGGCACGATCGAAGGCATCAGTTGGATCGTCGATCCAATCGATGGCACAGTGAATTTCGCCCATGGCACACCCTATTGGTGCGTGTCGATTGCCCTGGTCCAGGACGGTCAGGCCATGCTTGGGTTTGTCTATGCGCCTGCGCTGGACGAGCTGTTTGTGGCGCAACGCGATGCAGGCGCGTGGCTGAACACGCTGGCGCTGGATTGTCGTCGAGATGTGCCTGCGACGCGTTCTGTGATCGAACTGAGTTGGCTCAGAGGGGATGGTTTTCGGGCCTACAAAGATCAAGTCGAACAGCTTCTCGATGCCGGCTATGAGTTCTGCCGCAGCGGGGCAGGGGCGTTGTCGCTTGCCTGGATCGGAGCCCGACGGCAGGAAGGATATGGCGAGGTCGATATGAACGCCTGGGACGGTATGGCGGGCTGGTTGATCGCGCGCGAAGCGGGTGCTTCGGTCAACGCCTATGATCTGGCCTGTTTGGAAGGCAAGAAAGCCGACATTGCCGTAGGTGCAACCGATCAGATCCGGGATGATCTGCTAGGTGCTTTAGGGGATGCACGTCAAAGGCTGCTTGCGGCATAACGGTCCTGATCCGAAGACGGTTCGAGTTCCGCTGTAACAATCAATGTCCTGCCACGACGTTGGTGTTGGCAGGGCATTCGTCATTCATCTGCTGCACCTTTATCGCGAAAATACTCCGGCAATAATCGGCAGCGGTTTCCTGAATTGCGCTTGCCGAAACCGATTTCGGAGCTTCTGACTGTCAAGGAAGATTCGAACAGCGCGATGTTACCTCTTAGATGGGAAAACGCGCGCACGGCAATTGGAGACAGCCAGAAATGATCGATGTTGATGCCGTCACTCAGCGTGCCATTGATGTCCTGAAAACAAATGATCGAGGCGGATATACCATCCCGACAGATGGGCTCTATCCTTATCAGTGGAATTGGGACAGTGCGATTTCTGCGCTGGGGATAGCCGAATTTGACCTCGACCGTGCCTGGCAGGAGATCGAGACGCTGATGTCCGGGCAATGGGACAGCGGAATGGTCCCACAGATCCTGTTTCATACCAAAGCAGACGGATACTTCCCGGGGCCCGACTTCTGGAACTGTCAGGGGCCAGTGCCGTCTTCGGGCATCAGTCAGCCGCCTGTTGCCGTTACGGCCGCCCGCCTAATCTGGGAAAAGGACAAGGCGTTTGGCACGAGCAGATTAGAGGGCTTGCTTCCCAAGCTGCATGGTTGGATTGACTGGTTCATGCGGTGGCGCTTGGACGACAAGGGCGCGGTGTTCACCAGGCACCCTTGGGAGGCGGGCCGTGACAACGCTCCAGACTGGGACAAGTCCGCCGCCCGCATCGATACCTCGGGCGTGCAGAGCTACACACGCGAAGACACCAAACATGTAAACAGCGATCATCGGCCGACCCAGAAAGACTATGATCTTTATGTCTGGCTCTTGCAGATCGGTCGCGACGCCAACTGGGATGACGGCGTAATTGCCGAAAACACACCTTTCAAAGTGTCTGACCCGCTGATGACCTTCATCACCTTGCGCGCCGCGCGGGACCTACATGCCATGCATGAGGCCTTCGGCCAAGACACGACGCAACTTGCCGAATACATTTCGGTGCTCGAAGCTGGTGCAGAAAGCCTGTGGAACCCGGACATCCAGGCCTATGATGCGCGCGATGTCGAAACTGGAGAATTCGCAGGCTCACTGAGTTGCGGGTCATATCTGTGTTGGTATGCGGGCGTGGATAGCCCGGAAATGCGCGACCAATTACAAAAGGCGCTGTCCGGCACAAAATACCCTGTTGCCAGCTATGATATCCACGGTGCCGTATTCGACTCACATCGCTATTGGCGCGGTCCGACATGGCCATGCATGAATCTGTTGATCGGCATCGGTCTTTCAGACATGAAAGCACCGGAAGAACCAAAGCTCCGGGCCCGTATCCGAGAGCTTGTGGCAGAGCAAGGGTTTTCAGAATATTTCGACCCCAGAACCGGGGCACCGGCAGGCGGTAAGTCATTCTCGTGGACGGCAGCGGCCTGGCTGCGATGGGCACGGTATGATGCGTGATCTGGGTTTATGCATGCCACTAAAGGGTTGAGTAATAGCCTGCTCTTTTGAATGCTCAGAACCCTTGTATCTGCGCTAGACTGGTACGAGGGTGCAGAAACTGGCCATTGGGGCATCAAATGACGACGATTGGTATTGATATTGGTGGCACAAAAATGTGCATTTGTGCGGGTCCACCTGAGCATAGAGTGTTCTTAAGAATCCCGACCGGACCCGAGATAACCCCGCAAGAACTTGAACACATGATTTGCGGTTATGTCGCGAAACTCGCCGATCCCCCAAGCGCGATTGGAATTGCAGTGCCGGGTTTGGTTTCGGATCAAAGAGTCATCGCCTGTGACGTCTTGCCCAACCTCGTTGGATGGGAGCCAGCTCGAATAGATGTTTCCAACGCCTCCATAAGTGTCATGAACGACGCAGACGCTCTGGCAAACGAGGTAATCAAAACGTCCAACCCGACCGATCTGTCTGTTGTTGTCGCTGTGGGAACTGGCATTGGCGGCGCAATTATCAATAAAGGCGTACTTATTCGTGGTGCAAGCGGTTGGGCAGGAGAGATTGGCTGGTTTCCTATAATTGCTGACGGAGCCATGCTGCGACTGGATGATGTTGCTGGTGGCGCAGCATTGCTCAGAAAAATCGGGGGCAATGCGGATGAAATAGGGCGCCGACTTGAATCAGGCGATAGGTTGGCCACCAACGCAGTTGCAGATGCGGGCCGTGCATTGGGCGTGGCGATTGGCAGTCTCATCTGCTTGCTGAACCCAAACCGCATAGTGATAGTTGGTGGTACCTTACGCTACCCTGGGTATCTTGAAGCCGTGATGACCGCGGCGAAAGAGGGGGCGCTTCCTGACTCGTGGAAAGGATGTGAAATTCACGTACCTGAAGAGGGCGAAACCTGGCCCGCGCGCGGCGCTGCCACAGCGGCGGAATTAGTGCTATGAAGAGTCTGAGCAAGCATTTCTTTGATTAGCTTCAGTATGCTAGTCGCTTCGGTAACCACAACAAACTTTGTATTGGTGCTCATTCTCGATACGTAACCAGAGCTTTACAATGACGGCGGGTGGGATCACTAACGATAGCTCTATTGCACTTGCGCCGACAATCGCTCGACTGTTGGCTTTCGCCAACGGTCGAGCGAAGTTTTTATGTATAGCCTAAACAGCAACCTGCGCCACGGATAGTTTGCTTGGGTAGGGATCGCCTTGCTTATACGAACCTGCTGCCGTGAACAGAACGTCTGTTGATGAATTCAGACCTGTTTCTGCTGAATCTTGCAATACACCGATGATGAAACCGATACTCACCACCTGCATAGCCGTAGCGTTGTCGATGCCAAACAAGCTGGCGGCCATCGGGATTAGCAAGAGCGATCCACCTGCGACACCTGAGGCTCCTGTGGCAGCAATCGCGGCAATGATGCTCAAGAACAAGGCTGAGAGGAAATCGACCTGAATGCCCATTGTGTGAACGGTTGCCAGCGTCATGATTGTGATGGTGATAGCGGCACCAGCCATGTTGATCGTCGCACCAATAGGGATCGTGAGCGAATAGGTCTCTTCATCCAGGTTCATACGGCGGCACAGTTCCATATTCACTGGAATATTGGCGGCCGAGCTGCGCATGAAAAACGCTGTCATCCCGGATTCTTTCAGGCATGTGAAGACCAGGGGATAAGGGTTTTTGCGAATACGCAGGAACACGATCAAGGGGTTCACAACTAGAGCCATGAATGCCATGCAACCGAACAGCAACGCCAGCAGCTGGCCATAACTTGCAAGTGTTTCAAACCCGGTCTCAGCGATCGTCGATGCCACGATACCGAAGATACCGATTGGTGCCAATCGGATTATTGCGGCTACGATCTTGGTGATTGCACTGTCCAAATCCGACATCAGAGTCTTGGTCGAGTCACTGACGTGACGAAAAACCAATCCGAGACCGACTGCCCAGGCGAGTATGCCGATATAGTTAGCGGTCGCCAGCGCATTTATCGGGTTGTCCACGATTTTCAAAAGGATGTTCTTGACCACCTCGGCCAGACCGTCCGGTGCATCCAATAGCTCGGGCGTGCCTGTCAGATGCAATGTGACCGGAAACACATAGCTGGCTGCAACGGCTACGAGTGCAGCAGCGAATGTTCCGAAGATATATAGAAGCACCACGGGACCTATGCGCGCTTGGCTGTCCTTTTTATGGTTGGTGATGGCAGCGCATATCAAAATCAGCACCAGAACTGGCGCTACGGCTTTCAACGCGTCGACGAAGAAGTCACCAAGCAGACCAACTGCAGAACCGGCAGCGGGCCAAAGAGTTGCGAGAAGAGTACCGGCCACAAGGCCAATGATGATTTGAGTAACCAGGCTACCACGTAGAACAAAACTCATGGGGACCATCCTGTTCGAATAAGGGCCTTGCAGATGAAACGCACACCCACGAAAGCACGATTAAAATTGAGAAGCTGCGGGCAATTTGGGCGCTTTGGAATTGATTTAAACATCTTAGAAAGAATGGACATATTTCGATCAAAGCTGAACTCGTTGTGTTTTGCATCTGATTGTGAAGTTTGTGACATCAATACAGATGCTTACCCTACGTCAATACAATTACCCGCTCACTGAAATCTGAAGAAAAATTAATAACTTTCGCAAAATGATTGTTCCATGAACCAGTGATCAGCTGGCCACTGCAATCCATTGAAGAACCGAGAGCAGTTTCGGCAACGCTGGTCGAAAAACCCATGTCGAAAACTGCATTGACCGCGGCCAGTTCTTAGTCAACTTTCTTGAAACCACAGACCCTGTAACGACACATACGGTCTGCTCTGCCCTGTCCAGATTTCCCCTGAGGCAGCTCTGACAGCGGTTTACTTGCACCGTAGAAACTCAATTATCCGGAACGACAACAGCTATCCCAATACTCAGTTCGAGATGCTATAAGCCCAGTTACAATAGTTGTAGTGGACGACCGCAAATGAAGTTAGAATTTCACCACATAAACTACGTGGCCGATGACGTCGATCGCATGCACGATTTTTACACGAACGTCCTAGGTTTAGACGATATCCCTCAACAGAATTTTCCACGTACAGATGCCAACACAGAAAAAGGCTATGATGGTAAAATTCGATTTGCGACAGAAGGCAGCATGCAGATGCATCTGGCTGAACGCGCCTTTGATGTCGCATTCAAGAATGGTCGGGTAATCAACCCGGTTGAGCGCGGTCATATAGCTTTTCGCACAGACGATCTTGAGGCATTTCTCAAGATACTCGACGAAAACAGTATTCCATACTCCGACTACGGTACAACTTTTGCAAAGGAATGGCATCAGGTATTCTTCCATGATCCGGAGGGCAATGTGATTGAGGTTCATGAGCAAGTATTTGCTTTGGGCGAAACCTGAACCCACAGCATTTGGCCCATTGCAGACCTTGCGCGCCGTCTTTGAATTCTACAATTGCAGCCCACATTGCTGCCGTTTGCCACATGAGCCAATCCAGAAGCCTCTCGTACTCATTTTGCGCGGACCAATGCACTGGATCGTTGCATAATGAGCAGCGAAGCATCGGGCAAGATCCGATCCCATTTGGCATATGTACAACAGGCACCCTTAAAGGATTGGTTGATCTCTGTATTTCACCCTTTGGTTGAAATTAGGGTGCCGTATCGTATCAGCAATCGGGTATGGAAAATGCAGCGTCTTTATCAGCTCATTCAATATATTGCACCAATCGTTGGGCTTGCGGGCATCACAATGATTATCATCGGTGTTCAAGGGACACCGCGGAACTGGACGCTGGTCCAGCAAAGCCTACCACTCATGATTTTAGCACTTGTTTTCCGGCCACAGCATGGCCATCCGATGTACGATCTAATGGGCATGACGGGCAGCTCTCGCAGGCCAGCAGCAGGGCCTGAGGACACTCCCGAAGCAAAAGAAGCCAAGGCCTTTCTCGCCTGGGTTATAGAACAAAATCTGGCCGTTCTGGAGCACGAGCCAGGTGATTTGGCGCACCATGCTGCGCCTGCTAAATTGGTTCCGCTGCTGCCTGGAGCTAAAGAGCGAAGCCGAAGCTGGATTGGGGGTGCCCCTATGCTTCCTGAAGATATGGAATGGCCCCAGGTTAACGGCCTACCGATGCTGTTTGTTGCACAGATTGCACTTGATGAGCTGCCTGTGGGCATCTGGGGCGGATTGGGCCCACGCGATGGCTGGCTGGCATTCTTCATGCCGTCAGAAGGGCGTGTTGACGATGACTCGCGCGTCTTTCACCTAACCGGGCCCGTCGCGTCACGTGACTGGCCGGACGTGCCCCACTCTTTCTATTTTGGTACAAGCGGTGACAAAGCGCGGGAGGCGCTGGCAACGGTGGGCTTCTCTGTTGCCCCGCATCCTCCTCGCTTTCCAGTGGCCGTCCAGCGTCATGAGGAGTCGACGGAGACAAGACGCTCGGTCGAAGCCGATAACAATCAGCGCTTTGCTATCCAGGAAGACTATGATCCTCGGTCTTTGGTTTATCGCCCGTTCGATACCAACAGCGCGCGTGGCTTTGTTGCCAGCCTGCTGGCGGGTCAGCATCAAGCATTGAAGATTCTGGCCGGAGACATCGAACGCACAGAGCGCAATCTGCAAAAGAGTGAAAACGCAGAGGACCAGGCGAGAATGCAGTTAAGCCTTGCGAACGATCAGCAGGAACGTGCAACGCGCGACACGGCCGTCGCCGCTCTTGAGGACGTCTATAGCAGGCTTGTGGCAGGACCGGACAGTTTGCTGGACACGGGCGCGACGGACGCTTTGATTGCAGAACTCGACCAGATTGAAATTCACCGCCCCCAAAGAACCGATGACGGGATCAAATGGATATCACACTCTGTAATCGACGAGTTTTGGGCGCGTTCTATCAGCCGAGATGTCTTCGAAATACAGCTGCAAGAGGCCATGCGCGCACATCCCGAGCGCGTATCCGATTCAACCAGAGCACGCTATGAAAGGCTCTGGCGTTTTGACCAAGAACACCAATACGCCACGATGGGAGGTCCGGTGCATAGCGGCTTTATCTACTCGCGCGCTCGCGATCCCGCCTTTCTTCTGGAGGTTCCGTCAAGTGATCTTGTGGGCTGGATGTTTGGCGATGTCGCAAGCTTTGGTATGTTCATTGATCCAAAAGACATGAAGGCTGGACGCTGGGACAAAGCCTGGGGTGATATTCTCAACTGAGAAAAACCAAGTGAAGTTTGTCTGAATTGCGTTGCATTGATCGGGTTTCGAAAGACTTGCTGTTGTTAGTCATTCAGCGTTCGTCAATATCAACTAATGGCGAGTTGGAGCCAATGCGGAATTTCCCCATCCGATTTCGCTTACCCGTTGAGGGCGGCCCAAACCGGATATTCCGCCCATTATCAGTTTTCTGCCATACAGCCCACCTTCCCGGACATTCGCTGCAAGCGCAATGGCTAGGTGTCAGTTAGACTGTGTCCATTACGTTTTATTGCGGGACTTGCTGAGCATTACGCAGATACCGCTTGGCTTCTTCAGCCATCAAGAACTTCGCAATAGAAACTTATGTAGTTACAGAACTTAGGCCGCTTGGAAGCGATCACGCGTTCGGTTTGCGAAGGCAACCAGAGACAGCATGACCGGGACTTCGACGAGAACGCCGACAACAGTTGCCAACGCTGCACCCGAGTTCAATCCGAAGAGGCTTATCGCTACAGCAACGGCGAGTTCAAAGAAATTGGATGTACCAATCATTGCACAAGGTGCCGCGATGCGGTGCGGGACTTTCAGCGCATAGGCGGCTCCGTAGGCCAGGGCAAAGATTCCATAGCTTTGAATCAGTATAGGGACAGCGATCAGGACGATGACCATTGGTTTGGACAAGATCGTCTGGCCCTGAAGGCCAAACAAGATCACAACCGTCGCAATCAGCCCCATGATAGACCAAGGTTTGACGCGGGCCGAAAAGGTATCGATGGCCTCTTGTGTTCCAAGCCGGCTACGAGTGAGTAAACCGGCGATCAGCGGTAGAACGACGTACAAAACCGTGGCCAGAACCAACGTCTGCCACGGGACCGATATATCAGTCACGCCAAGCAGAAACGCGACGATAGGCGCAAAGGCCACGACCATGATCAAGTCGTTGACCGAGACCTGCACCAGCGTATAGGTCGCATCGCCTTTGGTCAGTTGCGACCAGACAAAGACCATCGCAGTACAAGGCGCGGCACCCAGCAGGATTAGACCGGCGGTGTATTGCGCGGCATCTTCGGGCTCAATCCACGGTGCAAAGACATAATCGAAGAACAGAACCGCCAATAGGGCCATGGTAAAGGGCTTGATCAGCCAGTTGACCGCAAGCGTGACAATCAGGCCTTTCGGCTGGCGTGCGACCCCTGCGACCGCTCCGAAATCGACACCAACCATCATGGGATAGACCATGGCCCAGATTAGAACGGCCACGATAAGGTGAACGCTGGCAACCTCAGCCGAAGCCACGAGACCGACCAAACCGGGTGCCGCCAAACCGATCAGCACGCCTGCCACCATGGCGAGGGCGACCCAGATAGTGAGGTAACGTTCAAAAATGCTCATGAATATGCCTCAGAAGTCTGATCGGTCAATTTGCGGGAGGTGAGTGCGGCCAATGCAACCATCGCGGCTGCTGTGCCCAGCACAAGGGGCAGCCCACCGATCTGGTAAGTGAGGCCGGACAGAACGGTTCCCAAAAGGCGGCCCGTCGCGTTGGCCATATAATAAAAACCCACGTCCATTGTGACTCGCTCGGACTTGGTGAAAGCCAGGATCAGGTAGGAATGCAGCGAAGAATTGACAGCGAAGATCGCTCCGAAAACCAATAGACCCACGACCAGCGTGATCGTCAGCCATGGTTCCGGACCGGAAGACAGCAAAACTGCCAGTGTCAGAGCCGCCGGAATGCAGAACAGCATCGCAGCCCAGCTGCGGGCGGCGCGAATCAATTCGCCCTCGGAACGGTTCGTAGCACGCAGAATTCTAGGCGCGTTGGCCTGAATAGCCCCGTAGAGGATAATCCAGAAGGCCATGAATGTGCCAATCATGAAAAATGCTGCGCGGTTGCCCTCTTCCGTGCCATTCGAAAGAACGGCGTAGAAATAGATCGGAATTCCAACGACGAACCACACATCCCGCGCCCCAAATAGAAAGACGCGAGCTGCTGACAACCAGTTTACGTTGGGGGATTTGGAAAACACCTCAGAAAACTTGGCGCTCTTGCGGCCTTTGGGCAGGCCAGATGGCATAAAGCGGATAACGGCGATCAGGATCGCTGCAAGCACGGTCGCCATGATGATGATGGCGGCCTGAAAGCCCAGCGTTGCCAGCATGACAGCGCCCAGTAGAAAACCCAGGCCCTTGACCGCGTTCTTGGACCCGGTCAGTACAGCCACCCAGCGAAACAGCCCGTCGCCTTCAGTGGGGGCCAGCAATTTCACAGCGGATTTTGATGACATCTTAGCCAGATCTTTGGCCACTCCACTTGCACCTTGCACGATCATGACAAAAGCTACGGATGCGCCAATCGCCCAGTTCGGATCAAGCTGAGTCAGCGTCAGCAGCGCCACGACCTGTAAGCCAAGCCCGGCATAGAGCGTCGAGGTCAAGCCAAACCGCGCCGCGATCCAGCCCGCGGCAAGATTTGTCGCCATCCCGGCAATTTCATACAAAACAAAAAGATAAGCCAGTTGTACGGGAGAGAAGCCCAGCGTATGAAAGTGCAAAAGCACCAGCATGCGCAAAGCCCCATCCGTCAGCATAAAGGCCCAATAGGCCGCCGTAACCGCGATATAGGCCGACAATCCCTCGGGCCGTTCAGTCACAGTGAAGATCCAACCATCAGTGCAACATCGACCAGACGATGAGCATAACCCATCTCGTTGTCGTACCACGCATATATTTTCACCTGGGTACCGTTCACTACCATGGTCGACGGCGCATCTACGATCGAAGACCGTTCGTCATTGGTGTAATCGGTCGACACTAAAGGTCTGGTTTCATAGCCCAGTATGCCCTTCAGCTCGCCGTCGGCCGAGGATTTGAAGAAGCCATTGACCTCTTCGGCGGTGGTTTCGCGCTCAACTTCGAACACACAGTCGGTCAGCGAAGCATTCAGCAACGGCACCCGAACTGCATGTCCATTTAGGCGGCCCTTGAGCTCGGGATAGATAAGCGTGATTGACGTGGCCGAGCCCGTGCTTGTCGGGATCAGCGAGTTCAGTGCTGATCGCGCACGGCGCAAATCCTTTGCGGGTCGATCCACGATGGTTTGCGTGTTCGTGACGTCGTGGATTGTCGTCATCGAACCGTGGCGGATGCCGAGGTTTTCGTGGATCACCTTGACGACGGGTGCAAGACAATTGGTCGTGCAGGACGCGGCCGTCACGATGTGATGTCTGGAGGGGTCATATGCTTCTTCGTTGACTCCCATGACGATGTTCGCGGTTGGTCCATCCTTGACCGGGGCTGATACGACAGCCTTTTTCACACCCGCTTCGAAATAAGGTGCCAGCTTTGCTTCGGTTTTAAAGACGCCAGTACAGTCGATAACAACATCGACACCATCCAGCGGTAAGTCAGACAAGTTCTTTGTTCCGATGAATGGCAGGCGCACACCATTGATAGAAACGCTATCTGCATCATGCGCAAATTCGGCATCCCACCGACCATGTACCGTATCGAACTCCAAAAGATGCGCATGCATTTCGGGGTCACCGACGCCATCATTGATCCAGGCAATGTCTGCGCCTTTTTCAAGCAACGGTTTCAAGGCCAGTTTACCCATCCGGCCCAGACCGTTCACGGCATAAGTCGTCATTTCGTATCCTCAAACAACGTCCTGCCGATATCGTCGACAGCAGACTGTAATGCGATGCGGTCAAGGCTTTCGACCGGTAGCGAAGTAAAGGCTTCTATACGCCGCTTAAGCGCACCGTATGCGTTCTGAAACACCAGGCTTTTTTCAGCATCAGTGCCTTCAGCTTTCACTGGATCTTCCATGCCCCAGTGGCCGCTGATCGGTTGCCCTTCCCAGGCCGGGCATTCTTCGTTCGCAGCCTTGTTGCAAACCGTAAAGACGAAATCCAACTCGGGCGCATCGGGTCCGGAAAACTCAGCCACATTCTTCGACCGCAGAACGTCTGTATCGAGTCCTTTGTCTTTCAGAACCTGTACCGCAAACGGATTCAGCTCCGAAAAAGGGCGCGTTCCAGCGGAGTAGACGTTGAATCTGTCTCCGGCGATGTCACGTAACAGCGACTCGGCAAAAATAGAGCGCGCCGAATTGCCGACGCATATGAATAATACGTTGAATTTTCGATCCGTCATTGCGCCAATTCCTCGCTCCGGGGGCATACAAATATCAGGGCGTCCACGGCAGCAATCGTTCAGCAAGAACCCGAGCATGTGCTGCACATTCTTCATATCAATCGAATAGAGTAGAGAAGTGCCGACCCGCTCCTGAGCCACCAATCCGGCCCTGAGAAGCACGTTGAGATAGCTCGACAGGGTGCTGGCTTTGATGTCGAGCTCAGACGCCAACTCACCTGCGGGAACTTTGTCAGGAAAACGTCGCACTAACATACGAAACACTGACAATCGCTGAGCGTGTCCAAGCGCGGAGAGCTGATTCGAGACTTGTTCTACCATATTTCGCGAAATACAGAAATATAATTCATTCGTCAACCGGTTCTGGTGTAAGTTTCTTCGTGTCTCAAATCGGTGCACTATCGTTTCAGAGCAACAAGGCCACCGTGAAGAGGTGCTTCGTCCGTGTTCTTGAGGTGGACGCGCTGCCGCATAAGTTCGTCGACGACAAATGCGGGGCCAACACGACCGGCATCATCTCAAAGTCGGTTGTATGTGCAAGCAGAACCGGTTCGAAAGGGTTGTCGATCTCGGAATTGTCATAGTCCACGACGTAGTCCGCATAGATTAACAACACATATCGAGGTTCGAAGGGCTGTACATGCCTGGGCTCTACCCTTTTCGCCATTTCACCAAACTGGCTTTTTAATCCGCCAGTCCAGTGTGACCTCCTCGTTCAGAAACAAATTTCGCAACAAAGCCATTTCTGCAAACAACTGAAAAGATGGTATTTCTACGCAATATCGTTGAGGATCTTCCTCATAACTATATCGATTGATTTTTGGGATGGACGCGAGGTTTTAGTTTTGATCCGAGATACGAAGAAATAGGCTATTTTCATAAACATATAGAAAAACTCATAGTTCAACGGGCCTTTGATCAAACAAATATACCGCATTGAATCTGCCTTCAAAACAATTGGATAGAGCTAAGCCTAGAGCTTTCCGAAATGCGCTAAGTTGTTTTTGAAATCAAATTTGAAAAAGAGGCGATTGTCAGTACCAGCTCTGCTTGCCGTGAAACCCCCACTTTGGACATGATCGCTTTCATTTGCCGACGAACTGTTTCATTTGACACACCGCGCGATGCGGATATTTCTGGAATTGAGGACGCTGATAAAAAGCTTGATAAGACCTCAGTTTCTGCAAGGGTTAGTCCATAAGCCTTCGCTACACTTTCTATCGAAAACTCCGAAGCCGTGCTCGAATTGACCAACACGAGAATTTGGTGACGTGCCGAATAGAGGAAATGCCTTCGTGCCGTCAGCGGCAGCGCACGTACGCTCATTTTGAAAGGAAATTGTGGAATCTCAAACACGAGACAGGAAGCCATTTCACTCGGTTTGCCGAGCGCCACCTGCCTGTTGCAGTCTGCAATCAAACGCTTGAAGGCCAGACGCGGGGCTTTCAGCGCTGGTACAAGAATGCTGTTCTCCAGCGACAATCCCCAATCGCTTGAAAGTTGATATTGGGCGACTGTGTTCGCACTGATCAATTTACCATGTTCATCCAAAACCATCGCTGGGCAGGAAAAGCCTTCCAACAGTTGCTCGGATTCCGAACTTTCGAGCTCGGTATGATATCGGGCATCGCATACATAGGCCGAGGTCCGTAAGGCTTCTTGAATATGGCTTAGACGTTCAAGATGCTTGGTTTGCGGATGGCCGTGTTCTTTAGGCCAAGCCCACAGCATAACTTCGGACCTGTCAGGCGTATCCAACAAGCGCAAAGCCAATCTATATCGGATGTCAAATTTATCATTGAACGCATAGAACGGGCTTCGCGCCATACCCGCTTCGTCGATATAATTGTAATCTACGATATGCTGCCAGTTCCGATGAGCGGCGGCATAGGCCACGATTTCGGACTGAGGTGCCCAATCGGGAAGAGCCTGATCCAATTCAGGAAGGTTCAGTGTATGGCTCTTGAATTTCCTGTCACCTGTATGTTCTGCGACAGCAATTTGCGAGATCGGCGCATCTAAATATGTCGCCGTTTCGGACTGCACTTTTGTCCAAAGCTCGGGCTCCAATGCGGCTCTTCGAATTGTACTCAGAACTTGTTCAAGTTCAATTTTTGCACTCATGACATTAACAAACAAAACAAAAAAACTTCCGAGAAACATAACCCATTTGGGTGATGACTCGCAATACTGCAGTGTTTCAAAGTCTTGGAGGGGCTTTTCTTAAGGTTTGTTTTCTCATGCGGAATTTAAAGGGAAAGCAAATGAAGTCATAATTTAGGGGGGTATGTTATGCCAATTATCAATGGAACACCTGGGGACGATCAAGAAGGTCTTACGCTAAATGGGACAGCAGCGGACGATCAGTATTTTGGTTTTGCTGGCAACGACTGGCTAACCGCAAGCTCAGGTAATGACTTGTTGGATGGTGGCGCCGACAACGACACCGTCTTCTATGATATCGAATTCTTTCCGAACGGGGTCTTCATAAACAACACGGATACCGCAATCGGTAGCGTGCTCGCTTTCACGGTCAACAAGGGGCCGAGCGGTGTTGACACATTGGTTGACATCGAAAATTTCCACGGCAGCAATAATGATGACACAATTTATGTCGGCGGTCAGGGCGGGACTTACTCATTTGACCGCGCAGGCGACGATACTGTTATCGCTTCGCAAGATCCTAATGCGACAGGTTCCCATCTTTTTGCCGCGGGCAGTGGGAACGACACCTATGTCGGAACCGTCAATCAAGACATTGTCGATTACTTCAGTGATGGTTTCGATGGGAATGGGGCGACTACGCAAGGAGCTCAAGTTGATCTGGCCGCTGGCACGGCTATCGATGGCTGGGGGGATACCGACACGCTTACATCGATCGAAGAGGTCAGTGGCACCCGGTTTGGCGATATAATCCTGGGCGATGACGGGGAAAACAGCCTATTTGGCAATGATGGCGACGACACGATTGATGGCCGAGGAGGTGACGATTTTCTGCTTGGTGGTGCCGGCAACGATACAATCGACGGAGGAGACGGGAACGACTACCTCGAAGGTGACGATTTCGGAATTGCGGGAAATGACACTCTGCGTGGTGGGGCTGGTGATGATGGTTTTGCCACTGGTTACGGCGATGACAGCGTAGATGGCGGAGATGGCTTGGATGCCGTTTTCTACGATTTCTGGGGCTTTACCTCTGGTGTCACGATCAACAACACCGACATAGCCAGAGACGGAGTTGCCGCATTCACGACTGACAAGCGTGGCTTTGGAACCGATACGCTCGTCAGCGTCGAAGCGTTTCACGGTTCAGAATGGGATGATACCATTTACGTTGGTGGATTGGGTGGTGGCTATACGTTCGACCGGGCTGGGGACGACACTGTCATTGCCTCGCAAGATCCAAATGCGACAGAGGCTCACTATTTCGGTGCAGGTAGTGGTAATGACACATATGTTGGCACGGTTGTCGACAGTGACGTTGTCGATTATGCCGACGATGGATTTGATGGGGGTGGAGCAATTACGCAGGGCGTCAACGTCGATCTGGCTGCAGGGACAGCTATCGATGGATGGGGCGACACAGACTCGTTGACGTCGATCGAAGACATCAATGGAACCCGCTTTGACGATACCATCTTAGGTGATGATGCGGACAACCGCCTAAGGGGCATGGATGGCGACGACACCCTTGAGGGGCGCGGAGGCGATGACAATATTGACGGCAATGCTGGCAATGACGACATCTCTGGTGGCGATGGCAATGATGACCTATCCGGCGGCGATGGGGACGACATAATTGACGGCGGCGTGGGTGGAGATTTCCTTCAGCCGGGCACTGGAAACGACACCGTCATCGGAGGAGAAGACGGTCCGCTGGGTGATTTCGACGAGCTGTCCTATATCTTCAATAGTATTGAGAGCGAAACGACGGGTGGTATCACCGCGACATTCACAGGGGAATTTGAAGGTACCGTAATCGATTATGAAGGTGGCACCGATACGTTCTCCGGTATCGAACGCATCAGAGGAACCAACAATGATGACACTTTCATTGGCGCCGAAGGACGGCAAAGGTTCCGTGGTTTTGGTGGCGATGATGAATTCGATGGGGGTGCGGGTGACAACGACGAAGTCGATTATCGCCGCGACGCGGCGGATCTCGGCTCGTTGGAGCTGGGAATTGATGTCAGCCTCGCCGCTGGTTTCGGAACGGATACTTACGGCGATACCGACACCTATTCAAATATCGAACGGATTCGCGGATCGCGATTTGACGACACAATTGTCGGGGATAGCAACCGCAACAGCCTAAGCGGTTTCGATGGCAACGATACGATTGACAGTTTTGGTGGCGCAGACAACTTCCTCAACGGTGATCGCGGCAACGACATCATTTTGGCGCGCGGCGACGATGATTTTGTTCTGGGTGGAGAAGGCAACGACGAAATCACGTTCTTCGGAGTTGGCGGCGGGGTGAATCCTGGCCTCGGCTCCGACACCATTATCGGTGGAACCGAGGGTTTTTTCAGTATCGATTATTCTGGAGTCGGAGAGTCACTGACCATCGATACCGCACTGGGAACAACCGAACTGGCCGGTGGTGACGTCGATACGTTCACCAATATTCGTAATGTCGGCGGCGGAGACGGCGATGATACTTTGCTGGGTGATGACGCAGACGAGCGGCAGGAGTTTTTCACGTCGCTTGGCGATGACTTCATTGATGGTCGTGGCGGCGATCGCGACTGGCTGATCTACGACACCCGCGACGAAACTTCGATCACCGTTGATTTCTCTGCCGGAACCGCGACAGGCGATTTTGCCGGGACCGATACGTTTGTGAATATCGAAGCTGTTCGGGGAACGAGTGGCGACGATACATTCATCGGTAGCGATCAGGAAATCACCATCTATCAAGGCCTCGATGGCGTCGATAGTTATACTGGCGGATCGGGTCAGGATAGGCTTAGCTTTACTTTCGACGACAATCGCGGGGGGCTGGACGGTGTCACAGTTGACCTTGCTGCCGGGACTGCAACGGATGGGTTCGGCAACGACGAGACATTCACAAGCATCGAGCAAGTGATATCGACTGATCAGGACGATACGCTTGATGGCAGCGACGAAGCCAATGTTCTGATCGGCCTCGACGGGGCTGACAGCATCGATGGGCGCGGTGGTGATGATGACATTTTCGCAGGCTTCGGTGCGGACATTATCACCGGCGGAGCAGGGTCTGACCTTATCGGTGGACGCGTTGGAGAGCTTGACGGGGACACGATTACTGACCTTGCTTTCGAAGATCGCATCGCTGTCTACGACGATGACTTCAATTTGCTCGGTGCCGACTTGACGATAGTGGGTGACGAACTGCGTATTGATGTCGACGGGGACGGTTCAGCCGATGCCACCGTGACCCTGAGCAATGGTTATTCCGGTCCTGTAAACTCTGAGGGCGGACCAGTAGGCGGACCACAGCCAGCGGTAATTTCAGTCGACAACGCAGGCAGCTTTGGACTGGCGATAACCGAAGGCGACGCCGGTGCAAGCGAAGGAACCGTAACACTGCGTCGCAGTGGCGACATTTTTTCGACCGCGACGGTGGATGTGACACTAGCGGGCAGTGGGTTGGATCCGGCCGACGCGTCGGATGTCATCACTCCACTCGGAGTGCCGCAAACTGTCACGTTCTTGCCTGGTCAGAGCGAGGCTACATTCACGATTCAAGTCGCCGGGGACACGGCGATTGAAGGGGACGAGGCGCTGTCTCTGACCCTTTCCAATCCTGGTTCGGACGGCGCGGTTCCGGCCGAGCTTGCCAGCAGCCAGACTTTTGTGCGCGTCCTGAACGATGATGAGCCTGCGACGGTCAGCATCACGGGTGAGAATGCGCAAGAAGACAGCGGTATTCTGACGTTCACCGTCTCGCGTACGGGTGACACGACAAACGAGATCGAGGTCCCTTATACCATTCGGAGCGCCGAAGGGTTGTTGGGTGCCGAGACAGATGATCTGGTGGGCGGACTTCCGCAATCAGGGACGGTGACGATCCCGGCAGGGGCTAGCAGCGCCACCTTTGACGTTGAAATCGTCGCCGATGACGCTGCCGAGTTGCATGACAATGTCATCGCAGCGATCCAGAGCGATGCCAGCTGGCCTGACGGTCTTGATATCGGTGTGCGTGAAGCCATTGGCAGCATTCGGAATGACGATGGCGTACCCAGCGAAATCCCAGTGGGCGCAAGTGCAGCATCCTATGGCGACCCGCATATCGTAACGCTTGATGGTCTGGGGTATGACTTCCAGGCCGTAGGCGAATTTACTTTGATCGAGGCGACATCAGGCGCTGATCTGCTTGTGCAAGTTCGCTATCAGCCAGTCCCAGGCAGCGACATCGCCAGCCAGACCGAGGCCGTCGCAACGCGTCTGGGTGGTGTTGCGGTAATGATCGAAGCCGGCACACCAGCATCGCTGACAATTGACGGAGTCTCCGTCGATCCCAATGACGCGGTCGGGGGCCTTTCGGTCGGAGATGGCGAAGTCTACTTTGATGGCGAGGCGATCACTGTTGTCTATGCCACTGGTGAGCAATTGCGTGTGGATTTGTTCGATGGCTTCCTGAATGCTTCTGTGTTCCTTGCGGAAGGTCGCGAGGTTCGAGGGTTGCTAGGCAATGGTGATGGCGATAGCTCGAACGATCTGGCCTTGCCAGATGGCACTGTGCTGCCTCAGCCAATCAGCTTTGATGATCTATACGGTGTATATGCTGACGCATGGCGGATCAGCGATGCTACTTCTCTGTTCACCTACGCACCCGGAGAAGGTACCGACGATTTTACCGATCTCAGCTTCCCGATTGGTGAATTGTCCATGGACGCAATACCGGACGAGTTGCGCACAATTATTGAAGAGGCAGTCGCTGGAATTGACGACCCAATATTGCGTGAAGCCGCGATTTTTGACGCAATCGCAACAGGCGACATAGAGTCTGCCATTGCTTCGGCAGAAACGGCTACGGCGCCAAGCACAATGGCCGAGGTCACCGACGCGCCCGAGATCGCTTCTGCGCTTGGTGTTCTCGCCTCGGAAACCGAAATTGTCGAGGGGCAGGATGGCGTTCAAAGTCTGGTGTTTACAGTCTATCGCACCGGAGATCTGAGCGAAGAGATTGAGATTGCCTATAGCTTCGGCGGCAGTGCCGATGCGCAGGACCTAACCGGCGCGATACCCGGACAATTAACCTTGGCTGCCGGTCAATCTGCGGGCATCGTCGAGATCGGGGTTCTTGGAGATACGGATTTCGAATCCAATGAGGATGTCACCTTCAGTTTTGACGTACTATCCGGAGACGCCGCGATAATTAACGGATCGACCACCGTAGACATTCTGGATGATGACGTGATGGGCGGCCCGGCAATTGAAACTGTCGAAACGCGTTACGAGATCGTCGAAGGACGCTGGCGTGACAAGATTGTCTACTCGGTGGATGGTGAGAAACAGTCTTCGCAGCGCCTGGGTTATTTTCAGGATGACATCACTGTGAAGGGTGGGGGTCTTACCATTTCATCAGATGACGGAGAGAAATGGGGCTTTGATTTCATCACCACTGCTGGTGTTGGGATAGGTGTCTTTTCGCTCTTCGGAGATCGCTTCTGGCGCCCCGAAGCTCGCCGTGTAGACGACGACGAATCGCTGAGGTTCGCGCTTGATCAGAGCGGCGGGTTTGGAGATGCATTAGACGTTGAATTCGAGTTTGCAAAAGTCCGCCATGGGGATCAGGTGAAGCTGCAGTTCTTCGATGACGGTGAATTGGTCGATTTCACAGTAGCGACAATCGTCGACGGTGAGGTTTCCTATGATCTTGCTGATGATCTAACTTTTGACGAGGTCACAATTTCAGCCGTAGACGATGTGGAGTTTAGTGTGGAAGCTATCGAGTTTACACGATTGCAAGTCGATGAATTCGAATTTGCAATCGTCTGACCTCGCGGGTCCAGCCTGACTGCGCACCAGTTGCAACTTCGGTCAGAGCTGGACCCGAACATTCAATGGGGCAGTTGGGTTCGCCCCAATGCGATAGTCCGCATTCATCACAGCCGGATCACAGCCATCTTGTCCTGTGTCATGTCATGCATCGTGTACCCGATGCCGCCCGTATTGTAGCCAGATTGGCGACGGCCCGCGAAGGGCATCCAGTCGACCCGAAAGGCGGTGTGATCGTTTACCATGACAGCTGTTGCATCCAGGCGCTGCACGGACTGCATCGCGGTGCTGAGCGTATTGGTGAACACCGCCGCCTGAAAGGCGAATGACAAGCTGTTCGCAGTCTCATAGGCCTGCTCGATCCGGTCATAGCTGTAAACGCATATAACAGGCCCGAATATCTCGGCTGTTGAAACACGCGCTTCTGCGGGTGGGTCCAACAGGACGGTTGGCGCATAAGTTGTCGGGCCCAAACGTTTACCACCTGTCACCAGCTTTGCGCCACCTTCGATTGCCTCGTTCACCCATTCCTCGACCCGGTCCACTTCACCCGGTCGGATCAAAGGGCCGCACTCGACACTTGGATCACGAGCGTCTCCAACCTTTAACGCCGCTGCGGCGTCCGCCAGTTGCTGTGCAATCTCGGCTGCTTTATTCGACGGCGCGAAAACCCGCTGAACTGAAACGCAGACCTGACCGGAATGATAAAAACCACCCTTGGCCAACAAGGTTATCATCGCGTCGATATCAGCGGTTTCATCCACAATCACGGGCGCAGCGCCACCATGTTCCAGCGCGCATCGCGTACCCGGTGCCAGCTTCGATCGCAACATCCAGCCGACACGAGCCGAGCCAATGAAAGAAAAGAAGCCAACCCGAGGATCGGTAATCATCTGTTCAGCCACATCATTCTGGCAGGCAACAAACTGGCACCAATCGTTGGGCAGACCCGCCTGATGCAGGATGTCGACAAAAGTTTTGCACGACAAAGGTGTATCCATCGCCGGTTTGATAATCACCGGGCAGCCGGTCGCCACAGCAGGAGCCACCTGATGCACAATCAGGTTCAGCGGGTGGTTAAAGGCGCTTGCTGCGACCACTACGCCAATGGGCTCGCGTTGCGTGAACGCGAGCCGGCCTGATCCTGCAGCGGTCAGATCCATCGGGATTTCCTTGCCCGACATTTGGCCGATTTCGTGGATGCACAGCTCGACCCCATCAATGGCGCGGGTCACTTCGACACGCGCATCAATCAAGGGTTTGCCCCCTTCGCTGGCGATCAGCATTGCCAGCTCTTCAGCGCGATCCGACATAAGCCGCGCTGTTTCTTTCAGGATCGCGATCCGCTGATAGGCCGGCAGCCATCTGCCGCGATCGCGATGAAGATCGTGCGCCACGCCCAGCATGGCATCCACATCTTCCCAAATGTTGATCACGACACTGCCGATTTTCTCAAGATTGAATGGGTTCAGTACGTCCACGGTATCGCTCATATCAAGCACACCTTTTCGGCCAGTTCATCGATCAGCACGCGCTGATTTTCGCTATAGTCCACCGGCAGGTCGATCAGATGAACGCCACCTGCCTGAAACGCCTTTTCAAAGGTTGGAACCAGATCTTCGGTGCGCTCAACCCGATGCCCGGTCGCGCCATAGCTGTTGGCATATTGCACAAAGTCGGGATTTTTGAACTCCAGCCCCCAATCATCGAAACCAGCATGCGACTGCTTCCACCGGATCATCCCATACGAGCTGTCATTGAGTACCGTAACAACCAGATTGAGCCCGAGACGAACGGCCGTCTCGATCTCTTGACTGTTCATCATGAACCCTCCGTCGCCGCAGATCGCCATAACACGGCGCTCTGGATACAGCTTGGCGGCCATCATGGCCGAGGGCAGCCCGGCCCCCATTGTAGCCAGCGCATTGTCCAGCAGAACGGTATTGGGCTGATAGGCCTGATAGTTGCGCGCGTACCAGATTTTATAGATGCCATTGTCCAAGGCGATGATATCGCAATCCCGCATGACTTTGCGGGTGTCGGCCACAAATCGCTGCGGGATTACCGGGAAACGAGGATCGTCTGCACCTTCCGAAGTATGCAAATCTGTTTCTTGTTTAACGCGCTGGAAATAGCCGCGATCAAACTCCAGCGACCCACCCAGAATGTCACCCAATCGGGCAATGGACTTCGCCAGATCGCCAACCACCTCGACCTGCGGGAAATAGACTTGATCGACCTGTGCGGCTTTGTAGTTCACGTGGATCACCTTGGTGCCGCCTTCCTCCATAAAGAAGGGTGGTTTTTCGACCACGTCATGGCCTACATTGATGATCAGGTCCGCGCGTTCGATAGCGCAATGCAGATAGTCGCCATCAGACAACGCAGCGGTGCCCAGAAACAGGTCAGAGCGTTCGTCAATCACGCCCTTGCCCATCTGGGTATTGAAGAATGGGATCTGCGTTACATCCACAAATTGGCTGAGCGCACTGCGGGCATCTTTCCGGTTTGCCCCAGCTCCCAGCAGAAGCAGCGGCATCTTGGCCGCGCGGATCATTTCAGCCGCCTCGTTCAACACGGTGTCGCCAGCCACAGCGTAATAACGCGGATGGGGCTGCAGAACGGGTTCGCTGGTCTCTTCGGCGGCAATATCCTCGGGCAGTTCCAGCAGCACCGCGCCCGGGCGTTCTTCCTGCGCCACGCGGAAGGCCTCGCGGATCAGTGAGGGTATGGTGTTGCCGTGAACGATCTGTTTGGACATCTTGCAGATCGGATCGAACAGGCCCACCACATCAATGATCTGGAATTGACCCTGTTTCGATTTCTTGATCGGCTTTTGTCCGGTGATCATGATCAAGGGCATGCCGCCCAGATGCGCATAGGCTGCAGGCGTCGCGAAGTTGGTGGCCCCCGGACCAAGCGTTGCCATGCAGACGCCCGCCTTACCGGTTAGTCGGCCATAGGTGGCCGCCATGAAGGCCGCGCCCTGTTCATGACGGGTCAGAACCAATTCTATCTTTGAAGTCCTGAGCGATTCCAGAACATCCAAATTCTCCTCACCGGGAACAGCGAAGATGTATTCGACACCTTCGGCCTCAAGCGCTGCGACCAGCAGATCCGAGGCTTTCATGACGGGTGAGGCGGTATGGGTTGAGGCAGACATGTGATCTCCTGACATGTTGCGGGACCGGTGCGGAAAGACCGGCCCGCGGAATTAAACTAGCATTCTGTCTATCGAATTAGAAAGGTGCGGTTATTCAGCAGCGTGCAGTTGCTGGGGTTCCGGATACAACTCGTCCATCGATGCCGAGCGGCCATTATCCAGCACGATCCGCGCGTGAAAACGCTTTAGCAGTCGCGGCTCGGCGACACCGCAACTATGTGCGATGATACCAACCTCTTTCTTCATGTTTCGTGCATAGCTGGCAACGCGTTCCGCCTTGCTAGTCGGATCGAGGCCAAATTGCAGTTTGGTATTATGCGTTGTGATCCCTGTGGGGCAGGTGTTTTTGTTACATTGAAGCGCCTGAATACAACCAAGCGCAAACATGAACCCACGGGCCGAGTTCACAAAGTCCGCACCCGCGCAGAGGGCCCAAGCAACCTCGGACGGGTTGATCATCTTGCCGCTGGCGCAGACCTTGATCCGATCCCGAAGCCCGTGTTTCTTCAACATGTCGACGGTCAGAGGTAGGCTTTCGCGCAGGGGCATGCCCATATTGTCGATTAGACTCATCGGCGCGGCCCCAGTGCCGCCATCGGCACTGTCGATGGTGACGAAATCCGGTGCGCTTTCGAACCCGCGCTTGTTGATTTCTTTGCAAAGCTCTTCAAAGAAACCATAAGCCCCAATCACCGCTTTGAAGCCAACGGGCTTACCCGTCACATCGCGCACGTATTGGATCATATCCAACAGGTCGCCGACACTGTCGATTTCAGGGTGGCGATTGGGGCTGATCGCGTCCTGACCGACTTTCAGGCCACGAATTGCCGCGATATCTTCAGTCACCTTGGCACCGGGCAGGATGCCGCCCTTACCGGGCTTTGCACCTTGGCTGAGCTTGATTTCGAACATTTTCACCGCGTCATGGGCCGCGACACTACGCAATTTATCTTCGTCAAACCCGCCTTCTGGTTTGCGAACACCGAATTTGCCGGTGCCGATCTGAAAGACAACGTCCGCGCCGCTTTCCAAGTGATAAGGCGACAGCCCGCCTTCACCTGTATTGATCCACATACCCGCCTTTTTGGCCCCTTGCGACAGGGCGCGGACAGCTGGGATTGAGATCGCGCCATAGCTCATGCCCGAGATGTTAAACAGTGAATCCGTAGTATAGGGATGCCGCGCAAATGGACCGACCGTCACAGCTGAAGGGCCCATGGCGTCCTCTTCCAGCGTTGGAAATGGGCAGTTCACGAAATAGACTGTTCCTGTTGGGCGCAGATCGCGCGAAGATCCAAAGGCAACGGTTGAATCCACATTCTTCGCGGCGCGATAAACCCAGGATCGCTCGGCACGATTGAACGGCATCTCTTCGCGATCCTGCGCAAAGAAATACTGGCGAAAGAACTCGCCCATATGTTCAAAGAAGTACCGAAACCGCGCAATCACCGGATAGTTCCGCCGCAAGGTGCTGTGGGTTTGGGTCTTGTCCCTGAAATAGGTGACAACCACCCACAGGACCGCAATACCAACGGCAAAAATGAACGCATAAGATAAGACTTGCAGGAGGGTCAGGATCACATTCGATAGCTGCGACATCGGTCAATCACTCCGGATTCTTGTTATTGGCAGTTTAGGTAGGGCGGTAGAAAGTCTAGCCGACAAGCTCGCCACGATTCAGATCACATCGGGACCACAGGTCACTTAAACCAGTCACGAGACGATCAATTTCTGTTGAGCCATGCACCGGCGACGGTGTAAATCGCAGGCGTTCGGTGCCGCGGGGGACGGTTGGGAAATTGATCGGCTGCACGTAGATGCCATAGTCAT
>NZ_JBQFRO010000016.1:0-67781 GCF_056537425.1 Ruegeria sp. CE9 | reverse complement strand
CCTTAAATGAGATCGTCACGACCTGCTCCTGTCATGTCCCAGCATGCGTTAACAGAACTGCGTTCGATCTGACAGGTGGGGACGAGTTCGCGACAGAACCCCAATGCAAGCACGGCGACGGGCGGGGCTGAGAAGTTTCCCTGAGCAGCTTCTTTCAGGATCACTTCGCCCAACTTTAGATCAGACACCGCCCAATTTAGCCGTTCATTTTTCTGTTGAAGCCGCTTCACTTCAATCAATTTAGCTAAGCCCATTCTGCAATAATTTATTCGTCAGCGGTAATAGGTTTGTTCAACAACGCCGACGCGACAGATCGCATTCAAACGGGACATACCTTACTCCATCAGCACCTCAACTTGCCGTAATTTCAAAACTAATTCTTCCGGCTTCGGTCGCTTGTTTCTTATTTCTCGTCCTCCGTTTCCTGAATTTAAAGGTAGACCAGTTCTGTGGGGCAGGGCAGAAATTTTATTTGCAAGTGATCTGGAAAGATGTATTAATCCCAAAATATAAAACAATATGACTATCCGATCACCAATGACTCGCGCGCAGGAGGAGTCACGCGCGCCGTGCCAGAAACGATCGATCCAACGGAGGAGAAAAGATGAAATTCACAAAACTAGCTCTTGCAAGTGTGGCAGCAATGCTTTGCACCAATGCCAACGCAGAGATGCTATCCGTTAGCGGAGGCGCTAATCTGGACGTCGGCTTGGACGACCCCGTTGTCGTTCCTGACGGTCAGCCATTGCGTGTTGCGATGTTCATGGCGACGCAATCCAACGTTTATACTCAGGCGATGACCGACGAAGCCTTGAAGACAGCCGAACGGGACGGGTTCGAGCTGGAGATCTTTGATGCGCAGTTCGACACGCAGACCCAGATGAACCAACTGGAAAACGCCTTGGCTAGTGGTCGGTTTGACGCTTGGTACGTTGCCCCAGTGGATGGCGCACTGATGTGCAACATCATCACCAAGGACGCACCGTCCGAGAATATTCTTGTCGCGATTTCCAACATCGCCATTTGTGGGCGCGACCATGAGCCGTTCGCCAACAACTGGGAGCCTGGCATCCTGAGCTATGTGGGCGCCGGCGACACACCGGATTACGTAAACGGATGGATCGACGCGATTGTCGAGGCGCGCGGAGATCAAGAAACGCGTGCGATTGTCGTCAAAGGCTTTGCAGGTCTTTCGCTTACAACAAACACCGAGCGTAAGTTGGCCGAGGTTCAGGAGCAGCATCCGAATTTCAAAGTTGTGGGTGAGACTTTTGGCGACTTCACGGCGGCAACCGCGCAGGCGAGCGTTGATACGCTGCTTTTGGCGCATCCGGATGCAAACGTCATCATCACGGTGTATTCGGACATGACTCTGGGTGCGATCAACGCACTTGAAGATAGCGACCGGCTGGATAGCGTTGATGTATATGATCTCGGGGCGGGTGCGGACTCTATCCCTCTTATCGAAGCCGGACATATTGATGGGTCCACTCCTTTCTCGCCACGGTCGCATGTTCGCGAGTCCCTGGGTGCCATTGTCGGCGCATGGCGTGATGGACAGGTTCCGCCGCGCACAATTGAAGCTTTGGTAGAAGGAACAGCTGCTAAGCCGCATCTCGTCACGCGAGAGAATGTCGGCGACTACACTCCTGAGTACTAAGACCGATCACGTGCCGCCGGGTCAAAAGCCCGGCGGTATTCTTGGTCAGAAAACATCGGAGCAAAAGATGAGCGACGCATCAGTTCCACCTGCATTGAGTTTCAGTGGTGTCACCAAACGCTGGGGGAACATAACGGCCTTAAATGACATCTCCTACGATGTGCGACAGGGAACAATCCATGCGCTCATAGGCGAAAACGGAGCAGGAAAATCGACTTGTTTGGGTATCACCAGTGGCCGAATTTCGCAGACATCAGGTGACGTCAAAGTGAACGGTCAGCCAGCTGCGACTGGCGACCCGCGAGGTATGCGCCTGATGGGTGTCGCGACGATCTATCAAGAGCTGACGATCGCTCCGAACCTGACGCCAACGCAGAACGTGTTCCTGGGCAAGTTCAAATCCAAGTTCGGCGGCGTTCTGGATTCGCGCGCAATGCGCAAGGAATACGAAAGGCTCGCCGAAGAAATTGGCGTAGACGTTCAACCCGAAGTTCCCTGCAGCCAGCTTTCTGTCGCAGAACAACAAATGCTCGAGATTGCCCGTGGGCTTGCCAGTGGTGCGCGCGTTCTTTTGTTTGACGAGCCGACCGCCGCGCTGGCCCGCTCGGAACGTGAAGCTTTCCTTCGCCTTGCAAAGAGGCTCCGCAGTGAAGGGTACACAATTGTCTTTGTCAGCCACAACTTGGACGAAGTGCTGGAAATCTCGGACCGGATCACCGTGTTCCGTGAGGGGCAGATGGTCGCCGACATGGATCGGTCCGAAGTTACAAAACACGATCTGGTTGTGCATATGCTGGGCGAAGACAAGTCTTCGCACGTAATCGAGGACGCGATCGAGGGTCATGGGCACCTGGTGGACCGCGAGTTCGGTGAAGACGTCCTGACCGTCGAAAACGTGCGCTTGCCCGGACAACTCAGCGACATCTCACTGAACGTCAGGGCAGGTGAGATACTTGGAATAGGAGGGCTTGTGGGATCAGGCAGGACCGAACTGCTGCGCTGTATGTTCGGGCTCGAGCCGCGCAGTTCAGGAGTTATGCGGATTAAGGGCGAAACCGTTCGTTGGCCTTCGTCCGTGCAAGAGGCGCTGAAGTACCGCATTTCTCTGTTGCCCGAAGACCGCAAGCACGAAGGGATCATTCCACTGGTGTCATCAGCAGAAAATGTTGGCTTGGGTCGGCTAAAGGTCTTGTGCGGGTCTTGGATCGTTACCCTGCGCAAGATGCTAAATAAAGCTGCAGAGCCGGCAACAAACTACGGCTTCAATATGAGCAGGCTAAGTCAGCCTGCAGGAAAGCTTTCCGGAGGAAATCAGCAAAAGCTGTTGCTGGCGCGATCAACGCTGATCGAGCCGCTGATTTTTCTGGCGGACGAACCGACGCGAGGCATTGATATCGGGGCAAAGGCCGAGATCATGGCCTCACTGCGGGCACTGACCGACAAAGGATGTGCGGTCATCGTCGTTTCATCGGAGTTGGACGAAGTTGTCGCCATCAGCGACCGCGTCGTTGTTTTGCATGACGGCCACAAAGCCGGAGAAATTGACGGCACAAAAACACCGCTTTCCATCGCCGGAATTCTGAAAATGGCATTTGGCGTTGAGGAAGAAAATAACACCGCGCAGCCACAACAAGGCTGAAATCACGAAGGGGAGTAAGAATGACGCAGGCTTCGCTGAAATCTGGTGACGAAATTGCCCGGAAGTCGTTTGACGAAAAAATCTGGGACTTTGTTGCCGTCTATGGAATTGCAGTCATTTTGCTGTTGGTTGTCGCGATGGCAGCTTCGGTGAACCAGAACTTTTTCGGATTTGCCAACATACGCAATATTTTCTCGCAAAATGCCGCGATAGCCTTGGTGGCAATCGGGGCGACATTTGTCTTGATCGGGGGTGGGTTTGACCTCTCGGCAGGCGCGATGTTTGCGCTGGGATCGGTGACCTATGCACTGCTTGCGGTCAACGGTGTTCCCTTGGTACCGGCAGTTATTGTCACCCTGTTTGCAGGACTTGTTTTGGGCGTTTGCAATGGGCTTTTGGTGAACGTCTTAGGGGTCAATCCGTTGGTCGCGACGCTCGGGAGTTCATCAATGATCACCGGCTTGGCGTTTATCCTGTCAGACTCGGCCCCAATCATGGCGCGCGGTATCGAAGGCTTTGACCTTCTGGGTCGCGGACGTTTGGGTGGGATAACCTACTCGACCTACCTCATGGTCTTCATGTTCTTTGCGATGTCCTTCGTTCTGCACAGCACGACATTCGGTCGCAATGTGTTTGCCATTGGCGGCAACCGCGAGGCGGCACGCCTGGCGGGCGTGCGGACGTCGCTCATTTCGATCTCGACCTATGCTTTGAGTGGCGTATTCGCAATTCTCGGCGGGATCGTAATTGCGTCACGTGCAAGCGTGGGTCAGGCTAATGTCGGTGGTGACATCACATTGACCGCGATCACGATGGTGATCCTTGGCGGTACGACACTGCTGGGGGGTGAAGGGGCGATTTGGCGTACATTCGTCGGCGTCATGATCCTTGCTACCCTGAGGAACATGTTTGACACATTGTCGCTTTCCAACGCGGCACAGCTTTTTGCGCAGGGTGCGATTCTGGTTTCGGCCGTTGCACTGGACGCATTTGTCAGAAGTCGCAGAAGCTAATGGCAGCAAACGACAAACAACTAAGGGGCACCCAACTGGTGCCACTTTTTGTTTTGCGTGGTTCCCCGGTGATAGACGTCCGTTACCAGTCGATTGGTTCGCCGTCGCGGAAGAACCCTCCGGTCGGTCCGTTGCGGGGCAGGGTGGCGGCCCAAACGACACCGCGTGCGCCATCTGGTATCGGGCGCCCACCACCGCCCATATCGGTTGCGACCCAGCCTGGGCAAACTGCGTTGACCAGTATCTGATCGCGCCGCAGCTCATCCGCAAGTTTGAGGGTCAGCGCATTCAGCGCGGCTTTGGAAACTCCGTACCCCGGGAATCCACCGCCCATCCCGGAAAGGGACCCACCACCGGACGACACATTTACTATCCTCGCCTGATCGCTTTTCTTCAGTAGCGGAACTGACTGAATGACAACGCTCCATGCCCCAAACAGATTGGTGGCAAAGCAGGACCGCACGCGGTTCAGGTCGGCGTTGTATGCGCGCTGATCCGTGTCATAATCTGTCCCGGCATTATTGACCACTACATCCAGCTGCTGGTCGCGTGCTGCAATCTCAGCCAGCGCCCGAGCGACGGATACGTCATCGGATACATCCAATTCCAGCGCTTGCGTGCCATGCCCGATCTGGGCTGCGGCCTGCTGTCCTGCGCCGAGATGCCGAGATCCCACATAGACCTTCATTCCGTGGTCTCGGGCAAGCTGGAGGGCGGTTTCCCGCCCAATGCCTCGGTTTGCACCTGTGACAAGGGCAACGCGCTTCGATGTCATTGGCTCACGTCCTCAAAGTTCGACACGTATTGCTGCTCCAAAAAGTCGTACGGGGCAGGGCTATCAGAACCGTAGAACAGCCTTGATGCAATCGCCATTCTTGGTGTCGTCGAAGGCCTGGTTTATCTCGTCGAACGCATATTCGGTGATCAATCGCCCGACCGGCAGCAGGCCTTCCATGTATAGATCGATCAGGCGTGGAATGAATGTGTGCCCATTACCGTCGCCCATGTTGATGCCCTGGACTTTGCGGCCACCAAACAGAAGGTGATTTGCGTCAAAGGTCAGCTCGGTCCCAAGCGGCGATCCGGCGAGAACCCCTAGACACCCGCCAACCCCGGTGCTTTCCAAGGCCGCCCGGACAACATGGGGGTTTCCGGTCGTGTCCAATGCAAAGGTCGCACCGCCCTTGGTTACATCTCGAACAGACTCGGCAATGGTCTTCAAATCACCGGAAAACGCATAGGTTGCGCCCAATTCTTTTGCCAGTTCGCGACGGTCTTCGTTCAGATCAACGGCAACAATCGGATGGCACGCCATGAGCTTTGCCCCGATGATCGCGGACAGCCCGACAGAGCCCGCGCCAAATACCACGATGCTATCCCCGGGCTTGGGATGAAAGCTGTTCATGATGGCGCCCAGTCCCGTGCGGAAGCCGCACCCAAAAGGTCCCATCAGGTGCAGCGGGGCATCTTTGCGTATTTTGATCGTGTTCTTTGTGGTCGTCACCGCGTGGGTCGAAAACGAGCTTTGCCCGTCAAAATGTGACTGAATCGGATGCCCGCATTGTGAATAGGCCGAACCGCCACCCGGACGGCCACCAAAATTGGCCTCATATATGTTTTCGCAAAGATAGTGTTGCCCATCCAGACAATGATTGCAGTGCCCGCAATACATAACCGAAAGCACCACGTGATCTCCGGGCTGGATACGATCAACTTTTTCCCCCACGGCCTCGACCACACCCGCCCCTTCGTGCCCAAGAACACAGGGGCGGGCGAAAGGGTAAGTGCCATTTCGAAAGAGCTCATCCGTATGGCAGACACCCGCGCCAACCATACGCACCAAAAGTTCATCGGCGCGAAGCTCTCCGATCTTGATGGGTTCGATCGAAAACACGTCTGTGCCGTCGCGGAGAATTGCAGCTCTTGCGGTCATGGCAGTCCCTCTGTTTGGCTAGCTCATAAGATCTTCGATCTGAACGGGTGCCCTGCGGATGCGTTTACCGGTCGCGTTGTGGATCGCGTTGGTGATGGCCGCAGCGACGCCAACCTCACCCAGTTCTCCGATCCCGCGAACCCCAAGAAGCGAGCAATGTGGGTCGTGCTCGTCAACGAAGGAAATATCGACGTCAACGGGTATGTCGGCGTTCACAGGCACAAGGACGCCGGACAGGTTCTTCGACAGAAACCGGCCTGATCCCGGATCCATTGGCGAGGCTTGCAGCATCGCCCGACCGTACCCCCAGATGATGCTTCCGATCATCTGGGATCGTGCGGCAATTGGATTGATAATGCGGCCCGCAGAATAGCACCCAACAGCCCGAAGCATACGGCCCAGGCCAAGCATCTCGTCCACTTCCATTTCAACGAAGATGGCGCCATAGCTGAACATCGAGTGATCCGACAGATCACCATGTGCGTCAAACCCTTCGCGTGGCCCATAAGAGCCGTCGGCCTCCAACTCTGCGACGCCATTGTTGTTCAGAACGGGCAGCCAGGCATCCAAAGTCTGAGGCACTTCAGCGCCTGCCAACTCGGAAACCTGATCTTTGAGTTTGCCGATAGCGTCCGCGACAGCAGATCCTGCGCCCACCGTTGTTCCCGAGCCAAAAACACCAGCGGTTTCGATCAAATCGGTCGATCCGATTTCCACGCGCACCTGATCGGCCGCCACACCCAATTGTTCGGCTGCCACGGTCGCAAGCATGGTCCGGACGCCAGAGCCAACCTCGTGGTTGCCCGCCTCGACGACAACTGCCCCGTTGGACCCGACCCGCACACGCGCGGCCGAGCGATGACGGAACGTTGTCATAACGGACGTGGCCATTCCGAGACCAATCAACTTGTCCCCGTCTCGCCGCATTCGGGGCTGCAAAGCACGCTGGTCCCACCCGATGCGGCGCGCGCCTTCTGCGTAGGCTTCACGCAGTTTTTTGGACGAAAACGGCTTGCCTGTCAGCAGGTCTGTTTCGGCGTAATTCCGCAGTCGGAACTCAAGCGGGTCAATACCCAACTCGAATGCGAGCTCATCCATCGCGCTTTCGGTCGCAAAGCTTCCCGGTCCCTCATGTGGCGCGCGCATTGGGGTTGGGGTGGCAACCGGAACTTGCCGAATGCGTGTGTGAAACCGGAAGTTTTCGACGGTATAGGCAGCTCGGGAGGCGGAGGAGCCATATTCGAAATACTCGTCAAATGTCGAAGTGACGTTTTCCGAGATATGCTCAAATGCCGTTAGCTTGCCGTCTTTGTCAGCGCCGATCCTGATCTTGTTGTGCATGGCCGGTTGATAGCCATGACCTGTAAACGCCCCGTCGCGCCGCAGGCTGAGCTTGACGGGTCGACCGATAATGCGCGCGGCGATTGGCGTCAGAACCTGATGCGGCCAGACGAACCCTTTGCTGCCAAATGCACCTCCGGTGTGCGGGCATGTGACTGTGATGTCGTCAACCGGAATGCCTGTAATGGTATTCAGGACATATCGGATTCCAAAACCCCACTGCGTTGAATCCCAGATGTGCAGTTTGTCGCCGCGCCACTCTGCGATGCTGGTTGGGGATTCCATCGCGTTGTGATGGTGAGATGGCGTGTCATAGGTTTGCTCGACCACAGCCGCGGCTTTGGTCAGTCCGACTTCGACATCGCCGCGTTCGACGTCATTTTTCTGAAAGCTTTCAAAGCTGGGTTTGACAGGCTCAGCGTCGTCGAATTGCAGAAACGGGGCGTTGCTGCGTTGATCAAGCTCGACCAAAGCCGCCGCTTCCTCGGCGGCTTCCAGCGTTTCCGCAACCACGATTGCGACGGGTTGTCCTTCATAAAGGATTTCGTGGCTGGACATCGGTACATGTGACTGCCCGAACGGCGGGGACACCGGCGGGTTGAATGCCGGCATGTCCTCGGCCGTCAGAACAGCGATTGCACCCGGAACGGCCAGGGCCTTTTCGGAACGGACAGCCAACAGCTCGCCCTGTGCGATGGTTGCCCCGACGAACAAAGCATAGGTACACCCCTCTGGCATCACTTCGCCAGCATAGCGCGCGGACCCTGTGAGCTTTTCCGTGCCCTCTACACGTTTCATCAGGGCATTGGCGGATTGTTCAACGGGCGCCCCTCTTGCATCTACGATTATGCCATGGCGCAGCGCATTTTCGATTTTATGCAGATCACTCATCGGCTTGACCTCCGGCCTTCAGGATTGCGCGGGCGGCGGCGCGACGCGCCAGTGTGACACGATAGTCCTGACCGGGCAGGGGGGCAGCATCGCTGAGATCTTGTTCAAGAACTGCCAGGATTGCGTCCTTCTCCAATCGGGTTCCGATCAGGGCCTTTTCAGCGACAGGCAAACGCCAGGGTTTTTGGGCAACCGATCCTAGTGCGATCCGTGCCTCAGTGATCGTATCGCCGTCTGTTTTGATGCAAGCCGCCGCTGCTACCAAGGCGTATTCATAGCTCTGCCGCTCGCGTACTTTGACATAGGCAGAATTCCTGGTCGCGTCATCCAGGGGCAATGAGTAATGCGTGATGATTTCACCCGGCGCCAGTCGATTGACCAGCACGGCTTCACCGGCCTCTGTGCTCAGTCTTTTTTGCGACAGCAGTCTTTCGATCTCTGCATCACCTTTGCGGACTTCGTTTTGCGTTAGCAGGAACGACGTAACCGGCATGTCACGGGCCCCGTTGGGACCATCTAGGTGAATATGTGCGTTTGCCGCTGCAAGGGCTGCGATCGGATCTGTGGGGTTCGTGCAGTGGCATTCTGAGGTGCCCCCGAATAGCGCCGCTTTAGGGTGTAGCCCTGTGAGTTCGACCGAACACCCGGTTCCTGGCGCACGTTTATTGCAGGCCCATGGCAACCGGTTTTGTGACTTTGCTTCTGCCCGAAAATATGCGCATCTGCTGCGTTGCAGGATGTTGCCGCCAAGCGTTGCCCGGTTGCGAATCTGGGGCGATGCGGAAAGGCGGCAGGCCTGAACCAATCCGGGGAAATGCTGTTGAATTTCCGGTGAGCGTTCAAGCTGTGTCACGGTTGTCAGAGCACCGAAAGTCAGCATATCGCCTTCCATAGAAATGCCTGACAGCGCGGCGACGTCCGAGATATCAATCATATGATTGGCCGTTTCAGCCCCAAGCCGCAGCCAGTTAAGAACTTCCGTACCACCTGCCAAGATATGTGCGTTATCTGCGACTGCGGCCTTCAATTCCTGAAGTTCGGATGCGCGGGAATAGGTAAATCGGTCCATTACTTAACTCCCAACCGCGCGGCGGCCTGTTCAACAGCGGCAACGATTTGCGGGTAGGCCGCGCAGCGACAGATGTTACCGCTCATCCATTCTGAAATCTCTGCGCTGCTGCCGGTATGCCCTTCGCGGATGCAAGCAATTGCCGAGACCACTTGACCGGGTGTGCAATACCCGCACTGAAATGCGTCCTGATCACTGAAGGCTTCTACCACGGCCGCATAGGTCTCATCACCTTCCGCCAGGCCCTCGATTGTTGTGACTACATGGCCATCACAAGCTGCAGCAAGGGTCATGCAGGCAGTAACGCGTTCCCCGTCGAGTAACATCGTGCACGCCCCGCAGGCGCCTTCGTTGCAACCTTTCTTGGTGCCCGTCAGGTCCAACTGCTCGCGTAGAAGATCAAGGAGAGTTGTGCGGGCTTCATGCCGCTTAACCACCTGGGTGCCGTTCAGTTCAAAGGCACTTGTCACCATGGCCTCCGACGGAGTTGCGGATTCCCCCATGCTCGATATCCTCCTTGATTTTGAGCTGTAAGTTAGGATACATCTTACAATATAAAATGCAACTGCACTGCGTGCGATCCAGATTTTTCCCTCCTGATACCTCACCTGCAGCGGTCGGAGGGTGCCAAATCCCTGGGTTTCAGCCGTCATCGAGTGATGCTGAAAGACGCTCAAAGTGCACTGAACCGCAGATTGCTGGAGCACGAATGATGGGCAAAGAACGAATTGTTGTAACAGGAGCCAGTCGGGGCATCGGGCGCGAGATCGCGCAAGAGTTGGACCGTGGCGGTTTCGAAGTCATTTGTCTGTCTCGTTCGGGGGACGCGCCAGTTGGTCGTGGTGTCGCGTGCGACATGACGGATGAACAGCGGGTGAAAACGGTGTTGGTAGAGCTGGCCGCCGAAGGCCCAATCAATGGTCTGGTCAACTGTGCGGGCGTTCATATAGGCGGTCCCAGCGCAACGCTGGATACGGCAGACTATGACAAGGTCATGCTTCTCAACGCTACGTCTGTCATGGTTGCTTGCCGAGAGATCTATCCGCACCTCAAAGATAGCCGTGGTGCAATTGTGAATATCGGTTCATTCTTCGACAAGTTGGGGGTCGTAGATAACCTGGCCTATTGCGCCTCGAAGGCGGCTGTTGGGGCAATGACGCGTTGCCTGGCCGTTGAATGGGCAAAGGATGGAATTACGGTTTTGAATGTTGCCCCGGGCTATATCGAGACCGACCTGAACAAGGACTACCTTGCCAGAGAAAGCACGCAGCGATGGATGGGAAAACGTATTCCTGTCGGGCGCGCAGGGGCTGTCGATGAAATCGCGCGGCTGGTGGCCGCTGTGTTTCAGATGAAAATTCCCTTCATGACCGGCGAGACGATCTATGTCGATGGCGGTCAGGGAATGCACCACTGAACTTGAAAAGCTTCATCTGCGTAGAGCAGAGCCAATTTTCATTTTTACGGAGAAGGTATCATGCCCGGCCCCCTGAGCGACATTCGCGTACTTGATTTTTCCACCTTGTTGCCAGGTCCGATGGCGACGCTGTTTCTGGCCGAGGCCGGTGCCGAGGTCATCAAGGTAGAGCGCCCGGGGCGTGGCGAGGAAATGCGCAGTTACGTTCCCAAATGGGGCGTAGACAGCGCGAATTTCAACATGCTGAACCGCGGAAAGAAAAGCGTCGCGGTCGATCTGAAAGACCCAGACGAGTTGGGCCGCCTCAGGCCTTTGATCGAAAGTGCTGATGTAATCGTCGAGCAATTTCGCCCGGGTGTCATGTCGCGATTGGGTTTGGGCTATGAGGATGTGCTGAGTATCAACTCCGACGTGATTTATTGCTCGATCACAGGATATGGGCAGGATGGTCCCAAGTCGCTGCGCGCTGGACATGACATGAATTACATTGGCGATGCAGGGATGCTGTCTCTGAGCTGCGGTACAGTGCAGAACCCGGTCATTCCTCCGGCACTGATTGCAGACATCGCGGGCGGAACATACCCGGCGGTGTTCAATATTCTGTTGGCCTTGCGCGACCGGGATCGGACCGGCAAGCCAGTGCATTTGGACATTTCGATGTCTGACAACCTGTTTCCATTCCTTTATTGGGCAATGGGCGAAGGGCAGGTGGCCGGGCAGTGGCCGGGCAACAGTGATGCCCTCGTGACCGGCGGGTCTTGCAGATACAGATTGTACGGAACATCGGACGGTAAGTTTCTGGCCGCCGCCCCGATCGAACAAAAGTTCTGGGTCGCTTTCACCGACGCGATTGGACTGCCTGACGCTCTCCGAGATGACTCGATTGACCCGGCCGCCACGACGCAAGCAGTGGAGCAAATCATAGCCTCCAAGACTGCGGTAGAATGGGACGCGATATTTGAGGTCGCGGATTGTTGCTGCACAATTGTAAAATCCGTCCAGGAAGCAATGCGCGACCCGCATTTTGCATCGCGCGGAGTTTTCGACACGCAGCTGGCAAATGCTGAGGGAGCTGAGATCAAGGGCCTTCCGACACCAATCTCGAAATCGTTCCGTGAGCAAGAAGGCGCCAAAGAAGCCCCGGCGCTGGGAGCAGACGATATTCTTCTTCGAAACCACGGGTCGGTGGAGTCGGCAAAATGAAAGCGGTCGTTGTTCGAGAATTTGCACCCTTCGAAGACGCAGCGTTCGAGGCGTTTGAACCGCGTGACCCTGCGGCCGGTGAAATCGCAATTGATATGCGCGCATGCGATGTGAACTTTCCCGATATCCTGGTGATCGAAGGGAAGTACCAAGTAAAACCGGTCCTGCCGTTCACTCCGGGTAAGGCGGGCGCCGGTGTGGTCGCAGCCGTCGGCGAAGGCGTGACTGAGTTCTCTGCAGGTGATCACGTTGCTGTGCATCCCGATCACGGGGCATACACGCAACGGCTGATCACGACGCCGGAAAACTGCTACAAAATGCCTGACGGTATGCCGTTTGAAACGGCTGCTGCTTTTGGGCTGGTATATCAGACGGCTTATTTCGCTCTGACTGACCGCGCACAGTTTCAGTCTGGGGAAAGTGTTCTGGTTTTAGGAGCATCCGGGGGTATTGGCTCGGCTGCGGTTCAGTTGGCCAAGGCAAAAGGTGCCAAGCGGGTGATCGGTGCCGTGCTCGGAGAGGAAAACGTGGGTATCGCGCGTCAGGCCGGGTGCGATGATGTTATCGATCTGGAAATGGCCAACTTGCGCGATGGCCTGCGCGAGGCTGTGTATGCTGTAACGGATGGGCAGGGCGTAGACGTCGTAATTGACCCCGTTGGCGGAGACGTCACCGGTGCGGCTTTGCGCGCTTTGGCTTGGCGGGGTCGTCTTGTTGCCATCGGCTTTGCCGCCGGGCAAATTCCGACGATCAAAACGAACTACCTGTTGGTGAAGAATATATCCGTCTCGGGCCTTCAATGGACAGATTACCGCGACCGCTTTGCGGGTTGGGTGCGTCACGCTCAGGAAGAAATCTTTGCCCTTTGGGTTGCGGGCAAACTCGATCCGTTGGTCAGCGAAACGTTGCCATTGGAACAGTTCGCAAGCGCATTGAGAAAACTGCAACACGGTCAGGCTACAGGGAAAATCGTGCTGCTGCCCTAGGCGTCATTCGCCTGGTTCTGCGGAATTGATCCAGCCAATACATAAGAAAGCGAGAGGTGAAAATGGGGGTACTAGTTGTTACCGGTGGTGCCAGCGGAATCGGGCTTGCCTGTGCGCAGCGAATGGCAAGCACCCATGATAAAGTTGTTCTGCTGGACTACAATTCCGACGCGTTGATCGCAGCAGAACAAGCATTGCAGTCTCAGGGGGGCAGTTGCGTTTCCATCCAGTGTGATGTGACGGATGCCGAAGCACTGGACGAGATCGCCAAAAAGGTCGAAGCGGATATCGGCCCTGTCTCTACTCTCGTGACATCAGCCGGGATAATCAACAACAGTCAGACCGTTCTCGAGATGGATCTGGCAGAGCATCAGCGTGTCTGGGATGTGAATTACAATGGCACGATTCATGCGGTGCGATCTTTCGCAAGTGCGATGTCTGATCGAAAGCAGGGGGCGGTGCTGACCCTGGGATCCATTACCGGCATGGGGGCGTTTCCACTTCCGGCCTATAGCCCGGGGAAAACCGCCATCGCGAGGTTGACTGAAATCCTCTCGGTCGAACTGGGTCGGTTCGGTGTTCGGGTCAACGGGGTCGCGCCAACATATGTGCTGACCCAAAACATCCAAGCCCGTATCGATTCCGGTGACCGCGATCCGAATGTGATCCGAAATGCCGGTGCTTTGAAAATGTTCGTGAAACCAGAGCATATTGCCGACGTTGCAGCCTTCCTTTGCTCGGAACAGGCCGCCGCCATCACGGGCACGATGGTTCCCGTAGACGCAGGGTGGCGCGCCGCTACGATTTACCGGAGCTACGCCGGTGGGGTGCCCTGGGCGAGCTCAGACGAAGCCTGAGCCAACCGTCCGCAAGTAGGCCAAGGCAGGTTTCGATTGTATTTTGCTGAAAATCAGGATAGATATCAAATAACAAAACAACACGATGACGCTGGAATCTTGGAAAAAGTAAATGCTCTACTCCGGATATGAAATGTTTCGGACCGCTTTGGCTCCGATGACGATGGCTGCTGAGATGATGAACAGCATCCAGTCTTATGGGAGTGCTTCAAAAGCTTTCTCAATGGTTCCTTTGTTCGGGCTTGATCCAACGGAAATGTCGCGTGCCGCGAATGAGATGTTCGTGAAGTTGTCGCAACGATATGACCGTCCGGGGTATGGCATCGAAACAATCCAGGTAGATGGTGAAGAAGTTCCGGTCATCGAAGAAGTTGTCGAAGTGCTGCCATTTGCAAGGCTGGTCAGGTTTCGCCGAGACTTTGCCAACAGAAAAGAGCGCAAGGATCCTCCGGTCTTGCTGGTGGTTCCCATGTCCGGCCACTTTCCAACCTTGATGCGTGACACGATTCAGGGGCTACTGCCCGAGCATGATGTCTATGTAACGGATTGGGAAAACGCGCGGGACGTGGCGCTTAGCGAGGGGCGTTTCGACCTTAGCAGCTATGTCGATTACGTAATTCGGTTCTTGGACCAATGCGGGCCGGGTACACATATCGTTACCGTGTCGCAGCCGGGATGTGCTGTTTTAGCGGCGACCGAGGTTCTGACCCGCCGCAACGCAAAAACAATCCCCCGGTCAGTGACATTGATGGCGTGCCCGATTGATACGCGTGTGAACCCGACCGTGCCGGGACAAATGGGAATGCGCCTGTCGGATCGTATTTTGGAATCGTTCTTCGTGCAGACCGTGCCGTATGGATACCCAGGGGCTCTGCGCCGCGTCTATCCCGGCTTTTTGCAGCTGGCCGGGTTTGTGATGCTGAACGCCGAGCGCCACGTCGAAGCGCATTTTCAGCACTTTTGGGATATCGTCGCCGACGCTGAAGAACAGATCCGCCTGCATGATGAGTTCTATTCGGAATACATGGCGGTGATGGACATGCCGGCTGAGTTTTTCATGGAATCCGTCTCGGTGGTGTTCCGTGATCATCTGATGGTCAAAGGCGAGTTTGAATATGACGGAGAGGCCGTCGACTTATCTCGCATCGACAAAACCGCAATTATGACGGTGGAAGCGGGCAAAGACGACATCGCCGGGCGCGGCCAAACGGATGCGGCGCACGATCTGTGCCCAAAAATTCCGGACACCTTGCGCGAACGGCATTTCCAATCAGACGTGGGCCATATGGGCGTCTTTCACGGTGCGGCCTGGCGTGAAGAAATCTGCCCGAAGGTGGCGAAATTCATTCGTAACGCGGATCGTGTCAGCTAACAGGAGAGCCTCATGGAATCCCCTCAATCCGAAGATACTCGCAAGCTTTTGAAAGCGCTGTATCAGCCTTGGTATGGGATTGCCGATGCGCTTGGTCATGACGTTTCGGACCTTGTGCAGAATTCCGGTTTTCCGCAGCCCGACGGTGAAGCGGCATCGGCGGAAGAGGTCGCGAAGCCTGCCATTGACGTTCTGAATACCCAGCTAAAGCAGTTTTCTGCAATGTCTGAGGCGTTGAGTGGATCCGGGTCCAAGGTCTGGGATCAGCTTCTGAGCTTGCAGGAACAGCAAATCAAGGCATTCACCGGGGCCTTTGACCAAGGGTTGCGCGGATTTATGGGTGTCGATCAGGACACAGCCCTAAAGGCGCTGTCGTCGGATTGGTCCCCGGCGCATGTCGCGTTGCGTTCGCTTGGTGTGAACGACGACAACGGATTGAAGATCGCAAACGAAATCGCATTTTGCATGATGGCCTGGACCGAGGCGCAAAATGCCAGCATGAAACTCAACAAAACGATCAGTGACGCATGGCTGCATGCCTCGCACGAGTTTTCGGTTGCTATAACTGATCTTGAAGAGGGAGACGTAGACATTTCGGAAATGGGTGAGTTTCACCGGCTTTGGGTGAAAACTGCGGAACCTATTCTCCAAAACATGCTGCGCTCTGATGAGTTCTGTGAAGCTCAGGCGGATTTTGTTCGAAAGTCCACCCGTCACGTAAAGCTGAAGTCTCAACTGCTAAACAGATTCGCTGAAACTTTAGAATTGCCGGGGCGAAACGAAATCAACGCCGCCTATGAGGCAATTCAAGAACTTCGCCGCGATGTTCGTTCGTTGCGGATGCAGGTGCGCAAGTTGAAACAGGATGCTGCACCCAAGTCGCGTGCAACCAAGACAAGCCAGGCCAAAAAGGGAGCTGAAAAATGACCCAGGGTCTCTTTAATTTGGCAACCAGCAGCTCAAAGCAGCTTTCGGACTTTTGGTTGAGGTTCAATGCCCTCAGAGAAAAGATAAGCGATATTGACCCCGCCGATCTGGAAGTTGGCACGACGCCAAAAGATGAAATCGCGCGGGATGGGACGGCGACGCTTTACCGTTATCGCCCGCTTGTGAAAAAGCCTCTGTCGACACCTGTGTTCTTTGCATATGCATTGGTCGGTCGTTACACAGTGGCCGATTTGCAGCCCGACCGGTCTTTGGTGCGCAAGTTGTTGGCCGAGGGTTTGGACGTTTACATAATCGATTGGGGGCATCCGCGACCGGTAGATCGCTACCAGTCGCTTGAGGACTATATTTGTGGGACGATTGCTGATTTCGTCGAGATTGCGTGCGAAGATTCAGGGTCTGAAAAAGTGAACCTGTTCGGCATTTGTCAGGGCGGCATTTTCTTAACGTGCTATGCGTCCTTGTTTCCCGATCGGGTCAACACCGTAACCACCGCTGTCGCGCCCTACGATTTCCATGCCAATTCTGACGACACGACGTTGGGTCGGGGCTTGATCCATTTTTGGTCCAAGGCGTTGGATGGTAAAGACATCGACGAAGCCGTGGACGCGATGGGCAATCTGCCCGGCGAGACAATGGCCCAAGCCTTCGGTTTCATGACGCCTGTATCCAGCATGTCGAAATTTGGCCTGGACCTGCTTGAATTGGCCGAGGACGAAAACCAGCTGGCAGGTTTCTTGCGCATGGAAAACTGGTTAAGCGACAAGCCGGACCATACTGCTGAGTCCGTGCGCCAGTGGTTGAAAGACTTCTACATAGAAAACCGTCTGGTGAAGGGAACGTTGAAACTTGGCGATCACGGCGTTGACCTGAAAAATGTCAAATGCCCGGTTCTAAATGTCTATGGTGCACATGACGTCATCGCGCCACCGGTCTGTTCAACGGCGCTTGCGGATATGGTTGGAACGGATGACTACACTGAGTTGAAGTTTCCCGGCGGCCATATTGGTGTATTCGTTGGGAAACGGGCACAAAATGAACTTGCTCCTGCGATCGCCAACTGGATGCGGGATCGATCCAAGTGACCAAGACTATACAGTCGATTGATGATCCGACCACCGAGACAAAGGCTTTGTTAGATCTTGTTGCCCAAGCAGATTTACCAGCGCTCCATACGTTGAAACCGCTGGAAGCGCGTGCGCAATACAGAGCGCGCGCAGGCGCCAGCGCGTTCCCGACACGTGAATTGGGCGAGGTCGATGATTTGGTGATCCGGCTTGCCGGTCGGAAATTGCCAGCGCGCCTTTATATTCCACAATCCAGCGCCCACTCTCTTCCGTTGATGGTTTATTTTCACGGCGGCGGGATGGTCATCGGGGATTTGGAAACCCACGATTCAATCTGTCGCCGGCTCAGTGAAGAGGCTGGCGCAGCCGTTGTTTCGGTTGAGTATCGAAAAGCGCCTGAAACACCATTCCCCGGTGCGGTTCATGATGCAATCGAAGCCTTCGCATATCTGATCAACGACTGGTCAAATGAACGGGTTGATCCTGCCCGCGTAATTGTGGCTGGGGATAGTGCGGGCGGGACACTCGCCGCCGTAGTGGCGCAAAGCTATGCCGGGCAACCTGAAAGGCTCATGGGTCAGGTTCTGATTTACCCCGCCTTGGATCATGTTACCGACCTGCCATCGCGCGCTAAGTTGGCTGACCAGTTTCCAATCAATACCGAAGCGATGAACTGGTACGACCAGCAGTATTTCCAAGAAGCAAGCCATAAAAACGATCTAATGGCGTCTCCCGGCCTTTGTCCGGATTTGAGTGGAATTGCGCCTTCGTTGATCATTACGGCTGGATTGGATCCATTGCGTGATGAAGCGGCCCTATACTCAGAACGCGTCGCCGCGCACGCTGTCGGGACGAAACATGTGCACTATCCGGGAGTGATCCACGGCTTTCTCGGAATGGGTGCTGTTATTCCCGAGGCCGCAAGCGCCATTGGCGAAATCGCCAATTTCGTCACCAGGATCGACCAAAGCAAACCCGGCAAGAGTTAACGCGCAACAATAACGTATGCAACGTCATCCGGAACACCAGGAAGGACGACCGCTGGTTCAATTTTCGCTTTATCCAATCCAACTTCAGCCGTGGCTCTGTCACAAAGAATTTTTGTTTTTAGAGACTTATTCAACGCCTCCAAACGGGCCGCTATGTTGATCGTCATACCATAGACGGTGAAGGTCTGCCTTGTGTTGGAACCGATGACGCCGGTGACGATCGGACCGGTTGCAACGCCGATACGAACACTGAACCCGAATTTCTTTGCGGCCGCTTGCAAGCTTTCTGCTGCTTTGATGCCATGCAGCGCGTGATCTTTGTTTGAGCTTGGTGCATTGAAAGTTGCCAGCAATCCATCACCCATGAATGAAATCACGGTCCCCCCTTCGGATGCGACAATATCGGACGCTGCGGCTAGAAACTCATCCAGAGTTTTGATCACCTCGACCGGCTCGCGTTTGGCAGCCCAAGGGGTGAATTTTTCCATGTCCAGCACAAGAGCAGTTCCGGTTACAAGGTTCGGGGCGAGTTTTTCTGGTGCCTTGATCAGGGCGTCCACGACTCCTGTCGGAACATGCTGACCTAATAGCTGAGTAACGCGATGTGTCGCTTCGCGCTCTTGTTCGGCAATGCGCTCTGCCTCTACATGTTGGAAAAAGACGTGTCTGGCACGATAAACTGCCAGCGCAAGTATCAGGGTGGAAAACAGGATCATAATGGATTCTTCCATCCTGTTCCCGCGACCAATAAAATCGATCGAAAGAAAGATCGAAACATAGTCTGCCGTGGTTGCGTCCAGCGGCATGTCGCCCCACGAGAGCGTACGATCCATCTGGGCGACTACAAACTCAAACGCACTCCACCATCCCACAAGAATTATGGTGCCGGTCCATACCACAAGCGGCCATGATAGGCTGAGAGCAGACATCATCAAAATCGGAAAAAGAAAATAAATCCCGTAAGCGCGGAACGCCAGAATCTGAGGTACGTCATCCACGCTGCTTATTGGGACCAGCGCAAAGATTGTGCAAATCCCGATCACGTCTATTCCATAGATCCCGTACTTGATCCAAGGCGCGTCGAACTTCGTGCCAATCACTGCGATATGGGAAAATCCAATGATGGCCAGAAGGAACAAAGGCGCCACAACCGACAAGCGCGGGCTGTCCCCCGTTGTGAGAAAGGGACCAACCCCATATCCGATCAGCGCAACGGTGATGACCGCAGTTCGCGCCATGATCGCCAATCGCAACCCTTCGCGTTCGGCTTGCCTAAGGCGCCGATACGCGTCAGGCAGGTCGGCATTCTCGTTGGTGTCAGCCTGCATTTCGAATCCTGTTTTAGCTAAAGGCAGAATGCACCACGAAGGCTTAGGTGGATTGGCTTGGGGTCACAAAGGAAATCAGCTTCAACTTCCTTCTGTCTGCTCGATTCGATAGAGCGATGGGCTGCTTTGCGTATTGAATGAATCTGGATCGCACGCATCATAAGGCGACGCAAATTTTCCGTTCGCGTTCGACATAGTGGATTGGAAATCGTCAATTTTGCTCAATACTGTCTGCTTCGCCAGTTCTGCCGATGCTGTATTGTGAGTAACCTTACCAATCCCGATGCTGACCGAAGCGACCGTGTCTCCGTCGTGGTTTTGAATCGGACGGGATACCCAATCCAACCCATATTGGTTTGGGGCTTCGTAACTTGTGTAGTTCTCAGCCGATAGTTGTTTGTCAAACTTGGCAACTTGCTTGGGGTCGTATTTCCTGTCGCTGGGTCGGCGCAATGCGTCAACCTGGCTCTCGTAAGACGTCAACTCGGATTTTGGCAGCGAGGCCAAAATCGTCGAAGGACCCACACCGTCATGCAGCATACGTTGCTCTCCGATACGCCTGCGTTGGTGAGCTTCCTGTACACCTTCAACGCTGTACAAGCGCATACAGTACCAACCAACGCGCCAGTTCAGTGTAATCGTGACATCATGCTCTTTTGAAATTTCCCGAAACATATCCGCAGCCAGTTTTCGCGCGGGAAACTGATGCACCATCGAACGGATGAGATGATGTACAACCGGGCTTGTCTGGAACTGGACAGCGTAGCGGGTCCGCTCGGCAAAACCGGCCTCCTCAAGCGTCATCAATGCGCGATGGGCTGTGCTGTGCGGAAGGTTCAGCATACTCGATACCTCGGGCAAGCCCAAAGGTTCATTGTTGCTGGCCAGAACGCGCAGCGTTTCAATGACATGCTGCGTCGATGTGTTGGTCAATGGGTTGGTCGGCATTAGTCGGCCTCATAAAGTGCAGCGATCATTCGCAGTTCGTCTATCCAGGGGCGTACCTTTTCCCGCATCTCATCACACCATTCATCAGAGATACGCTGTCTTGGCCCTCCCACACCCACGGCGCCGTGAGGCTTTCCATCGCTGTCCAAAATGGAATAGGCAAACCCGGCCGTAGTTGGACTGTAATCCCCGAAAGAGCGGGCAAAACCTTCTTCCCGAATTAAGGCGACTTCCTTTTTCAACTCTGCAAGTTTGGTAATCGAGGTCGCTGTATAGGATTTCAGAGGTTTGTTTCTGCGATAGTAGCTTTCGATCTCTTCATCAGGTAAAGCCGCAAGAACAGCGCGAGACCCGACTGAAACGTGCAATGGAATTGCGTGTCCGAACTTCACCGCCAGCGAAAGGGCATTGGTGCTTTCGATCCCATCGATGACGACGGCGACGTCCTCGGAGAGAACTAAAAGTTGCACTGTTTCGCCAGTTAAGTGCGCAATTTTCTCGATATAAGGCGTGGCCATAGTTCGAAAATTGGGCGGTGGATTGGTCGCGTTTTGCAGCTGAGAAATATTGTTTGAAAGTATGAAACGGCCGGTATTTTCAACGCGAAAAAGAAAACCTTCTTTCTCAAGCGTTGCCAGAGCTCGATACACCATGTTCCGAGACATATCCAAACGGCGTGCCAATTCTGAAGGGCCAAGCGGCTCGTTGCTTGCTATGAATGCCTGCAGCACGGTCAATACGCGCTTGGTTGCCTTGTTAATTGATTTTCGTTCTGTCTGATCGCCTGCTAATAGCAATTTTTTTCTCCTGCTGTCCCAAATACCATAACGCGAACAGGCAGAGGGTCAAGAATCCGCGCATTCGGGGCGGCAAGATGTTTTGTTTGAAAAAATGGTATATATCCAGTAATGTAGATCAAGAAGCAAACTAGCAATGGTGTACCATGACCTTTTCTCTTCTGAGTAAGCGCGATGAACTTAACATCAGCATTCCAGGTGCTCTAATCAACGGCGAATGGCGCCCGACGACCGGGGGCCGGTTCCATCAGCATCGCAACCCTGCAACCAATGAGGTGCTGGCAGAAATTCCGATGGCATCAGAAGAGGATGTTAAAGCTGCGGTCGCTGCGGCCCGCGATGCGTTTGACAACGGCCCGTGGACAAAGATGAAGGCCAATGATCGCACAAGGCTTCTGCTGCGAATTGCAGATCTGTTTACTAAGCATGCTGACGAACTAACGGCTCTTCAGACGCTGGACAACGCAATCCCAATGAGCTTTGGCCAGCTTTACCGCGTTTCGGGTCATTTGGCTGCAGACGTTTTCCGCCATCAGGCAGGTTGGATCGACAAGATCAACGGTGAAACCTTCCCGCAATATTCTGATGAGGTGAACATCCGCTTTATCTCGGTTCGTGAACCAGTTGGCGTTTGCGTCGGCATTACACCCTGGAATGCGCCCCTGTTGCAATTTCCGGAAAAAGTTGCGCCTGCTCTGGCGGCGGGCTGCTGTATCATCATGAAGCCTTCCGAATATGCCTCGCTTTCGGCATATCGCATGGCCGAGCTTATCCACGAAGCAGATCTTCCCCCGGGTGTGTTCCAGTTCCTGCCTGGCGACGGTCAAACCGGTGATCCGTTGACCCGTGCGGAAGGCGTCGACAAGATTTCGTTCACCGGCAGCCGGAAGATCGGCGAGCATATTCACCGGATTGCTTCTGACGGGCTCAAGCGGGTGACGCTTGAACTGGGCGGAAAAAGCGCGGCCATCGTTTTCCCCGATTGCGCAGATCTCGAAAAAACTGCGCATGGCGTGATGGGCATGATGGACATGGGCCTTTCAGGTCAGGTTTGTTCGATCACCAGCCGCGCCCTGGTGCACAAGGATATCGTCGATGATTTCGTCAAATATGCGCAAGAGCAGACGAAGTCGGTCAAGTATGGTGATCCGTTTGACCTCAGCACAACGTCCGCGCCTATGATCAACCCTGCGCAGCTGGTTAAAGTGCTGGGATATGTGAAAATTGGTCAGGAGGAAGGTGCAAACCTGGCATTCGGCGGCGATACGCCGACCGAAGAGGCGCTTAAAGCAGGTAACTGGATGAATCCAACCCTGTTTACGGACGTAAACCCCAACTCTCGTCTTGCCCAAGAGGAAATTTTTGGGCCCGTCCTGTCATTGACGACCTTTGAAACCGAAGAAGAGGCCATTGCGCTGGCCAATAATTCTGAATACGGGCTGGCGAGCGGCGTTTACACCACAAATATCGGGCGTGCCTGGCGTATGGCAGAAGGTATTCGCGCAGGCACCGTTGGCATTAACGGCTATACGTTCATGCCCAACTCACCCTTTGGCGGCATCAAGGCGTCTGGTCTGGGTCGGGAAGGCGGCTTTACCTCGATCGAGGCCTTCACTGAACTGAAGACCATCATGTTCAACACGGATGTCTGAACACTAACTGTCCAGATCGCGCAGAGGCCGCAGCTGCTGCGCGATCTTGAAACGCACTTGCGGCTCCTTTGTTTTCAGAAGCGCAACTTTCTGGGCTCTCAGCTCGTAGTCACCTTTGGTCGTACGCTCTGCGCTGAGCTTGTGATGACGCAAGGATGCAAACCCTATCTTTTCTGTAAAGACGCAAGGATCGTCGGCAGACCGCCAGGCTGACCAATCCGTTGCCCCTTCGCGAAGGCGCGCGCGGCGCGATTTGGCCAAGAGGTTCAGAAACTCGTGAATACAATCGGTTTTGACATCATAGTCAATCGAAACTTCGACCGGCGTGTTTTGTTCCGTAACCGAAAGTTCAATCGTCGGTTCAAACCAGTATTTTAGTGTCTCTGATTTGCTTAGATCCCGTTGACGGAAAAGCGCGCATAGCGGCAGAGGCAGGGCCAGTAGGCTGACCAGGGCTGAACCGATGAGCGCGATTTGTGTGCTGGATACCTCTGCAACGCCGCCCCAAACTGCGGCACCAATAGAAACGCCGCCGATTGTTGACATATGCATCAGTGCCATCCCGCGTGCGCGGACCCATTCCGGTAACAGTGTTTGCGCCTGGGTCGTCAGGCACGACAAGCCAATAATCCAACCCGCTCCGTGGATGATTGAGCCCGCCCACAATACAGCTTGCAGCGGCGCAAAGGCGATTGCGAGTCCACCTATGGACGTCAAAACGATTGAGATGCGCAGGATCCGCGGAGTATCAAAACGCCCCGCCAACCAAGGGCGCGATATGCCGCCAAAGAGCGCGCCGGCCCCAAAGGTCACGACGACTGACATGAAGACGAAAGGCTCATGCCCAAATCCAAGTTTTGCATGAAGTGGTGCCAGAGCGGCAGGGCCAGTCACCAATACAAAGAAACCGGCGCTCAGCGCCAATAGCCTTGAAAACGCTGGTGTACTGGCGGCGAACTGAACTGCGGTTCGCAGGGCGCGTGTAAAAGGTTCCGATTGCTGGTTGGGTCGAACAGGCGCGCGGCGCAGCAAGACGTAAACGAAAGCAGAAATTGCCGCTGCGGCTACAAATACAGGCACCTTCCCGAACAGGGTAAGAATGACAAAGGCAATTGCCGGTCCAAACAGCCGCGCCATGGACATGGCCATTCCAAACAGCGTCATCGCATTGGGTAACTGATCGGGTGTGACGCTAACCGGAACCATTGCGTTCAACAGTGGCAGGCGGGCTGCCGTGGCAATGGCGAATGCGCTTGTTAAGCCCAGGAGGATCATCAGGTCGGGTTCACTCGGAAGCACCGCTGCGGCCAAAGCAAGCGAGACAATTGTGGCCCAGATTTGCGAGGACAGAAGAATGGTTTTTGGCTTCAGGATGTCAGCCAAAGTACCAAATGGCAGGATCAGGAAGACGATCGGCAACAATCCGGCCGTGGAAACCATCGCGACGATGGCAGCCGATGCACCGCTGTCTGCAACCGCCCACATGACCGTTGATTCGACCATAGTGATTGCAACAAATGACAGAAAGTAACCGGCATAAAGTGTTGCGAAAGGGCTGTGGGTCAGGGGTTGGGCAACCCCCCAAGACCGGGGATGCGCCATATTATCTCCACTAGTTGATCTGAATAATGATAAACATACCTTAAAATAGATCAAAAATGCAAGCCAAACTAGACAGACACTTGTCGCTTGTGTTATGGAATGGGGGATTAATACTGAATATTGGGGCGACTTATGCGCTATACAACGCTTGGCGACAATGGACCGAAGATTAGCGTCGTTGGCATCGGCTGCATGGGTATGGGTGGAACTTATGGTGCGGTCAACGCCGAAGACGCGCACCGGGCAATTCACGCCGCAATCGACGTGGGTGTCACGCTGGTCGACACCGCCGAGATTTATGGGCCAATCAAAATCGCGCCTGATGGCTCCAGCACCTTGTATGGTTGGGCGAATGAAGCGTTGGTGGGCGACGCATTGGTCGGATACCGTGACAAGGTCGTGCTCTCAACAAAAATCGGTTTTGCGCATGAGCCTGACGGCAAGCGTATTGGCCAGAATGCCAGCGCCGCGCATGTAAAGAACGCAGTGGATGGCTGCCTGAAACGGTTGCGCACAGATTACTTAGACATGTTGTACCTGCATCGGGTCGATCCCAATATTGAGATTGAAGAAACCGTAGGGGCGATGGCGGATCTTGTGCGCGACGGGAAAGTCGGGCATCTGGCATTGTCAGAGGCCAGCGCTGAGCAGATCGAACGTGCCCATGCCGTGCATCCAATCGCCGCGCAGCAAAGTGAGTATTCACTTTGGGAGCGAGAAGTCGAAAATGGCGAGATTGATTTTTGCCGGGAACGCGGCATCGGCTTCATCGGATACGCACCATTGGGTCGTGGGTTTCTGGCAGGCGATGCTCAACCAGCGGAAAGCTATCCCGAAGACGATTACCGCCGTTTGGATCCCCGGTACCAAAAAGGGAACTACGAACAGAATATGGCCATTGCCCATGCTGTTCGGGATATGGCCGAAGAAAAGGGTGCGACCTCTGCGCAACTGGCAATTGCCTGGCTTATCGCGAAACAGGCTATCCCGATCCCCGGCGCACCGCGCGCCCACTGGGCGGTGGAAAATGCCAAGGCGGCGGACATTGAGCTAACCGCAGAAGATGTTGCGCGTCTGGACAAGATCGCGCCGGTTGGGACAACGGCCGGCCCCCGCTGGGCGGGCGCCTGGGCCAAGCAGATTAAGAAATAACGGAACACTCCCTGGCAACCGGTATCGGTTGCCATCTCCCGGAGCGGCGCGAATGACACAGTCTTCGCGCCGCTTTTTTGTCAAGCACGTTCGATAATTGTAGCGATTCCCTGACCCACGCCGATACACATTGTGCAAAGTGCGAAACGTCCGGCGCTGCGCTGCAGTTGCAATGCCGCTGTTCCGACGATGCGTGCACCACTCATGCCCAAAGGATGGCCCAACGCGATTGCACCCCCATTCGGGTTCACAAAATCCGCATCTTCTGGTGCCCCAAGTTCACGCAAGACCGCGATACCTTGCGAGGCGAAAGCTTCGTTAAGTTCGATGACATCCATGTCGTGTATGCCAAGACCCGCCTTGGCCAGCGCTTTTCGTGACGCAGGAACAGGTCCAATGCCCATGACGCGAGGGGCCACGCCTGCCGTTGCCGTCGTCACAACTTTTGCGATTGGTGTCAGGCCGTGTTTTTCGATACCTTTTTCCGAGGCCAGGATCATCGCGCTGGCGCCATCATTCACGCCAGAAGCGTTTCCGGCCGTCACCGAACCACCCTCACGAAACGGGGCGCGTAGTTTTGCCAGCGCTTCCAAAGTGGTTTGCGGACGCGGATGTTCGTCTTCGCTCACGACGATGTCCGGTCCTTTTCTTTGTGGTATGGTAACGGGTGTGATTTCAGCGGCCAATGTCCCGTCCTGCATCGCGCGACCTGCCTTTTGCTGAGACAGCAGTGCAAACCGGTCCTGATCTTCACGGGATACACCAAAGTCCTCGGCCACATTTTCAGCCGTTTCAGGCATCGAGTCAGTCCCGTATTGCGCATCCATCTTCGGGTTGATCAGCCGCCATCCGATTGTTGTATCATGCACCTCTGCCGCGCGGGAGAACGCGCTGGCGGCCTTGGGCATCACAAACGGAGAACGGCTCATGCTTTCGACCCCGCCTGCAATGATCAGATCCGCCTCGCCCGCGCTGATCGCCCGTGCCGCTGTGCCCACGGCATCCATCCCTGATCCGCATAGTCGGTTTATGGTGGTGCCGGGCACGGTCACGGGTAATCCTGCGAGCAACAGAGCCATACGCGCCACGTTCCGATTGTCTTCTCCGGCCTGATTGGCGCAGCCAAAAATAACTTCGTCTACGGATGACCAATCGAGGTCCACGTGCCGCGACATGAGCGCCTTTAGGGGAATGGCTGCCAGGTCGTCAGCGCGAATGCCGGACAGGCCCCCTCCATATCGACCAATGGGTGTACGGATCGTATCGCAGATGAATGCTTCGGACATAGATTGCTCCGGTTTTCAAAGATCGTTTTCAGGACAGCGCAGCTTGCGCAAGCGCCAGAGAAACGCGATAGCGCGGGTCGCCATAGGCGGCTTCGAGATGCTTCAACGTGGTCGCGACATGATGAAGGCCAATGTCTTGCGCCCATGTGATTGGACCCTTCGGGTAGTTCACCCCAAATCTCATCGCTTCGTCGGCACCTTCTGCCGTTGTAACGCCCTGCAGAACGGCATCAAAAGCTTCGTTTGCCAACATGGCGACCGTGCGCATTGCAATCAATCCGGGGCAATCCCCGATCAGACTTACGGCAAACCCTTTGCTTTGCAGGCTGGCGACGATTGCGTCGAAGTCTGACTCAGGCACGCCGTTGGATCGGGTCACAGAAATTCTTTTGGCGTTTGCGACTGTGAGGTCATAGAGGACCACTGGCGCCCCTTCATCCAGCGCCCGCTGCTTCGCTGTTCGCCCGTCAGTCAGCGCAACAAGGGTTTCGCCGCATTTTGTCGGGTTGCCTGCGAGGTCAAAGGGAAACGGATCGATATCCGCCCGCTCAAGCGTTGCCGCTGTTTCGGGTTTCGCGCCTTCGGCGTAGTCATAATAGCCCCGGCCACTTTTCCGACCCAGCCAGCCTGCGCGCACATATTCCTGCTGGAGTAGCGAAGGACGGAACCTGGGGTCGCCGAAATAGGCCTCGAATACGGATTGGCTAACCGAAAAGTTCACATCGTTGCCGATCAGATCCATAAGGGTGAACGGCCCCATGCGGAATCCGGCACCTTCGGTCATGACCGCGTCAATGGTCGCAAAGTCGGCAAAGCCCTCTTCGCGAATGCGCAGCCCTTCGCCATAAAAGGGGCGCGCAATGCGGTTGACGACAAAGCCGGGGGAGGAGACAGCTTCAACAGGTTTCTTACCCCAAGACACGGCAAGTTGCGCAACCTCGGCGACAACGTCGTCGCTGGTCGCAAGGCCACGGACAACTTCGACTAGTTTCATCAAAGGCGCAGGGTTGAAAAAATGCATCCCAACAAACCGCCAAGGGTTTCTCAGCCCGGCACCGATAGCTGTAACCGAGATTGATGACGTGTTCGTGGCGAGGATTGCGTCTTGCGGCACGATTTCTTCGAGCTTCCGAAACAGATCTATCTTGATGTCGGCATTTTCAACAATTGCTTCGACGACGAGGCCGCATGTGGACAATTCTTCCAAAGTGTTCGCGACACCAAGCCGATCGCAGGAGGCCGCGCAATCTTCTGCCGACATGCGGCCTTTTTCGACCTGACGTTTGAGAATTGCGATTATGCGTTCCTTTGCGGCGGTCGCCGCACCTTCGGCGACATCGTATATGAGAACCTGATGGCCAGCGGTCGCCGCGACCTGAGCGATCCCGGCACCCATCGTACCAGCGCCAATGGTTCCCACAGGCACCAATGCTTGTTTGCTTGGCATTTTATGCTCCCGCTATGCCTGAATCTGCAGTTGATCATTAGGATATATGTACCATAAAATGATAGCAATCCCGTTTATTATAACAATATTGCACGCTGAAAGCTGTGAAAAATATCATAAATGATTTGAAAAATGAGATACAGATCGTATTATAGATCAAAGTGAGTTGCGAAATTTCCAGGCAAAACGCGAAATCCGCGAGAGCCAGAACAAGGTGAGAGAATATGAGTCAGCATGAAAATTTCATCGCAGGTCAATGGGTTAGCGGTGAGAGCTTTACGCCCAACGTGAACCCCTCGAATCTGGATGACGTTATCGGTCACTATGCTGGTGCGAGTGTAAAAGACACAGAAGCCGCAATTGCAGCGGCAAAATCTGCCGCACCCGCTTGGGCACGTACAGGGATTCAGGCGCGCCATGACATTCTTGCCAGGGCAGCAGCCGAGCTGATGGCCCGAAAAGAAGAGTTGGGTCAATTGCTGGCGCGCGAAGAGGGCAAGACCCTTGCCGAAGGTATAGGTGAAACAATCCGCGCGGCCCAGATTTTTGACTTCTTCGCGGGTGAAACTCTGCGGCTGGCTGGTGAAGTTGTGCCATCCACGCGTCCCGGTCTTGGTGTGGAAATCACGCGCGAGCCCGTTGGTGTCATAGGTATTATCACGCCCTGGAACTTCCCGATTGCGATCCCGGCCTGGAAGATCGCGCCGGCACTTTGCTATGGCAACTGCGTCGTATTCAAACCAGCCAGCCTTGTGCCGGGCTGTGCCTGGGCTATCGCTGATATCCTGTCGCGTGCCGGTTTGCCCGATGGTGTTTTCAACCTGGTGATGGGTGGCGGTGGCACTGTTGGAGAAACGATGCTGCAATCCGATGACGTGGATGCGATCAGCTTCACCGGTTCCGCCGGGATTGGCAGGTCGGTTGCCCGGATCTGTGCCGAAAAGATGCGCAAGTGCCAGCTTGAAATGGGCGGTAAAAACCCGATGGTCGTGCTTAACGATGCTGACGTGAACGTTGCCGTTGACTGCGCCGTTAACGGAGCATTCTTCTCAACAGGCCAGCGCTGCACAGCCTCCAGCCGTCTGATCGTTGAAGAGGGAATTCATGACGAGTTTGTCGGCGCCCTCAAGACGCGCCTGGAAAATCTGGTTGTTGGGGATGCGTTGGATCCTGCCACTCAGATGGGTCCGGCGGTCGATGCCAGCCAGTTGGCGCAAGACTTGGATTACATCGCCATTGGCAAGTCTGAAGGTGCAACTGTTGCCTTTGGCGGCGAGGCTTTGACACGCGAGACAAAGGGGCACTTTATCGCGCCAACTTTGTTCACCGAAGCGACCAATGACATGAGAATTTCGCGTGAAGAGATCTTTGGCCCGGTTGCCAGTGTCATTCGCGTGGCCAACTATGACGAGGCCCTTGCGACCGCGAACGATACCGAGTTTGGCCTGTCGGCTGGTATCTGCACGTCGTCGCTGAAATTCGCGACAGATTTTAAACGCAACAGCGAAGCCGGAATGGTTATGGTCAACCTCCCGACCGCGGGGGTTGATTACCATGTGCCGTTCGGTGGTCGCAAAGGATCGAGCTTTGGGCCGCGCGAGCAGGGCAGCTATGCTGCCGAGTTCTACACAACAGTGAAAACAGCTTACAGCTTCGCAGGCTAATCGGTTCAGAGGGAATACACGAAATGGCTACTATCAATTATCTTACCCGTGTCGAGCTGGATCATGGCATTGCTGGAAAACTCCCCGAGTTTTGCGCGGAATTCGGAATGACCCGCCCATTGCTGATCGGAGATCAAGGGCTGGTGGCTGCAGGTGTGGTTGCCAAAATCTCTGCTCTGTTTGACAGCGAACTGGCGCAATTCATGGACACGCCACCGAACCCCACGGAAGAGGCGGTTTTAGAGGCTTTGAAAGTCTTCAAAGCCAATGATTGCGACGGGATCATCGCGTTGGGCGGTGGGTCTCCCATCGATCTGGCGAAGGGCGTTCGCCTTATGGCTAGCCACGAGGGGCCTCTGGCGCAATACGCAGCCGTAGAAGGTGGTGTTGCAAGAATTCAGAACAATATGTGCCCGTTGATCGCTGTTCCGACCACAGCAGGCACCGGCTCCGAAGTTGGCCGCGCGGCGGTTCTTAAGATGGCAGATGGCCGTAAACTGGGTGTCCTGAGCCCCTATTTCTTTCCGTCATTGGCGGTCTGCGATCCCGATCTGACCTTAGGATTGCCGCCTATGCTGACAGCAGCGACCGGCATGGATGCGCTCTCGCACTGTCTCGAGACTTTCATGGGTGCGGCGGCAAACCCGCCTGCCGATGCAATTGCGCTGGAAGGGTTGAGCCGTGGTTACGCAGCTATCCGTGTTGCGGTGAAGGATGGCCAAAACAAGCAAGCTCGCTTTGACATGATGGTTGCCGCATTCGAGGGTGCGCTGGCTTTCCAGAAAGGCTTGGGCGCGGTTCATGCCCTGTCACATCCGCTTGGTGCGATTGACGGTCTCACGCTTCATCATGGCACGCTAAATGCGGTGCTCATGCCTGCGGTGCTCCGGTTCAATCGCCCTGTCATCGGCGATAAATGGGAGCGTATGGCCGCAATTCTGGGCGGTGAGCCGGACGAAGTTATGGCGGCTTTGAACGCGGATCTGGGGCTGCCCTCGCGGTTGAGTGAAATGGGCGTTCTTGAAGAGCATCTGCCAGCCGTCGCGGCGGGTGCAATGAAAGATCATTGCCACGGAACCAACCCACGCTCCCCCACCGAGGCTGAATATCTGGCCCTGTTGAAAGAGGCGTTTTAAAGTGACACATCATGCGCGGGATATTTATGGGACCAGAGAGATTGTCGCGGACATTCTCCGAACGGCGGCAGAACAAGCACCGCTTGTTCTGGAGCAATTGTCATCGCAGTCCCACAATGCCTTGCTTGAGGCAGCCCGCGCAAAACGTGATGAGGCCTTTGGCAACATCGTTACCTATTCGCCAAAGGCCTTTGTCCCTCTGACCAAGCTGTGTCGAAACAGGTGTCACTACTGCACATTCGTCGAGGCGCCCAGCGATGCCGCGCCCGACTATATGTCTCCGGAAGAGGTTTTGGAGGTCGTGCGCAAAGCCGAAGCGCGCGGCTGTACCGAACTGCTGCTAACCCTTGGGGACAAGCCGGAACGACGCTACGAGAGCGCGCAGAAATCGCTTGCCAGATTGGGGTATTCGAACACGATCGAATATGTCCACGCGATCAGCAAGCTGATCCTCGAAAACTCGACGATGCTTCCGCATGTCAATCCGGGCGTGATGACCTGGGATGAAATCGCGTCGCTGCGCGAAGTTTCCGTATCTCAGGGTCTAATGCTGGAAACCACGTCGTCCGAGCTGTTGCAGGCGGGGCGTGCGCACTATCGGTCACCCGACAAGGTTCCCGCCGTCAGAATGCGGACCCTGGTTGACGCCGGTCGGTTGAATGTCCCCATGACCAGCGGGATCCTGTTTGGCCTTGGGGAAACTGTTCTGGATAGAATAACCTCGTTGCTGGCACTGGAATTGCTGCACCAGAGATACGGTCACATTCAGGAAGTGATTGTTCAGAATTTCCGCGCCAAGACGGACACGCTGATGCACAATGCCGCCGAACCGGACATGACCGAGTTGTTGTGGACTGCTGCTGCTGCGCGTATCATCCTGTCCGAGGATATTTCTTTGCAGGTTCCGCCGAACCTCAGCAGTTCCAATTTCCCCGAACTTCTGAGCGCGGGCATCAACGATTGGGGCGGGATTTCCCCGCTCACTCCGGATTTTGTAAACCCCGAAGCGCCGTGGCCAGAAATTGCGCGGTTGCAGGATGCAACGGAAGACGCAGGTTTCCATCTGGAGCCGCGGTTGCCGATCTATCCGCGCTATGTGCAGCAGCTGGACAAATGGCTGGATGCTTCGATGCGCACCAGTGTAACGCGTCGGGTGGATGCCGAAGGTTTCCCTCGGGATACGGATTGGCATGTGGGAATGGTGGATAACGCCCCGGCTGCACAGCCTGGTCCGGTCCGGGCCGCGTCGACTGCAATAGAGACAGTACTGAGCGATTTGAAAGCAGGCGTTCTTTTGAATGAGGCCCAGGTTACACGCTTGTTTGCAGCCCGTGGAAATGATGTCGAAGTCATTTGTCAGGCGGCAGATGAATTGCGCCAGAAGACATGTGGTGGCACCGTCACTTATGCGGTCAACCGGAACATCAATTACACCAATATCTGCAAATATAGCTGCAGTTTTTGCGCCTTCTCAAAAGCGAACGCTCGTACGACCGAGCGTGAGTCCCCTTACAATCTCGGCGAGGCTGAAATCAAACGCCGGGCAGCTGAGGCCTGGGCGCGTGGAGCCACCGAGGTTTGTATGCAAGGCGGTATCCACCCCGGCTACACAGGCGAGGTATATCTGCAGATATGCAAATGGATCAAAGAGGCGGTGCCGGACATGCATATCCATGCATTCTCGCCGCTCGAAGTCACGCATGGCGCAGAAACGCTTGACCTTACGGTTCGGGAGTTTCTGGAGCAGCTCAAGGATGCAGGGCTTGGAAGTCTGCCCGGCACCGCAGCCGAAATTCTGGATGACGATGTCCGAGATATTCTGTGTGCAGACAAGGTGAACACGGAACAATGGTTGGATGTGGCCGAGGCTGCGGCAGACGTCGGATTGCGCATGACGGCTACGATCATGTTCGGTCATGTCGAACAGCCCGTGCATTGGGCGCGTCACTTGCTGCATCTTCGTGGTATTCAGATGCGTACAGGCGTTTTCACGGAACTGGTCCCGCTGCCTTTCGTGCATATGGACGCCCCGGTCTACAAGAAAGGCGAGGCCCGGATGGGGCCGACGTTCCGCGAAGTGCGGCTCATGCATGCCATTGCGCGCCTCGTGCTTCATCCGCACATCACCAATATCCAGGCCTCGTGGGTCAAGGTTGGGCCGAAAGGTATCGGTCAATTGCTGAATGGTGGCGTCAATGACCTTGGCGGGACCTTGATGAATGAAAGCATATCGCGCGCAGCGGGAACGCAACACGGCCAGGAAATGGGTGTCGAGCGCCTTGAGGCACTGATCGAGGGCGCGGCGCGCATGCCCAAACGCAGATCAACGCTCTACGCCAGTGTTTCTGAAGAAAGACAGTTGGCTGCCCGTCACGCAGTAGACCTGCAACCAGTCAAATACGAGCGTATCAAAGTAGCCAAGCGAAGGCTGGCTCATAGGGAAGAGGTAATGCAATGAGCTCAGATTCTACTTCAAAATCAATCGCTGTCATTGGCGGAACAGGGGCTGAAGGCAGCGGGCTTGCGCGCGGCTGGGCGAAAGCCGGACACAAGGTGGTCATTGGTTCGCGCTCGCCGGAAAAAGCCGCGGCAGTTGTTGCCGAGCTGAATGAAATGAACCCTGCGCATCCGGTGACGGCAGCAAGCAACCTAGATGCAGCCGCCGCTGGAGACATCGTTGTTCTGGCGGTTCCCTTCAAAGGACAACAGGCCACGGCAACGGAAGTTGCTTCGGCTTTGGACGGAAAAATCCTCATCGATGTTACGGTACCTCTGGTTCCGCCCAAGGTTGGACGGGTGCAGTTGCCCGATGGCGGCTCTGCCGTTGCCAAGCTTCAGGAGGTTCTGGGCGAAGGTGTCCGGGTTGTTTCGGCTTTCCAAAACCTGTCTGCCCACCATCTTTCGCATCTTGAGCCGGGTGGAGAATCCCCAACGGACGTTCTTGTTTGCGGTGACAGCAAGGATGCCCGGGAAGAGGTCATTGGGCTGGCTGGCGATCTGAACCTTAGGGGTATTCACGCGGGTCCGATTTGCAATTCCGCAGCTGCAGAAGCGCTGACATCGCTGTTGATCGGCATCAATCGCACCTATAAAATTCCGGGTGCCGGCATTCGTATCACCGGTATCTGAATGGCGCGTGATCTGAGCGATATGGCAGGTTTGGGCGCCGATCAAAAAGTTGCACGGTTCGAATGTGTTGCGCTTCCAGGGATCCCGGAAGTTATGCCCGGCCACGATTTGACCGGCTTGATCCTTGACGGGATTGCCCGAGCCGGCATGCACGTGCAAACTGGTGATGTGATCGTAATCGCTCAGAAAATTGTGTCAAAAGCCGAGGGCAAGACCGTTGACCTGACACGGATTGCCCCCTCGGAAAAAGCTCTGGCATTGGCGCAAGTTACACAAAAGGACTCCCGTTTGGTCGAACTGATCCTGCGGGAGTCCAAAGACGTGCTGCGCGCCGTTGCGGGCGTCTTGATTGTAGAGCACCGGCTGGGTCATGTCATGGCCAATGCCGGAATTGATCAGTCAAACGTTCCCGGTGAAGATGTGGCGCTGTTGTTGCCCGAAGACCCGGATGCCACTTGCGTTGACATTCGGGATTGCATTCATGCGGAAACCGGCGCTGACGTTGCCGTTTTGATCAATGACAGCCATGGCCGTGCCTGGCGAAACGGTACGATGGGCGTAGCATTGGGTGTATCTGGCATTGCAGCCCTCGACGACAGATGCGGTGGATACGACCGCGACGGCCGCGAATTGGTTGCAACACAGATCGGGCTGGCCGATGAGATTTCGGCAACAGCATCGCTTTTGATGGGCCAAACTGACGAAGGCCGTCCAGTTGTTCTGATCCGGGGCATTCCCGGGGTTCCCGGCAAAGGTGCAGCGTCGGACCTGCTGCGTCCCCGCGAACGGGATTTGTTCCGATGAAAAAGGCAGACGGCAAAATATGCGCCATCGCCGGAGGCGTCGGTGGTGCGAAACTGGCCAAAGGTTTTGCCGATATCAGCAAGCCAGATCAACTGAAGGTCATCGTGAACACCGGTGATGACTTTCGTCATCTCGGACTGCACATTTCACCAGATCTCGACACGGCGATGTACACGCTTTCTGGTTTGAATGACCAAGAACGTGGTTGGGGATTGGCGGGTGAAACGTGGGGAATGATGAAGGCGCTGAAGCGTCTGGGCGGTCCGGACTGGTTCCTGCTGGGCGACAGCGATCTGGCAACGCACTTGATGCGTAGTGAGTTGCTGGCAAATGGAGCTACCCTCACGGAAGTGACTCGCGCTTTGTCGACCAAACTTGGCGTCAACGCTCAGATTTTTCCGATGAGTGATGACCCGGTAAGAACCATGGTTGTAACCGACGAAGGGACTATGGGGTTTCAGGAGTACTTTGTTGGTCGGCAATGCGCGCCGCGGCTCAAAAGCCTAACATTTGAAGGGGCGGCAAAGGCACGTTTTTCGCCTGACGCATGTGCTGCTTTACAAGATCCCGATATCAGCCTTATCGCGATTTGCCCGTCCAACCCGATGCTCAGCATCGGCCCTATCCTTGCCATTCCGAGCGCGCGCGCAGCAATCAAAGATGCCAAAGCACCGGTCGTCGCTGTATCGCCCATCGTCGGCGGAACTGCAATCAAGGGCCCGCTGGCAAAAATAATGAGCGAACAGGGTATGGAGGTCAGCGCGCTTTCGGTTGCCAAGTTTTATGGGGATTTGCTGGATGGTTTTGTTCTGGACGAAATCGATTTCGCCCAAAAATCTCAGATCGAGGATTTGGGGATTCAGGTCCTTGTGTCGAATACGGTAATGCATGACGATGATGCAAAACGCCTGCTGGCCCAGGAAGTTTTAGGGTTTGGTGAAGGGTTGCGAGCAAGCAGATGACTGTCGGCCTCGTCATACCCTTCCGGTCGGTTGCAACGGGCAAGAGTCGCCTGAGCAGCCTTCTTTCGGGTGCTGCCCGGTCCGACCTGTGCCTTGATTTGCTGCGCCGAACACTTGAAGTTGCCACTCGGGTGACCGGCCCGAAGCTGGTGATCGTCGTGTCCAATTGCCCTTTTGCGCATAAACTCGCACTTGAGTTAGGGGCAAGCGCGGTTCGCGAACCACATCCGATCGAATTGAACGCAGCAATCCAGCTTGGTGTAAGCGTCGCCCGAAGCAAAGGGGCCGACGAAATTGTGGTTCTCCATTCGGATATCCCAAGAACCTCAGTGTCTGCCGTTAAGAACGTCATAGCCGTGGGAAGGAGATCGGAAGGAGTTGTTCTGGTCGCTGACAAATCCGGCTGCGGAACCAATGCAGTGTACCTGCCGGCAAGACAGGAAATGACCTTCCTGTTCGGGGAAGCCAGCTTGGGCCGACATCAGTCCCATCTCGAAAAACTGGGGCATGAATTTGTTACCATGTTCGATTCGCCTCTGCGTGAGGACATCGATACTCCCGAAGACTACCTAAAATGGAAGTCTCAAGCGGCATAAGCCGTTATTAATTCATGATTACAAAGATTTAATCGGGATCTGAAGCCAACTTTCGGTGGCGGAATAGTGCATCATTTTCCATAGTCGTGCTTGACTATGCAGGATAAATCCCGCTTAATAGAACAATGTGCTAGGAGGCAAAAATGAAACGCAGTTTGAGGGAACGGGTTAGAGCGGGTGAACCTCTGTTTGGAACATTCTCGTTTTTGTCCTGTCCGTCGCTGGTGGAGATTCTGGCAGAATCCGGGTTCGACTTTGTCATTATCGACCTGGAGCACAGCCCCAAGAATTGGGACACGGTTCAGCACATGGTGCGCGCCGGTGAGTGCGGCGGTACCGAAGTCTTGATCCGCACGCGCGATATGGACGAAAAATCCATTTTGGAAGCGTTGGAATTGGGTGTGTCTGGAGTCGTTGTTCCAATGATCAGCACGGCGGAACAATCCAAGTCCATTGCTCTGTCCTCGAAATACGGACCTGAAGGCAATCGCGGAACATGTACCGCCAGCCGATCGTCGCGTTTTGGCGCCTTGCGGGGCGGATTTGTCGAACACGCCCGGCGCCTGAACGAAGAAACATTGGTTGTGGCGCTATTGGAAGACGCCGAAGCCGTAGAAAATGCCGAAGAGATCGCCGCAGTCGTGCCTGGCGCAGACGTTATCGTCGTTGGGCGGGCAGATCTTGCAGCATCTCTTGGATGTGCGGGGCAGGTGAATGACCCGAAGGTCCTGAATGCGACGGACAAGATTGTTGATGCTGTGGCGACCCACGGCGTTGAAGGTCGAACAGCCGGTATCGGCGTTTATGGCCCCAAAGACGCTGAAGAATGGATCGCCCGTGGCGTCAATTTCTTCATCTACGCCACTGACACGATTATGATCCGGAACGCAGCTGTCGACATTTTGGACAGCTTCGCTCCGGTCAAAGCGAAACACACACCAAACCCGGAGACCAATTGACATGTCCTCCTTGCCGAACATCGATACTATCGCCACGTCTAAAATAACTGACGTCTATTGGGTGCAGTTGAACCAGGGTGCGGATCTGTACCATTCGTTGATCGAAGTCGCGAAAGAAAAGCAGATCAAGACCGGCCTTGTCTTGAACATTGTCGGCGGTTTGACCAAAGCGCGCCTGTCGACCCCGTTGGCCAGTGATACAAATGCATTTGTGCAGCCAGGTATTGAAGAGTTTAGCGGCCTCATGGAGTGCTCGGGCTTTGGAACCATTGGCCACAATCTTGATACGTTCGACTCGCGCGAAAAGTCGGGCATTCTTTACGAGGCGGGTGAGCCCAATATTCACGTGCATCTGACAATTGGCCAGCACCCGGAAACCCATATGGGTCACCTGATCGAAGGGTGCATCGTCCGATCCGTTATCCCGAAATCGCATTTTACTCTGGTCGTTGCCAAAACCGAAGGCGCGGTGCTTGAGATGACGCGTTCGAAAGAAACCACCGAGAAATACCCGACCGGCGTTCCGGTTCACAACCTTCGGGAAGTGTAACGCGCAGCAGGAAGGAAGATTATGACCTGGCATGTCCCGGAAGGATACATACCTAATCTACTGACTCCGCTTTTGCCGGATCATGAAATTGACGAACCAACCCTTAGAAAACTGGTTGAATTTCATTGTGGTCTCCCCAATGCGAGCCACCTTTACGTTGGGGCCAACCTGGCAGAGCCGCATAACTTGTCATCTGATGAGCGAAACAGGATTGTCGAAGTTATCGTCGATCAGGCGGCGGGCCGTCTTGATGTGTGTTCCGGCGTATCAAGCGCGAGCCTGGATGAGACACTTGGCCTTGTCGAGGCTGCGGAAAAGGCGGGTGCCAAAGCCGTGTTCGCCGTTCCGCCCTATCATTGGCAGGTAGGGGACGAAGAGCTGTTCGATTACTTCGCCACCGTTGCCGAAAACACGCCTTTGTCCATCACAGGATACCATCTTCCCAGTTGGCAAGGCGGTGCCGGGCTAAGCGTGGATTTCCTGTGCCGACTGGTGCAGCGTGTCGACAATGTCGTCGGGATCAAGGACGCCAGTTTCAATCTGCATTATTTCTGCCAGCTACAGGCTGCAATGCATGAGCTTGGCAAACAGTTCGAAACAAGTGCCAGCCTTGAATGGTACGTGACGACCATGCCGCTTGGCGCAAAAACTGCGCACACGGCCATCGCGTCTATTGCCCCTAATCTGTCCCAAGAGTTGTTCGAGACAGCCAAAAACGGTGATTGGGGCGCAGCAAGAAAAGCGTTTGTCAAATTCGGACGGCTTTGGGGCGTGATCTATCCGGCGTTTCCCAACAGCCTAAAGGTCGCAATGGACATGATGGGACGCTCGGTCGGTCCGATGCGCCCTCCGCAAGAACCCCTGTCGGGGTCAGCCGTTCGTGAAATTCGAGAAAAGCTGGCAGCACTTGAGTTTCTGAAAGATGAGCCGCGCGGCTGGGATCTGTCAGACCAAGGCCACGAGTTTCAACAGGAGATTGCATGATGGGTTTGCCCAATGGGATAATCTATTCTCCGTTGATGCCGTTCGACGGGGACGCTGGGTTGGATGAAACGGCGTTGTCACACCAGGTCGAGTTCCTGATCGGGCAGGGCGCTGCCGGGCTGTGTTCCTTCATTCATGGCGGCGAAATGTTCAACCTCCGCGGTCAGGAACGACATCGTGCGATGGAGATCATGGCCGAAGCAGCCGCTGGTCGGGTTCCACTGTTCGCGCATGTCAGCACGTCTGCAACTCACATGTCGGCAGAACTTGCATTGCACGCGCAAAAGCTGGGTGCCCAAGGTGTTTTGTTGTCGAAACCTTATTACTGGCGGCTGTCGGAAAAAGAGCAGCTTAGCCATTTCACAACAGTGGCCGAAGCAATTGATGTAGATTTGTTTATCTACAATGTGCCGCGTTACAGCGACAATGTCGGGGTCAGCATTCCGGTCGTGACCGAGTGTCTTGAGGCGATCCCGAATTTCGGCGGCGTTGTCGAAAACAGCTTGAACTATCTCTATCTGTCACAGCTCTATTCTCTGTTTGAGGGAACAAAGGCCCGTTTGACGACAGATACAGCCTACCTGCTTCCGACCTCTCAGATCGGCGTCACGTCATGGTTCAGCCCTTTGGGCACTGTCGCGCCGGGTATGTTGTCTGAGCTTCTGGCCGCAATTCAGTCAGGCGACATGGCGCAAGCGGCTGTTTTACAGCACAAAGTCAGCCGTATCGTCAGCTTGTTGGGCGATATGTCTCCTCCGCATTTGAAGGCTGCATCAGAAATCGCCGGGCGGACACTGGGGATCCCGCGCCGCCCCTTACGGCAACTCAAATCAGAAGAGATGTCGCGTATGCGGACCGGATTGGAAAGCTATTTGCCAGCCTCCGACATGGTCGGCTGGTAGGGAGAGTTCAGATGTCTTCAGAGCCCATCGCCCGTCAATACGCCAGCTTCGCCGCTAACCTGACCCTTGCCGACATTCCAGACGAGGTTCAGGTGGCAACGCGTCGTCATATCCTTGATGGAATAGGGGTGATGGTGGCGGCCATGCGCACGTCCTTCGGAACGCAGGGGGCTCTATTGGCCGCTGTCAATGGCGGTGCCGGACATGCGACGGCCATTGGTTTGCCGGATAAAGTCCCGGCTACCTCCGCCGCTTTGGCAAACGGGATGTTGGGCCACGCGCTGGATTTCGACGATTCACATAGCCCTTCGATCACGCACCCGACTGCCGTATTGGTCCCCGCCGCATTAGCTGTTGCTGAAATGACCGGAGCGTCGGCCCAAGAAACACTGGTGGCCCTTGCCGCAGGATATGAGATCAACAACAGGGTCGGCGCTGTAGCAGGCCGACGGTTGATGGATGCGGGCATCCATTCCACCTCTACCGCAGGGGCTTTTGCAGCTGCATCCATTGCCGCACTTCTGATGGGGTTGGATGAGGAAGGCCACAAGAATGCGCTTGGGCTTGTTGGCAGTCAGGCGTCAGGTATTCTCGAATTTCTGACCGATGGTACAGATGCAAAACAGCTACATGCAGGTTGGGCGGCCAATGCCGGAGTGACCGCCGCCTTCCTGGCCTCTCGCGGCCTTACCGGGCCCGCAACTGTGTTCGAAGGGCCGAAAGGGTTTTTTGCAAGTCACATGGGTCGGGATGAAGTGTCCTGTTCCGGAATGGCTGAAGAACTGGGTTCACTTTGGACCGGGCTGGAGATCACGTATAAGCAATATCCGGCCTGCCACCTGAGCCACGCGACGGTCAACGCATATCTCGCAATTGCGCGCGACAAGGATGTTCATCCCGACCAGATCGACGAAATCACATGTATGGCGCCTGACTATTATATCCCTGTCTTGTTCGAAAGCCGTGATGAAAAGCTGAACCCTCGCTCTGGTTACGAGGCCAAGTTTTCGATGCCGTACTGCATCGCGCGAACAGCTTTGAAAGGCCCGCCGACGCTTGAGGATTTCGAAGAAGCCGCGTTTACGGATGGCGAAACGCTCGCGTTCGCGAAGCGCGTGACTTACGTGCAAGAAGACTATCCAGAGTTTCCCGCCGAATACCCCGGCGGTGTTCGTGTGAAACTGAAAAACGGTCAAGAATATACCCAGTATGCCCGCGCGACTCCGGTCCTGACCGAGGCAGACCTGAAGAACAAATTCCAAGCAAACTGTGCCCCTGTATTGGGCGCAGCCTCTACCCAAACGCTTGCAGGAGAGATCCTGAGCTTTGGGAAATCCAACGAAAAACAAGTGACCGATATTCTGGCGCCTTTGCGGTTTGATGGCCTTGCGTCCTGATACGGGGAATTAAGGAGAGAAATATGTCCGATAAATTGAGACAGATCGGTGTAACGCTCGCCGGTGTTCGGCCGGAACGTAGTACAGGGATGGAGCAGTTTGAAGAGTCACTGATCATTGCACATTCAGCGCGTGATGCCGGGCTCGGCCACATGGTCTTTGGCCAGCACTTCCTGGCGCGCCCGTTGCAATACCTGCACCCGATTGCGGCGATGTCGCGACTGGCTCCGGAAACGGGTGACATGAACCTGACATTCGGGATCATGCTGCTGCCGCTTTTGAACCCGGTAGAAGCTGCAGACCAATTGGCTACCCTGGATGTCATCAGTGGTGGACGCCTTATCTTGGGTGTCGGGCTGGGCTATCGCGACGTTGAGTTCGAAGCCTTCGGCGTCAACCGAAAAGAGCGTCTTCCGCGCATGCTTGAATCGCTGGACGTGATGAAAAAGCTCTGGACGGGTGATCCTATCGACCACGAAGGACGCTTCTTTACCATCAAAGCCGACGGTGCAAGCCTGACACCGGTTCAGCAGCCGCATCCGGATATCTGGATGGCTGCGATGGCGCCCAAGTCGATCGAGCGGGCCGCCAAGATGAAGCATCCCCCGTATATTGGCCCTTCGGTTCCGAAGGACAAAGTGCGTGAATGGATCAAGATGTATCGCGAGATCACGGGCGACCCGACCGCGACATTGCCCATACGCCGTGACGTCTTTGTTGTTCCAGACCGTGACAAGGCCTGGGAACTGTCTGGACCCTTCATCGAAGAGAAGTATGAGCTGTATCTGAGCCAGGGGCTTGATGATTCCCTGGGTGAGGCAGGTTCTCTGCGCGAGGCGATCAGCGAGCGTGTGATCGTTGGCGATATTGATGACTGCTCGGCCCTGATGGAAGAGTATTTTGAGATGGGCGCCGCACCGCTTATCCTGCGGTGCCAGTGGCCGTCGCTGGGCATTACCGAAGTACAGAAAATGGTGCAGGACGTTGCGCAGGCTGTGCGCAACATCGGCTAAGCCTGCGTAACGCGGTAAATCTCTACCCCGCTGAAAAGCTTTTGGGACCTGCATGATTTCATGCGGGTCCTTTTTTTGTTTGGAATTCGTCTGTCCAGTAATTGACGGCGCGCGCCATTTGTTTTAAAAATGGGATAAATATAGAATAATAGAACACTCAGAAATCAAAGACTGACATCATCGTTGTCGTTTTCAGATGCAGGGTGACCACTGACGGAGGACCGGATGTCGAAGGATTCAGTTCATCTTGTTCCGATAAAACCCGATCCATCGGGCCCATTTTCCTTGCTGAACGGTGTTCGGGTATTGGATCTGACGACCTCGATCGCTGGACCATCCTCAACCATGCTGCTTGGCGATTTTGGGGCCGAGGTGATCAAGATTGAACGACCCGGTACCGGCGATGATTGTCGCGCTTGGGGGCCCCCGTTTCTGGATGGTGTGTCGCTTTGGTACCTGTCGATGAACCGGAACAAGCAAAGCGTCACCTTGGATTACGCATCGCCCGAAGGATACGAGGTGCTTTGTGATCTGGTCCGGCATTGTGACGTAATCGTTCTGAATATGCCAATCCGCGTCCAGAACAAGCTGCGGTTAGACTATGAAACACTTAAGAACGTAAAGGCTGACCTCGTCCACGCCTCTATCACAGGTTTTGGACTTGAAGGCGCAAGGAAAGATCGCACCTGCTATGACCTGATCGCCGAAGGTTATTCCGGCGTCATGGACCTGACCGGAGAACCGGATAGCCCGCCGCAAAAGGTTGGAACGCCAGCGGCGGATATGCTGGCCGGGCAAGACACCGCTATGGCTATTCTGGCGGCACTTTATGAACGTCGCGGCTCGGGGCAGGGGCGGCAGCTGGATATCAGCCTCGTCGAAAGCATGTCGCGTTTCATGAGTTGCCGCATCGTGCCTTACATGGGCACAGGTGAGGTTCCCGCACGTTCGGGCGGGCGGGACAGCGTGATTGCAATCTATCAGGCTTTCGACACCGCAGATGCGCCAGTGACCTTGGGTCTGGGCAATGACGGGATCTGGAAGCGTTTCTGGGCAGCCGTAGGGCAGCCGGGTTATGCCGAGCGACCCGAATTCGCGAGCAATGCGGATCGCCGGAAACACCGGTCTGAAATCGTGGATTACATTCAGGCCCTTCTGAAAACCAAGGGACGGGATCACTGGCTGCAGTTGTTGGCGGATGCGCGCGTGCCATCCGGGCCGATTAACACGGTCATGGATCTGGTGGAGGACGAAGCCCTGAGCGATCGGCGTTTCTTGTTTGAGATTGACGATGACGAACGCCGTGTCCCGCAGGTTGGCTTGGGTATCCAGGTCGACGGGAAACCAAGCCTGCCAGCCTCTATCCCGCCACGACTGGGTGAAAACTCCAACTCTGTTTTGCGCGATCTGCTCGGATATCCCGAAGACCGCATCAACGAACTCAAATCCCGCGGCACCGTCTGATCGGTGTGCGGATACGAAGGGATTAGCACATGACCTATGAAACAATTCGCTATGAAGAAGATGGCCCGATCGGCACGCTGACGTTGAATCGACCTGAAGATGGCAACATGTTCACCGAAACCATGTGCCACGAAATCCGCGATTGCATCGAGCAAAGCCGCCGGGAATCTCGCACTCGTGTGATGGTTCTGACGGGTGCCGGAGATAAATTTTTCTGCATCGGCGGCCGCAAGGACGGGATGGAAGACAGCCTGACCTATTCCGGCACATTGCCGACGCTGGAAATGTACGATGCCATCGACAAACTTCAGAAACCGGTGATCGCGTCGGTAAACGGCTTCGCGGTCGGCGGTGGCAACGTTCTTCAGATGGTCTGTGATGTCACCATCGCAAAAGAAAGCGCCATCTTCCGCCAGGTTGGCCCGATGATGGGGTCCTTCGATGCGGGCTATGGCACGTGGTATCTGGAAGACCTGGTGGGCAAGAAACGCGCAAAGGAAATCTGGTACGCCAACCCCAAGATCAAAGCCGCTGAGGCCAAGGATATGGGTCTTATCAACCGCGTCGTGCCAGATGCTGAACTGGCGGAGGCGACGAAGGCTTTTGCCCTGGAAATCGCGGATCGCGGTGCATTGGCGCTGGCCTCAATCAAAGGGGCATTCCTAGCGCGCCACGGTGGTGTCAGTGGCTTGTCCCGCGTGACACACGATCTGCTGCTGCGCCAGTATCTTGAAACCGAGGAGTCCAAAGAGCTCAAAGAGAGCTTTGAAGGCCGCCGCGCCCCTGACGCAACCAAATTTGGGAATTGACGTCATGAGACCAGTGCTGACACTTCACGACCCGCAAGCTGCACGCAGCTATTACAAGGCTGGTCTGTGGCAAGATGAAACCTTCTATCAACTGGCGGCAAAGCACGCGGAACGCGCTGCGGATACGGCGGCGCTGCGAGATGGATTGAAACGGCTGACGTGGACGCAGCTACTGGCTGCCATTGATGCGATGGCAAACGATATGGCGGGTCGCGGTATCGTTGCCGGTGATCGCGTCTCGCTTTGGATGGGAAACCGGATTGAGGCCATCGTCACGTTTCTGGCGTGTTCCCGTTTGGGCGTGGCGTGTAATCCATCGTTGCACAGGACCCATACCTGCGCAGAGATTGTTACCCTGCTGAACGAACTTGGCGCGAAAGCTTTGTTGACGCAAGAAGGTTGGGGCGCTGATCGTAAGCAATCCGATTTTGTGGAAATGCTCAAAGACGTGCCGTCGCTAAAGGTTGTCTATGATGTAGACGCCCTCGCTTCGATTGGAGCGCCAGAAGTAGCGGTGCATGAAAATCCGGATTCGGTTGCGTATTTGGCATTTACGTCGGGCACAACAGGTCGCCCGAAATGCGTCATGCACTCAAGCAATACCCTATTGGCGAACGGTCGGGATTTGGTGCGTGACTGGGCCTTGGACGACACGGCAGTGATTTATTCTATCAGCCCGCTCTCTCATCACATTGCTTGGGTTGGGATCGCTCAATGGCTGGTCTGCGGCGGAGAGTTTGTCACGGACCATCCCGCCGATGGTATGTCCCGGATAGATTGGATCATTGAGACCGGAGCAACTTACTGCCTTGGTGTTCCAACGCACGCAATGGACATTCTTGCCGAGCAGGAAAGCCGGAAAATCGAACGTTTGGGAAATGTGCAGATTTTCTACATGGCGGGATCGCCAATTCCCGAAGTTGTTGCGCAAGCCTTTGTGAATCAAGGCATAACACCGCAGAACATTTACGGAATGACCGAGTGCTCCTCTCACCAATACACGCATCCTGACGACAGCCAAGAAACCTGGGTGTCCACCTGTGGGCGCGGCGGTCCTGGCTATGAAGTCAAGATCTGGGATCCCGAAAACCCGGACCAAGAAGTTGCGCAAGGTGAAGCTGGCGAAATCGGAGGCCGCGGTGCGGTCATGATGCTGGGTTACTTTGCGAACCAAGCGGCCACTGAAAAAACATTCAATGCGCATGGTTATCTTATGTCCGGCGACCTCGGGGCCTTTGATGACAAAGGCAACCTTCGCATCGTGGGTCGGGCCAAGGACATCATCATTCGCGGTGGTCACAATATCTATCCTTCGACCATTGAAGCATGTGCCATCGCGCACAGCGAGATCGAAAAGGCGGCGGCCTTTCCAATAAAGGATGACCGGCTTGGTGAAAAAGTGTGCCTGGCGGTTATTGGCAACGTAGAAGCCGACGCTATGCTGCAACATTTGGATGCTGAAGGCCTGTCCAAGTTCGATATGCCGGAATGGTATATCGTGGTGGAAGAGTTGCCCCTTACCGCGAGCGGGAAAATCCTGAAACGAGAACTGACAAAGATGGTTGAAGCTGGTGCGCTGGTGCCCCAACCAGTTCGCTTCAAGGCGAGGAGCTGAAGATGCCTGTCAAACTCGTTCAGGACGAAGAATTTGCAGTCCTAACACTGGATCGGCCGGCGGCACTGAATGCTCTGTCCTTCGATATGATCCGCGAAATTGGGCAGAGTTTCGATCAGGTCGGTGAAATGGCTGCCAAGCGGGAAATCCGTGCTTTGCTGATCACCGGCGCAGGGGAAAAGTCATTCTGCGCCGGCGCTGACATCGGCGAGTTGCGGGAAAGAACGCTCACGGAACAGCTGCAGGGCGCCCGTCTTGGGCAAACTGTCTTTGCAAAATTGGATGAACTCGAGGTTCCTTCTGTCGCTTTGGTAAATGGCTATGCGTTTGGTGGCGGCAGCGAGCTTGCCTTGGCGTGCACGTTCCGGCTGGCGTCCGAAAATGCTGCCTTTGGGTTGCCAGAGATCAAGTTGGGGTTGATCCCGGGTTATGGTGGGACACAGCGTCTTCCGCGGTTGATTGGTGAATCCCGTGGGCTGGAAATGATCATGACCGGACGCACGGTTCGTGCCGCCGAAGCCGAAGACATCGGGCTGGTCAACAAAGTTATCATGAATGACCTAATCGCCGAAGGCAAAACCTTCGCACGGCGTTTCACGCGCTTTGGCCTGCCCGCGCTCAACATGGCGCGGCGCGCCGTTCAAAGGGGCGGGGACCTCTCACTGGCAGATGGGTTGGCACTGGAAGCGGATCTTTCGACGCTCGCATATCAGACTAAAGACGCCGAAGAAGGCATGGCCGCGTTTTCGGAAAAGCGCGACGCGGTTTTCCAAGACGTTTGAAGACATGAAATCCAAGCAGTTGGCGCGGCCCCGGTTGGCCGTGCTTTCTGCTCGCTATATCGGCCGCGACCAAGCCAGAGCCGACAGGAAACGAGGAAAGACAATTGATAACGGATTTGCTTGAACGAAAGCTGGCTGATCGACATTGGAACGAAGAAGAACACATGGTTCTGGATCAGGTCAGGCGTGTCGTAAAAGAAGTAATCGAACCAAATGCCGAGCGGTATGATGAAAGCCACGAATTTCCGTGGGATAACGTTCGCGCGCTAAACGAGATCGGACTGAATGCGCTGTTTGTTCCCGAGGTATATGGCGGGGTCGGGATGTCCTATGCCGTTTATCTGGAAGTCGTGACCCTGATTTCAGAGGCATGTGCGTCAACCGGGATTGTTTACGCAACCAACTATCACGGCATGAAGCCCCTGATCTACTACGGGAGCGACGATCAACGCGAACGTCTTTTGCCCCGGATCGCCGAGGGTGGGCTGGGCGCCCTTGCCATTACCGAAACGTCGGCTGGTTCTGATGCCACCGGCATGACCACAAGCTTCACTCCGGACGGGGACGACATTGTCGTTAATGGCGGCAAGATCTTTATCACCAATGGCGACGCCTTTGATCTTATGCTTCTTTTTGGCAAGTGGAGCGAAATCGACGACCCAAAAGCGTCGATCTCTGCACTGATCGTCGAAAAAGACACGCCAGGCCTTGAGGTCGTCCGTGTCGAAAAGAAGATGGGTCTGAACGCATCGCATACTTGCACGCTCTCCTTCGACAACATGCGTGTTCCGCGTGCGAATCTTCTCAAAAAACCTGGAGACGGCCTACGCATTCTGTTGCGGTCGTTGAACCTTTCTCGACCGTCAGTTGCTGCTCACGCTCGCGGCATCGCCCGTGCCGCGTTCCGCGACATGATTTCCTATGCGAATGAACGCAAGCAATCAGGACGTGCAGTTCTGGACTTTCAGGGCAATCAGTTCACGGTGGCGGACCTTGCCGGTGAATTGGTCATGCTGGAAGCATGGATGGACTATGTCGCCCATCTGGTCGACAATAATGCCAGCGATTTCAGTATGGAAGCTTCATTGGCAAAGCTGCGTGCAAGCGATCTGGCGATGAAAATGGCGCTGGAATGCGTGCAGTTCCATGGAGGATACGGATACTGCCGCGACTTCCGTGCCGAGCGCCTGATGCGCGATGCCAAGATTACGCAGATCTGGGAAGGCACCAACCAAATCCACCGACAACTGATCGGTCGAAGCTTTCGTCAGAAGTGAACGGCACCATCCATAGATGCCAATAGAATTTGAGGAGTTGTGACCGTGAGTGAAATTCGCAAAGTAGCCGTTTGCGGTGCAGGTGGAACAATGGGCGCAGGCATCGCGATGGTGTCTGCCCGTGCGGGGTTTGAAACGATCTGTTTTGATCTTTCAGCCGACGCATTGGCCGCCCAACTAGGTAATGCCCAGAATTTCTTTGATAAATCAGTCGCTCGCGGCCGGATGAGTCAAGAAGATCGGGATGCGACCCTGTCGCGAATGACTGTCACCACGAACCTGAGTGATCTGAGCGACTGCGACCTGGTGATCGAAGCCGTGTTTGAGGACCTTGGCGTCAAGCAAGAGTTGCTGGGTAAGTTGGATGACATCTGCCGCGAAGACACCATCTTCGCATCTAACACTTCGACGCTGTCGATCACGGAACTAGCCGCTGGTAGCAAGATCCCAGAGCGGGTGGTTGGTATGCACTTCTGCCTGCCGGCCCAACTGATGAAACTGATCGAAATGTCTCGGGGTATCCGCACGTCGGATGCGGCTTTTAAAGCGGCTTGGGCCTGGACCGAGGCTGCGGGCCAGCTACCTGTTGAGACCAAAGACAAGCCGGGCTTTATCCTGAACGCGCTGCTGGTTCCCTTTAACAATGATGTGCTTCGGGCGATCGATGCAGGCGTCGCAACACCCGAGGATATCGACCTAGCGATTACATCGGGTTTGGGGTACAAAATGGGGCCTTGCACGCTGCTGGATCTCATTGGTTTGGATACCCAGGTACGCTTGGGCGAAGCCTTTTTCCCGATCACTCATGACCCCCGGGCTGCTGTACCCGCATTGGTCCGCCGCATGGTCGCAGCTGGCCGATTGGGCAATAAGTCCGGGGGCGGTCTGCTCAGTGGCGAAAAGCGAAGCAAGGCAGAAGAAAGCCCGAAAGTTGAAATTGTTCATGGCAAAGACAGCCAATCCTTCCCGGAAAAACAAGCTTCTGCAGTTGAAAGTACGCCGGGTGCGCCGGTTCTTATGTATCTTGGTGGGGCCTATAAAGAGGATCCCAGCCGAACCTGCGTATTGGTCGAACTGACGACCGAATGCCTTGGTGAACACACAGGTGAAAGCTACGGTGACGAAGGTTCAAACACTGTTGGTTTTGCCCGTTATCGCAATGGCTTTGATGCACCTTCGAATTTGATCGAACTTGTTCGCCAGCCTGCGACAGACGCTACCGCGCTGGAGGCGGCGCAGGCCGTGTTCGAAGCGGCAGGTTTCGACGTCGTTGTCAGCGCCGATCAGCCGGGCCGAATTATTGATCGCCTTGTGCGGCCAAAATACAATGACGCGCTGCGTTTCCTGGATGAAGGCCTGGCAAATGCAGAAGGTATAGACACCACGTGCAAGCTTGGGCTGGGCTACCCGGACGGTCCGATTGAACGCGTACTTCGCGGTGGCCTTGTTGATCACTTTGACCGTAGTAATGCAATCTACAAGCAAACTGGACAGGCTGCGTTTGCGCCCGCGCGACGCGCATGTGTCGCCAAAGCGCATGCCGATCGCAGTTAGTGTTAGCTTCACCGCATAAATTCTGAATGTGTTGGGCGGCGCTGAAGAGTGCCGCCCTTATCGCTTAAAAATGTTTTAGGAGCGATTTAAGAGTATGCATGTCAACACTTCCAATGTTGTTCTTTCAGCGGCGATGCTTGCGCGGTTTGCTATGGCATTTCAATACAGTGCAGTCGGAGCGATGGGTGCGGCACTGATCGTTGAGTACAATATGACGCTAAGCCAATTGGGTTGGCTGGTCTCACTCTTCACGCTACCGGCAATTGTCATGGCGCTTCCGGGTGGCGCCATCAGTCAGCGATATGGCGACATCTCTCCGGCGATGGCGGCACTTGGACTTTTGTTGGCAGGGGCAAGCTTGTGCGCCGTGACGGAAAACTACACAGTATTGCTTGTGGGTCGAACTCTATCGGGGGTTGGCGCCACTTTGATCACATTGGTAACCGGGACAGTCTTATCTCGTTGGTTTACGGGTGGCGCACTGTCGCGAGCGATGGCGGTGTCGATGTTCAGCTGGCCGTTGGGGATCGGAATTGCGCTGGCGGCCATCCCTTCAGTAGCCAGTTTTTTCGGGGTTGGCAGCGCGTTTTTTCTGACCGGTCTCAGCGCTGCAGTTCCACTGCTCATCTATGCGAAGTTGTGGAGAAGAGGACTTCAAGCACCGTATGGCCAAGCAACAGTCTCACGCGTGCGTGTAACCGATTTGACAGGTTCAGAGGTCAAACTGATTACGGCTGCAGCGCTTTTATGGACAGTTTTCAATGGCAGCTTCATTTTGTTCCTGAGTTTCGGACCAGTACATGTCCAAGGTGGTCCAGTCAGCGCCGTCCAGGCTGGTTTGATTATGACGGCCGCATTGGTGTCCAACGGATTGGCAACTCTGATGTCCGGCCGCATTAACGATTTTGTTGGACGACCAGTGTTAACCACCGCGATTTGCAGTATCATTCTTGCAATGGGTCTGGCCATTTTCATTCGATCCGGGACATCTACACCAACATTGATACTGATTGGATTGGCCAGCGGATTGCCAATCCCGCCTTTGATTGCATTGATCGTGTCCGCGTTTCCTAATACGCGGCGCAACATTTCAATGGGAGTATTCTACCTAATATTTTACGCGAGCCTTTCCATTGTACCGCCCATAGCCGGCCGTATCGGAGACGTCACTCAAAGTTTGGCCGCTCCTTTGTGGGCAGGTGTCGTGTTATCGGCGTTCGCTCTTCTTTTATTGCCAGTTTTTCATAAGCTCAGACAAAAGGTAGTTGCCAGCGGTAGTTAGAGAAATGGATCGAAGGTAAGGAGGTAGTTGATCCAACTGTTTACGACCGCTGGCGCTCTGTGATCACTCCAGATTATTGGGGATCACCAGAGAGATGTCAGGGAAGCCCAGTATCAGCGACATGATGACAAGTTCCGCCCCCAGGAACCAAAGCAGCCCGCGGAAGATGGTCCCCAAGGGGACTTGGTCTCCGACAACTGACTTAACGACAAACGCGTTCAAGCCGACGGGTGGCGTCAGTAGCCCGATCTCGATGAATTTCACAACAACGACGCCGAACCAGATCAGGTCGTAACCCATTGTGTTTGCCACCGGCAGAAGAATGGGGAGCGAAACCAGCATTACGCCAATTCCTTCAAGGAACATGCCAAGGATCAGCAGGAAAACGCAGATCGACAACAAAACCAATAGCGGGCTTGTTTGGGTGGCCTCGATGTATCCGGCGATAAACCATGGTACACCGGTTAAGGCCAAGAACTTGGTGAACAAAACAGTTCCGATAACGATGAAGAACAACATTGCAGTTGTTTTGCTCGCGTCCACGACGCTTTCTCGGAATATCTGCCAATTCATCTGGCGTCGGGACAATGCCACCAAAAGCGTCACAGTAGCAGCGGCGGCACCCGCCTCAGTCGGTGTCGTGGTGCCTGTATAGATGCCAACAACAACAAACGCGATAATGACCGGGAACGGCCAGAGCTCAATGATCGCTTTTACCTTCTCACCGCGCGAAAACGGTTCGTCTGGCATGGGCGCCAGCGCAGGATTTCTGCGCACACGAAGGTAGATCATCGAACAATAAATGACGGCAGTCATAAGCCCTGGGATGATACCTGCAAGCAGCAGCTTGCTGACCGATTGTTCTGCGTACCAACCATAAAGAACAAAGGCGACCGAAGGTGGGATCAAGGCACCAAGCGTACCAGCGGCAGCAACGGTCGACGTCGCCAACGCCTTGTCATATTTGTGCTTGAGCATTTCCGGCAGCGCGAGCCGCCCCATGACCGCTGTGGTCGCGAGCGTAGAGCCCGATACTGCTGCAAACCCAGCAGCCGCCAAGTTCGTAGCGATTGCCAAACCACCAGGGACAAATCCGATCAACACCCTCGCTGCATGGAACATGGAAGTCGCCATACCTGACTTTTGCGCAAATGTTCCCATGAGAAGAAACATTGGTACGGCACTAAGCGTCCACGAGGCTGCGAAATCATAGGGTACCTCTCCCAAGGTTCCAAAGGCCGCCCTCTCGCCGCGCATTAACCAGATCCCCCCAATTGAGACCGTCGCCAGCGACACTGCAATCGGAACGCGGATGGCCAGCAGACCCAGCATCAAGCCGATGCCATAAAAGCCGATTTCAATATTGGTCACAACGCGTCATCCATTTCTTTTGGGGGGAGAGTCTGGCCGGTCACGATTGCGATCAGATCGCCGACAAAGTGTAAGAGGCACCACGCTGCGGTTAGAAAGAACCCGATTACTGGCAGCCAGCGCCCTGGCCACACTTCGACCTGAAATTCGATATTCGTGGACAGTTCTCGAACCAGCGTCTTCTCCCAGGCTACTTCTAACCCGTGCCAAAAGAGCGTTGCGGCCAGCAGAAACGTAAGCAGCAGTGCGAACGCGTCCAATGCCCGAACAATCCGTGGATTTAGGTTTTGCGTAAAAAGCTCGATGAAGACTTGTGCTCGATCGCGCTGTACGGCGGCGAGTGGCAGGAAGACGACGGCGACCATGTAGTAGAGACTAACAGTTTCCAAGGTGCCAATGATCGGGTGCCGAAAGATGAGTTTAGCAACAACATCAGAGGCGACATGGACCATCATTGCAGTGGTCGCGAGCGCTGCGAGCCACAGAGTGGCAGTTGTGAGCTTACCCACAATTGTTTCAAGATAAGTCATGGTAAAACGGGCCTCACCGGACGTCCCGATGAGGCCACAATTCTCTACTGATTTGCATAGATTTCAGTGGCGATAGCTTCGCGGATCTGGGCCTCATCCCCATTGGCTTCTTCAACGATGCCGTTCCATTTTTCCAGCGATGCTTCTATTCCGTCCAGAATTGCGCCTGAAGTCGCGATACCTTTGCTTTCGCCCCAAGCTTGGACCGCTTCCCGCTCAGACGCAAACCAGTCATCCATAAACGCCGACATTTCAGCAGTCGGTTCACCCCAGACGACGCCCTTCTCTTCGGACAGGGCGCGCACCTCATCCGCTTTGCCAACACCATTGGCTGCTGCGCTTGAGATCAGCGTCGGAAGACTGTCAAGAATGGCTTTTTGATCGCTTTCGGACATGTCAGCCCACAGCCCGGAATTCATACCGAACACGAGGCCGTTGTTGTATTGTCCTACTGGCAAATCAAGCACATAGCCTACGGCATCCCAAAGAGAATAGGATTGTAGCCAGAAAACAGAACCGACAACGCACTCCACCTGTCCGCGACTGATTGCGTCCATGACTTCGACGGTAGGAGTGTTAACAGGCGTCGCCCCCATGCGTTCGACCAGACGCAAGTTGGCCGAAGCTGCCCGAACCGATTTGCCCTGAAGCTCATCGAAGCTGCTAATCGGGTTTTTGCACATCAGATAGAAATGTGGTGTACCTGCGTAAGCCAAGGGTTTGACTTCATGCGCTTCCGCTTCAGCGATGCATTCCTCGCAGTTGTTGAGAACCGCATCGGTCACTGCCGCTGAGATCGAGTATGGATTAGCCTTAAGCGTCGAATACTGGGTAATCATCGAGTCAATTGGCAATTCTGCCTGATAGATTGCGCCAGCAATGTACCCGGAATCCACCAATCCGTCGCCAATGCCGCCAAGAACAGTTCGCATTTGAACAACTGCGCTATCGTAATGCGTCTCGAAGGAGATTGATCCTTCGGATCGTTCCTGAACCTCGGCATTGAACTTATCCATTGCCAAAGATGCGGGATCGTTTGCCGGAGCCCAGGAACCGTAAACTAATGTGGTCTCGGCGATCGCAGGTCCCCCCAATGCGATTGCCAGAACTGTTGCGAGAGTCGTCTTTCCGTACATGTCATCCTCCTCGATGGTACGTGAGATCTCTTGTCCTGCGCCTCTCAGGTTTTAACCATCGAGGTTCAGAATAAAGGTCTTGAGTTCGGTAAATGCTTCGATCGTCGCCCGACCGCCTTCTCGACCTATGCCGGAACGTTTGATCCCCCCGGCTGGCGAGTTTGGCATTACAGAGTATCCGTTAATTCCAACCGAACCGGTGCGCATCGCTCTCCCAACGCGGAATGCGCGTGTCAGGTCAGCTGTCCAGATGCCGCCTGACAGCCCATAGTCGCTGTCATTCGCGATCGCGATGGCGTCTTCTTCGGTTTCAAAGGGAATGACCGACAGGACGGGGCCAAAAATCTCTTCTTGCGCAATGGTCGACTTGTTGTCGACGTCGGCAAAGAGTGTCGGATTGATCCAGTTTCCGTCCTTCAAACCCTCATCATCTGGCACACCACCGCCCGCTATGAGCCTAGCACCTTCAGCCCGGCCTTTTTCAATGTATCCCAAAATCTTGGCCTTTTGAGCCTTTGAGATAATTGGGGCCGAAGTTGTGCTCATGTCGAACGGATCGCCGAACTTGACGGTTTCAAGCTGCGCCTGGGCGTGTTCCAGAAACTCGTCATAGATGGAACGATGAACGACTGCGCGAGTTGGCGTAGAACAGACTTGGCCGGACAGGAACGTCGAGCAGAGACCCATCACCGTTTTCGATGCGGTTTCAAGGTTTCTCGCATCCGGAAACACCAGAGATGCGGACTTTCCTCCCAATTCAAGGGTAACGCGCTTCATGTTCTTTCCGGCAACCGCCAGAATCTTTTCCCCGACGACCGGGCTGCCGGTAAATGTGATCTTGTCGATACCAGGATGGTCTGAAATTGCCGCACCGGTTGCTGCGCCACCGGTCACAAAGTTGAAAACACCTTCTGGAAGATCCGACTCGGCCACTATTTTTGCGAGCCGGGCACAAGCGACGTTCGCCAGTTCGGAGGCCTTCAGAATGATCGTGCACCCGGTCGCCAGAGCGGGGGCGACTTTGAGAGCGAACATCATCAAAGGCGCATTCCAGGGAATGATTGCGCCCACAACACCCACCGGTTCGCGGAAGGTTGTCATATGCAGGTTCTGGGCGTCCGTGTATTGCGGGAAAGTTTCACCAGTGATCTTGTCGATCCAACCGCCATAATGGTCAAAAATATCTGCTGCTGTCGTTGCAGAAACACGGGTGTTCAAGCCGAAATTGATCGGAATCCCGTTGTCCAGGGTTTGCAAGTAAGCGAGGTCTTCAGCCTCAGCGCTGATCCGGTCGACAATACTCTGGAGGATTTTCTTGCGTTCACGCGCGCCCATGCGCGGCCAGGGTCCTTCGTCTAAAGCGCGGCGCGCTGCGCGCACGGCGGCATCTACTCCGCCAGCGCCAGCTTCCAGAATGTCGGCAATTTTTTCGTTCGTAGAAGGATGCACCTGCTCGAACGTCGATTCGGCGCTTTCAACCCACTTGTTGTCCACAAAGTTGAGTGGCGTCCCGACTCCGAGGCGGTCTCTTTCTCGAATTACACTGGTTGGCAACCTGATTTTCCTCCCTAATGTTCTAAATAGTGACATTAATCCCAGTTAATGTAATAGTCAACGAAAAGGCCAAACGGGCTTTTGGAGGAATGAAATGGACTATGTCGTGGTTGGCGGCGGATCAGCTGGTGCCACTTTGGCCGGAAGACTGAGTGAAAATCCCAAAAACAAAGTGTGTTTGCTGGAGGCTGGAGGAAGCGATTGGTCGCCAATGATTCGTGTTCCCGCCGCAAGTGGCGACTTGATTCGTCGCGGAGCCTATGGATGGAGCTATCACACAGAGCCAGAAGCTGAGCTAAAGGATCGTACGTTATTCTGGCCGCGCGGCAAAGTTATGGGAGGTTCCTCTTCCATCAATGGACAGGTTTATATCCGCGGACACAGATCGGATTACGATCATTGGGCCCAATTGGGAAACCGCGGTTGGTCTTATGAAGATGTGCTGCCGTTCTTCCTGAAGTCCGAAGATCATTTGACACGGAAATCGCCGCTTCATGGACAAGGGGGTCCGCTCAAAGTGACCGAAGGGTCGATGCAGAATCCTTTGTTCGATGCTTTTCTGTCGGCGGGCGAACAAGCTGGATTTGGGCGGGCAGCCGATCTGAATGCAAGCGAACCGTCAGGACTTGGCCGGTTCGACTTCACAACTGCTGGCGGTCGCCGACAAAGTACGTCGCGCGCGTTTTTGTCCAAGCGCCGTTCGAATTTGAGAATAATAAAACATGCGACAGCGACAGGGTTGGTCATCGAAGATGGCCGCGCTGTGGGCGTCAAGGCGCAAGTTCGCGGGCAGGATCAAGTGTTTCTTGCAGAAAAGGAGGTCATATTGTGTGCCGGAGTGATCGGCTCGCCTCATTTGTTGATGCTTTCTGGGATAGGTCCCTCAGCCGTTTTAACTGAACACGACATTCCAGTTGTCCAGGACCTGACGGGGATCGGTCAAAACTTGCAGGACCATGTTCAAATTGCGCTCATGTACGGCTGCAAAGAACCGATCACGATGTATCAGGCGATCCGCTTCGATCGTGCGGCGATGGCAATGATACAAGCGGTTTTGCTCCGAAGAGGTGTGTTCTCTGAATTTCCGGTGCAATGCGGCGGTTTCACCAGGTCTAGTCCCGACTTGGAAGTGCCAGATACGCAATGGCATTTTGCGACAGCGCTCGGATTGCAGCGCATGCGCTTTCCGTTCGTTGGCGGCGGTGGAAAGTTTGACCGGGACGGATATACAATCGCCCCGTGTTTACTGCGGCCGCGCAGCGTCGGCAGCCTTTCTCTGCGATCGCCAACCCCAGTTCTAGCGCCAAAGATTATGGCAAACTACTTGTCGCATTCAGACGACATGACGTTCTTCAAGCGCGTATTTCATCAGGCACGTTTCCTTGCGCAACAACCCGCATTCACGCCCTACCGGGATGTGGAGCTTGCGCCCGGTTCGGAGGTCAAAACCGATGATGAAGTCGAAGATTATGTGCGCTTAAGCCTGAGCAGCTGCCACCATCAGGTCGGGACGTGCAAGATGGGCCCGGCAAGCGACTCAACAGCGGTGGTGGACGACAGCTTGCGTGTCCACGGCGTCGGAAACCTGCGCGTGGCGGACGCGTCAATCATGCCCACATTAGTTGGCGGCAATACGAATGCAGCAACGATCATGATTGCCGAGAAGCTGGCATCGATGATTGCCTCTTGAGTTTGGCAGCTGAAAATAAACGCTAAACAAACCGGTGCTGCCTGAAATATACTGATTTTTCAAACATATGCACACAAAAGGTGGGGACATGATTCCTCATTCTATGACATGAGAATAGCAAAAATTAGCGCGCTAGATCATTTTTCTTGTTTTCTAATTTTAGATATGTATCCTGTTATATAGAACATTGAGGAGGAAAAACCATGGCACGTTGCCTTTCAACCATTGCTGGGATCGCCGTCGGCGTCTCTGGCCTTCTTGCAACATCATCTACCTTGAGCGCAGAGACCGTTTTGCGCTTTTCGAGCTGGATTCCAGAGACGACCCATCCTTCGCCCGGTTTCCAAGCTTGGGGTGAATCAATTGAAGAAGCATCTGACGGCCGACTGAAAGTAGAGTTCTTCCACTCGGGTCAGCTGGGCAATGCGCGCGACCACTACAACATGGCGCGCGACGGCATTGCTGACTTTACCTGGTCGGTCCCCGCGTTTGAGCCTGATCGCTTCCCGATTTTCGAAGTCACTTCGTTGCCATTCCTGACAAACGACGCCGTCAAGGCCTCGAACGTCGTGCATAGCTGGTACAACAACTATGCACCCGAAGAGATGTCCGAGGTGAAGCTGTGCGCAATTACAATGGCACCGGAAGGTACATTGAACTTCAAAGACAAGGAAATTCGCACACCCGATCAGATGGCGGGATTGAAGATTCGCCCGGTTGGAACTTTCCTGACACAATACGTCAAGGACCTAGGTGCTGTTCCTGTTGCCATTCCGGCTTCTGAGGCACCGCAAGCCTTTGACCGTGGATTGATCGAAGGCATCGCATTCCCGTGGCGCACGTTGTATCCTTGGGGGCTGGACCGCTCGACGACACACCATCAGGATATGATCATCTACGCTGTCGCCGCGACGATCGTGATGAACAAAGATACCTACGCAGGTCTGGCGCCCGAAGATCAGGCTGTGATCGACGAGCATTGCAGCCCGGAGTGGAGCCAGCAGATCAACCAGCTGTGGTATGATTGGGAGAAAGAGGGTCGGGCTCAACTTCTGGCCGACGGCCACGTCATTTACCAACTGACCGATGAAGAGCGTCAGCAATGGTTGGACGCAGCCAAACCCCTACATGACGGCTGGGTTGAACTTGTTCAGGACCGCGTACCCAATGCGGATGAGGCGCTGGACTCTTTGCTTACGTCAATGGACGAAGCAGGCGTTCGCTACTGATATCAATGAACAATGACTTGGCCGGGGTTTGCTGACTCCGGCCAAGAGTTTTCCAAATCTACTACTTGGGAGGTTTCGATGCTGAAAAGGCTTGTTTCGATCTCAGGCTTTATTGGGGCCGCTGCTTTGTTCGGTGTGATGGCATTGGTCTTCGCCGCCGTTATGCTCCGGTACTTTTTCAGTATCATTATTCCCGACGCCTATGATCTTTCACGCATGCTTCTTGGGATATTGATCTTTTGGGGTATCGCACTTGCGGTCGCTGAAAACTCGATGATCAAGGTGGATGCACTGTTCGCCATCGCGGGTCCGACCGGACGCCGCCTCATAAACGCCTTTGCAGCCACAGTGACGGCCGTTGTACTTGGATTTGTTGCTTGGCAGGCAGGTACGGCCGTATTTGACGCATTCGGCAACAAGGTCAGCACAAGCGACCTCAGATTGCGACTATGGCCCTTTTACGGCGTCGCGACGTTGGCTCTGTTCCTGGCGGTCTGTATCGCAATTGGCCAGGCCGTTCTCACCCTAAAAAATGACGCGGATCACGAGGAGACTGAGTGATGTCTGGTGAAATCGCATCTCTCCTAGGCTTTGTTTCCCTGTTCGCGCTCATGCTGATGCGGGTGCCGATTGGTATCTCGATGATCCTCGTCGGCTCAGCCGGTTTTGCAATGATCATTGGCATTAAACCTGCGCTCAGCCAACTTGCCACTGTACCCCTTCGGGTCGCCACCGACGAAGTATTTGGCGTTGTGCCACTGTTCATCCTCATGGGGACGTTCGCGTCGATAACAGGGATGAGCACCGAACTGTACCGCGCTTCTCACGCTTGGGTGGGCCATAAGAAGGGCGGCCTGGCAATGGCAACAATCCTGGCCTGTGGTGGGTTCGCAGCAATTTGCGGGTCTTCGGTCGCGTCTGCCGCCACCTTGGGCAAAGTTGCGCTGCCAGAGATGCAAAAGTTTGGGTACAAAACTTCGTTGGCTACGGGGACAATCGCGGCCGGTGGTACGCTAGGTATCCTGATCCCACCGTCGGTCGTGCTGGCGATCTATGGCATTATCACCGAACAAGACATCGCACTGCTGTTCATGGCGGGTCTGATACCCGGTTTGCTGGCAGTTTTTCTGTATTTGATTATCATTCTGGGCATGGCAAAGCTGGACCCTGATGCAGCGCCCGGCGTCGGTACTTTCAACCTTCGCGAAGCATTTGGCTCTTTGCGCGGCATCTGGGCTGTTACACTCCTCTTTGTCTTCGTAATCGGCGGGATCTACGCTGGTATGTTCACCCCAACTGAAGCTGCAGCAATGGGAGCAGGTGGAACGCTGATCCTGACTATCCTGCGCGGCACGATGACATTTTCGCTGATGAAAGAGGCTTTGATCGAAAGCACCCGGATGACCGGCGCGATCTTTGTGATTGCTATAGGCGCAGTGCTGTTTGGTCGATTTCTGACAGTCACCCGCATGCCGCAGAACCTGGCAAACTATGTCTCGATGCTGGATTGGACACCGCTGGCAATTCTAGGGGTCGTCATTCTGGGATATTTGCTGCTGGGTATGTTCCTCGACAGCCTCGCCATCATCTTGCTCACCGTGCCGATCATGTATCCGGTCATGACAGGGCTGGGATACGATCCGATCTGGTTCGGTATCCTACTGGTCATGGTTATTGAGATCGGCCTGATCACGCCGCCCTACGGGATGAATGTCTTCGTGTTAAAAAGCGTGGCGCCAGATATGTCATTGGGAACAATCTACAAAGGCGTTTGGCCGTTCGTTTTCACCGATTTCATACGCGTCGCCTTGATCGTTGCTTTCCCAGCGCTGGTCCTGTGGCTTCCTTACTCAATGTACGGTTAATCAACCAATACACCCCAAGGATAACCCGGGGTGTATTCCAACAAAATCAGGCATTCGTCCATGACAGAAAAGCTTCAGCTGCTGAGTGATCGGATCGAGATTCACGAACTGGTCGCTCGATACGTTACTTACATCGACACTAAACAATGGCGCGCTTTGCTAGATAAGTGCCTCGCAGAAAGAGTTTTTGCGGACTATTCGGCGCTGAGGCCCGATGCGCCAGGACAAGAGATTACGGCTGAAGAGCTTGTTAATGAGTGGAGCAGTCGAATGTCGGACGTGTCTGCGCTTCATCATCACTTCAGCAATGTTTTTGTCGATTTGGACGGGGATTCTGCCTCAGGAGGGGCTGCCGGGATTTCGACGCATAAAAAAATCGACGACCAAGGCAAAACCTATTTTTGGCAGATAGGGGCCCATTACGATCTGGGGTTTGAGCGAACTGTAGGCGGCTGGCGGATCAGCCGCACAGTGATAAAACCTGCTTACATCCATGAGGTCGCTGAAGCTATTTAGAGCGACAAGTGAAAGAAAACCCGCAGCTGTAACTGCGGGCTTTCTTTCACTTAGGCTGACTTAGTCCGCATATTGCAAGGACATCTTGGTGATCTTCCCTTCTTCGTCCCACCAGTAGTAATAGTGTGCGACCCAAGAAGACCAATTCACCTCTGTCTTTGCGTATCCTGTGTCAGACTCCAAAATCTTGCGATGTTTAAAGCTCTCACCGCCTGGAATGACTTCTCTTTGAGCCCATACACGAATGGCATCTTGGCCCTTAAAAGTGCGTCGGACATCAATCATTTCGGGGTTATCCGAAAAGCATCCCATATAGGCGTCGATATTCTTTGCGTTGGTCGCTGTTTGATAACAGTCGATAGCCGTTGGTATGGCGCCTTCAGCAGCGGCCTGCGTTGCAAGAATTGCAGTCAGAAAACCAAAACTTCTGAGCATCTTTGTTCTCCTATTTACCTTGTGCGACACGTTCCGAAGCCAGCGTAGGCAAATCCGTGTTGCCATTCTGAAACTTGAAGTGAAAGACCGTTCCAGTCAGTGTCCAGACGCCGTTCGTACGTGCAAGGCTGAGTGTGTAGGTACCAATGACGTTCCAAACCGAACCCCCAGGAGCATCGGCAATGAAATGCGACGCAGTTCCGTAGCAGTCCACAACCGCAACATCACCATCTTTCGTAATGTTGAGGTTCGCGATCTGGTGGTGTGTTGCGTCGAACCCCGGCAAGAAATCTCGCCAGGAATTAAGAATGTTCTCTGGCTCAAGGTTTGCTGCAGGACCCGCGCCAAAACTGGAATAATCCAGATGATAAGGGTTGGACATTAAGGACTGCGCCGTCTGCCAGTCCCCTTTGTCGACTGCACCAAAGTATTGAGCCACTGTATTGGCAATCTGAACTGTGTCGCTCATATCATTTAATCCGGCAAGCAATGCCTCAGGTCAGCCTTTGGCGAATTCTGCAACGGCGTCAGACGCAGCTGTCACCGCATCAATCCGATCATAAAAGTCAAACTGCGTGACGTCGTCGCCCAGCCAGAGTTTTTCCAAGGGTGCATGCATGCGTGCTTCGTAAGCCGGAACTCCATCTGGTAGGGCGATCGAAGGTGATCCAACCATCAGCATGGGCTTGTCCAGCCGATCAGCCGAAGCGATGGCATCATAAGTGAGCCAGGGCTTCCAACTGGCCAGGCTGAATTTGTTGTCATAAGCCTCGATCAGGCCGCGATCCTCTTCAGTATAGTAGGGCGCTTGGTACATAAGCGAAGAGTCGTCAGTCGCGCTGGCCGCGACCAGAGTTTTGTCCGCAGCTCCGGCCGCCTCAGAAGACTCAATCAAACTCGCGGCGCTTTCAGCACCACCATAGATACCTTCGGCCAAGGCTGGATCGTGCAGCCAGGGCGCAACCAGAGCGATTTTCTTGACCTTTGGATTGTCGGCACCTGCGGCGGCCATGTAGCCGGACGAAGCGCAGATACCCAGTCCGCTTATCTGCTCGGGATCGACCTCGTCCAACTTCGCCAGAAAATCAATCGCAGCATTGATATCGCGTGTTTTCCTTACCGGATCCTCGACAAAGCGTGGTGTGCCATCGCTTTCGCCCCAACCTGCGAAGTCGAACACCAGCGCTGCCATGCCGCGCGCAGCTAGCTCCCGCGCATAAGTCCCCGGCATTTGCTCTTTTACGGTCGTCCATGCACCCGTAACCACGGCGGCAGGAAGGGCATCGTCGGCATCAACAGGAGTGAACAAGACGCCCTTCAGCATCGCGTCGCCACTTTTGAATGAGACTGCGCGTTCTTTGACGTCCGGATTTGTGGAGTTCTGAAGAGTGATACGTTCAGAGGTCATGAACTTTCCTTCCCTTGTTTTTCAGCTTCGACGGAGAAATTCGACGATGCCTACGTTTTCAGCATTTGCAACGTAGAACGGCGGTGTTTCGAGAGTCAGAATTCCGTCCGCGATTTTGTATTTTCGTTCTTCCGTGTGACCGGCCCAATTCGGAAACAACGAATGTTCGATGATGTGGCGCACGGTGCCGTTTTCGGTTTCGAACCGACCAGCATAGTGGCTGTATGTCTGCATGGCCGCGGCAAGCTCTGCCTCGGTTCCCGACTGAATGTCGTCGGTCGCAAATCTGGCGCGGTCCCGGCTGTGGAGAACGGTGCTCATATACCCGTCAGCGGTATAGGTGATCATCCCATCCGGTTTTTGCCCAAGGGGATGAACGATCTTGCCGTCGGCAGTTGCGATCAGCCTAAAGCCGATCAGCGCCCAGCTTCCAATGATCTGGCTATCCATGTCAGTCCTCGAACAGTTTTGACTGGGTTGCTTCGTAGGTTTTCATTTCAATTTCATCGAACCATGGCCGCGCTTCGGCAAGATGATCCTGCATATGCTGCGAGTTTATGTGCGCGATGATGTCTTCGCGGCTTCGCCATTCTTCGTAGAGAAGCAGCTCAAGTCCGTTTTGAGCAGAGATGTTCTGTTCATAAGCAATGCACCCCTTTTCGGCCCGCACAATCGGAGCCAACTCGGCCATATGCTTAAGAAAGACCTCTTTGAACTCGGGCTTAACCCATCCCTTGACGACATTTATGATCATTTGAAGATGCCTGATTCAGGCGGCCGAGTGGAGTCGGCTGCCGAATTCCAATCTGAAGTTTGAAAAAGCAGAGCGAAAAACGCATGTTTCCGCTCTGCCCATGCGCTTAGTTCTGCGCGGCGCGCTCACCAGCGATGGCGACGAGACCCCGATCTCCGGTTTCCCAAAGTGGCGTCATCGTAAGAGACGTGACCAGCCAGCGGTCTCCATCTTGCACCAGCTCATAGGTGTAGCGGCCTCCAAGGACCCAGAGCCCGTCATCGATGCGGTGGGTCGCCGTAAAGTCGGCTTCTGCAACCGCGGTCGCATCAGATCCGTGAGTGATGGTGTGATTGGTCACCATGTGATGCGTGATGTCGAAGCCTGGCAAGAAGCTGGACCAGATACCGACAAGTTCATCTGCGGGCTGAGTGACGGGATCACCGCCCCAAAGACCGGTATAGTCCGTGGTCACGGTGTCTGCGAAAGCTCCGCGAACACGATCCCAGTCGCCGCGATCTGCGCCTGCAGCGATGTCGGTGATTGACCTGCTGATTTCAGTGGGATCTGCAAAAGCTGATCCACCGGTCAACGCCAAAGCGACAAGTGCGGTTGTAAAATATTGCTTCATTGTCGTTTACTCGCTGGGTTTGCTTAGGCCAACTGGCCTCCGGTGGCATCAAAGTCCATGCCATTGAATGCGGTGGCAGCATCCGATGCCAGGAACATCACGCCTTCTGCGATCTCGTTGGCATCCATGACGCGCGGAGTTACAAAGAACCCGGCCATGCCTTCATAGGTCAGACCCTGGTGATCAAAGCTTTCCTCAAGCATGGGTGTGTCAACGGCCAGCGGCGAGATCGACGTGACACGAATGTTGTCTTTGGCCAGCTGTGCAGCCGCGCGTGTCATGCCCAGCACGGCATGCTTGGACGCGTTGTAATGCGCGGTGTTCTGAAAACCACGATGGGCCGCGACCGAGGCCATGTTCACGATCACACCATTGCCCTGAGCCTTCATGACAGGCACGGCGTATTTCATGCCATAGAAGACACCATAGGTATTGGTCTTCATCATGTCGTCGAAGTTATCGATGTCGATGTCTTCGATCAGGTTAGGCGTCATAAAGATGCCTGCGTTGTTGAACAGAACGTCCAACTTACCATAAGTATCGACAGCGGCTTTAATGAACGCCTCAACCTGCGCCGGATCACGCACGTCAGCCTGCATCCAGGTGACGTCCCCGCCGCGCTCACGGATCTGAGCTTCGACGTCTTTACCCAGCTCGTCACGGCGGGCACAGAAAATTACCTGCGCACCTTCCATGGCAAAGGCGCGCACAGTCGCTGCACCGATACCAGAGTTGCCACCGGTGACGGCCACGACCTTGCCTTTGAAGCGGCCATTGGGGTTCACTTCATCCGCGAATGGTTGCGGGTTCAAGCTGTTCGCGGTTGCGGCGGTCGCGGCAACGGTTGCGGCAACGGCTGCGCCTCCGGTCAGAATGGCACGGCGAGTTGTCTTTGCGTCATCAGTCATTTTGATGTCCTCCTGAATGGGCTATCAAGTTACGCCCTTAGAATAAGCGCGGCGGATCATCTGTTGATCTGCGATTCCTACCAACTGCTATGCGAATCTTTTCAAAATAGGAGAAAGCCCAAGCACCACGTTCGCCAACATTTCTATCGCTAGGGCAGTTGTTTACTGCTTGCGATAGTCCGTTGGTGCCATTTTGAACCGGCGCTTGAAGTGTTGGCCGAAGCGGCCCAGATCATTGTAGCCAACTTGCGCGGCTATCTCAGCCACACTTTTCTGTGTTGAACGCAAAAGAAACGCAGCTTTTTCCTGACGTTGCGCGATTACAAACTGCAAAGGCGAAACCCCAAGTTCCTTCTTGAATGACCGGGACAGGCTTGTCGGGCTCATTGCTGCGATACTCGCCATTTTTGTCAGGCTCAAATCAGTATGAAGTTCATCCTTCACGTAGCTCAAAACGCGACGCAACCGATTGTCGCAATCGGGTAGGTCATTGAGCTCTTCAGGCAGAATCGAAGCCTTCAGTTGCGCAGCAAGGGCCCGTTGCATTGTTTCGCGGTACAGCATTGGGCCGGATAGAAACCTCTCAGCCCCAAGGCAAAGCTCTAGAAGAAGCGGATTAAATGCCCCGATGACCGGTTCAAATTCGCTTCTTGGGTCAAACCCGACTTCCGAAAGAATCTCGTTGTCGAGGGATACGGACAGAAATTCCAAGTCCTCTTGGTAATTGCATATTCCCTGACTACCCGCCGGTAAAATCCAGCCTTGATGCTTTTTCAAAGGGGAAAGAACGGTTCTATCTGAACCCACGGAAAACCGGTGTTGCGGTTGATCGTTAAGGAATACACCCAGCGTCAACTCTGAAAGCGCGTAAGAACCACCACCCGCTGGAAGTCTTGCCGATTTTGCGACCAGATTTGCCATGTTTTACAGGTAAGTTCCCTGCTCACCAGTTCAAGTAAACAAGGAGTTTTAACCCGTAAATCTGGTTCTTTTCAAGAGGCGTGACACCCAAGCCCTTTGACCCTGACAACCTGCTGACGTGTTGCCAGGGTTGCTTCAAGCTTAGTTGAGGCTCATTTCCAATATCCGGCCCTCGAACGGAGGCCCAGAAATATCATCGACACCGGTCACAAGCAGAGTGTTGTCGTCGATGAAGGTAAGGTTGGTAGTGCCCAGTAGAGGCGTTTCCATTTCCGAGGCAACGCTGCCGTCCGGATTGAAAACGACTATCTTCTGGCCTCCCCAAACAGCCACATAAAGTTTGCCATCTGCGCCAAACTCCATTCCATCAGGGAATGGCGGCAATCCCCCTTCAGGGTTCGGCGCAACTTCGGCCATGTTGGCCCAAACAGAAGATTCACCCAGTTGGTCACCATCCACCGGGTAAGCCAGGATACGACTGTTGAACATGTCGGCGACCAGCAGAGTTTCACCATCCGGTGCCAGCGCCAAGCCGTTGGCGTAGGACAGCCCATCAGCCACCAGGCTTACGTCACCATTTGCAGCCATGTAAAACACCTGACCGCCTGGTTGTTGTGCGGGATCCGGGGCACCACTCGCGGTGATCCACAGGGTTCCCTCTTGGCCATGGGCCAGATCGTTGGGTTGGTTCAAAGCGACGCCGTTTTGATCTTCGCCTTTCTCCCAGAGCTGGTTGCCGTCTGCATCCAGCTGAACAATCTTGCTCCCACCGTTGCAAGCGACAAGAAACCCCTCGGCACGGTCAATCACTGACGCCGGAGCACACCCGTCACCGTTCCAAAGAGCGAAGACTTCACCATTCTCAATTTTCATCACCTTGTCAGCGACAAGTTCAACAAAAAAATGGGTTCCGTCCTTATGCAAAGCACCCTCGGGAAAGAGGGCTCCTTCGTGAATGACCGTGGTTTCAGCCAGTGTCGATGATGCGGCGAACAGCGCCAACGCGCTGACGGCTTTGGTAATTTTCATTGATTCCTCCCGTCGGGTTTCGATTTACTTCGCGCTCCTCTCGCGATTTGAATAAGATTTATTCTTTCTAAAATTAAAAATCAATGCTAAATAACAGAACAACCGTGTTGGTGACAGCCTTGCAAAGGGGTGACTGAAGTCGAGCCATGAAAGGTGTCTTGTCCAACAAAGAGAGACCGCACTAATCTGAGGTTCGACCAGACATGGCCAGCGCTGCGTCACGCTGAAACCAGAGAGCTGCGAAAATAGGGAAGTGATATTGTGAAAATAGGAACGCCGAAGGAAACGTTTAAGGGCGAGAACCGGGTTGCGATGACGCCGGACTCGGCTTTGCAGCTGCAAAAACTGGGCT
>NZ_JBQFRO010000015.1:0-133845 GCF_056537425.1 Ruegeria sp. CE9 | reverse complement strand
ACAATCTCTTCGGGCTTCGGTCGCTTGTTTGCCATTCGTGGTCCTCCGTTCCCTAAACATAACGGTGGACCAGTTCAGTTGGGGAGGCTCACGGTCAGACGGGCCATTGGCGACAACGATCGTGCGAACCGCATGCTCGAAACGCTGAGTAAGCGGGGTTATCGGTTCTCTGTTGAAGTCTTCAGCGTCGCGTGGACAAGCCCTGATACACCTACACCACGCTCTGATCGCCAGATCACCAAAGCTGCTCGATCCGCGGATGGCACTGTCATCGCCTACGCTACCAGCGGCGAAGGTCCGCCTTTGATGAGGGCCGGGCAATTCCTGACGCATTTGAATATGGATTGGGAAAGTGAAGTCAGGCGACCGACGCTTGATCGCCTTGGCGCTCATTTTTCTCTGACGAGATACGATCAGAGGGGGACCGGGCTTTCGGGAACGTCCGCGACGGACTTCGCGCTTGAACGGCTGGTCGAGGACATGCTTGCTGTGGCCGACGACGCCGAACTCGAACGCTTTCCGATCTGGGCGACTTCACAGGGGGTGCCTGTGTCACTGGCATTTGCGGTCGCCTATCCTGAGCGCGTCAGCCGAATGGTCTTGTACGGTGGTTTTTTTCAGGGCCGCACCGTCCGTGAGCCCGAACCCAACTCTGTTCAGGCGGATACCTTCCTTGACCTCATATCAGAAGGTTGGGGCAAGCCAAGCGGTGCATTTGGCAAGGCTTATGCGACGTTATTTATGCCCGATGCTTCGGCGGCGCAGATTGATGACATGTGCAAGATGCAGTTGGCCTCTGCATCACCGGACACTGCGATCGCACTGAGGCGTTCGATAGACACCTTCGACGTATCAAATATCCTCGACAAAGTACGGGTGCCGGTCCTCGTAGTTCACACAACTGAAGATTCCGTCAATCCAATAAGCCAATCTAGCTTGCTGGCCTCGTTGCTGCAAGATGCACAGTTGAGAATCGTGGAAGGTAGAAATCACGTGCCTCTGCCAGGAACAGACGCATGGGAAACGATTATGCATGTATCGCTCGATTTTCTAAGGTCGGCTTAGTCCGCATTGCGGACTTTTGTTACGGCGAGACGAAGATCTGGACCAGCGCTCGGTAACTCAAAGTTGTTTGCTGGACAAACTGAACGGCCGTAATGGATTTGGGTAGTTATTCCCAATGCAGTTGAGCAAGTTGCTTAGCTTTGCTAGGTCTGTGCTGCTGTTTTTCCTAGCCCGCTCTATTTGCGACCCTGACGGTTTCCTGCTGAATTGAGATCCCAATGCGGAGAAAGCAATGTTGAGATCTGCGCCTATCATTGTCCTATTAGCACTCGTAGCCTGTACGAACACAAGCGAACGGCTGACAAAGGAATATCAAATTGGTGTAGAGTTAATGATTGATTGTCGAGACAACGGCAAACGTTGCCCAGAATATCTCGATTTCAAAAGGCGCTTTGAGGAAAGCGTAAATAACATAACCACGTTTGAAAACAGCCTCGCGGTACACAAGGCGAGGGTCGCTAAGGGCGGTGCGGTTTAACGCGCTCAAAAGTTCCAGATCTGTGCATTTTTCTTCGCGGCCGGTGCGCAGGCTTTCGGCACAAATTTGGTCTAAACCCCTGGGGGCGGGGTCCGAATTTCCCGGGCCCCGCTCGCTATCAGAGATAGCCCGGGCCTCTTAGACTTTGGTCAATTCCAGCGCCAATTCGAGCGCTGCTTTAGCTTTCGCACTGATCTCTTCGTTCTCAGACTTTGCAAGCCTGTCGAGCTCTCTGAGAGATTTGATCATGAATTCGTGGCTTCCGTTGATCGCGATGCCTTCCAAATCATCGATCCAATCCAGCGACGATGCTGTCTCTTCTGTTTCTTTGAAGGCGCGTGCTCCAGCAACTGCCTGACGAAAGTAAGTCTCTTCATTTTCCATCATTTGGGTCTCCAAAATGCTAAAGTAGAAGCATCTTTCCCGGGGTAGTTTGTGCTTGTCGATTGGGATAGATTTTTACTGACAACGACTTACATTGACATACAAATCCAACAATCTACTGCATTTGTATGTCGCCAAATCGATATCCAATTGAATTATTTAGACTGAACCGACCGACCAACCGGACATCGGAATACAAACCAGCAGACAACGTCGTACAAATCGGTGAATTCATCTTTGAAAAAAGTTGCTACGCGCCGGTCTCGTTAGGGTACACGCAAAAGCAACTGCCACTCTATGCCGTCCGTCATTCTTCCACAGTTGTCCCCACGCGGATATCAAACTTCATTGAACACGTGCCTGAGAGTGTCCGAGGTGTAGAAGGACTCATCCCTGCTACTTCAACAATATGAAATGGGCGGCCCTCACACCCTGGGACGATTCCGGTAACGGTAGTTTGGTTCCACCGCAATTTCCTTGAAGGCTTGTCAAAACTTCTACCGAACTAGAACTATTAGGACGTACGGACCTTGCAACAAAGCCATTGAGGGCTTTCGACCTCACCGCCGACGGACAAAACCGACACTGAAAGAACTTCAACTCGATAACTGCTTTAGGTGTTGCCCAGGGACCTAGCCTCCCCAAATGATTGTGAGAACAAAGGGAAATCAACTTTTCTTAAGACCGCTTGAGATGATCAATAAGCAAGCGTAGCGGGATCATGTTCCGGTATTCCCTCGGGAAGTAGATGTACACTCCAGGCGTATCTGGCAGATGCTGAGAGAGCATCGAAACCAGATTGCCGTTTCCCAGTTGTTCCGCACAATAGTCTTTGAAAGTGTAAATCAAACCACACCCCTGCTGGGCCAAATCAAGCGAAGCCGGTAAAGTGTTGACGATAAACTGCCCATCAACATCAACCGCAAATTCTCCAGTCGATGACTTGAAGTTCCAAGCCGCAACTTTGCCGGAAGAATGCAGCCGGTAGCGGATACAATTGTGCTCAAGCAACTCAGCGGGCACTTTCGGTGTGCCGTTCGCCTTCAGGTAGGATGGGCTTCCAGCGACCACAAGATCAAGTGGTGGCGTAATCCTCACGGCAACCATGTCCTGAGAAATCCGATCCCCCAGGCGGAAACCCGCATGGAAGCCGTCATCCAGAATTTCCGACAGCGCGTCAGTGATGGAAAGCTCTATCTCAATCTCTGGGTATTGCGTCGAAAAAGCGCTTAGGGCCGGCCCCACACAAAGGTCGTAAATGTATTCTGCCATCGCGATCCGAAGGCGGCCGCGCGCCGCGTGTCCGGTGGTTCTTGCAGTCTCTACAGCCTCTTCTAATTGATCAAAAGCAGGCCCTGATCCTCGTAGCAGCGCCCGTCCAGACTCGGTTAAACTGACTGATCGCGTTGTCCGAATGAACAGTGTCGTCCCAAGTTGGGTTTCCAGATTTTTAAGTTGCTGGCTGACCGTGGCAGGTTTGATTCCAAGAATATCCGCTGCGCCGCGAAGGCTGCCCTGTTTCGCAATGGCAGTAAAAACTTCAAGTGTTGCGAGTGGCAACCGCACAATCCAGCCCTCCGTCACTTTCAATTAATAGATTTGATCTAATAAAGAAACAGATTGATAGCGGATTATCAACTAAATCGAGACCGTATAGATTTTCGTCAATGCCGCCGTGTCCTCAGACCTCCAGGAGAAAATCATGAAATCCATCATTCGATCTGTGGCAGTCGCTGCCACCTTAGCAACGGGAAGCATCGCAATGGCCGGAACCCCGGAAGAAAACATCCAAGTCGTCCAGAACTTCTTTGCGGCCTACGGCGCAAATGATCTGGATGGTATTGCTGCCGTCATGGATGAAGACGTGCAATGGCACATTCCAGGTCGGCACCCCCTGAGTGGCACATTGAACGGCCGAGAGGAAGTGCTCGCGTTCTTTGGCCAGCTTGCCGTTGCCGGTTTCCAGGCAGAGCCGATCTACTTCGGTGCTGACGAAAACCACGTGGTCGACATCCACCGTGGCTGGTCCAACGCGGAAGGCAAGCCGAACGTAGATACAACTTGGGCGCTCGTTTACCGCATTGAGAACGGTCGCATTGTCGAGGCCACCAACCTCTCGGCTGATCAGGACGCAGCAAACACATTCTTCTGGTCGCAATACCAGCTCGCACCTGTGGTTGATCGATTGGCCGAATAACCAAACCAGCGCCGCGCCCTTTGACAGGGCGCGGTCACGGTGTTGAGGCTCTATCAAGACCGGCGATACAGCATCGCCACGTCTTATGAACTGCTGATCACAAACCATTCAATTGATAAATGAGAGAGACTCGGCAATGAAAATTCTTGTGCTCGCTGCGCACCCAAACCTTGAACAGTCCCAGATCAATCGGGTTTGGTTAGATGCCCTTTCTTCAGCATCCGATGTTACGGTCCGCAACCTGACCGAAATCGGTGGTCCGACGATGCAGTTTGATGTTGCTGCGGAACAGGCCGCGCTCCTGTCTCATGACAGGATCATCTTTCAGTTTCCATTCTATTGGTACTCAGCGCCGCCTGTACTGAAGTCATGGATGGATCAAGTCTTGACCTACGGGTTTGCCTATGGGCCAGGTGGTGATAAGCTCAGCGGCTGCGAGTTGCTTCTGCTCATTTCCACGGGCGGTCCTGCCGATAGCTATCACGCAGGTGGCTACAATAACTTTTCCGTGGACGAGTTCCTAAAACCCTTCCAGCAGACCGCACTGCTAGCGCATATGCGCTATCTTCGCCCATTTGTGTTTCACGGTATGGCGCAGGCACAGACTGATGAAATCGAAGCGAGCGTTGTTCCCATGTTGCGGCATCTCAGTGATCCTGAACTTGATCCTGCGGTACGGCAGGCTCGTCTGTTGAAAGAATTAGAAGCAAATCCTAAACTGGCAGCTGCGGTGAGTTAATCCGAACCCTTAGCAAGTCCGCCGAGATATTAAGCTGCCGACATTGGTGCAGCGCGCAGGATTAGTCGCAGCTCTTGAGCGAACCGAAGTCAGGGTGAACTGTATACCCAGATCAGCGGATTTCTTAACCACAGTGCGTTTCGGTCAAACCGATTCCGCTATGTTCGCGGTTTGCTTTGATACGGCCAACCACTTAAAATTTGATGTGACTTGTTACTGGAGCCCCAGTTCGGTGGCGACCGCGAATCTGGTGTTCGCTGTAGCATAACCCGCTCCATCACCACCGTTGTTTGCCTGCCTTTTCGGGTTCACCGCAAAAGTAGGCAATCTCAATCAAAACCCTTCAAGGATTGCTTCTACCTGAGCCAATGATTGCTGGGTCGCAGCTTCGTCATAGGCAAAGCCGCTGCTTGTATCGGTGCCCATGAAAGACAGGGTAAATGCGTGGGCGACCCCTTCGAAAACCTGCAGATCATAGTTAACGCCCATTGCCTCAAACTCGGCTGCGATAGCGTCGCGTGCCCCAGCAGGTGCAAGCGGATCGAGGTCACCCTGGAACAGGGTGACAGGTGCCGTGATCTTTAGTGCCGTTTCGGCTGCAGTGTTTTCCAGCACACCCCAAAGAACGGCCACTGCACCAAGGTCAGCACCCGTGCGTGCCAGTTCCAGAGCTGCAAGACCACCAACGCTTGTCCCGATCACGGCGGTGCGGTTTGCATCGACACCCTGCGCTGTCAGCTCCGAAAGTGCCGCGCTCATCGCTGCACGCAGTTCGGGCACGGCACCGCGTACACGAATGGCTTCAACTGTGGCGGATTCGGGTCCTTCAGGGCGCACATCTTTGGCATAGAAATCCGCTACAAATACGGTCGCACCCTTGGCGGCATAATCACGTGCCATAGAGAACTGGTTTTCGCTGGGTCCAAGGAAATCATGGGCAATCAGAACGCCGACGCCGTCCAACGCGCCAGTGTTCTCTGGCGCAAACAACGTACCTTCATAAGTTGTCGTTTCGGTTTTGTATTCGATAACCTGTTGGGCCATGGCAGATGCTCCGATCAGTGTGTGGGCGGTAGGGATAAGGCTGGCGATGGCCAGTTTGCGAAGCGACATTTTGGATCCTCTGAATGGAACTGATCTGGAACCTAAAAGCGGCATGATATCATTGCAAAGCGCATATACTGAAATATGATATCGTCATGGCTGATATCAGAATGTTGGACCCGCAGCTTCTTTTGGTGTTCGAAGCACTCATGGACACGCATTCGGCAACGTTAAGCGCAGCGCGGCTGAACCTGTCGCAATCTGCGGTGTCGGGCGCGTTGAAGCGTTTGCGCGAAATCTTTGATGATCCGCTGTTTGAGCGGCGCAGCCATGGCCTGACCCCAACGGAACGCGCCGAAGATCTCAGCGGTCAGATCAGCGATGTGCTGTTGGGCCTGCGAAACCTCACATCCCCACATGTCTTTGACCCTACCAGTGCAACTGGCACAGTCACTTTTCTGGCCACCGATTTTGCCATCGCAACGGTTCTTGCCCCCTTTCGTTCCCACTTGGCACGGGAGGCGCCATACTTGAAAATCGCCTTTCGGCCTTTCAGCCGATCCGATGTGGCTTCCATTCAGAATTTGAGCACCGTGGATTTCATCATCGGCTCGCCCGGGATGCTACCTGAGAGCTATTCAGCGACGCTGATCAAAACTGATCCCTTGATGCTCTATATGTCGCCAGAACACCCGTTGGCAGACAGATCTGTTTCGATCAAAGAGTTAACCCGGTTTCCCCATGTTCTGGTCAGCCTGCGCGGCAACAGTGAAACGACCATTCTGGATGAGCTTTTGGAGCGGCAAGGTGCGTCACGTAAGATAGAAACGCTATGCTACAGCTTCCTGACACTCCCCGTATTGCTGGCAGACAATCACAGCCTGACAATCGCACCCAAATCGCTGACTGATGTGGTAGGTTGTCGCCTAATCGCTAAACCACTCCCCATTTCTTTGCCGGAAGTAAAGTTGTTCGCTGCGTGGCACCGAAGAGCAAGAAATGATCCACAAAGTTCTTGGATGCGGGATTTGTTGAAATCCTGCTCCACTTAACCTGTCCGAAAACAAGAAAAGTGCCCTGGTTAACTAAGTGAATGCTTCGACGAATTCGCGCGCAGCATAGATCGCGGATGGGGATCCTGCCCTATCAAAATTGCGCACGCGTTAGTCCGCAGCGATCATGATTCTGGCAATCGGTCGCGAAGACATAATGTCGATGTATGTATTTTTTGATAACATTGTTATGAAAAATTGAACTTGGAAGCAACGGAGCGATGAAATGGCGAAGGTTTTGTATGAGAAGGACGGGCGGATCGGGCGGATTACGTTGAACCGTCCGGAACGGTTGAATGCGATTGATGACGATCTTCCTGTAGAGTTGGCCGAAGCTGTTCATCAGGCAAACTCGGACGATGGCGTTCATGTGATCGTTCTGTCGGGGAACGGAGACGCTTTCTGTGCAGGTTACGATCTAACTTACTATGCAGAAAACACCTTAAGCGACAATGTCACACAGAGGGAAATGCCATGGGATCCCATGAAGGACTATGCCTTCATGATGCGAAACACGCAGAATTTCATGTCGCTCTGGCGCAGCTATCGTCCCGTCATCTGTAAGGTTCACGGCTATGCGGTGGCAGGGGGGTCCGATATTGCGCTAAGTTCGGATCTTGTCGTGATGGCTGAGAATGCCAAGATCGGGTACATGCCGACTCGTGTTTGGGGATGTCCGACCACGGCGCATTGGGTCTATCGACTGGGCGCAGAAAAAGCCAAGAGCCTGTTGTTGACCGGTGACAAGATCGACGGCAAGGAAGCCGAGCGGATTGGATTGATACACAAGGCAGTTCCCAGCGACAAATTGGATGCTGAGGTCGAAGCGTTGGCCGAACGGATATCGACCGTGCCTGTCAACCAACTGATGATGCAGAAGCTGATGATCAACCAAGCAATCGACGCGATGGGCCTGCAAAACACCCAGATGATCGCAACTGTTTTTGACGGGATCACGCGACATTCGCCTGAAGGCATGGCCTTTAAACGACGCGCCGAGGAAACGAGTTGGAAGAACGCCGTTCGTGAACGTGACCTGGGGACATATGACTGGACCCTGGATCGCTCGATCAATCCCGGCGGCTAAAGGAGCCTTTCATGCCCGAACTTAGTGCCAAAGTGCTCGCGCGCGCCCGACGAATGGAAGAAAAGCATGCCAACCGCCGGATTCTGATTGTCGCTGCTGCAAAGTCCGAGTTCGCAGCGTCTGGCCTGAACGGCACAACAATGCGGGGGATTGCCGCGGCCGCCGGTATGACGACGGGCGCAATCTATCCGTATTTTGCCAACAAGGATGAGCTGTATGGAAAGGTGTTGGAGGATACTCTTGTCGATCTTGAAGCGTTTTTAAGAAACTGCCTGAATGACGCGGGCAGCGAGCATCAAGGACTCACCGCGATGACAGCATTTTTCGAGTTCTATGAAACGCGCCCGGATGATCTAGCCTTGGGGCTGTACCTTTATGACGGCATCGGAAGATCAGGGTTGAACCCTGGGCTGGACGTTCAGCTAAACACTCAACTGCGTGGTATATTTGATTTGATTTCAGACGCTTACAAAGCGGAGGGCCAATGTGACCCAGAGCTGGTCACTGCAAATATTGTGTCCCACGCCGTTGGGTTGCTGGTGATGGAGCGAACCGGGCGGCTTAAGCTTTTTGGTCAAACTGCCAAAGCGTTGTTTCAGGTCTACTTAAAATAGAAACTGAGGGGGATCTATCGCAATCCTACTCCCATTGACGCTCTTGCCACCTAAGGGTGAATGGCATTTGGAATTATCAAAAAGCAAATCAGTTCATAATCTCATTCAAACGTTCACAATTTCCTGAGGACATCATCCTGTCGGGGCACGGCTTCACATACAATAGCCATCCCGGTCTGCGGGTAATCGCGATTGGGGGTAATCAATCAGTATGAACAGATGAATCTAGAAAAACGGTTGTTTCTCTTGCCGATCACTTGATCGATAGAGTGAACGCATTGAAAACATCTTCGAACGAAGTCTATGAAATTCGTCAGGTCGGTCTGATGGCCGTTGTCGAGATGATCGCAATTGATGATGGAAGCTCATGCACTGCCCGTAATAAAATAATCAGGCTGAGCGTCTGGCCGCAGTTGGCTTGCCCCAAGGGTCGGGCAAACGAAGTGGTCAGAACTAATAGACGTGACCAGGGTGCGAAGCGACTGCGTCGCACCCTGGTCGGCTTTATCTCGGGAGTATTAAAAACCAGTCACTGGTAGATCGAAGCGTTCCGAAGTGATCTATTAAACCAAATCTCGTGGCACCTCTTCACTCCATCTGAGGGCAATCACCTCGCCGTCTTGATCGCGCGCGGTAAGGTCGGCTTCGATCTTCCAAGTGTGGCGCAGGGCGCAAACCGTCACCTCGGTTTTAAGCTCGGCGCTCCAATCCTCGCGGCTGAAGGATTTCAACCAGGTCATGGTTCCTACGGCTGAATTCGGATCGTCCGGGTGGATCTCAAATCTCTCGGTGGCTTTGTTGCTTACCGTAATTCCGGTGTGCAGATGGGTCTGTGCTCCGCTATCATTGAGGATGGATTGGATTTCTTTTCCAGTGACGTAGTCGATGGTGCGCGTTCTTTCGTATCGTGCGTCTGACACATCCTCCGAACTCAACGGGGTGGCGCTTTCCGGCTGTTGGAACGCCGAAAGCTCTGCATCCATCGGGCGCGCTGGCCGCACAGGCAGATCAAGCCTGGCGCCATTCAGATGCAAGGTTGCCTGTGTTTGAGAAGGCCAGATAACGGGCCAGTATGATGTCGCAAAGGACAGGCGAAGGCGTTGGCCTTTTGCAATCCGTTGGCCACAAACATTGAGTTGAAGTACTGCAGATTGTGGCTGGCCAATCGGCATGGGTTCAGGATGCGAATGGCTGTTGCGATGAGTCAGGTTCAGAACGCCATAGCTGATGAGAGTCGCTTTGCCTGTTTCATCCACGGCTGAGAGAACCGCAACAAGATTGGCTTGCGACACGTCCGAGGTGACTTCAGTGTGCAACATTGGGAAACCCAGCAAGTCCATGTCTTCGCTGAGCCGTTCCGTCTCGAACGAAGTCATCAAGCCAGCCTCGCCCATTTGGTCCATCGCTGCGTCTGGCACCATCCCGTAGCCGCACCAGACCCCTGCTGTGCCGCCTGCGTTCTGGGCTGAACTGAGTATGAAGTCGTCACCAGAGTTCTCTGAAAGTCCGCTTTCACCTGGGTATAGCGCCTTTGTTTCAACGGCATATCCGCTCCAACCTGGCTCGGCCACCCAGCTTCCATCGCGATGTTCGCGAAATGTGGCAGGTGGAGCCGGATCCTGGATATAAGCACGAAGCTGTGGCTCTTCCATGATGCCGGTTTCGATGCCCTTCAAGTGCTGGTCCCACCAGCGCAAACATTCCTGAAGAAAACCGATGCGGGGTCCTGGTTTGGCAAAATGCGGATATTTATGCGCCCAAGGCCCCACCAGTCCCTTCTTGGGTCCGGGTAAGTTGTCGAGTGTGCGGAACACTGCATTGGTATAACCATCCGCCCATCCACCGACCATGTAGACCGGCACTTCGATCGCCGAGTAATCTTCACAGACCGAGCCGTGAGCATAGAACTCATCCCGCCGCTGGTGTTTGTACCAATCCAGCATCCAAAATCCGTTGTTTTGCAGCCGTTCCAACCACATGTCACGCCAGCGTTCACCCACAATAGCTGGGTCTGGCGGCGTGTTGACAATAGAAAGGGCAGCAGCCCCCCATTGCAGTTTGTCGATCAACAGACAACCGCCCATGAAATGGATATCATCGGCGTATCGGTCATCCGTCGAGCACAAAGAGATGACAGCCTTAAGTGCCGGGGGCCGTCTTGCAGCCACTTGCAAGCCATTGAAACCACCCCAGGAAATACCGATCATCCCGACATTGCCCGTACACCAGGGTTGCGCAGCAAGCCATTCGATGACGGCCAGTGCATCATCTTGCTCTTGCTTCAGGTATTCCCCTTTACAGACGCCTTCGCTGTCCCCGCTCCCCCTCAAATCGACGCGGACGCAGGCATATCCGTGGCCGGCGAAATAGGGGTGAGTCAGATGATCGCGCTCGACCGTTCCATCGCGTTTGCGATAGGGTAGGTATTCCAGAATTGCCGGAACCGGATCGCTTTCAGCATCTTCCGGCAGCCAGATCCGGGCCGCCAGCTTTGTACCGTCCGGCATGGTGATCCAGGTATTTTCGATTTCGCGCATCTTGCGGGGGAATTCGGTTCGGACGGTGATGTCGCTCATGGTTTCCTTTCCGACTAATCAGTTAACAGTTCTGCCACATCCTGAGGCTCAACTTTTCCGCAACCGATGCGCTCAAAGCTAGCTTTCTTGCAGATACCATTGGAATAGCCATCTATATCAAATAGTTATCAAAGGATTGGCCCGGGATTTAGCCCAATATCACTTAGGGTCATGTTGTGCAGTTATGGGCCGTATTGATTCAATGATTACCTCTGGTTAGTCGCAAAAACAAGAATTTTCAAAGTTTTTTCTTTGATATCGGAAAAATTAGGATACGCTACTTTACAAGCAAGATGTCTTAAAGAAACGTGAGCAATTTGCGCATGACTGAAAGAATTCGAGTACCTCAGAAAGAAGATCTCGCAGCATTTGGATCCGAAGTCCGGGAATTGCGGAAAGCCAGGCAAATGACCCTTTCCGACTTGGCCAAAGCGAGCGGAGTTTCCGTCAGTCACCTGAGTGCAATCGAACGGGGTACAGTAAGCCCGACACTGCGCAAATTCACGCAAATTTCTGAAGCATTGGGTGTTGCAGAGGAATGGTTTTTCAGTTTTCGACAAGGCTCGGGGCCGCTTGAGCGGAAATACGTCGTAAGGCAGGAAAATCGACGAAACCTGAATTTACTGTACGGTGAATCCGTTGAGAAAGCAGGGTACTCGGACGCTTTGTTATCGGCCTCAATTGGGAGCGCGTTCCACATGGGGATTTCCGACTACCCACCTTACAGTGAGAGCGTTCCTGAAACCCTCTACACAACCGAGGGCGAGCATCATTGCTATGTTCTTGAAGGCGAGTTGGTTTTGCGGCTTTGCGACGAGACCGTGACCGTTCGTGCCGGTGATAGTTTTAGCTATCCTGGCAAGATTCTGCACAACACGCGCAACAAAAGCGATAAGCCCGCGCGTCTTATTTGGGTCGTCTCGCCAGTAATCATCCCCAGATTGGCAGCAGTTGCGCAAAAGGATGAGGCATCTTCGCCAACACAGACGCACGAGCAAAGAGCAGGCAGATAAGCCATCCGTTCCCGGTCGGCCTCAGCACAGAAAGGCCGCGAAGGACCGAACGGGATCGTTCATCGCAATTCATGGGGAGGCGACAATGAAATAGAATCAATCTATGGGCTTGTCCCTCCATTCGGTGCTTGCTGGTGCTGGAGCTATTGGTGCGGCCAGTCTTGCGTTTCCGCCTATGGCGGTCAGTGCGGATCGGAAGATTTTGACGGTACGGTCCTACAGCGATCTTCAGGTGCTGGATCCAGCGTTCTGGCTGTCTCAGCCGCAAGGCGATATCATGCGCGCGATCTATGCGCCGCTGGTTGGCAATACTGCAGGCGGCGTTTGGGATTGGAGCCCGGTTGCGGTCGAAAACATCGTGCAATTGGACGATCTAACCATCGCCTTCAAACTGCGTGATAATATCAGCTTTACCGACGGCTTTGGTCAGATGATCGCGGATGACGTCAAGTTCTCAATCGAGCGGATCGCCGATCCGGCAAATGAAAGCCCCTATCTGACGAGCAATCCGTGTTAACGCGGCCCACCCTTTCGGTCGGAGTGTTATGTATTGGAGCGAGACTTACCGGCTGTCTGAGGCCTGTCCATGCTTATAATAAGTCAATAACCGCCAGACCTCGCGAAGTCGGCTGCCTCTAATTTCGGATCATAGCTATTGAAAGTGACCTTGCCGAATTCGCCCAATCAGACGACGATCAATTGGAATGCCAAGCCCACAATCCCATCTGCGAATGAGACAGAGTGGAGACAGATCAGCTTCGGACATCGCGGAGGGGTGGGTTAGCTCGACTAGTTGCATCAGCAGCATCATAGTAGGCTGCGAAGGATGCAAGGGCATCCTCGCGCTCAATGCCTTGCCGATGACATACGACCGCAACCTCAGCAAGTTGTGCAGGTATATTAGCCTCTTGCTCCTTTGGTTTCGACTGATACTCTTTCGCAAGCAAAATCAGTGCAACTATGCCTATGATTACGGCACCCATACCAATCAAGTCATAGGGTGGATAGGGAGAGTCAGACTCGATCCTGAACATCGCGAACGCTCGGCCATCCAGTTCCAAACCATTTCTTTCCGCAGCTTCACGCGCCAAGAAGATCGCCGCTTCCGCCCTCTTACTAAGGTTGGTAAGCGCGAACAGCAGACTCACGGTAGGGGCAAGAAACGTGATTGCAAAGAGTGTTCTAACCGACGCACCACGCGGAAGCCCGTTGACGACAATCCAGCCACCGAAGAGTGAACAAACCGCAATGAAGAATTGCAGCACCATTATGTACATCTTTCCAATCTCAATAGCGACTTTGTAAGTCTCTAATGCATCTTGCATCTATTCGATCCTTCGCAAGTACATGGCCCCCAGCAACACCGTGCAGTCTACCCGGAAGCTTGGCAATCAAATTTCAACCTGGCCAAAATTGGCACATGCCGTGGTGATGTTCGGTTTCGATTGACGGACAAATTTGCGATTAAACAAGATCAGCAATCCTTTGACTTTCAGTTGGGTCACGCAGGAACCAAGCATGCCAAGCACCGCCCTTCGGCAGAGAGAGGCGCCTCCTTCACCCGCGTACAATACATCCGACAAAGCGGCCTTGGTGCTGTTTGGCAAAATAAAGTGTTCACCTTGTGCGATCATGACACGTTGGCCATGACCTTGGGCGGCACAGTCTAAGCGATAGAGACCGTTGCGATGACCGGCGCATCCAGAGACTGCAATCTGGGTCAGATTGATGCCTGATTGGCCCATGCCACAATAGCCATGGGGTTGTCGATGATCAGATGCAGTCCGTCGGTTCTCGAAACCAGACGGTTTTCGCTGTTTCCTGCCAAAACTGCACAAGTGATTCTGCCAAGCACTAGTGGCATATACGATCGCTTTGAGGACCTTCAGCACACGCACCAGCACCTCGACCAAGTTTACCAGAAGCGAGCGATTGGACCAGTTCGCCGCGATGCTAGCAACGACATCGCCTATATGCGCGGTCAAAAAGGCACCTATAAGAACCACCCGCTGAGCTAAGAAATATGTAGATCTTCGAGCTGTATCGCCTCTTGCATCGTGGCAGCGTCGTCCTCGGGTGAAGCGGCTTTGGCTGTTTCCATTTTTTGCGCTTCTTCTGCTTTCGGGTTGAAGTTAGCCTTGAAATCCTCAATTATACAATTGCATAATAATCTCACACCATGGATGAGCTCACCGTGCAGAACAACGCCCGCAAATTCACACGCGAGTCTGCCGAGTTTCGGCGGGAAGCCTTGATTTATGCGACACTGGACCTGATCGCGGAAGTCGGTATTCGCGGGGCCACTGTGCGCGGGATCGCAGCTCGGGCAAATGTAACGCAGGGGCTGATCCGGCACTATTTCTCAACCAAAGAAGAGCTGGTGCAGGCATCTTATGAATACCACATGAATACGCTGACCGATCAGACGGCGGCGGCATCCGGTCAGGGGGGCGCAGTGTCTCAGCTGGCGAATTTCGTGGATGCATCGCTCCGCCCGCCGGTGATAGACCCAAGCGCGGTGGCCTTGTGGGCCGGGTTCTTGAACAAGGTGCAGCATGATCCAAAGATGCAGCGCATTCACCAGCGGACTTACAGCTATTTCCGGGATCAACTGGAAACGCTGATCGTTGCGGCGCTGCGGGAAAGCGGGCATTCGGTCGTCCCAGGTGAATCGACGCGGCTGGCGATTGCCTGCAACGCGGTGATTGACGGACTGTGGCTCGAGGGAGGCGCGCTGCCCGATGCCTTTTCCGAAGGTCAATTGGCGCAGATCGGGCTGGAATCGGTCGGCGCCATTACAGGGATTCCATTGACCAAAGAGGTGGAGCAATCATGAAAACCACAGCCGTTACAAAGCGGTTAGCGGGCCTGGGTGGCGCGAAATGGGGCGTTCATCTGAAAGCGCGCGAGCTGATCAAGGCCGGGGCCGATATCGTTGAGATGACGATAGGGGAACCGGATGTTCCGGTGCCGGGTGCACTGATTGAAGCTACGGTAACTTCGCTCCGCGCGGCGCGGACCGGATATTCCAACGGGCGTGGTGAGATTGGTCTGTTGGATGCATTAGCTGAGCGCTATTCGGCCACCCGAGGTCGCGAATTTGGGTCTGAGAACTTCCTGTGCTTCCCGGGTACCCAGACCTCTCTGTTCGCAGTTATGGCCGGTGTAGCCGAGGCTGGGGATGAGGTGCTGGTCGGTGATCCGATGTATGCCACTTATGAGGGCGTCGTGCGGTCGTCCGGGGCTGAAATGGTGCCGGTTCCGCTACGGCCCGAGCACGGATTTCGGATGCAGGCCGATGATATTGCCGCACGCCTTACTCCGCGCAGCCGCGTCATTTTGTTGACGACTCCGCATAATCCGACCGGCGCGATCCTGACCGCCTCGGAAATCGCGGCAATTGGGCAATTGGCCATAAAACATGATCTCTGGATCATCTCGGATGAAGTCTATGAAGAACTGGTTTTTGAGGGCGCTGAGTTTGTATCTCCTCTGGCTGATCCCAAGCTGGCGGACCGGGTCATCGGGGTCTCTTCCATCTCGAAATCCCACGCCGCGCCCGGGTACCGCAGCGGCTGGTGTGTGGGTCCGGCGGCATTTTGCGAGGCGCTGCTGCCTTTTTCCGAGACCATGCTGTTCGGAAACCAACCCTTCATTGCGGATATGACCGAATTGGCGATCCGCGAAGGCTCAGATGTTGCGCCCGGCATGATCGAACGCTTCTCACGCCGGGCCAACCTGCTGGCCGATCGGCTGGAGGCTGAGACAAGGCTGACAGTGCACCGGCCCGAGGCGGGGATGTTTGCGCTTATCAATGTCACGGCCACCGGGCTAGAGGGTGAGGCCTATGCCTGGGACCTGCTGCAATCCGGTGTGGCGGCTATGCCCGGCTCGGCATTCGGAGACGGGTTGAAAGACTGGGCGCGTGTTGCACTGACGATCAGCGATGCGGAATTCGCCACTGCGGTCACCCGCATCATCGACCATGCCAACAAATCCTCGCGCGAGGTTGCATGATCAAACAGACTGTAGGTGAGGCTCTGGTTGCAGAGCCTCGGCAAAGAGGCGTGAGCTGCGTGTTCGGGATTCCCGGCGTGCACACTGTTGAGCTGTACCGTGGGCTTGCAGCGTCTGGCATTCGTCATGTGACGCCAAGGCACGAACAGGGCGCGGATGCAACGAAAAACACTGCCGATGCAACTGGACCAACCATGATCGAAGTGATCGCCCCAAAATTCGAACCGCTGAAAGGCTAAACAATGCCCGATCCGACCTACGAGTTCACTCGCGCGATCACACGCCGCCCCGCCTTAACTATTGCAAGCGGGCTTCGGGCCGAGGATATCGGCAATCCCGATTTTGACGGCATGACTGCAGCACATAAGGCTTATGTGGCAGCGTTGAAGAACACGGGGGCCGAGATCATCGAGCTTGACCCGCTCGATGCATATCCGGACGCACAATTTGTCGAGGATACTGCGCTCTGTTTACCTCAGGGCGCAGTGCTGATGAGACCCGGCGCGCCGTCGCGCCTAGGTGAGGTCGCGGAAATGGCTCCAACTCTGCGTGCCTGTTACGACGCGGTCCGCGAGATCAAAGGGCCCGGCCATATCGAAGGCGGAGATATACTTGTAACCGGTCGCGAAATACTCGTTGGCCGATCAGACCGCACCGACGCCGAGGGCGTTGCTGAGCTAGCGCGGATCACGTCCGACTGGGGCCACACCGTGCGCGAGGTATTCACTCCCGAAGGGGTTTTGCATTTCAAGACGGATTGCTCGCTGATGGATGCCGAAACGATCCTATCGACCCGGAGGCTGGATGCGTCTGGTTGCTTTGCTGGTTACCGGGTACTGCATGTTGCCGACGGCGAAGAGGCCGCCGCCAACGCGATCCGATTTAACAATCTGGTGCTGATGGCGGCAGGATTTCCGCGCACCGCCGAGAGGCTGGATCGCGAGGGGTACGAGGTGGTCGAAATCGACAACACCGATTGCGCGAAATTGGATGGCGGGATGTCCTGTCTTTCACTTCGGTTTTGAGCTGGAGCCCCAAGGTATAAAACTAACGTGCTCATCAAACGGGTCAGCCATGATATCAGCATCGAAGTGTAGCTGGGGCCCAATGTACTAGAGTGGCAGTCGAAAGAGACTATCCAGCGGTTTTGGAGCCGTGCAGCCCAAGCAGACCAATCGTTCACGCATACGCGTCAAAGCGATCTCCCAAAAAATACCAGGACTTTTGACCGCTCAGAAGTATTGGCTTACTTTTTTACTTTCTGATGGTTAATGTTTCGTGCGCCTTTTTTAGCGGGCCATGCACGGATGCGAGTGACAAGTGGGTGGCAGACACGCGCGCATCAACGCGGACTCTTACCTCCAATCACTAGGGATGCGTTGTGGATGCTGCAGTTGATCCGGTCAAAGTATGAGGAAACAGCGTCAACCAAGCAGAAGCGCAAGCCATCGACTAAATGGCCTGCTTCCTTAGATAATGGATGTTCTGTTGCAGCAATCTCGTGCATTTCGCTATCTGAACAGCAACGAACAAAGCCTCTAATTCGTTGGCGCTTTGAACAAATCCTTACGAAGGGTCATCAATGCGCTTGGATCGATCTTTGCCTGAATGACAGTTGTTTGATTAGCGGCAATTGCCTCGGTGAGTGCAGGATGCATATCCTCAGGGCTTTCAACCCAGATGCCTTTACCGCCGCAGAGCTCGGCGAATTTGTCGTATCGCGGCGAGGTGATCTCGGCTCCCAACAAGCGGCCTCCGTAAAATTCCTGCTGATAGGCCTTTTCGGCGCCCCAGGCTTCGTTATCCAAAACGATAATAACTATGGGTAACTCGTATTGGATCGCGGTTTGGATCTCGATCATCGTATAGCCCAAAGCGCCATCGCCCATTACCGCGATGACAGGTCTTTCCGGGGACGCAGCCTTAGCTCCGATAGCGGCAGTAAGACCAAAACCGACCAAACCAAAATCCAGCGGTGTAATCAGCGACAGCGGATCGTAATGGGCCAACCTGTCGGCGGCTTGCAGACAGGTATTGCCCGTGTCCAGGGTGACAATCGCATTTTCCGGCAGAGCTGCACGGATCTCAGCCAAAGCCCTGCGAGGATGCATTGGTAATGTGGCGATCTGTGCCTCATCCGCGCGCTCGGCCGCGAGACTGGTCATATCTTCCTGAAAACTCTTGCGCCAATCCAGTGCGTCGGGCTTTGAAGCTGCCTCGGTCAACGCCTCAGCGGTCATACGCGCATCAGCTTGAACTGCAATTTCGGCAGGAAAATAACGGCCAACCGCCGACTCATCAATATCGACATGGGCGATACGTGTATCCACACCAACGTAATCGTTGCTGTGAAAGGTCGAGTTAAAGCCAAGTCGAGCACCCAGAACAACCATCACATCAGCTTCTTTAGTCAGACGGCTGGCAACGCGGTTTCCGCGTGGCCCAGCTTGACCTGCGAACCAAGGGTGACCGTGGCGCATGACATCCGCATGACCGGTCGAGGCTACAACCGGGACCTCGAGAGCCTCGGCCAGGGCTGTCAGGGCATCGCGTCCCTGTCCCCATTTAAAGCCCCCGCCGGCAAAGATCACCGGGCGCTTCGCCCCGCTCATAAGTTTTGCGATGGCCTCGATGTCTTCAGGTGCCGCAGGCCCTGGACGAGCAAACCTGACAGGTGCCGGGTCAATCGCGGGCATCTCAGCTGCAAACAAATCACGCGGGACATGCAACACGACGGGCCCACGACGGCCAGAATTGGCCAATCGGATCGCATCTTCAAGCATCGGCGCCAGCCGAGATGGGTCCGTAACCATGACTGAGCGCTTAGAAATCGGGGCAAACAGCGCGACCTGATCGACTTCCTGAAATGTATCTTTGTGTTGATCGGCGCGCGTTATCGCACCCGCAATGACAACAAGAGGAGAATAAGCCAATTGTGCCTCGGCCACCGCGGTGACGATATTGACAACTCCGGGCCCTGCCTGCGCGCCCAGTACAACACCGGGTTTACCGGTCATCCGCGCCCAAGCATCCGCCATATGGCCCGCTGCGCGTTCATCCCGTGCGCCCACATAGGCGACTTCTCCGCCCTGATACATGGCATCGTATAGTTCGAGCATCGAACCGCCCAACAGGCCGAACACGGTGTCGATCCCGTTGGCCTTGAGCACACGATAGACGGCTTCGCCGCCAGTGATATTGGTCATGGATTTAGTCCTCGGATCGGGGTCTTAGATTTTGCGGGTCAAAAACAGGGTGGTCGTGGACAGTTACAGGGATGTCGCGATCCAGAATGCGCACGCTAAGGCCCTCGTGCGGCGTCCCATTGCGCACGAATAGCCAACCCAGAGACTTGCCCACTGTGTATCCGTATCCACCTGAAGTGGTAAGCCCAACGGGTGTGTCATTCAGCAGTACGGGTTCGCCGCCATGAATATCGATATCCTCGGAGTGGAGCTCTGCGTAAAGCAACTGCCAACCAGGGTCGCAGGCTAAGAGTGCGTCTTTTCCGACAAATTCACGCCCCTGCGTACGCACAAACCGCTCTAGCCCCACATCAAACGGACCAACATCTGTCGTTAGCTCACCACTCGCGCGGTATGCCTTCTCCATCCGCATGCCATTGAATGCGTAAGAACCCAAATCGACGAGGCCATGCTTAGATCCAACCTCAAACAAAGCGTCATACAGCGCGCCGATCTGGTCCAGCGGTGCATGCAGTTCCCAGCCGAGCTCTCCTACGAAAGACACGCGCAAGGCATAGCAGGCGACGCCTGCCACCGTGATCTCTTGCCCTGACAACCACGGGAAGGCCGAGTTGCTGAGATCGGCGTCCGTCAACTCGGCCATAATGCGGCGCGATGCAGGACCGGATAGTGCAAGCATCCCCCAATCGGCACTCCGATTGACCATCTGCACCTCTTCGCCCGGCCGTATGTGGGACTTGATCCAGTCGAAATCCGGGTTGGCCCGTGCAATGGCCGAACCGGTAAAAAACCTGTTCTCTGCGATACGCCAGATGGTGATTTCTGTCTCGAAGCGACCTTTATTAGTCAACAGGTGGTTAAGACTCATCCGTCCATCGCGCACCGGAACTGAGTTGGCAGACAGCCGATCAAGCAAAGCTGCTGCATCTTTGCCCGTTATCTCGAACTGTGCAAAAGCACAAAGATCAATTACACCAGCAGCCGCACGTGTGGCTTTCGCCTCGGTGAGGGCGTTCTCGTGCCAAGGCTGATGGCCCCATCCGATCCGCTCAACTTCGCCGACATTACCGAAATAGCGTGGGCGCTCCCAGCCCGCGACTTCGCCAAACACCGCACCTTTTGCAGCCAGCCGATCATACAGAGGGTGGCGGTTCAAGGGGCGAAGGCTTTCGAATTGCTTGCCCGGGCACGGTGTGTCGTGGCGACGCATGAACTCATCTTTGGTACGCTCAACAATGAACTGATCCGTGCTGAAATCCCCATAGCGACGCGGGTCCATACTGCGTGTGTTGATCTGGGTTTCTCCATGCACCATCCAATCGGCCAGCACCTTGCCGGCCCCGCCGCCCCACGCCAGCCCGATGGACGACCCACAAGACAACCAGACATTTGGAGGACCCGACGGGCCGACCAGCATGCCCCCATCCGGCGTATGAGTGATCGCCCCGCGCACAACGCGCTTGATACCAAGATCGGCGAGGATAGGCATCTTATCGAATGCCACCATCAGAAAATCGCCAATCGAGTCGTAGTCTGCCTCAAACAACTCATTTTCTGCTGCCCAGGGCGCGCCTTGCGGCATTTCCCAGACCGTGGGGCAGACATGACCCTCATATATCCCGATCAGGCCCGATTTCTGTTCCTGCCGGATATAGCCACCGAAAGCATTATCGCGCATCACGGGCAGTTCAGGACGATCCAGAAACTCGGGCACGGTATCCGTGACCAGATAATGATGCAGACACGAGACCGAAGGAATTTTCAGCCCGAACCATTCACCGACCTGATTGGCGTATGATCCCGCGGCGATGACAACATGTTCGGCCAGCACGTCGCCTTTTTCGGTGTGCAGAAGCCACATGTCGCCTTTCCGCGAGGCGCCAATGACACGATTGTGTCGCTCGATCTTGGCCCCGCGCGCGCGTGAGGCTGCAGCCAGTGCCATTGTGACACCAGACGGGTCAATATGACCGTCCTCAAATGTTCGGACAGCGGCCTTGATGTCAGATGTTCGATAAAACGGATTGACCTTTGAAACTTCCTCTGGACCGACCAGCTCCATCGGCAAGTCCAGCAGCTTGCCGACACCCATGATCGACTTCATCCAGTCGACCTCATCCTCCGTGGTAGCGATCCGAAAGCCACCAACTTCGTGCCAGCCGATACTCTGACCGGTTTCTGCTTCGACACGCTTATAGGTCTCGATGGATGTCTTGTTGATCCAGCCTGCGATCCGACTTCCTACCGCGTGGGCGATTTGACCTGCCGCGTGCCATGTAGATCCGGACGTCAGTTCTGACTTTTCAAAAAGGATTGTATCGGTCCAGCCGTTTTCCGCCAGTTGGAACTGGGCAGCAACGCCCATAATCCCGCCACCGATGATTGCGACTTGTGTAGTACGATTGGTGTCGGTCATTGGAACGCCTCTTTGGCGGGTTTCAGCGATGCATGAGCGGTAAAGCGGGTGCAGGCAATTTCCACATCCACCGCCCATGTTCCGTCTGAGGTGGAAGATTTTTCGTCAAAGAAACTTGACGGGCCCGAGATCATAGCAAGCGCTACAGATCGGCCGTAGCGGTAACTCCACGCGGCGGAAGTGACTTGCCCGACAACCTGACCTTGAAAATAGACAGGTTCGTCATGGATCGGGATCGCATTTGGGTCATCAAACAACAATGAGACGATCCGGCGCGAGGGCGTGTGATCCTGCAAGGCATCTTCGCCCACAAACCCGGAGCCCATTGCGCAGAAAGCGCCCAATCCGGCTTCATGTGGTGTAGTGCCGGGGGTCAGTTCGTGTCCGAATGCACGGAACCCACTTTCGATGCGCAGACTGCCACTTGCGTAGAGGCCCGCATGGCTGGCCCCCGCTTGCAGCAGCGCTTCATAAGAGGCCATCGCCATATCGGCTTGAATATAAAGCTCAAACCCTTCTTCCCCGGTAAAGCTTAGGCGTCCGGCCCAGCCGCGCGCAAGGCCGATCTCAACCGGGGCGAAATGAAAACGCTTGAGTTCGGGTACCGGGGTATTCGAGGTCGCCTGCAGTACAGCACGCGCCTTAGCCCCGGCCAAGCCCAGAATGGCGTAACCGCTCGTCACATCGGTGAACTCCACGCGACAATCTCCTCGTGTTTCGCGCATGCGTTTAAGGTCGCGGACCACTTCACCTGCGCCAACGATCAACAGATAGGTTTCAGGTCCATGACGTTGCACCGTCAGATCACTTTCTACCCCGCCGCGAGCGTTCAGGATCTGTGTGTATGCGATACGCCCCTCGGCTATGTTCATTTGCGCCGCGCAAAGGCGATTGAGAAAGGCGCGTGCGTCCGGCCCCTGCACCATGATCTTGCCAAAAGCGGATTGATCAAGAATGGCTGCTCCGCTGCGGCAGGCTTCTACCTCAGCCCCCACTTGTTCACGCCACGCAGGCGCACCGAAGGTAAGAGGCAGATGCGCATCCTTGCCGCCAAAATGCACTGCCCTCTCCCAGCCGCCACGCGCTTCGAATTGCGCGCCTGCCGCGACAAGTCCGGCATGAATGGGTGAGCGGCGCTGACCACGGGCAGTGTCCATCGCTCGCCCCGGATAAGGGTTGTCGTAGTGGCGGCCCAGAACCTCGGGGATGCGCGCTTCTAACGCGCCCAACACATTCATTTCAGGGCTAAAGCGGCGAATGTCAGCCTCATTCAGTTCCATCGTGGGTTCGCCCGCAATGATCCATTCCGCCATTGCCTTTCCTGCACCGCCAGCCAACGCAATGCCGGTTGAATTCATCCCGCCCATCAAGAACAGGCCTGGCACCTCGGGGCTTTCACCCAGCATGAATTGGCTGTCGAGAGTGAAACTCTCAGGACCATTCAACAGCATCCGCACTTCGGCCTGTTCCAGTACCGGAATTCGGCGCAGGGCGTTTTCCATCATCGGCATGAAATGGTCCCAATCCTCATCCAGCAGATCAAAGCTGAAATCTTTGGGCAAACGATCCAAAGGCAATCCCTTGGCATGCGGCTCGAAACAGCCTACCAGCAGCCCCTCTACATCGTCGCGGGCATACAGGAACGCGTCCTGATCGTTGAGCGTAGGCAAATGCGCCCCTTTTCCCAGCGCCTGTACTTCGGCGAGTGGTTTGGTCAGGATGTAGAAGTGTTCGCAAGCATAAAGCGGCATATGCGCGCCAGCCATCGCCGCCACTTCTCGGGACCAAAGACCACAGGCGATCACCACTTCGTCGGCTTCGATCACATGGTCCCCAATCTCGACACCCGAAATGCGCCCGGCATTCTTTCGCAAGCCTGTTACGGTGGTATCCTCAAAGATCTGAACACCGCGTGCGCGAGCCCCTTTTGACAAGGCCAGCGCCACATCTGACGGGTTCACCCGCCCATCCGCAGGGGACCAGACCGCTCCGATGACATCATCGGTTTCGATCAATGGCCAAAGCTCTTTGGCGCGCGCCGCATCGACCACCTCAGCCTCAAGCCCAAAGGCACGACCAAGACTGACCTGTCTTTTGATATTGGTTAACCGGTCCGAATTTGTTGCCAGTGTTAGCGAACCGGTTTGGGTCCAACCGGTTGCTTGGCCGGTTTCGCGCTCCAACTCTCCATACAAATCAATCGAATAGTTTATTAACTTAGTTAACGTCGCTGAAGGTCGTAGGCGGCGCACCAGACCTGCTGCATGCCACGTTGTCCCGCTGGTCAGCTTCGAGCGTTCCAGCACAACAATATTCTGCCGTCCCTCACGGGCCAGATGATAGGCAATGGAACAGCCGATTACACCGCCGCCGATAACAACGGTGCGGGCATTGGATGGAAGAGCATTCATGCTGCAATCACTCCGGTATCTATTAGATCGCCCAGAACGGCGTCGAAAACTCCGACCGCTTCGTCGATGAGGTCAGGCGTATGGGTGTTCGACGTCACACATGAGGTGAAGGACATGAAATCTACGCCACGGTCCTGCAAACCGCCGCGCAGGCCCTGAACCAACGCCGGTGGGGCGCTACGGATCTGGGCTGCGCTTAATCCATCGATTGATGTTCCACCAAAGTACAGGTGACAAGTCGAGCTCTCGCCATAAGCCAACGCTTCGATTCCGCGGCGCGCAAAGACGGTGTTGAATCCGTCGCGCAAACGCGCGGCCATAGCATCTGCTTGCGCTTGCACCTCTCCGGTTGCGAGCAACTTCATTGCCGCGATTGCGCCTGCAGCCACCATGGGTGCCGCGTTAAATGTACCTTTGTGGCTGACCGCTGGTGCAAGACCTTCAAGTGTTTTGCCGGGGTCAAGCAGATCCATGATGTGCGCGCGCCCAGCGATAGCGCCGCCTGGTAAGCCACCGGTGACAACCTTGGCCATAGTAGTTAGGTCCGGCACCACGTTATCGCGCGCCTGACGCCCGCCGGGGCTCCAGCGAAACCCTGTGATCACCTCATCAAATATCAGCACTTTGCCCATTTCATCCGCGAGCGCTCGGATGCCAGGCAAGAACCCATCGGGCAGCGGGACCGAGCCGTAATTTGCCCCAGACGCCTCAACAAAGATTGTGCCGATATCAGTCTCCGCTTCAAGCGTGGCCCGAATAGCTTCCAGCACAGGGGGTGCGATCACTGTCAGATCGGTGATCGCCTCGGGCACACCCATCGAAGGTGGCGTATTGACCCCGGGCTTCGAACCTTTCAACAGCAAATCATGCCAGCCGTGAAAATGCCCGTCTATCCGCAGCACCTTGTCCTTATGGGAATATGCGCGCGCAACCCGCAGCGCCAGCATGGTAGATTCTGTACCAGAACCGGTAAAGCGCACTTTTTCAGCAGATGGCACCAGACGATGAATCCAATCCGCCCATTCGATCTCAAGCGGATGGCAGTCGCCGGTGTAAGGCGTTTTTGTCAATTGCTGTGCAACTGCCTCCATCACCTCTGGGCAGGAATTGCCTAAAAGCTGACTGGCCGCACCCAGCTTAAAGTCGATATAGCGTTTGCCCTCGACATCCCATTTTTCAGCCCCTTTGGCCCGGTCGATATAAATCGGATACGGAGATAAATAGCGCAGTTCGTGACTGACTCCTCCGGGCATTATTTGTCGGGCACGCGCGGAAAGAGAAGCGTTGGTTCTCATAGGTCCCGTCCGATCTGATCCCGGCCAATCTTAATATTGAAGCGTTCGCGAATGGCGCGGTCGATCGCGTCGGGAATATGTGCCGGGTAATATTCAGCCAGCAGCGTGCGCGTTTTGTCTCGCGCAACGTCGCCGATCTGGCGCGAACCGTCCTCTTCCCACTCACGCGGGGTACGGCGGTCTCCCAGATGGGGGTAGAAATAATCCGATTTCATCCGCCCAAATGTATGGCGATGGCCCAGATAGTGTCCTTCGCCTCGGCACACTTCTGCAATCACATCAGCGCCGATATTTTCAGGCGACACTTCAACCCCGCGAACCGTTCGCAGGATGTTGCCCAACATATCATTGTCAGTCACATAGGCCTCAAGCGCGACGCCCAACAAGCTGGCCTGCATCCCGCAAGACTGTGTGATCAGGTTCGATCCGGCGTGTGCTGCCGAGGCCACTGCTAGATTTTTCTCGCTGCCATACTGTGCATCCAGTGTCTTGGAGTCGGTTATTCCGGCAATCGATGTGGTCGGCAGGTTATAGTAACGCCCCATCTGCGCGGCCGAGGCCATCAGGATCGCCTGTTCACCACCCCCTGCACACATCGAGCCAGTGCGCAAATCAGCCACAAGCGGTTTTGGGCCAAAGATCGCCGCAACATTCGGGTCGACCAGCCGAGCAAAGACAAGACCGGCAAGGGTTTCAGCAACGGCCTGCACCAGAGACCCGGCAATGGTTGCCGGGCTCGTGGCCCCCGCCTGCCCAGCGCTGATCAGCTGCACGGGGAAGCCAGCTAAAATAGCCGCCTCTAAGGTTTCCAGCGCTTCTTCAGCAAAGCGCATGGGTGGCACCACATGGCACACCATCACAGTCAAAAAAGGGCGAGCCCGAAACGCGTCTTCGCCTCCGGCGAGTAAATAGCAAAGCTCGGCCAGCTGCGCGACATTCTGTGGTTCTGATACCGAGACAGATACATGCTTGGAGGTGCCCATCAGGCAGGCATATGCTGTATTAAGGTCCATATCGGCCACGTCTTCAATATCGGTGGCCACGATCGAGCGGCTGAAGTGATGAATGTTCTCCATCGCATCTACAATCCGCGCGGCATCGTAGAGATCCTTGGCGGTACCATTGCGATAGCGCCTGTCTTCGATGTCAAATACCCCAGGCGCGGCTCCGCCCGAACTCATGTGCACCCGCGCGCCCGATATATCCAAATCGTGTTTGGGATCCTGACCACAGAGGATAATATTTCGCCGCGCCTCTGAAATCGTTCGCAATACAAGATCTCGGGGGAACAACAGCCGCTGATCCCCGGTAAGAGTCCCGCCATTCGCGCAGACCTTTTCGATCATCGACGACGAAGCCTGGCTCAATCCCAACGTCTCTAGTAGGTGCAGCACCGCCTCATTCACATCGGCCAACGCCTGATCATTGAGCGGTCGGAATGCACCACCGGACAGTCCTGGCCACACCGGAGGTGAGGCGTCTTCTTCCGATCCAGTTTGGTCGGCCCTTGAGGCGCGACCGCGACGGCGGGTTCTGGCGGACATTTGCTATCCTAACGCTGGTTCATTGCCCTGCATGCTTAAGCGTTTGCAACAGAAGCGACAAAAACAAGATTCTCTTGCATTAGATGAGTAAAGCTCACTAATTGAAGGTATGACCGCCTTTCCCTCCCTTCCCGCTTTGCGCGCTTTTGATGCTGCCGCGCGATTAGGCAGTTTCCGCGCCGCGTCGGAAGAACTTCACGTGTCTCCCACCGCGATCAGTCATCACATACGAGGTCTTGAGGCCCAGTTGAAACTGACCCTGTTTACTCGATCCGGTCGGCGGGTCGTATTAACAGACGAAGGAATGCGCCTTGCCGAGGAGGTAACCAAGGCTTTTCGCATTCTCGAACGCGCCATTCTGGACGTATCGGCTCAGACCGATCACACAAAGATCCGCATCGCGATGGGGCCAAGTTTTGCAACTCGTTGGATGTTGCCGCGCCTAACCGAGTTCAACGCGCATTTCCCCGAGATTGATCTTGAACTTGTGCAGACCCCACTACTTGTATCACCGCAAAATGTGGATGCAGACATTTTCGTAACATGGGGCGACGGATATTGGCCGGATATGATCGCAGATCGCCTCGTAGGAGTTATGGCGGCACCAGTGGCCAGCCCAAGTCTTCTAAGCCGATTGGGGCATCCGGCAACACCGGTCGATCTACTGGATTTTCCGCTGATCCACCAGCGCGATACGGTCAGTTGGAAAGCCTGGTTTGCACATCACGGCGTGTCGCCAAAAGACGTCATGTCCGGTCCAATGATCGAAGACACAAATGTGGTGCTTCAGGCTGCGATCTCAGGCCAAGGCGTGGTGATGGGCTGGCGGCCCTTGATTGATGGCGAACTGGGCAACGGAACGCTCGTCCAGTTGTTCGATCCTGTCCGCAGTGAAATGCGTGCCTACTATCTTGTCCGCCGCAAGCACGATGTCCGCCAAAACATAATTGACGAGATCTGTCGCTGGCTACTCAGCCAAAAATAGCATCCGGCAATATTCACTATTGGATCGCTAGTCGATCAGCAGCCCCTGTCGCATTGTGCGGTGGTCTTCTATCGCTTTCTTCGCGGGGTGCAGTCACGTGCCGCCATAACTTATGGCGTTTAAGCGAACCAAACTGCTTCGAAGCTGCGATCACTGATTAGCCAATCCACCTTTGGCAGATCGTTCACCAATGCCATTGCGCCGATGTAATCACTGATTTGATCGGCCTCAATGAACAGGTTTGTTGAGCATCCTCGGCTGTCACAAATCGCGTGCACCTTTGAGTTCACACCGCCTTTGGTACGATCTATCAGGCGCCCACGACCCCGTTTGTCGGGGGATTGATCCTCTTTACTCGACGTCCAAACTGATCACAGTGCGATGCGTTCAAAATAAATTGCGTCGATCATAGCGGCTTCTTTTCACCGTGTTCGGTCGCCAGATCGGTTCTCACGCAGGCGAAGATACCCTTTTCATTCATTTGATTATAAGTCGTCTCGGACGGGACCTGAGCGGCGGTCGCCTCGCCCCTCCAGGCAGAGATCTATGGGACCCGATGCTAAATTGGTGCTCCCTGATTCATTCGCTTATGTGGTATCCGGGCGTTGAGCGCGAAATTCGAATCTCTTCGTCAGACATTTCGACAGGGACATCCGCAAACAAGGGCGTGCTCAGGTAACGCTCACCCGTATCCGGTAACATGCATAGCACCGACGCGCCGGGTTCAGCTTGTTCGGCAATCTGAACTGCAATCGCAAAAGCTGCGCCCCCTGAGATACCAGTCAGTATGCCCTCTTGGCTGGCAAGTTTCTGAGCCCATTCCACACCGGTTGGTCCAGCCACAGGGATCACTTGATCAACATATGCGTTGTCGATGGATTCCTGCAGAACCGCAGGTATGAAATCCGGCGTCCAACCCTGAATGACATGTGGTTCAAACGCTGGGTGGCTGGCCAAGGGGTCGCCATCGTTGCCGCGCTCGGTCGCGATGCCGCTACCCACCAGTTGCGCGTTCGCCGGTTCGGAGAGAATGATCTTTGTGTCGGGGCTTTTATCGCGCATGACACGCGCAACACCTGTCACGGTACCCCCAGTACCATAGCCGGTAACAAAGTAGTCCAGCCGCGCTTCGCCAAAATCGTTCAGGATCTCTCGGGCTGTTGTGGCTGCGTGAATCTCGGCATTGGCTTGTGTTTCGAATTGACGCGCCAGAAACCAGCCATGCTCTTTGGCGAGTTCCGCTGCTTTTCGGTACATACCAAAGCCTTTTTCAGCCTTTGGTGTCAGAACCACTTTGGCACCAAGCATGCGCATTAGCTGACGCCGCTCGGTCGAAAAGCTCTCAGCCATCGTTACCACCAGAGGATACCCTTTTTGAGCGCAGACCATCGCCAGACCGATCCCGGTATTCCCGCTGGTCGCCTCAACCACAGTCTGTCCGGGTTTCAGGGCACCGCTGCGCTCGGCGGCTTCGATGATATTGACCGCAAGGCGATCCTTGACCGATCCCGCAGGGTTGAATGCCTCGAATTTCACAAACAGGTCGACACCTTTCGGCCCAAGATTGTTGATACGGATCGTGGGTGTGTCCCCAATCGTGTCAAGTACACTGCTATAGATACGGCCATTGCCTGAAGTAGTTCTGAGTTTTGGTTCGATCATCGTATGTCCTGACGTGAGAAATCGGCTGAGGTTTTAAGACTGAAGCTAGCAAGGCTCTCTATAACTGGAATCCATTGCAATTTCACGCGTTCCAGCTCTCATATCGCGCTGATCTTCATTGCCACCCGAAACAATCAACCGATCGTCTGCGCCTTGAATTGATGCACCATTTTGAAATGACTTGCGGGCGTAGTCTTCGAACATAGTCTGATAACTTTCTGACCAGTGAATCCTGCTGGTCGCTTTCGTAGCAGAGCGTAAATGTTGAGTAGAGGTATCCGCGTGGCCGCCTTTAAGAGGGCGAAAACCATTCGGAAAGATGAATCGGTTAATTTGCTGATACCGAATCTGCTCTGGCAGGGTTTGCAATCAAACGACTCACCAGCGCCAAATTTTTTTAGTAAGCCAAGCAGAACTGTTTGAATTACCTGCCTCTTTCGGCGCTACTGATGAGGACAATAAAATAGTTGCATAGTTATCTACCTATTGATAGGTAGTTTGTACGAAACGCAAACCCCGACGGAGGTACTGAGATGAAGATCTATGACACAGAAGGATTCCCTAACCCCGCACGTATTCGCATCGCGCTGGCTGAAAAAGGCGCATCGGACAAAGTGGAATTCATTCCCGTGGATGTCATGGGCGGTGAGCATCGAACGCCTGAGTTCAAAACCAAAAACCCAGATGCCGTGGTGCCTTGTCTGGAACTGGAAGACGGTTCGCACATTGCCCAATGCAACGCGATCACCGAATATATCGACGCGACGTTCGATGGCCCCTCGCTAACCGGCGTAACCGCAAAAGAACGCGCCCGCATCTCGATGATGAATCTGCGCGCGGAGAACGGCTTGTTAAACGCGGTTGGCACCTATTTTCATCATGCGACGCCCGGCCTAGGCCCGGAACTTGAAACTTATCAATGTGCCGAATGGGGCAATAAGCAAAAAGAGGTCGCCAAGAACACTATGACCTATCTGGATTCCGTTCTGGCCGAAAATGAATACTTAGCCGGAGACTCATTCTCGGTGGCTGACATCACCGCCTTTGCAGGATTGGCGTTTGCCGATTTTGCCAAGGTCGAAATCCCCGAAACCCTGACCAACCTGCAAGCTTGGCGTGCTAAGATGGCCGCTCGTCCATCTATTGCCGCCTAAGTAAGACCTGCCATTTAAGTCGAAAGGACATCTCCAAATGGAACTCAACTCGGACTTCTCATCCCGCGTCGTTGTTCACTCTGATCAACTTGAGTGGCAGGCCTCGCCCATGAAGGGTGTGGACCGGCGCATGCTTGACCGGATTGGTGGCGAAGTCGCCCGTGCCACCACCATTGTGCGCTATGCACCGGGCAGCAAGTTTTCGGCCCACACTCATACGGGCGGTGAAGAGTTCATCGTGTTGGATGGCGTTTTTCAGGATGAACACGGTGATTTTCCAGCAGGCACTTACGTGCGCAACCCGCCGACAACCGAACATACGCCCGGTTCCGAGCCTGGTTGCACCATCTTTGTCAAACTCTGGCAGTTCGACATGGAAGATCGCAATCAATTCCGCAAGAACATGGCGGATGAGTTGGCGACGCCGGTGAATGGTGTCGCGACAGCGACTCTGCATGAAGATGACCGTGAAGTCGTAACCTACAGCCATCTTGATCCCGGTGCCAAGTTGACCTCGGATGCACCGGGGGGCATCGAAATTCTTATGATCGACGGCTCGATGACATCCGGTGGCGACGATCTGGGTAAAAACGACTGGTTGCGTCTGCCGGAAGGCGCCGAGCTTTCTGCCACAGCGGGCCCTGACGGTGCAAAGGTCTGGATGAAGACCGGGCATCTGCCATTTGCGCAGCCACCAGCGGTTTAATCCATGGCCGCTGAAAAACCATTGGCGCTGGTCGCCGGAGCAGGGGCTGGCCTTGGCCAGTCCCTTCTTGCGCGTTTTCAGACCGGCGGCATGACAGCCGTTGGTCTTGGACGCACCCAACCTTCGGAAACTGTCGGCACCTTCCGTCAAATCGATATTGCGGATCCAAATGCCACTGTACCTGTAATCGCCGAGCTTATCGCGCGATATGGCCCCCCGAAAATCGTTGTTCACAATACTGCCGAGCTGGTCATCGCACCTTTCCCAGAAACCACTTTGGACGATTACAAGCGCACCTGGAAGTCGATGGTGCAGTCTCTGTTCGTGTTGGGGCAAAGCGTGTTGCAACCCATGGTTCGCGGTGGTGGAGGTACACTGATCGTATCCGGAGCCACCGCATCATTGCGGGGAGGTCCGCGATTCTCGGCCTTTGCCTCGGCAAAGTTTGCATTGCGTGGGCTGACACAGTCTCTGGCGCGAGAGTATCAATCGGCAGGTATCCATGTCGCGCATGTTATTCTTGACGGTATCATTGACACCCCAAAATCGCGGGAACTTCACAGCCTCGACCCCGCGAAGATGATGAGACCCGATGAAATTGCTGATGCCTATTGGCAGCTTGCGCAGCAACCGCAATCGACCTGGACAAATGAGCTGGATCTGCGCCCCGCCTCGGAAGGGTTCTGATACATGAAAACCGAGACTTTGATCATCGGCGCTGGTCTGTCCGGCCTATCGCTCGCCTCGCAGCTGGCGGACCAAGGCCACGACTTTCTGTTGGTCGAAGCCCGGGATCGGCCCGGTGGGCGGATTCTGACCCAACGTGTGGGCAATGGTTACTTCGATCTGGGCCCTGCCTGGTTCTGGCCTGGCCAACCACGAGTTGCCGCGCTGATCGAACGGCTGGGCTTGAAACGGTTTGATCAGCATTCGCTGGGCGCCCTTAGCTTTGAAGATGAAAACGGCCGGGTCGAACGCGGTCGTGGCTTTGCCTCGATGGAAGGCTCTTATCGTCTTGAAGGTGGGCTTGGTTCATTGTCGGATGCGCTGGCGATCAGGTTACCCAAATCCCGTTTGCTGCTTTCCAATCCCATCGTCTCGCTGGCGCAGCCAGGCCACGGGATAAAGGCGACAACACAAGCCGGGCAGGAACTGCTTTCGGAGCAGGTCGTACTGGCCCTGCCCCCGCGCGTCGCCAGCCAGATTGCCTTTGCCCCTGCCCTGCCGCCGGAAACATTGCGCGCAATGACCGGCATTCCCACTTGGATGGCAGGCCAGGCCAAGGCTGTCGCCACATACAACCGACCATTCTGGCGCGACGATGGCTTGTCCGGAGACGCGATGAGCCGTCGCGGTCCGATGGTCGAAATCCATGATGCCTCACCTGCCGAAGGCGGACCATATGCACTGTTTGGATTTATCGGTGTGCCTCCGCAGGCCCGTCAGGATCAATCCCGCTTGCGCCATGCTGTGCAAGACCAGCTAACGCGCCTTTTTGGCCCTGACGCCACTGAACCCGATACTCTGCTGATCAAGGACTGGGCCTTTGATCGCTTCACCTCTATCGAAGAGGATCAGCAACCGCTATATGCTCATCCGATATACGGGTTGCCGCAAGCTATGGCGCAGATTTGGGATAACCGCCTGATTTTTGCCGGAACCGAAGTGGCATCGCAGTTCGGGGGCTATCTTGAGGGCGCCTTGGAGGCAGCGGAAGATGCATTTGCCCTGATCGCGAAGGAAAAGGTTTGATAGTATGACATCTGATACCAAAACTGCTTTGCTGGATGTCGCAGAACACGCGGCGCGTGCGCGCGGATTTGACGGGTTCAGCTACGCTGACCTGGCCGAGGCAGTGGGCATTCGCAAGGCTTCGATCCACTATCATTTTCCGACCAAAGCCAATCTGTCCGCTGCACTGATGGATCGTTATCACAAAGTGCTTGAAGGTGAATGCCAGAAGATTGAGGCCAAGTATGCAAAAGGTTCTGAACGCCTGCGGGCTCTGATCCAGCTATATCGAGATGCGCTCAACAATGGTAAGACACTATGTCTTTGCGTCTCGCTGATCAGCAGCCGCGAAAGCCTGTCAGATGAGGTGGTCCAAAAGATCAGAGCTTTCCGCGCCATGATGGTTAATCGTATCGAGGCGATTTTTAAGCTTGGCCAGCAGGACAGAACCATCTCGGGCGTGACCAATCCCGAATCCGAGGCTCGTGCAGCCCTTGCACTGCTGGAAGGCGCACATCTAACCGCCCGCGCCGAAGAAGACATCAAAACCTTCGACGAAGCCGTTGATGTTTTGAAATCCCGCTGTTGACCTAAGACGCAACCCGGTTGATCGTCGGGGCGCATACGTCACCGCTCCGGAGGGCTCTAATGTCCAAAGTCATTCTGATTACCGGCACGTCAACCGGACTTGGTATCCAGATCGCAGTACAAGCCTCACAGAAAGGTCATCGTGTCTATGCAACCATGCGCGATCTGTCAAAACGGGGTGCTCTGGAGGATGCGGCGAAAGCGGCTGGTGCGAAACTAAACGTGTTGGCATTGGATGTTCAGGACGCGGCAAGCATAGCTGCTGCCGTTGACCAAATCATTGAAATCGAAGGCCGGATCGATACCCTTATCAACAATGCTGGCGCTGGCTTTGTCCGCACAACAGAACAGGCCAGCGAATCAGACATTTCCTGGGTGATGGATGTGAATTTCATGGGTGTCGTTCGCTGCACCAAGGCGGTTCTGCCCCATATGCGCAAGGCCCGTTTGGGCCATGTTATCTCTATTTCGTCGGTTGGCGGTCTGGTTGGCCAGCCGTTCAATGAAATCTACTGCGCTGCGAAATTCGCTGTTGAAGGATATACCGAGGCGCTGGCCAGCTATGTAACGCCTTATTTTGGTATCAACTTCACTACGGTCGAGCCCGGCGGCATCCAATCAGAATTTGCAGCCAACGTGATGAAGCATGTCGAGGCCACGGGCGGGATGCTGGATGATGAATACCTACCAATTCTGCAGAAATATGTGGGCGGTGCGCAAAGCCGGATGGGGGGCAGCGACATCTACCAGACGTCAGAGCAAGTAGCAGCCATCGTGATAAATGTTGTCGATGCTCAGGACCCGCCCATTCGCACCCGCACGTCCAATTGGAGCGAAGAGTTCACGCGCCTGAAAACTGAACTGGACCCAGACGGCAAAAAACAACAGACAGCGGTGATTGAACAGTTTCTCAGCTAATCCCTGTCTGATCGTGTGATGCTAATCGAGATGTGGCAGCTGCGCTCCGATTGCCGCAGATCTCTATGCTGTACCATCGGCGCCGGCCGCGCTTTGAAATATCATTGAATACCAAGACGCTCTTCTCTTGCGAGCATTCCCTTATCAGTTTTGCGATTAGGAAGGACGCTCAGGTCTAACTGTCATTGACCCTGATACAGGCTGTGTTTTGAAATGCTGCTCAATTTCTGTTCCTCGATGAAAAAAATTGGAGCAAGCCAAAGGCCCGCTCCAACCGTTAGATTTTGGCATTCGATCAGGGACGCCCTTTCAGACCTCGAAGCGGTACTCATCAGGCTGCCAGTCATAGGCATCGCCTGCGCGGAGAACACGGCCAAAGGTCGGAAACGGCAGGTGAGCGGATGCGACCAGAACACCCTCGCCTGCGGCCATGTCCAGCAATTTGGCGCGGGTGACTTTGCCGGTTGCGCCATCCACGTCAAAGGCAAGGCCCGCTTCGGGGTGTTCGAACTGAACCGACGCCACACCGCAGGCGTCGCCCCAGATCAACAGATCTTCGCCGCCCGACGACAAGCGGTATCCGGTGTGTCCGGGTGTGTGGCCATAAAGCGGAACCGGAGTGAAACCCGGGATCACGTCGGCAGTGCCCGTGAACACATTGATCTGATCGCCATAGGCCTTCTTGACGCCAATCGCGGCATCAAACCATGGTTTCGCAAAATCCGGGGCGTTCGACTGTTCCGTGGTCGAGGTCCAATAGTCGAACTCGGTTCCAGAAATGTGAATTTGCGCGTTGGGGAATACTGTTACGCCACTTTCGACCAGTGCACCGGTGTGATCAGGGTGCATGTGCGTGATCAGGATGTCATCCACCTGATCAGGGGTATAACCGGCCGCAGCCAGAGCCGACAGAAACTTACCTGCGGTCGGACCAAAGAAATCGGCCGAACCGGTATCAACCAATATCAGGCGATCACCCTGGTTGATGAGATAAGATGTTATGCCGATGCGGATCGCGTCATTTGCAGGCAGACCGGCCTTGGCCACCAGATCTTCCACTGTGGCGGTTTCGATGCCGACCCAGAAGCCGTGCGCAACATCGATGTATCCATCCAGCAATGCAGTGATTTGCGCGTCGCCTACCTTGCGGCGATAGTAGCCAGGGGCCTGACCAGTCGCCAAGGGTGCTTTGGCCGAAGCCGCCGCAGGCAGCACAGCTGCGGATGCGGCAGCTGCGGCGGAACCCAGAACTTGTCTTCTCGTGATTTGATCCATGTTCTTCTCCATCCGGCCAATCGATCTTGTGACGGCCATTTGCGTAGGTGTTTCGTGCTCAGCAGGTTGTTATCTGGCTTGCACATGTCCTGAGCGAATTTGGTTGCGCCAGCCTGTAAGCTAATTATTGTTCTGGGTACGCTTGGGAAAGTACGCACCTTTTGGTTCCTATGGGGATATAACAAATGTTTGATGTCAAACCGGATCCATATGCCGCCTTGTGCCCCTCACGCGAGATTATCGCAGTGATTGGTGACAAATGGTCGTTGCTGGTTGTGCCGCTGCTGTTGGAAGGCCCACAACGCAACGCCGAGCTTTTGCGCCGGATCGAGGGGATATCGCAAAAAATGCTAACGCAGACGCTGAAACGGCTGGAACACTATAACCTCGTTGACCGCCATGATTACGGTGAAGTCCCGCCGCGGGTGGACTATCGGTTGACACCCTTGGGCCATTCATTGGCAACGGTGATTAGCGCATTGGATAACTGGGTGATCGACAACTACGACAGCATAAGCGGAAATGCTGACATCCAGGAAGATAAACCCAGCTGATCTGTGCAACATTATGAGCACGGCGTGCATTTACGATCGCTGATCTGTTGGACCAAGTAGACTAATGGCGGTAACTGCCCGCCTAATTCGATTGAGAATTGCTGCGCAAAGCCCATTGCTCTGCATAAACATCAAAAGCCTCTGAGAAACCCTCCAACGACCATTCAAGATCAATGCGCCGGAGATGCGGGTCAACAAACGAGAACTCAAGTGAAGTTCCTAAAAACATGGCCTCAAGCACCGCGTCAGACTCCTCAGGGGTCAGCGTGCAATTCGCGAGCAAAAGGCACTTTGCGTTCTTCATCCGCCAAATCTCATCACCATCCTTTGTGATGGTAAAACCACTTGGTAGAAAAACAGTACCAAGCTCTGGCCCGAACATGACATCGTGCTGATCGCCAGATCCGCCGTCCCGGGGCGTAATGAAAGTGAACAACGCCCCGAATTTTGGATGATCGGCATAAACATCAACCCACCTGATGTAACAGCGCTGCTTCAGAACTCCGTATTCTTCGCGTTCATCACAAATCGTATTCCATATCCCATGGGACGAGTGATGCGTACTACGCCAATTGCTGGCGGTATCGCGCCCCTGCAGATCCTGCGCAAATGCGACGCCCGCAATACACAGGCTGGCACCGGCGCTTAACAGCTTTGCCAGCATCGTTAGGTTTGACCTGCCAAACGGCGCACCTCTTCCAGGGCTGCTTGCCATTCGTGGCCATGCACCGAGACAATCTCACCAGACCTGCTTACGAAAAAGATAGGTGGGTAGACGTATTCCAGTTGCGGCGCGGCCAGACGCAGGATCGGATCGCGGTCGTCATAGACACCGGTGTTCGGCACATCTCGTGTTTTGTCGATGATGTTTTCTTCGACGACAAAGCCCAGCGATGCCCCCTCAGCCTGGACGTCAGCCAAGTGATTGCGTTTGAACGCCATGCAGGGCGGGCAGTCCAGCGCCCCGTAAAAATGGAAAGTGATTTGATCATCTGCAGCGGCCAGCGGCGACGAGGCCAGCGCCATTGCGGCCAGAGATGTGGTGCAGAAAATGCGTCTGTTCATCTTGGTCGGTCTCCTGTTTTCGAAGTTCAATTGCCCGCTCCCTCAGCAGGCAGCAAATCTTGCACAACCGGTGCCAGCGACTGCCCCAAAGCGCGCTGCGATTTAGCCGTCAAATGCACTCCATCCGCGCCATCTGCCCGGATCAGAGCTCCGGCATCAAAGACCGGAATTCCGGTGTCCTTGGAGAGTTTCGCATAGGCCCGAGACAGCTGTTCCGATAGGGCTTGCGAATTACCAAAGATACCCGACAGACGACCCCGCTCTGGATTTGTCAGGGGTGGAGGGGTCACGACCAGCACTTGCTCGACCCCGCCCTCCAGCAAGATCCGCGCCAGTGAAAAGGCCGAAAGTGCGATCTGCTGTGCGCTACGTCCCTGCCCTGTTTGCAAGTCGTTCGTGCCCAGCATTACCACTGCCAGATCAAGCGGCAGGTGTTGCGCCACCAGTTCGGGCAGCGGAGCTTTCACGGGGCTGTCGATATTCTTCAGGGGTCGACCCGCGCCCAGATCAGTGCGGCGACCGATGCGACCTTCCTCAAATACTACGGCGTTTGGAACTGCCGTATCCAGCACCGATCCCCATCGCGCATCAGCCCCATGACGAGGGCCAGAAGCGTTTGACCCCCAGGTGTTGCTGTCACCCAAAGCCAGTATCCGAAAATCCGCCCAAACCGATGAAGGCGCAACCCAACTCAAGGCGACTATAAGTGCAAAAATTCGGATCATCTTTGGATTCTCTGGTCAGGGGTCGTATCAAGCCAAAACTATCATCTTCGCAGTGCGTTTCGAACCAGGCACCTTTTGGTAACCGCCCCAATTCCGCTCACATATCAGTGATGTCGGGCCGTTTCTTCCAACCATTCAACGAATTGCTTAACCGCCCGTTTCCGCATTGCCTGTGGAGATCGCAGAACCCGATAAAAGTAGCCTGGCAGCTGGGGACCTTCGAGTTCTACAAAGCTATCGTCGAATTCGACCGAGCTGACAATCGTTCGGCTTAGCAGCGCTGCGCCATGACCCCGTTTCAGGGCATCAAATGCCAAATTATAGGCGTCAAAACTCATTCTGCGGTAACTGTCGAAATTGGCTGCACCAGCAACTTCAAACCAGACTTTCCATGACGGCGCCGTAAGCGACGAATTCTCCCAACGCACATCTATCAGCCGAGGTTTGGTCAGAAACTCGATCCGTGCGGCTCTGTCAGGTGTCAGCAATGCACGGCTAACTGCGGCAACATAGTATTCCTGATATAACGCGATCTCGTCGCTGTGCTCTGCCGGTTTCGCACCATAGCGAACGGCGACATCGATTTCGCTGCCGCTCATGTCTACCGCGTTTTCGCTGGCAAAGACATTTAGCGTGAGTTGCGGGAAAGCATCGTAGAAATCACCCAGCCGGGGTTGCAACCAATAGCGTGCAAATTCCCGCGTGGTCGAAATGGTGACTGTGTTCGTATCAAGATTGCCATATGTCTCGGCAAACGCGGCTGCCAGGCTGTCCATGCCCCGGGTGATTTCCGGCAGCATTCGCGCGCCATGATCCGTTAGCGAGATATTGCGGCCCGAGCGTTCGAACAGTTTGATATCCAGCAAGTTCTCAAGATGTCTGATCTGATGGCTGATTGCTGTTGGCGTCACCGACAGCTCGTCCGCGGCATCGGAAATACTTTCCAGCCGGGCTGCGGCCTCAAAGGCACGTATCGCATTCAAGGGTGGTAAACGTCGTTTCATCTTGTCCCTTCATGACATGGACAGTCCGCACACACAAAGCTGAAAAAACCGTATGAAAGAGACACAAACGAAGAAGATCAGACCGCCCAATGAGTGGGCGGTCTGTTTGATTGATTAGTGGATGTCGGAATAGGTGATGGTAACCGAGTCTACGTTGACCAGATCAAGGAATGCTTTGTTCACCGGATCTGCGACAAATTTTTCGAGCGCAGCGCGACCGGCTTCTTCGCTTTCCCAATAGACGACTTCGATCCAGACGCCATCATCCTGCAGTGCGACGTAGCGATCAACAAAGCCATCATAGTTTTCGTGCAGGTTGGCGTTCACGGTGCCGCCAGCCGCTGCTTCGGACATGGCTTCGACGCTCACGCCGTCTTTCGCCTGGAACGTCACATATTCGATTGTTCCGGCTTTGCTTAGATCAGCGGCCATTGCTGCGCCCATGCTTCCGATGGCCAATGTGGTCGCCAATGCGGCGGCTTTCAAGCCTGTTGCTCGTTTCATCATGATTAACTCCTCCTGTTGCATGATGGGTGTAGATGTGAGTGGTGGTGGTGTTGAAAATCAGAGTGATATGACGCGTTCCGCGATGGCGCGGCCCAGCTTTGCGTGTTGGTCTTTACTCAGGTGCAAGCCATCGACACCTTGCACGTTGCCGGTAACAGCGCCTGCGTCGAAACTGGCGATACCTGCCGCGTCAGCTGCGGATTTTAGCGCTGCTCCCAACGCTTCGGATTTGGCTTTGCCGCCCTCAAACATGCCCGCGAAATCGGGATGTGGCATGTCGTTGACCGGTGCAGGTGAAACAACCAGTACCTTCGGTGCGTCATAGTGATAGGCCACGCCGCCGCCGCAGCCTTGGGCCACTTTGGCGACATCAAGGATGGCATCGGCGATGTCTTCCGCCGAGCGGTTGGTTTCGGCCTTCAGATCGTTGGTCCCCAACGCGATGATCAGCAGATCAACCGGCATTTCCCGGGCAATCGCGGCCGGCAGGGTTTTGGCCCCGTTGAACATATCCGCCTTGATGGCATTCCAGTCCATCGCATCGTCCAGATTGGTGGCGCGTACGGTCAAGCCGTCGACCGCAACGTCGTAGTCGTCGCCCAGTTCGGCGGCCATCACACCGGCCCAGCGTTCGTCGTCGCCATAGCGGGTCGAGGGAAACGCCTCTTCAACACCGATCCATCCCCAGGTGTTGCTGTCGCCGTAAACAAGGATCTTCTTCTTGGCCATAATTGGCTCCTTTAATCTGTCGTTATCCGTTGATGATGTGGCCGTCTTCGGGGTGCCAACTGGCGGTGACCGTCGCCCCGACCTCGATATCCAGCGCTTGCATGTCGCGCTGTTGCAGTTGAACGGTGATGGCCGTACCCGCCGCCGTTTCCAGCCGCAGATTGACCAGGGCACCAATGAACTCTTCGCCAACGACACGCGCAGCGACCTCATTTTCGGCCCAGCCGGCCTTGGCCGTGACCGAGATCTGGTCGGCGCGCACGATCAGGCTGATCTGCTGACCCTCATCCAAATCTGCCAGTTCAGGCCCGGTACATTTGAAACATCCATCGGGGCCTTCCAGAACCAGTTCGCCGCTTTTCAGGCGGCGCGCCTTGCATTCGAAGATGGATGACCCCCCCAGAAAGCGCGCAACAAATGGCGTTGCAGGGCGTAGATAGATATCTTCGGGGCTACCAGCCTGTTCGATCCGGCCCTGGTTCATGATGACTACGGTGTCGGCCATCGAGAACGCCTCGGAATGGCTGTGGGTGACGTAGACAAAGGTGATCCCCAACTCTCGCTGAAGACGTTTCAATTCACCCTGCATCTGCACCGACAAATGCGCATCCAGTGCCGAAAGCGGTTCATCCAGCAGTAGCACGGAGGGTTCTGTCACCAGACACCGCGCCAATGCAACGCGCTGCCGCTGACCGCCAGACAACTGATCAATGCCACGATCGGCGTAGCCCTCGAGCCCCAATTTTTGCAGCCAGTCCAGCGCACGGGTTCTGCGTTCAGCCCTGCCAACGCCTTTCATGCGCAGTCCAAACTCGACATTTTCACGCACCGTCAGGAATGGGAACAGGGCCAGTGATTGCCAGACCATGGGCATGTCGCGTTCCCAGATCGACAGCTCATTGATGTGTTGTCCTTCACGCAGGATGTCGCCGCCGGTGACGTCTTCTAACCCTGCCAGCATCCGCAGCATGGTGGACTTGCCGCAGCCCGAAGGGCCCATGATGGCGACGAACTTGCCTTCTTCGATATCGAGGTTCAGGTTCTCGACCGCTACCGCATCGCCATAGGTCTTACGGATGTTCTTCAGCGAGATATTCGCGTGCGACATGGGGCGCTCCAATACTGCGGGCACGGCGGCGTGCGCGGGATTTATTTCGGTCAAACTGTTCATGAATTTCCCCGTGTCAGGCGACGCAGCACCAGAATTTGTGCTCCAAGGATCAAGGTGATCGAGGTGATGAAGGTGATCGACCCAATGGCGTTGATGCGAGGGCTTACCGCCGATTGCAGAAAGCTGAGGATGCGGACCGAGCTTGTCTCTTCCAAACCGCCCACAAACCAGGTGACCGCGTATTCATCGAAGCTGACGGCCATGCACAGCAGGAATGCCGCCAGGATCGAGGTTTTGGTTGACGGGATGATCACCTCCCAAAAGGCGCGCCAGTTGCTGGCCCCCAGGTTTTGCGCGGCAAACTCCAGATCTCCGTCGATCTGCGAGAACCGCAGGCGGATGATGGCCATGGCAAAGGGCGAGGTCAGGACGATGTGGCTTACGATGATGGCAGGCAGCGTGCCGGACAGACCGATACGCGACAGATAGGCCAGCATAGCCAGCCCGATGACCACAAGGGGGATCAGCGGTGGCATCAGCGCAAAGATCAGCACCAGTTTCTTGCCGATAAAGTTGAAGCGGTAATCGGCATAGGCCGCAGCAAACCCCATGATGGTGGCAATGGGCGCCACGATCAGGGCAATCTTGATGGTGTTCTTGAAGGCGTCGATCACCAACGCATCCACCAGGATCAGGCGATACCATTCCAGCGTAAACCCACCCAGCGGGATTGTCGGGAACCGATCCGAATTCATCGAGAACACAAAATTTGTCAGGATTGGGGCGTAGAGAAACACCAACGCCAAACCCATGAAGATAACGGCCAGACGTCGGGTCAAAGGGGAAACACGCATGGCTCAGCTCCTCCGGTAAGCGTATGCGATGGACGCAAGCGCGGTGATCAGAAGGGTAGCTATCATCATTAGCGCAACCACCGCTGCGCGGGGCCATTGCTGACCGGATTTCACGGTGTCGGCGATGAGGATCGACAAGGTGGTGAACTTGCCGCCGCCCAGATAGGTTGCGGTCACGAAATCCCCAAAGCTGAAGATAAAGGCGAACAGCGCACCAAGAACGATCCCCGGACGGACCGCTGGCAAAACGGTGGCAAACAACACCCGGCGCGGCCCGCATCCAAGGTTATAAGCAGCGTCGATCAAAGTGCGATCCAGCGACAGCATCGAGATTGACTGGATCACGATCACCAGCGGCAGCGTCAGCGTGACTAGCCCGATCATCAGCGCCAGCGGCGTGTTCAGCAGGCTACCTGTGTTGATCCCGATAGCCGCCAGCAACTTCATGACGATGCCATTTTCGGTCAGATAGATCTGCCAGGAATAGACCCGCACGAGGTAGGAGGTAAAAAACGGGACCACAAACAGCCCCAGCACCACCATTCGGGCGCGCACGCCAAGAAAAAAGCTGATCGCAAGTGAGCAAGGCAAGGCAATCAGGCTGACAAGCGCGGCTGCACTGATCGCGATAACGAAGGTTCGCAGATAGGCCGCCCAGAAATACGGTGCAGTCAGCATCTTTTGCCAGTTTTCAAACTGGAAATCGGGCGTCAGCAGGAAGTTCTTCACGTCCCAGAAACTCAACCAGATCAGCAGGATCATCGGCCCTAAAAAGAACCCGGCCAGCCACAGCGGCAGCGGAAGGCTCCAGATACCTCCGTAGGCAAGGCGCGACAGTCGCCGGATGGAAAGTGAACAGGTCATGTTTTACTCGTTTGGCCCCTTGGGCAGAGCCTTCCAAAAGTCAGCATGTGATGCGAGGCGTCCCCGCCATCGGGGAGAACGAATGATGGCGGGGAACAGTAAGCACCCAGTAGGTAAGGGGTTAGGTGCTCTTGTAGGCTGACCAGAAATCGTTCCAGTCAGCCAAGTCCTGCTGCACAGGCAGCTGTCGAACATGGATACGACCCTTACGGATCAGATCGATCGAATTGCCATCACCTTTGAACATCCCAAGATGACGGGCGTCCTCGGGCTTTTCGTTGATCATGCGTTCCCATCCAGCTTTGGACGGGATGATCGCCGGGAAGACGTTCAGGTTCGCCAGTGTGAACTGCCCTTCGGGGCTGGATGTGTACTGGATGAACTTGCGTGCCAAGTCGGCATTGCGCGATCCGCGTCCGATTGAGAAGCTTTCAGTGAACTGAATGCCGCCCTGCTCCGGGATCGTGGTGGCGACATTTGCCCCATCGCGACGCAGCACGCCAGTGATCCACTCGCCAATTCCCGGCATCACGGTCACTTCGCCTGACTTCAGCGAGGACAGAACACCACCGTAGTCATAGAACCCGCGCACTTGTGGTTTCAGGCTCAGCGTCGTGTCCTGTAGCTTGGCCCAGGCGTCACCACCGATGTCATATGGTGCAGCGTTGCCGTCGCGCAGGCTGAGAACGCCAAGGTTCGGCAGATGCCAGTCGAAATGGCCAACCTTGTCCTGGTTCTTTTCGTCCCACAGCATGTCATAAGACGACGCCTCTTTGACCGATACCGCATCCAGGTTGTGTGAAATACCCAGGAATCCAAAGCGGCTGATGACAGCATAAAGCTCATCATTATGCCAGTGACCGGGGAACTTGTGGAACTCAGGATAGAAGTCGTCAAAGTGATAATCTGACGGATCCAGCTTTTCTACAAAGTTTGCCAGAACCAACTGCTGAACATATTCCGCGTCCGCATGGATCAGGTCATAAGTGCCCGGAGGTGACTGCGCCAACAGCGCCAGCATCTGTTCGCCACCGACATAGTATTTCGGGGTGATCTTGACGTTGTTCAGCTCCTCAAAGGCGGCAACTGCATCAGGCTCGGCTTGGCCATACCAGGCCAGCATAGTCATCTCTGTTTTAGACTGAGCGCGGACAATCGACGGGATCGCAAGTGCGCCCGCAGCGACTGCGCCGGACTTCAGCAAAGCGCGTCTCGTGAGTGTGGTTCGGGCCATTTTCGGCTCCTCCCTTGTTGGATGAAAGGAGTATTCGGAACCTGACCCTTCCCAACAATCGAGCAGATTTCAGCCATCGCAAAGTTTTTCTCAGCCTTGAAAGGGGCGCTCAACAAAGCTGATTAAGCGGTTTTAACTCAGCTGACTGCGTTCAGATCTTTTTAGATATGAATATGCGAATCAATTCTGATCCTGCGGAATGAACCGCAACCCATATGGGCTGTCGCGAAACACATCCGCTTCTTGCAGCAACCAGTCCTGAAAGGCGCGGATCTTTGCGGACTGTGCGCGCTCCTGTGGGCACACCAGAAAATAGCTTCGGTCGCGCAAAGCCAATGGGATCGGAGCCGCTATCCGGCCCCTCTCGATCTCGCGCGACGCAGCAATCACGCTGACAAGTGCTGCGGCGCGATTGTCCATCGCCGCTTCGATACACATGATCTCATCGCTGAAATGGGCAATTGGTCGAATGCCTTTGGCATCGATACCAACCGACTTGAACCAGACACACCAGTTCGGATCACCCTCTTCAAATCCCAGCCATTCATATTCCACCAGATCACGGCTTAGAAGATCTTCGGGCTTGCGGATCTTCTTCTCCATCTGACGCGAGCAAATTGGCGTCACATAATCATCTAGCACCCAGGCTGCATGTTCCGAAGGGTCAGGAGAATCCGTGTATCTTATGGACACATCCACGCTGAAGCGGGCGAAATCCAACACCGTGTCCGAGGCGATGACTTTCACCTCAAGCTCGGGATACAGGCGGCTAAAGCTAGGCAGACGCGGGCTGAGCCAGCTCCAGGCGAAAGACCGTGTGGTGGTCACGATCAGCTCACCCTCGACTTCATCGGTGCCCAATTGTTCGATACCCTGCTTCAGATTGCAGAACGCGTCTTTCACAAATGGGCGCAGCAGCTCGCCTTCGGTGGTCAGTTTCAGGGATCGGGTCAGTCGATGAAAAAGCTGTACGTCAAGCTGGGTTTCCAGCGTCTTAAGTCGGTGGCTGATCGCGGTAGGTGTCAGCAGCAATTCTTCGGCCGCCAGCTTGATGCTCATGTGGCGCGACACGGCCTCGAACGCTTGAAGGCTCGTCAGAGGTGGCAATCTTTTCACTGTCGGACCTCCTCCCAATAAGGTCCGGCCTCCCCGCGGGCGGAGAGGCCGTATCGTCTCAGTCTGCGATCAACTTCGTCGCGCGCGCAAGACGTCGAGCCCGGCGGCCACAATCAGAACGATACCTGTTGTCATCAGACTCAACTCAGTTGGCACATTCATCAGAATCAACCCGTTTGACAACATGCCCAGCAACCAGACCCCCAAAACCACCCGCAGGACCGAGCCCTTGCCGCCCGTAAATGGAATGCCACCCAGCAGGACGGCGGTCAGAACACTGAGTTCGACCCCAATGCCCAACGTTCCAGCTGGGGCCGAATTGATACGTGAGATGCTCATCAACGCGGCCACGGCCACGAAGAACCCGGTTGCCGCATAAAGGCCGATCCCAATCGCTTTGACACGCAGGCCTACAAGGAACGCGGCGCGCTTGTTTACGCCCAGCGCAACAATCTGCGGCCCAATTGGCAGCAATGCCATGACCCCGACACCCAACGCGATCACGGCAAGCATGATCCACGTCAGGATCGGAAGGCCCAGGACACGCTCGTAGCCGATGATCAGAAACTCTTCGGGAAATCCAAAGATCGGGTTTGGGGCCAACCATTGTGCCAGCCCCCGGATCAATGTCAGCGTTCCCAGCGTGACGATGATCGGTGACATGCCCAACGATGACACAAACACGCCGTTGATCGTGCCAACCACCGTCCCGACAACCAATGTCAGCAACACAGCGCCAGTGATCCCCAGTGGCTCAAAGCTTAAACCAGCGACGACTCCGCACAGCGCAAGTGTTGAGCCAACAGAAAGATCGATCTTGCCCGCCATCAACAAAAGCGAAAAAGGGATCGAGATCGTCATCAATGCCGAAACCTGCACCGAGATTGCGATCCAGTTGTTCACCGTCATAAAGACCGGCGCCTTGATATAGAAAAACAGCGCCAACAAGGCGATTGCCATGGGCAGGGCGGCGGCCACAGCCAGTTCAAACCAGTCTTTTTCGGCTTTGGATTCAAGCGGAGCACCTGTTGCGCTGCGTGTCAGTCCCGTATCAGTCATTGCATCACTCCCATCTCTGTCTCACCTGCCGGGACATCCTGTTGGTTTCCATGTTCGGCCCTGTGAGCCAGCTCGATCAGCAGTTCTTCGTCATGTGGATTTTCAATCAGAGCCACCTGTTGCCCCCGCCCCAGAACCAGGACCTTGTCCGCCAGCAAACAGATCTCGGTCGCGTCCGAACTGGCGACGATGATGGTTGTGCCCTTGCGCTTGACTTCAGCCAGCGCCTCATACAGCTCATGCCGGGCACCGATATCGACACCTTGGGTTGGCTCATCCAGCAGCAGAAGCTTGACCCCTGCCCCATCAATCAACCAGCGACTGACCATGATCTTTTGTGCATTCCCACCGCTAAAGCGCTGGCCTTGCATACGCGGGTTCGGAGGCTGGATGTTCAGCCTCCGCGCAGCGCGCTCAAAGGCAAGCCCCTCACGGTTGAAATTACGCAGCATCCTCGGCATCGGAGAACGGCCCAGATGCGGCACCAACAGGTTTTCAACTGCCGAGAAACTGGAGAACAGACTTTGCTCTTTTCGATCACTTGCAACCAGAGCCACACCTTTTTCCTGCGCCGCTCGTGGTGAGCGGAAATGGCAGGCGTCTCCCTCGATCATCAATTGGCCCCCGGATTGCGGCGCCGCACCTGACAGGCATTCCAGCAATTCGGTACGCCCCGCCCCCATCAAACCGTAAATGCCCAGAACTTCTCCGGGGTGCAGCGCAACGTTGATTGGACCCACGAAATCAGTCGTCAGCTCGTCCATCCGAACAACTTCCGGACCGTCGGCCTGAAACGGTGTCTTATCCAGACCGGTCATCAAGGCATCAGGTGAAATCGCATCCGTCATATCAGCGATGGACACTTCAGCCACCGGACGGGTCCAAAGGATGCGGCCATCGCGCAGGATTGTGACCTGATCCGCAATCTTGTGGATTTCGTCCAGGAAATGGGTGACGTAGATTACCCCGATCCCGTCACGCGCAACTGCTTGGCGGATCACCTCGTGCAGGGCTTTGGCCTCTTTGTCTGACAACGAGGCCGTGGGTTCGTCCAGGATCAGAAACTTGGGTTTCAAACGCAACGCGCGGGCGATCTCGACGACTTTGCGTTCGCCGACCCCCAGCGAACCCAAGTCGGTGCGCGGGTCAATTCCATCGACCCCCAACCGTTCCAAAAGCTCTCGGGCCTGCCGGTTCTGAGCGTGGCGGTCCACGCGGCCACCGCGCCGGATCTCATGACCGAGAAAGATATTCTCGGCCACGCTCAGTCCTTCGAACACCTGAAAATGCTGATAAATGATCGCAACGCCCTGATCCTGAACCTGCCGGGGGTTCAGCCCCCGCAGCGATGCGTTCTCGACCAGGATATCCCCCGTATCCGCATCCTGTGCTCCGCTTACGCAATTCAGAAGGGTGGATTTTCCGGCCCCGTTGGCGCCGAGGAAGGCCAGCACTTGGCCGGCCTCCACCACAAGGTCCACCCCTTTGAGGACGACAACCGATCCGTAGGACTTGCGGAGGTCTTTCACCTCAAGTCGCTCTGGCAAAGTCATCGAATTACTCCTCGTTGGTCGGGCTTCAGTTATCGAAATTGGCCAGCAACTGATCCAGAAGCGCCTGATCGTCATGGGTGGCCAGCACTGTCGGCGTATAGGCAAAGGCCGGACCATTGCCGCGCACCGCGTTAAGCGCCTGATCGACGATGTTGGCACCCAACTCGTTCAAAAGAATTGCCGCCGACGCCCGATAAGCGCCTCCATCCTTGATCGCGGTCAGCGCCTCGACCGAGCCATCCTGACCGGCCACGAACATGGCATCGGGGTTTGCACCAGCCAGCTTGATCGCACGCAGCGCGCCAACAGCTGCGTCATCGGCCATGCCAATCACGATATCCAGATCAGGATGTTGCTGAAGAACTGTTTCCGTCACACGCAGGCCGTTGGTTTGATCAGCGGCATCCTGTTCAGCCACAACTTCGATCCCGTTCTCTTCAAAGATCCGCTTGACTTCGGTCCAGCGCGGGCTGAGCGAAGGAAGAGGTGTTAGGGTTGTAACAAGTGCCTTCGCATCTTCGATGTTATTGGTTTTGACCCAATCGACAGCAGCATCGGCCACGATCTGACCGGATTGCGCGTGGTCGAAGCCCACAAACCCGTCCGATCCTTCCATCTGGCCCAGATAAGTCAGCCATTTGATGCCTTGTGCCTGGGCCTGACGTTGTAACGGCTGCAATGCGGTGGGTTCGATTGGCAGCACCACGATGGCGTCCACGCCCAATGTGATCCAGCCCTGGATCGCATTGATCTGCTGTTCCAGATTATTCGACTGCGTGTTGTCGTGCAGGACGGTGACACAGCCCAGATCAGCCGCACGTTCCGTGGCAAAGCGGCGCACCTGCTTGACGATGATCACCTCAGAGACCGAATGGCTATAGGCCACCTTGTACTCCTTGCCGTCGGCACAGGCATCGGCGGCCGCGGAACGAACTTGCTCGGTGGTGATCGATTTGATGTCTTCAGCGCTGGCCGTGCCAGCAGCGGATATCAGCGCGAAGCTGACAGCGATTTTCTTGGCTAGATTTTTCATAGGTATCCCTGTTGTTTTGTTGGGGAAGAGGCGCGTTTTTCCGCGGAGAATAATTGTTGGGTGCGGCCCAGATTCTGCGCCGCACCTGTCGGTTCTAGAATTCGAAGACGTTGGAGTATTTCACCGACAGCGAGTCGCTATTGACCAGCGCAAGAAAACCCTTGGTGCGCGGGTCTTCAACAAAGCGCGGCAAGGCGGCTTCGGCCGTTTCCAGCGAGGTCCAATAGACGACCTCGACCCATGAGCCATCGGTGTTGCGGGCCAGGTGACGGGCCACAAAGCCGTCGTAGCCCTCCAGGACCTCATCCATCGCAAGGGTCTCGCGCAGGAACTCATCAGGGTTCGCGCCATCGACCAGGTTGAATTCCAGATATTCGACGATCACAGCGTCAGTAATAGGACGGTTTTCCGCCATCACGGTCGTAGCAGCGCCAACAACCATTGCGGCCGAAAGAGCAAGTGCTTTCAAAGTGGTTTTCATAGTTTGTCTCCTGTTGGATTTGGACATAAGGGGACCGACGCCCTGAAGCGCAGGGCAGACAAGACGTCGGCCGGGGAGGTTCTTACGGATTAAAGTGAGATCCGGGCGTAGTGCTGGTTCCAGGGGCGCAGACGCTCGAACGCGGCGGCTGCAGCCAGTACGTCGCAATCCGCTTGGCGACGGCCTGCGATATGCAGGCCGACGGGCAGACCCGATGAACCGAGGCCTGCTGGAACAGACACCGACGGATGGCCCGTGAAATTGGTCAGGAAGGTGGGGCACCACCCGATCAGCGGATCGATATCGACGCCGTTGATCTGACTTGGGCCTTTGGTATTGCCGTCATCTGTGTTCTTCACCGGCATCGCTGTCACGGTGGGTGAAACGATCAGGTCGTATTTCGCGAATGTGGCCTGATAGGCATCGAAGACTTCGGAGCGAACAGACAGATCACGATAAAGGTCATCTGCCGTGTAACCCGGGCCCACGCGCTCGACCCAATCCAGCAGGTCCGGGGCAAGGCCGTGGCGGTGCTCGTCCGACAAAAGATCCAGACCGCTGGCCTTGATGGCATCAAAGCTGTGGCGCATGATGGGCACGAAGAGGCGGCACCAGATGTCGCTGTATTCGCGCTGATCACGGGTCAGACCGATCTTGATCTCTTCGACCTCGGCACCTGCTTGTTCAAAGACCTTGACCGCATCTGCGATCACCTCTGACACTTCGCCTTCAACCGGGAACACATCCAAGTTTGGGCTGAAGCCGATTTTCAAACCTTTGATGCCGCGCAAACCAGCATCAGCAAAATCATTGACCATGTTATGGCTGTTCGGATCTGCCGGGTGCATTCCCTGAAGTATACCCAGGCTAACAATGGCGTCTTCAACATTGCGCGTGATGGTGCCTTCAAAGATATAAGGCAGCGTATTCGCAAATCCGTTCGGTCGCACCAACAGAGGCGTGCGGCCGGCAGTTGCGCGATAGCCCACCGTGTTGGTCCAAGCCGCCGGAATACGGATCGAGCCGCCACCATCTGTGCCTTCCGCCAAAGGCAACATCCCCGCCGCCACGGCCGCTGCGGATCCACCCGAAGATCCACCAGCGTTGCGACTGGTATCAAACGGGTTCGAAGTCGGACCAAAGGCCACGTTGTCAGTAGTACCGCGATAGCCCATCGCGGGACTATTAGTTTTGCCGACAAAGATCGCACCCGCGTTTTCCATGCTTTCGACAAAGCCGCATTTCATGTCGGCAATGTTTTCTTTCAGCTGAGGAATCCCGCCCAAAGTGCTGGGCCAGCCGGGCTTGAAGTCGAAAAGGTCTTTCATCGCTGTCGGTACGCCGTGCAGAACACCCAGTTCGTCACCTCGCGCGACAGCCGCGTCGGCCTCTTTGGCGACGTTCATCGCCTCGTCAAACGCTGTGAAGACAAAGGCATTCAACTTGGGGTTTGCTGCTTCTATTCGATTGATAGCGGCAGCCATCACGTCGGTCGCTGAGACCCGTCTTTCGCGTATCGCAAGCGCGGTTTCGGTGGCGCTGAGTTTGGCAAGATCTGTCACGATGCGTATTCCCTGTTATGCGTGACGCACCCTGTTTTTTGCTGGGTGCAAGTTATGCAAACAGAATTGCTCTGCCTCAGATTCCAGCAACTGAGAAAAGCTCAGCCAATGCGTGAGCGCGCAACTTGATAGATAAAAGTCGATTTTTATGAGGGACTTATTGAGGCACAGCCTAAGGCAAATGGTCATCGATCGACGTGCATATCGAATTGCTTTCGTCCAGATGGACCCAAGCCGAGCCCGGGTTGGAGGCAAGCAAAAGCTACGTGCAGATTAGCTGAAGCACCACCTCACGCCATCTTGATGCGTTGTTGCGTGGAATTCTTTCGTTTTCGATCTAAGGCTGACGTTGCTCGTAAAATCAAGAAAAGCTTAACGGAATGAACATGAAAAAAATTGGTGCCAGCTTGTGCTTCTTAGGCCTTGTCGCCTGCGAAACCCCTGAGGAAATTGCTGCCGGATATGTGGCGAGCAGTTGTTCGGCGTTGCAGCAGGAACAAGCCGTTTTGCAATACCGTCTGGACGAGGCCAATACGGACTTTGCCGTAAGCACGATTGCGGGCATTGTGACGGGTGATGATGATATTTTGCTGGATAGTGATATTGCAGAATATGAAGTGGAAGATCTTGAGGAACGTCTGCGGATCCTGGCTGATGTTCAGCAATCAAAAGGTTGCGTCTGATCATGTCCCTTAAGATTTCTTTTGCTGCCACCCTGCTTACTCTGTTGACCGCGTGTGGTTATCCCCAGACCGAGATTGTGACGCGCGGCGATCAGTTCATTCTGACCGGAATCATCGACGAAGACACTTTGAAAACGGTTCAAGAAGCCCGCCGAGAAAACCCCGGCATATCGACGATTTCGCTGCAGAACGTGCCGGGGTCGGCGAATGACGAAGCCTCGCTGGCGGCGTTAACCCGCTATATTCGCTCAAAGAATATTTCAACAGTTGTGCCATCAGACGGGATTGTGGCCTCGGGCGGGACTGACATGGCCCTGATGGGAAGACGCCACGTGATCCAGCCCGGCGCTTGTGTCGGCGTGCACAGTTGGGCGGCTGGTGTCTTTGGTTTCACCCTGGATACCGGCGCAGAGTTGCCGCGCGACGCGCCCCAGCATCAACTGTACTTGCAGTTCTATGACAGTATCGGCATCAGTCGCGATTTCTATTGGTTCACGCTTGAGGTTGCAGGGCCTGATGACGTGCATTGGATGTCCCCAGAAGAGATCAACCGCTTTGGCCTCAGCGACGTTCCGGTCCCTGCCAGTGGTGAAACTGCCGCTCAGCGAAGTGAGCGGTGCTTTGGCCGGTTAACATTGTGACGAAAACAGCTGGCAACCCTCCTTAGGGTGCCAGCTAAACCTCTCAACCAGATTGAACCGACAAAAGGTTGCGTTCATTGCGGCATGCACAGATGTGCATACCGTATTTTTGTTAGCCGCTGTTTACGCGGCGAGCTGCGCTGCAACCGCTTTGGTCTGCGCCTGTGCATCAGCCACAGAGGCATCAAAACGCGCATCCCCGAATTCCTGGTATTCGATGGCGATAGTTTCCATTTCCCGGGCGTCAGCACCCAAATGGTGCGCACTGGCACGGATAGCTGGATCCAGCCGTTCAAGTGCGCGCGCGTTTCTCCTTCGGCAAATCCGAACTCGCCGCGCGAGGACAGAACGATCAGCTTCTTGCCCCTCAGGATCGGTTCAATTGGCACATCTCCGCGTGAGAGATCAAAGCTGAAAGTTACCCCAATCCGTGCGATCAGGTCGAACCAAGCTTTCAGCGAGGCAGGCATCGAATAATTGTACATTGGAGCGCAAAGGACGATGACATCGGCCTCAATGATTTCAGCGACGAGTTCATCGGACTCGGCCAGTTCAGCGTTCTGCGCATTGCTACGCTTTTCCGGGGCTGTAAAACAGGCATCAATCCAGGCTTCCGAGATGAACTTGGGCGGGTTCACGCCCACGTCGCGATGCGTAACCGCTCCGCCACCCGAGGCGGTCCAGCTATCCTCAAAAATCTGTGCCAACTCGCGCGTCAGCGAACGGCTCTCACGCGCTGGAATGCACGACCAGTAGTTTCTTCGACATATCAATGGTCTCCAGTTATGTCAGGGGGATCGGACGTCGAACCGGTCTGCAGTCAGACCGGTTGCCGCAAACGCGTCAGCAATCGAGGGCAGGATGTCCCATGCTTGTGAGGCAATGGCCCAACCGTCGGAGTTCTTGATCAACAAAAAGGCGCTTATGTCCTCGGTAATATCGCTGCGGTTTTCATGCATTTCGCAACCTGCCATGGCCACGGCTACGTTGCCCGCGATCCAGATATGCATCCCAACGCCTTTTTCTTCGAAGACAGGGATCTTTCCGGTATCGCGCAGATCTTGCATCCGTTCTCCAAATGCTTGCGCTGATTGGGCCTTGGCGGGTCGGGCTGAAGCAAAGAGCTGCGCGCCCTCGACATATGCCGCGTTCAGTGCGTCCAGATCGGGCGGGTTCGCTTCATCCCAACACAGGGCGCGAAACTGGCGTTTGATCAATCGGGCAATCTCGACCCGGTCCGCAGCAATTTGGGTCTGTTCGGTCATGCGAATACTCTGATTTCTAGGGAGAGAAGGAGTTGGGCGATATCAACTGCCGCGTTCAACATTGCATCGTCACAACCCGTGGCGGTGCACAGCATCAGGGATTGACCGGGAAAACGCCCTGCTACAGGCATGGCCAACGAAGGCAGGTCCAGAAACGCGCTGAGCATGGTCAGGCTGAGCGCCTTCGCGTTTTCAAAGGCGAACTGTTCAGCATCGTCTTGCACCGATGCAAGTGTGGGCGGCAATTTCGGTACAGTGGGTATAAGCAGAAACGCGTCGCCCAACAGGTTTGTCACCGCCCGTTGGGCCCCTAGGCGCAGCGCCCTGAGGCGCGCCAGCTTGCCGGGATCTATCGACGGCCCCTGCGCGATCCGCCTGCGCACGTTGGGATCCATATCCGGATGGTTCAGCGGAGCGAACCTTGCCAAAACATCCGGCGCTTCGGCCGCGACCAGGGTACCTTCGCGCTCAAAACTGTTTCGTATCTGCGAGAATACCGGGATGGCAAGGGACGCGACTGAATATCCCGCCGTTTGCAATGCGCGCTGCGCAATGGGCAACAGCGCGGCAATCTCGGGCGCCAACGTGCCAAGGCTGTCTTCGTCGGGGATCACGATGCGCGGTAGGCCGAGATTTTCAACGAGCGGGGTTTGATTGCAAATCTCAGCATCCAACGCACGAATGCCTGCCATATCGCGGGCCAAGGGACCCGGCGTATCAAGCGAAGGTGCCAGTGGCAGAATACCTGCACCACAATAGCGGCCCATTGTCGGGCGGAACCCATAGATACCCTGATACGCCGCTGGTACGCGCGTCGAGCCTGAGGTGTCCGATCCAATCGCCAAATCCGCGATGCCCATCGCAACCGCAGAAGCGCAGCCGCTGGATGACCCCCTCGAACTAAGCTGGCATCCAGCCCATTTGCGGGTGTGCCAAAATGTGGGTTCAGACCCAGCCCGCTAAAGGCGTATTCCGACATATTGGCATGGCCTAGTGGCACGCCACCCGCCGAAGCAATTTGCTGCACCAACGGGGCTGAGCCGGTTGCGGTCTTCGCGTAAAACGTACGGGTTCCAGCAGTGGTGCTTAGGCCTTCGATATCGATATTGCCCTTGATGATCACAACCTGCCCAGCCAGCACCAGATCCGCCGCGGGTGTGGCGTCAATAAGGCGAGCAATCTCCAGTGCACTCTCGGCACCACGTGTCAGAAACACATTGGCCGCAGACGGCTGGTCTGTACGCCCTAAAGCGTGGGCAAGGTTGCTTTGCGCAGTCATCAAAACAGGACGGGTTTGGTATAGTAAGACAGTTCTTCAACACGGACGGCGGCTGGATCTTTTTCGGCTTCAGCCCGGACATGGGCTACAATCTCGGACATAGTCGCAATCCAAACGTCCCCACGCTCGAGAATAGCTTCGAGCCATCGCTCGACCTGACGCCAGCGCGCCAAACGACCGGTCAGGAATGGGTGCCAGATAGCCAGCCAGAAGCCACCATATTCATATTGTGCCTCGAACTCTTCCCAGAACCCTTCAAGACCCTGACTAGGTCAAGCGACCGGCAACATATAGCCAATCTCGTCATAATGCGCGAAAGGCGGCCAGTCATCTGTTCCCCAATGCACCGGAAGTTCCACGAGCGACCCCTTATCCGTCTTCATCAGGTAAGGGATGTCGTCGGCCATCAACGAGCTTTCATATTCAAACCCATGTTCGATCATTAAATCGATGACCGTCTGATTCACATTATAGACCGGGGCGCGGTACCCTTTGGGTGTGTTTCCAATGATCCGCTTGTGGCTGTCGAGAGAACGCTCAAACCATTCGCGTTGCTCGGACGGACCATGCGCAGTAGGGTCTTCGTGAAGATACCCGTGATGTCCAATCTCATGACCATCCTCGAGGATCATTTCCATCGTATCCGGGTATTGCTCGACCACCCACCCCGGGACGAAGAAGGATTGTTTGAGGCCAAATTTCCGGTAGGTCTCTAGAATGCGCGGGATCGCCACGGTGGGGCCGTAGCGGCCCATCGAAATCGGATATAGCCGGTCATGTCCGTCTCTTGGGCGCGAGATATGGATCAGGCTGTCGGCATCAATATCGAAACTGATTGCGCAGGCGCAGCGGGCGCCGTTGGGCCATTTGATCGGGTTTCGGATCATCAAATCTCTCCTTGTTTTACCGCTGGTGCACCATAGCGCTGTGTCGGCGCGCTCCCATTGGGCGTACCAGTCCAGTAAGAACGGGCGCAGCTTGCTCGCCATGGTCAGGGCCATATCATCGGGCGGACTTTGGTCGAGTTCGGCGCGCAGATCGCTCATAAGGCGATCTTCATTCAGGCCTGTCAGGGTCCCTTGATCTATCACCAGTTCCCCATTCACGATGACGTCGCGCACATCCTGCGCGTTGGCGCGACTTACGATCAATTCGATGGGGTCAACGCCTGGAGCACACCAGGGTGACAGCATGCGGTTTAGGTCCAGCACAACCGCATCCGCGCAAAAACCCGGATGTAACTGGCCCAATTCCTGACCCCGGCCCATCAACGCGGCCCCTCCCTGTGTTGCCAACGCGAATACGTCACGCGCCATCAACGTCTTGGCCGAGTGATGTGATGGGGTGTTCAGCGCCAAAGCCAAGCGCATTTCAGCAAACATGTCCTCGGCCCCACCCAGGGTGGTACCATCCATGCCGAGCGCGACGTTCACGCCAGAATCAATCATTTCAGCAATAGGTGCGATGCCCGAACGCAGGCGCAGGTTCGAGCCGGGATTGTGGCTGATCTGAACGCCATTATTGACCAGATCCTCGATATCTTCAGGCCCTGCCAATACCGCATGCGCTAGTGACAGCCGTTCAGTCAGGATGCCTTGATCGGCGAAATGCTGCATCAAACGCTTGCCCCGGACCCGAGGGCTTTCGATTCCTTCGTAAAAGCTCTCCAAGACATGTGTCTGTATGCGTGTATCTAACCGCTCGGCCTCTTTGGCGATTTGCGCAAGAACCGTATCCGGCGTCCATTGTGGACCAGTTGGACCGAACCAAAAGTCGCGCAAGCCGTCACTCTGGCGGATCAACGTATCCATAAGCTCAAAATAGGCCTCAGGCGACAGGCGTTGACGTCGGGCTTCGCTGCGCACCAAGTCGTCACGCAATTCTTTTGGCAGCGTGGCGAGGAAGCCCGCCTCCTCTCCTGCAGCATGGACTATACGGTTTTTCCAACGTGCGCCCGGCGCAATAGCGGCACGCAATCCCGCATCACGGTAGGCTTCTGCCTTTTGCAGCAGTCGCATTTCCCCGACGTCTCGAGACGGCCCCGCAGAGCACATGTCCACAACCACAGTCACGCCCGTTTTCAGCAACCTCAGCGCCGCGTGCGCAGACGAAACATAGGGAGACAACCCCGCAAGGGCAGGCCCGCAGAACATCCAGGGCTCAAGGAAATCGTCTTTTACATTCTGGTTGGCAAGTTCGACGCCATAGCAATGATGGTGTGCGTTGATCAGCCCGGGAAGAATGGCACAGTCGGGCCCGCCATGTTCAGGGATACCTGCGTGACGCTGCCGCATCTCTTGGGCTGGACCGATCTCAAGAACACAACCGTTGCGCAGCACTACCGCGGTATCGGTGCGCACGTCATCAGCTGATACAACAACCCAACGACCCCAGAGAAGCATGGCTGACATCTCTGGCTGCCTTAACTCTCGACCCTAAGTTCCAACCTAGCAGGTGAGGTGCATTTGCCATTCACGGGTGTTACATCCTGCGGGCACGCCGACCTGACCGCAATCACATCCAATTCGGCACGGAACGACATGTAATCGCCGGGTTTGGATACAGGCGGCTCAAAGCTGAGGCTGCCATCCGGTTGTACCGGCACATTCATCCAAAGATTGAATGGTGCCGGGATCGCCGGTGCCCGAAGCCCAATTGCCAACATAGATTGACGCAGATTATCAGCACAGTTTTCGTGAAATTCCGTAAGACCCAACTGCTGATACCGGGCGATGTATCTTCGGTAATCGTCATGAGAGGTCTGCGCAGGTTGGATGTTACCCCATCACCCACCTTAGGAAAGATCGACAGCAGCGACGTTTGCAGGTGCTCCATCGAGCTGTATTCTTCGATGTCATCGGCGTTGAATATCCAAAAAATCGCAGACCTGATAGCCCACAGCATTGGTCACGGTCAGCACTTGGCCCTTCTTGACACGCAACGCACGACCACAACGCGCCGGGATCTGATAGGTTTCTCCCAACTCGGGCGTTCCGCCGTTGGGCAGACCCAGGTCCATACTTTGGTTGATGCCGTCGGGCTGGCCGGGATCAAATGCTGGGGCCGTCATCGCGCAATCCTCGTTCGTCAATGTGATACGCACCAAAACACGCTATTTGGGCGGACACGGAAACTGAGGAATTCTCAGGTCAGAATGAAGGAAATTCGCAGTGTTCGCCCTTGAAGCCTCAGGGCACCGCGCACTACCGAAGGCTAGGTGCTGCTGAAATTTACTCATCCCCAGCATAACATATCGTCGAGTGACAGGCTTGTTGATCGCTACAATACTGGCCCAAGTTGCAGCTCAGTGGCTGCCTCCATTTATGGGAATGCCGATGACAGACCTGCCCAAAGACCTTTTGTCGACCCTGCCGGATGTCACCGGTGATCAGACCTTGTCCAACACCTATTTGGGCAATGTTGTCGAACTTGCGATTGTCACCGACGACTACGTAAAAACCATGGAAGGGCTTTGCCGTCTGGGGATCGGGCCATGGGCGATCTTTACTTTCTCGCCCGAAAACGTGACCGACCAGACCTATAAGTGAAAGCCATGCGAGTTTGCGCTGAAAGTGTGTTTTGCCAAATCCGGCAACATGATCTGGGAACTGATGGAACCGCTTTGGGGGCCATCGATCTTTAGGGATTTTCTGGACAAGAATGGTACGGCCTTCCACCACGTCGCCTATGATTGCAACGACGCCCCATGGGAAGAACGTCTGGCCGAACTGGAACGGCGCGGCTTTCGGGTTGTGCAATCGGGCAAGTGGAAAGGCAAGAATGCCTTCGCATTCTTCGAAACTGAAGAGGCCGCTGAAACCACTTTCGAAACCTATCATTTCTCTGAAGACTGGGACTATCCGGAACCAGAAAGCTGGTTTCCCGCACCGCCGCCCGGGGGCGTGAACTGGTAGGTCGAAACCAACTTTGGTGTGCTTCGGGAGGAGCGCGGAGAATTCAGTAATTTCAGAATCTATGTGTTTTATCTTGTTCAGTGCTGAAGTGCGTCAGAGCATGAGAGTCGGCGATTAAGACGGAGTTGCATAAGCGGACAAAGCCGACAAACGACGGAAGCTGGATGTGAAGGCCATTATTCGATAATCTCCCCAGCGAGCCGGGGAGTTCAGCATGCAACTAAGATCACTCCGTTTTGCAGCAGCCTGCGCGTTTTTAGTCTTGGGTACGGCAGTATCTGCCGAAATGATTCATCTTATGGCGCGCAAAGGAGACGTTGCTAAAGTACAGACGGAAATTGACAAAGGAATTCCCGTTGATCTGCCAAGCACCACTGGCGCCCGCATCAAGGGCTCGTCACCATTGGTGGTCGCTGCACGCTTCGGTCGGACAAACGTAGTGTTAGCTCTCTTGGAACATGGCGCTGATCCCAGTTACACAGTTCCTGACGCGGAAACGGAATTCAATTACTCCTACCCACTTCACGTGGCCTCCAGTAACGGCCATGCAGACATCGTTCGTATCTTGCTTGATGCTGGTGTTGATGCGTCATTCGTTGACCCTTGGATCGGTACGGCCTTGCACTTAGCCCGCGTTCGGGGGCACACGGAAATTGAGGACATGCTAATCGCATCAGGTGTCCCCGATGGAAGGTCCTTTCCAAGCGTTTCACACTTGCTTGTATCGGCCGATATTGAACGTGGTCGCCTTCTGACAGGCGCTTGTCGCCAGTGCCACCACATGGAAGCACAGCCTACGCAAGATCAAAAGGACGGTCCCCCTCTCTGGGACGTTTTGGGCAGGGAAGTAGGCTCATCTGAGGACTTTGAGTACACTCCGACTCTGGCCAACCGGGGCGGACATTGGGATTTTGACACGTTGAATTCATTTATCGCGAGCCCCAGAGTTTCGATTCCCGGTAACAGAATGGACATTGACGGAATTGCTGACGAGCAGGACAGAGTAGACATCATTGCCTACATCAGAACCCTTAGCGATAGTCCAATTCCACTACCTTGATTTTGAGTTGACTGGTTTGGGCACTTTTCGGACATGCTCTGGGAAATGGGTTCAATCGCATACCAAATGAAACCACGCCCAAGAGTACCTCAAATTGTTGGGCGTGCACTTTAGCGCTGGCCCAACTGAAAATCAGGCCTGCCTTATCTGCGTTTTTGAAACAGGCCCGCGACTCCGTTTGGCAGGAAAATTACGGTCAGTACAACGGCCACACCCAATAGCAGCAGACGGTAATCGTCGAAACTGCGTAGCAACTCATTGCCGATCACGACGATGAACACACCCAGCACCGCTCCGGGGAAGCGGCCGATGCCTCCGATTGCCAGCATGACCATCGCCATCAGGAAGAACTCGGTCCCCAGGACCTTGGGCGTTACGACGGATGTGTAATGGGCATAGAGACCCCCTGCCACGGCGGTGAAAACAGCCGACACAACAAAGGCCAACATTTTGTATTTGTATTCATTCACCCCGATGGCCAGAGCAAACGTATCGGCATCGCGCATTGCAATGAATGCCAGCCCCACGCGACCACGCAATGCCACGAAATAGATCAGGTAGACGCAGACTGCCCCGAAGGCCAAGGCCACCCAGTACCAAGTCAGCTTATCAATAGAGGACACCTGATATCCAAACAGGTTCAGCCATGGGATACCCAGCAGGCCGGTGTTGCCCCCCATCCCGATGGCCTTACCTTGTTGGATCAAAGGCGGCAGCGCCAAATGTACCGCAAATGTAAAAAGTGCCACGTATTCGCCCTTTAGGCGCAGGCTGGGTACTGCCACGATCAAACCGATCAGAGCCCCGACCCCACCTGCGGCGGCGATGGCCAGCAACGGAGTTAGCCCTGCATATATGGACAACATTGCCGAGCCATAAGCGCCAAAAGCAAAGAAAACCAACTGCGCATAGTTGAAGATACCAGCATAACCCAGGATCAGATCCCAGCTGGCGATCACGATGCACCAGATGAACACCAAGATCAGGATGTGGTGGATATAGCTGTCTCCGATCAACCCGCCCAGCAAGGCCAACCCGGCCACAATAGCCCAATAGACCATCGAGTCGCGCTTTAGTCCGGTGCCGGTAAACACCGACGGAATTTTGGTAAGCGCCGTGTTTGATTTTGCGGACATCTCAGTTCTCCCACACGCCGAACAGACCTTTGGGGCGAACCATCAACACGACGATCAGCATCAAGAGCCAGGCTGGCATGGCCCAACTTGGGCCGACATAGAAAATGACAAAGGCTTCGAGCACAGCGAGGATAAAGGCGGCAACAAACGCCCCCTTGGTGCTGCCTAGACCACCCAGCACGACGATTACAAAGGCCTTCAGGAACGGTGCCCATCCGCCCAAGGGCGAGACTAGGAAAACCGGGGCCAGCAGGATACCGGCCACGCCGGTCAACACCACGGACAGGGCAAAAGTGGTGGAAAACACCTGATTGACATTGATGCCAACCTGATTGGCCCCTTGCATGTCCTGACTGACGGCGCGCACGGCTTGACCGTACCGGGTTGCGGACAGGAACAGCTCTAACGCGCCGACCAATGCGAGCGAGATCACGAAGATCGACAATTTGTACCAGGTGATGGTGATGCCGCCGATGCTCAGCGATCCTTCGATGAAGGGCGGGATGGTGCGCGTGCCGGGGCCAAAAACCAGTTGCAGGCCGTTTTCAATTATGAAGGCCAGGCCCAGCGTCACCATTATGGTATTGATCTTCCAATTGTCCGAGCCGCGCAAAGGCCGGATGATGGCCCGTTCAATGGCCACACCGGTCAAAGCCAGCATCGGTAGGATCAGGAGAAAGGCCAGCCACAACGAAAGGCCGGGTCCACCGGCAACCAGATACCAGGCTAAAAAACCACCGAGTGAATAGAGAGAACCATGAGCAAAGTTCAGAATGCGCGAAGCGCCATAAACCAGCGAAAGACCCACCGCGACTACACAATAGACGGCCCCTTGAGTGATGCCGCTGATCAGGATTTCAAGTATCTGCGTCATAGCACTTCCTGCATGTTTTCGGCATTGGTTTCGCGCACGATGCCCTCTTCGATCGAATAGACCCGATCGATCATGCCCTTAAGCAAAGCGAGGCTTTGCTCCACGATCAGCACGGTCAAACCGTCCTGATTGAGCTGCGACACCGTGTTCAACATCATTTCCGTCAGGTTCGGGGCTAAACCCAGCGAAGGTTCATCAATCGCCAGCAGCGTTGGGTTCGACATCAGCCCCCGGCCCAAAGCGACCATTTGCGCCTCGCCCCCCGACAACGAACGGCACAGCTGTTTGCGGCGCTCGGCCAGACGGGGATAGAGCGTGAACACACGATCCAGATTGTGTTTCTCATGCGCGCGCGCGCCGGCCAGATAGGCACCGAGTTGCAGGTTCTCCAGAACGGTCATGTCTGGGAACAGGCGTCGATCCTCGGCCACGTAGACCAGCCCCTGCCCAACCAAAAGCGGGGCCTTACGACCTGCAACGTCGCTATCTTCGAACCGGATCATGCCCGATTTGATAGGGGTCAGACCGCAAATCGCCTTGAGAAGCGTGCTTTTGCCATGTCCGTTGGCCCCCACAACGGCGACCATTTCACCCTTGCCTACGCGCAATGAGGCGTCGTGTAGCACGTGGAAATCGCCGTAAAAGGCATTGATACCAATGACGTCAAGCATCGTGTTTCTTTCCAAGATAGATCTCGACTACGTGGTCGTCGTTCAACACCACCTGCGGAGTATCGAGCATGACGAACTCGCCGAAGTTGATGATCAGCACACGGTCGGCAATTTCGGCCAGCGCACGGGTCTTGTGTTCGACCATGACGATGGTGATGCCCAGCTCTTCGCGCACATGACGGATGACTTGCAGAAACTCGATAATTTCTTCTGCGTTCAACCCGCCCAAAGGCTCGTCCATAAAGATGATCTCGGGGCCCGTGGCCAGTGCCGCGCCCAGCATGATCCGTTTGCGCGTCAGAAGGTCTGCCTGTGCCGCAGGCAGGTTTAAGTGATCTTCCAGCTGGGTCAGGTACAAGATTTCGTCAATCGCGATGCCCGTCTCATCGCCGCGTGCCTCGCGACCAAATATGTGCCCAGCTAAAAGGTTCTCTCCGACCGAGACCGAGGCCAGCAGCGTAGGGATCTGAAAGGTCTGAGCAATGCCCAGCCCACAGCGCTGGTGCCGTTTGAACCGAGTAATGTCCTGCCCATTAAAAAGCACTTGCCCGGCGCTCGCCCTCAGCCCGCCAGTGCAGACATTCATCAGCGTCGATTTACCAGCTCCATTGGGCCCGGCCACACCCAGAATCTCGCCCCGTTCGATCTGAAATGACATGTCGGTAAGTGCTCGGAAGGGCCCGAACTGCATCGTGACATTTTCCAACGACATTTGCGTCATGGAGCGATTTCCTGTACTGATCCGAATTTTGAAAGAAAGTACCGCGCCCCGGCACTATGCGAAGCGCGGTCAGTTGAGGAATATCAGTTGATCCAAGCAGGCTGAGCGATCTCGCCAACCTTCTGATCACCTACAACCAGACGCACGCGTTCGCCGTTTTGCACCTGAAACAGTTGTGCTGGCTGAGTGTTCGAACCGTTGTTGATGAAGTTACGTTCGTTGAAGGCAAAAGTGCCAACCAGGCCTTGATACTTCATCGAGCGGATCGCATCTGCGACGGCGTTGTAATCCGATGCGTCACCAACCTGTTCGACCGCCGCGGCCCACATATAGACCATGTCGTATACGGCGGCGGCAAGGCTGACAGAAGGTTCAAACCCATAAGCTGCTTCCCACCGCTCGACAAAAGCATTGCCAGCATCGTTGTCCTGATGTGCGTTCAGAGTGAATGACAACAAACCCTCTGCCTGGCCTTGCGCAATCACGTCATCCAGGCCGGTGGTAGCCCCGATATAACCTACATTCAGCAGCGCATCGCCCGCAGGGTTTTCCTTGTATTGCGACAGGAACGTCGTCGCGACCGCTGGTTCCAGCGCCTCGAGATGGATCAGCGAAGGCTGCGCTTCGCGGATTTGACTTTGGATTCCAGTCCATTCCACCGTGTCATAGGGCACCTCCTGCACATAGACGACCTCCCAACCTGCGGCCTCGGCAGCGTCCGCCATTGATATTGCATTGTTGATGTCCCATTCGAAATCACCATGCACAATCGCCAGACGCTTGGTGTCGAAGTCATGCCCGGTGACCATCATCATGTCGAACTGGGCTTTGCCATAGTTCAGATCGATATCGGACGCGTTGAAGATCGCGTTGCAGCGCATCCGCTCGGCCAGATCAATCACTCCGGCGACCGCGTCGTTGTGGATGTAAGGGATACCGTAAGGGCAGAAGGCCGGAATATCCGGCCCCATACCGCCGTAACCGTTAATCAGCGCGCTAACGCCTTCGCGTTCGATCAGGTTTGCAGCCGCTGCAGCCAGTTTGTCGGGTGTCAGGTCACCGATATCGAATGTCACAACTTCGATCGAGCTGCCCAACAAGCCGCCTTCGGCGTTAATCTCATTGACGGCGAGGTTGATCGCCTGCTCCATCGTCTCACCGTCAGCCGCGAAATATCCGGTCAGCGGGATCGGCGCGCCCAGGGAAATGGTGTCGGCCAAGGTTATGGTCGCGCTTATCCCAAGGGCAATCGCACCAAGGGTCGATTGTAGAAAAGTCTTTGCCATTTTGTCCCTCCCAATTGGAACTGGTTGCGGCGGCAGGAGGAGTGGAAGCAAGTATTGTTCAAGCTTTCCACGGCACCTCCGCCGAATGAACGTTCAGCCACATCGTGCGACTGGACAGTCACCTCTCAGCGCACTGGAATCAGTCAGGTTGAGTGGCGTTGGCGTTTTTCATAGGCGCAACAATGTGGGTTCCGCGCCTGAATTCTCTTCAGCCAAGACCTGAGGTTTCATCGGGTGACATTAGTAAGGTCAAATTGTCACTTTCCCGGCAGAACACTTATCGACCGGAGAAAAACATGACCGAACAAGAGCGCAACAAGGCGACCGTGGCAGATATCTACAACACCTGCTGGAACAAAGGCGACATGAACCGAATTGATGAAATCTTCAATGAAGATGTCAGCCATGCTCAGTTTCTGGAAGGTTGGCCTAGTGGTCGCGATGGGTTCAAAACGCTAGTGAATTTCTGGCGCGACGCGTTTCCGGATATCCACGAAGACGCAATTGATCTGGTCGCCGACGGAAACACCGTAATGTCGCGCTTTCGCCTGCGTGGTACGCATGAGGGCGATTTTTACGGCGTGCCTGGCACCGGCCGTAAGATCGACATCTATGGCGCGGAATGGTTCAAGTTCGACGAAAACGGCAAGGTCACCGATTATTTGTATCACGAAGACACGTTGGGCCTGTTCTTCCAGATTGGCGTTATGCCGCTTCCGCACCTGGCCATCGCGGGTGTCGACGGCACTGAAAAGTGAACCCGTCATACTTCTGAAAAAGTCGGTCAGGTGCTGCGTACCTGACCTTTGATTGTGTGCGTCTATCCACTCTGGGCCCTGCTTGGCCCTCTGCTATAGGAGAGCTGATATGGCTTTGATCTCCGGCCTCGATTTCACCGGCCAGACGATAATGGTAACCGGCGCAAGCCGTGGCATAGGCTATGGAGTTGCGCGCGCCTTTTCTCAACATGGTGCTGATGTGCATATCCTTTCTCAAGGAGATGAGATCCATCGGGTCGCACATGATCTGGCACAAGAAACCGGTCATAGCGTGACCGGATGGACCTGCGACATCACCAACAGTGCCCGGGTAAAAAGGGTGTTTGCACAAATCCCCAGCTTGGATGTCTTCGTCGCCAATGCGGGGCTAGAGGACGTCACTCCGATCAGCGACCAGAGCGATGAGGCCGAGACCCGCTTTCGTCGCGTCATCGATATCAACGTCAGCGGGACTTACCTTACCACCCGCGCTGCAGTGCCGTTGATGGGTCCCGGCGGTCGGATTATCATCACCGCTTCGATCTGGGGCACGACGGCAGAACCAGATCTTAGCGCGTATATATCTTCAAAACACGCGAATATCGGCTTTATGCGTGTTATTGCAAAAGAGCTGGGCCCCCGCGGTATCCGCGTCAATGCGGTTTGCCCCGGCTGGGTTCTGACTGGGCCAGCCCTGAACACGCTGCGCGAAATGGCCCAGGATCGGGGTGTTTCAGAAGAGAAGATTGAGGATGAAATCAGCGCCGGCCAATCTCTGCCTGGCTTCCAGAAAGCCGATGACGTTGCCCTGAGTTATCTTTATCTGGCCTCACCCTTGGCTGCAAACATCACCGGACAGAAATTGAATGCTGATCGCGGGGCTGTTCAGGGGTGATGAACCAAATTGACGCCCAACAGCGGAACTGAGCGTCGATGAAATACAACAGCCGGGCGACGATATCGGGCGACCGGCGTGACGTTTGCACTTAGGGGCCTACCGCAAGCCCGTTGAGTAAACTTTTGGATCGGCCGGCGGCCCGTGTTTGAAGTGGTCTTGCGACAGCGATTAGCTTTCGCTATCGCTGCTCACTCACAAACTCAGCAAGCAGTTGGTTGAATGCTTCGGCCCTTTCGATGTTGACCAGATGGCCTGTCGCTGGAAAGCGACGCCACCTGGCGTCAGGTAACTCTTCCTCGAGAAACGCATTCGTCTCTGCTACGAGGTAGTAGTCATCGTCGCCTGTCACCAACAAAACGGGCTTTTCGAACGCTGCAAGCTGTGTCTGAGCGTCAAATAGCGATCGTCTGTTCCAGTGTACCGTAGATAGAACATGGACGGCACCTTCGGATGACTGGCTGCGCAAGTTGTCGCTGTAGATCGCCCAACCCTCGGAATCGTTCAAGCAAAAGCTCTGATAGGCCGGGTCATCCCCCAGCACCGCCACCGCACCATCTCCGCCATGTTCCTCTCGTAGCTGCGCCTCATGCCCAATCCATGTTTGGCGATAGGTCTCACGCTCCTCCGCGTTACGCGGGCCTGAGCTGTTGCCCACGAGCGTAACGGTGATAACCCGGTCCGAGTGGTTGAGCGCAAAGTCCAGGCTGGTGAAGCTGCCCATGGAGGTGCCCACAAGATGCGCCGCTTCCAGATTCAGGTGATCCAGCAGCGCCAGAAGATCGCCGGTTGACTGTTGCTGACCATATTGGCTGCGTTCAGCGGGGATCGACGATGGCAGAAATCCTCGCGCACTGTAGGTGATGCAGCGATAGCTGTGGGACAGAACCGAGACCTGACGATGCCAGCTGCGGTAATCGCCGCCAAACTCGTGGACAAAGACAATCGGAGCACCCGCACCACTGTCTTCATAGTACAAAGTGACGTCGTCAACAGTCCGAAACTGGGGCATGCGCTAGTTCCTGTATGTGTCGAATAGGTGGAGTCAACGGGACAGTGCGGCGATAGCGTTGGCATCATACCCAAGCTCGGCCAAAACCTCGCCAGTGTGCTGACCCAGATCGGGTGCGGGGGTTTCCCGCAAGGCGCGGTCGGCAAGCGGGTTTCGGGCAAAGCGCATGTCCCGTCCGTTTGCGTTCACTGTTGAAAAGGCTGCATATTCTTCTGCAAGGGGGCTGTCAGCGATGGTCTGCACATTCTCTACCATCGAACAGGGGATGCCGTTGTCGATCAGGATCTGCAACCAATGGGCAGCGGGATGCTGTTTCAGGTGCGCGCCCAGAACCTCATCCAATGCATCACGGTTTGCAAGCCGTGCTTCGTCACCCTGAAAGCGGGGATCATCCAGCAGTGCGACATAGTCGATCGCCTCGCAAAACCTTGGCCAGTCTTTATCGCCGCCTAAACCAATGACAATATCGCGATCGGCTGTTGGATAGGGTTCGAACGGCGTCATGGATGGATGGCGCGAACCAATCGGACCGGCGACGATTCCGGCATTCAGATAACGGGCAAACGCGTTTTCAAGGCAGACCCATTGGCACGCCAGCATTGAGACGTCGAGATGCCCGGTCTCGGCCGCGCCTTGAGCGTCACGTTCGTAAAGCCTCTGTAGAATTCCGATGGTGGTGAATAGCGCGGCCGAGATATCACCAACCGAAAAGCCCACACGGGTCGGGTCTCCGTCCAGCTCACCGTTGATGCTCATCATGCCGCTCATCGCCTGAACCACGATATCGTAGGCTGGGCGATGTGATAGGCTGCCGGTTTGGCCAAATCCACTGATCGAAGCCGATATCAGGCGCGAGTTGATCTGTTTCAAATCAGCATCGCTGCAGCCCAGCCGGTCACGTACCCCGGGTCGCATATTCTCGACAAAAACATCGGCGGTCGTCAGCAGCTTGTGCAGCGCCGCCTTGCCACCTTTGGTCTTGAGGTCCAGCACCACAGATCGTTTGTTACGGTTGAGCGAGGCGAAGTAGAGGCTGATGTCGTCCTCGAATGGCGGGGTGCTGCGGGCCAGGTCACCGGCAGGGTTCTCAACTTTGATTACATCCGCGCCCATGCTGGCCAGCAGCCAAGTACAAAATGGCCCAGAGAGTACCGAGGTCATGTCAACAACGCGGATACCTTTCATGGCCTCGCCCTCCCGAGCATGGATTTAAGTGTTTTCAGATGCGTACCGTCGGCTGCCGAGGCTGTTGAGCAGACTTCGTGACAGGATTCCCCCAGCGCCTCGCGCGCGGTCACACGGTCGACAAGGCCCCATGCGTCAGCCTGGGTCGCGCTGACAGTGGAATCGCCCAGCAGAATTGCGGAGGCCCGACCCAGCCCGACCAGCGCTTTCAATCGATCCACATCATATTGCCCCGGCAGCACTGTGTTTCTGAGCACCGGATAAGCGAACCGTGCTTCAGGGACGCAAATTCGAATGTCACAACCCAGGGCCAGCGTCAGACCACCCCCCATGCAGGGACCGTTGATCGCAGCGATGGTCAGCACCGGGATCGCGTGCAGCGCTTCAGCCATCTCATGCCAAGGATCCGGCCCGCCCTGTTCATCTGAAAGCTCATTCAGATCTGCGCCCGCACAAAACACGCGGTCTCCTGCGCCAGTCAGGATGACAGAGCGCAGCGCATCGTCGCTGGCCGCTGCCCGAAAGATGTCGCGTAAATTGATCAGCATCGCTCCTGTCAGGGCATTCGCCTTTGAAGGTCGGTTGAGAGTCACCTTCAGACAAGCACCCTGTTGCTGGCAGAGGATCAGAGCGTCACTCATGCCCGATACTCCGGCACGGTGCGGTCCAGCATACGGATCAAGGCGGGCCATTGCACGTCGCCATGGGGGCCGTTTTTCGGCGAACCCCAGTCATGCAGCGCCGCCATCGCATCCTCAAGTATTTCGATCGGCTTATCCGTCGCTGCCAGAATATCAACCTGAATCTTGCAGGCCATCTCGAGGTAGTAGTGATAAATGAACGCCTCTGCAGCCGTACGTCCAACCACCAACAGCCCGTGATTTTGCAGTAGCATAGCAAAGTTGTCGCCCAGATCCTGCGCCAGCAATGCGCCCTCATCCTCTACGACGGTCGAATCCTGATACGGGTGGCTGGATAATGTGCCCAAGACGAAACCGGCATGCTGCGACAGTGGCATCAAACCCTCGGGCATGGCTGATACGGCAACTCCGGCTCGGGTGTGGCTGTGGATAACGTAGTTCACATCTGGTCGCGCCTCCAAAACACCGGAATGGATGATATGTCCGGCCAAATTGACGATCCGACCAGAGCGCGGCGCGTCATCTACCGCATGCCCGTCAAAAGACATGCGCGTCAGGTTCGACGCTGTGATCTCGTCAAACATCAAATCGTGCGAATTCAGTAAGTAGTGACCGGGATCATTGGGCAGCCGAGCCGAGATATGGGTTGAGGTCAGATCGGTCCATCCATAGTGATGCGCAAGACGATAGAGGGCGGCCAGGTCCTGGCGAATTGCGTCGCTCATAACAGCTCTCCCAACGCGTCGCGATAGAGGTTGTGGAAATGGCGCAATCCCACCTCGCTCATCGCGCCACAGCCATCGCCGATAACGTAGGGCCCCGGTTCGAACGCGCGACTTTGCATGCCCTTCTGGATCTTGGATACGACCACTTCGTCTTCGGCACCGGTGGTGGCCTTGTGCTTGTTCATCAACGTGATCACATCTTCATCCGCGATGTCGCCACTGGAAAACCAGCGATAGCGATAGATTGTCCTGTTCCAGGCTACTGGCAAAAATTGCCGGATCGTAAAGTACCCGCCGGGATAGCAGCACATCGAAACGTTAGGGAAAATCCAGTACGCCCCGTAATCATCCGCACGCGGGCTGGCTGTCAGATCGTAGTCATACTGCTTTTCATTCTTGGTCTGCGCCTTGCCATCATGCCAGATGGTCTTGCCTTTGGGTATGGTCGTGTACCCTTCCATTTCAAGTACACCATGCGTCAGCGAGCTCGCGTGAACGGTAGGGCAATGATAGCATTCATTGTAGTTCTCGACCGAGAGCTTCCAATTGCTGTCATGGGCAATCTCGGTCTCACAGACGAACTTGAGCTGCGAGGGGTCGGGGTGAAAGCTAAGCAGGTTCTGCCTGTACTCTTCCAGCTCTGGTCCCATGGGTGCTGCGTCCTCGTCCAGATTAACGAAGATGAAACCGCAAAACTCCTCAACCTGGATCTTGCGCAGATTGATCTGGTCACAGCTAAGCCCATCGCTGGCCACTGATCCCGGCGCGCGGCGCAGCTTGCCGTTCACCTCATAGGTCCAAGCGTGATAGGGGCAAACCAGAACCCGTTTACCCTTGCCAGAACTTTCGACCAGCGGATGACCGCGGTGACGGCAGATGTTATAGTAGGCGTTAACCGCGCCGTCCTGTGCTCGGATGACAAAGACATCCTCATCGACGATGGTGAAAGTCTTGAAATCACCCGGCTCAGCTATCTCGGAGACGTGGCAGACACATTGCCATGTTCGAAAAAAGATCTTCTCCTTGTCGATCTCAAACCATTCTGGCTGCGTATAATATTGGGCCTGTAAGGGGGTATCTCGTGGCATTTGGGGTTCGCTCCTGACAAGCACACTCATGTCCCGCTGTTTGGCGGGCACAATGTCGAGCATCAGATTGCCTTGCTCTATCTGCAATTCAAAGATTAATAATTTCTGCACCTAGAGTAACTTGAAATTGCCCTAATAATGCTGACATCATCTGACTTTCCTCCACTCGCAGCGATACGCGTGTTTGCCGTCGCGGCCCATTACGGAAACTTTAAACGCGCTGCGGTCGAGCTTGGTGTGACGCCGACAGCCGTCAGCGCCCAGATCAAGTCCCTTGAAACCTACTTGGGCTGCTCCTTGTTTGATCGCTACGCTCAATCCGTTGTGCTGAACGAGGCCGGACAGGGTTTTGCCGAAGCTTGCGAGGCAATCTTTGCGCGGCTGGAGCGCGCGGTACAAGAGACTCGTCAGACCGCCAGCCGATCTTCCATCACAGTCGGCGTCGGCGCCCTGATCGGGTCGCAATGGTTGTCCAGACGCTTGTTCAGCTTTTGGCAACGCTTTCCTGAAACTGGCCTGCATCTGCAGTATTCGCCGGGCGGGGTCGAGTTTTCTGACGGCGAAACGGATCTGATGCTCGCTTGGGGCAACGGACGCTGGCCGGGTTTGACCTCTGAAGCGCTGCTACAATTTAAGACCTCTCCGGTTCTCAGTCAGACGCTTTTGGCTGGCGAAACTCTTCCAAGCCATCCCCGAGACTTGTTGAAGTTGCCACTGTTGCATTGGAAGGATCAACACGACTGGCTGGAATGGTTTGATGCTATGGGTGTCGAGACAGGTGGCTCTTTACCCGGCGTCGTTATTGATGATTCCAGCGTTCTACTGAGGGCAGTGTTGTCTGGGCAGGGAGTATCTCTCGGACTTCTAAGCCTAATCCGAGACGAGTTGAACTCAGGGCAATTGATCCAACCCTTTATCGAAGAATTCAAACCCTCGCGATCCTATCACCTGGTCTACCCATCTGACACCATGGAGCACGCACATCTAAAGGCCTTTCGGGATTGGGTCATGGAGGAAGCAGGCCAAAACGGTAGCTAACAACTTATTCTGTCTGAACGCCATGTTCTAGGCCGGGCCCAACCCATTGATAGGGTCATGCCAAAGCCTTTACGAAAGGCTATTCCAGGGCTCTGGACGCAAACTTAAGCACGCCAGTCAACTCACCCTCAAAGCTCTCGACATATCCGACTGTAGTAGAGGACGACCCGATGTCAGCGCATTTACTGACTGCACGAGTGCGGTGCGGTCAATTCGGAAATGTCGATACAATTCCGCGATTGATCCTGTCTGACCGAAATGTTCGACCCCGTGTGAAATCGTCTGATGCCCCATCACAGAGCCCAGCCAGTTCAGTGTTGCAGGATGTCCATCCAAAACTGTTACCAATTTACAGTAAGGTGGCAGTGGTGCCAGAAGCTGCTCGATATGGCTCTGCGCCGCTGAATTGCCAAGCGCGCGTTCCCGCTGCGCGGCTGTCCAGCCAGCGTTCAACCGGTCGGCAGAGGTGACCGCAAGCACCCCAATGTCGCGACGGCTTTCTGCGATAAGTCCCGCCGCCGCGATCGCCTCGTCCGCCACAGCACCTTGATAGGCAACTACAACCTCACAATTCGGACCCGGTTTTCGCAGCCAATAGGCCCCGTCAATCGCACCTTGTCGGAACGCTTGGTCCACGCGTTTGCCCGGCTGTTCCAACTGCTTCGTCGTGAGGCGCAGATAAACTGATCCGCCTGTTGCGTCACGCAGCCACGTGCGTTCATCAAAAATCGCATCACCATCGCGTTGGATATAGTCAAAGGCCCATTCCATGATCACTGCAAGCTCGTCGACAAAGGCAGGCTCAAAACTTGCCAAACCGTCCTGAGCCATTCCAGTCAGCGGTGTTCCGATCGACTGATGCGCGCCACCTTCGGGGGCAAGCGTCGCGCCCGACGGTGTCCCGACAAGAAGAAAGCGGGCATCCTGATAGCAAGCGTAATTCAAAGCGTCCAAACCACGATGAACAAAAGGATCGTAGACCGTTCCAATCGGGATCAGGCGCTTGCCGAACAGGGAATGCGACAGACCTGCAGCAGCCAATAGCAGCATTAGGTTCATCTCGGCGATACCAAGTTCGATATGCTGACCGTCTGGGGTAAATTCCCATTTCGCCGTAGATGGGATGCGATGTTCAATGAAAGCATCCGCCTGCTCGGATCGGGCAAACAACTTGCGCCGATTGACCCAGGGGCCCAGGCTGGTGGTGCCAGTCACATCAGGTGACGTCGTCAAAATGCGTTCCGCAAGCGGGTTGTCACGTTTGCTGAGGTCGTCCAGTATTTTGCCAAACGCGATCTGTGTCGAGGTTTCGCGGCCAGTGTCCGCCTTTATGTTCGGGACATCTATGTGGGCATCGGAATGCCTACGCGCTCCTTTCGAAAAGAACGGGACATCAGATAGGAAAGCACGCAGTGCCGAGGGGTTCTTGACGGTCGCATGCGGTTCCCATTCTTCACCTTCTGCGACGCCCATATAGCGCTGCCATTTCGCAAACTGGGCGATATTCATCAGACCGCCGTGATTGTCCTTATGGCCTGCGATCGGGGTGCCCCACCCTTTGATTGTATAGGCTAGAAAACAGGTCGGGCGGTCATGATCTATCGCATCAAACGCGGCGGCCATGGTCTCAACGCAATTGCCGCCGAGGTTCTCCATCAAAGCAGAAAGCTCGTCGTCGCTGAGCCGTTCGATCAGGGCGGATACGTCCCCTTGATCCCCCAGATCGTCCAGCAAACGCTTGCGCCAGACTGCGCCCCCCATAAAGGTCAGGGCCGAATAGTCCTGATTGGGGCAGGAATCGATCCATTCACGTAGCTTTTGGCCACCCGGCTCTTCGAAGGCCGCGCGTTGAAGCACGCCATGCTTAATGCGCACTACGTCCCACCCAAATGCATCAAAGATTTTTTCGACACGTTCGAACAATCCCTCGCGCACGATTCCGTCCAGAGACTGACGGTTGTAATCAATGATCCACCAGGTATTGCGAAGATTGTTCTTCCACCCCTCTTGCAGGGCTTCATAGATGTTGCCCTCATCAAGTTCGGCATCGCCGACCAAAGCCACCATTCGACCCATTGGCACATCTTTGCCCCAGCTTTTGGCCGCGATGTAATCCTGAACCAGCGAGGCAAACGAAGTGATGGCCACGCCCAGACCGACAGAGCCGGTTGAAAAATCCACGTCATCCACATCTTTTGTTCTGCTGGGATAAGATTGCACCCCGCCATATCCGCGAAAATTCTCCATACGGTCGCGGGTCTGGTTGCCCATAAGGTACTGCATCGCATGAAAGATTGGGGACGCGTGAGGTTTGACCGCAACCCGATCCTCGGGCCGTAGCGCTGAAAAATACAGCGCTGTCATGATCGAGACCATCGACGCCGACGATGCCTGATGCCCGCCGGTTTTGATCGTGTCGACTTTGGGCCGCACATTGTTGGCGTGATGGATCATCCAATGCGACAACCATAAAAGTCTTTGTTCGATAGTTTTGAGATGTTCGATCTTTGTTGGCATGCCCGTCTCCTCACGCGCAAATTATCAAAGCCTGACTCGAAAAATGTGCCAATTTTTCGTGTAATCGAAGGAATTTGGCGGTATTCGACTAAGAAACAGCCATTACTTAGCAGAAACAGCCAAAGCAGATACCCAATGGATGACTTGGACATCAGGATACTACGAGAGCTTCAGGAAGATGCCCGAATCTCATTGAACGACTTGGGTGATCGGGTCGGTTTGTCCCCTTCCCCGTGTGCGCGAAGAATCCGCAAGCTTGAGGCAGAAGGGATCATCCAAGGCTATTCAATTCAGTTGGATGACGAAAAGCTGGGGTTTGGATTTACGGTGTTTGTCTCAGTCCGTCTGGACAGGCAGATCGACAGCTTGCTCGACGATTTTGAACGCCATGTCAGCACCTGTTCCGAGATCGTCGATTGTTGGTTGATGACCGGGAGTTTCGATTATCTTTTACGAGTCGTTGTCGCCGATCTGCGCGAGTTCGAGAGCTTTCTGACAGGGAAACTCACTCGGATACCCGGCGTTGCATCTATCGAAAGCTCGATCCCCATCCGACGTGTGAAACACCAAAACGGGCGCCTCGCTTGAACTTGCCGGTCCGGGGCTAAAGCTCGGCGCGCAGAGCTTTGGTTAGACGATCCAGATCGCTCTGATCGTTGTACGGTTGAAAGGATGCGCGAATAAAACTGCGGGCTTTGAAGGGGATAACTGGAATTTCAATCCCATAAGTGTTGAACAACCGGGCCTGCAAGTCCTTGCGTTCAACCCTAAGATCCAGGGAAACCAGCTGCGGTGCGCGCATCTTTCTGGGGGCCAAACGCGGCAGATCCAGTTCCGCCACAAGCTCTTGTGCCCAGTCCTCCAGAACTTCCGCAGAGGTTCGACACAATGACAACCAGCCGGTGCGTTCCACAAAGTCGCACGCCGCGCGGACTGTCAGCAGCGGGATGACGTCGGGTGTTCCGGGAAAACCCATCCGGTCCACATATCGGCTGTTTCCGAACGGTCCCTGATTGGAGCGGTCCGTGGTCACATCCAGCCAGCCATTGCTGAGAACTGTGGGTTCAATAGCATCCTGCAAATCCCGCCGAACATACAAGAAACCCGCGCCATTTGCCGCCATCATCCATTTGTGGCAATTCCCGGCAAAGATGTCCGGGTCAACATCGCGAATGGAAAAGGGCACCAACCCCGGCACATGCGCCCCATCCAGAATAGACCAGATATTGCGCTCTCGGGCCTCGCGGACAATTTCGGCGACGGGAAAATGCAGCGCGGTTGGTGACGTGATGACGCTGATCACCATGGCCTTTGTACGCTCGGAAAACGCATCGACGATGCGGTCAGTGAACTCTTCCGCGCTGGATAAATCGGTCGGGATATCAACCACCTTGACCACTGCGCCTGTGTCGCGACACACAAGCTCTAACAGCTTCATCACCGCGCCGTATTCGTGATCGGTCGTGACGATTTCGTCGCCTTTTTCAAAGGGCAGACTGCGCAACGCGCTGTTCATGGCATTTGAGGCATTTGTGACGCCTACAATATCCATCGGGTCTGCGTGCAAACGATCGCCCAGCAAGCGCCGGACATGGGACAGCTCGGAATTTTGGTTGAAAACGCCCTCGCCCGCCCGGATCGGGTCGAAGAACGAGACCGGATTGGCGGCGATACGCTTATAGAGCGCACTGACCTCATCCATCACAGTATTAGGAATGGCCCCAAAGGATCCATGGTTCAGAAATGCGATGTCTGGGTCCAGCGAGAATTCAGAGCGCAGGTCAGACAAGTCAGTTCGCCTTCATCGTTGGGTCCAGCGCATCCCTGAGACCGTCGCCGACAAACGTAGCGGCCAGAATCGTGATTGCCAGCGCAAATGTTGGGAACACTGTCATGTGCCAGTAAAAGAACATGTAATCCGTTCCGGTGTTGATCATTTGACCCCAGCTGGGCACGGGCGGCGCAATGCCGACGCCAAGAAAACTCAGCGCCGCTTCAAGCATCATTGCCTGTGGAATCGCAAGCACAAAACCCACAATAATCGGCGAGATCGCATTGGGCAAAAGGTGCTTGCGGACAATGTAACTTGACCCGGCCCCTAGGGCCCGCGCCGCCGTTACAAACTCGCGCTCCTTATAGGCTTTGAATTGCGCCCGGACCAAAAGGCAGATTTGCACCCACCCGAACAAGGTTGCCACAAACAGGATGGAAAAGACGCCACCGCCGATCAAAGCCCCCAGCAACAGCGCGGCCAAGAGGGGCGGCACGACCGAGAATATCTCGATGACCCGCATGATAAACCAGTCTACACGGCCGCCAAGATAGCCCGCGGCAGCGCCCAGGGGGATACCGATCAACGTCGCGAAAAAGGCCGCCGCAAACCCCAGCCCGACGGAAATCCGCGCGCCGTACACGATGCGCGAAAACAAATCACGCCCCAGATTGTCCACACCGAACCAGTGGTCCGCACTGGGAAAAGCCAAAGAGTCGCGAAGATAATCCTGGGCGGCATAATGATCGCTGGCTACCAAAGGCGCGAAGATCGCCAGCAGAACAATCACGATCAGAACAAATGCGGCGACAACGGCGGCCTTGTTGCGCAGAAACCGCTGAAACGCGAAATACAACTGGCTATGGCTTTTTGCGGTCAGCCCGTCTTCGCCTGGCCCAGGTACATTTGCGTTGGTTGTCATTTGCTCTCTCCTCCATGGCGAATACGGGGATTCAGCAGCATGTACAGCAAATCTGAGATCAGGAAGGCGATGCAGAACATCAGGGTGATCAACAGCATCAGGGCCATTTCCATGGGATAATCGCGGTTCTGAATGCTGGAGACAAAGAATGAACCCAGACCCGGCACTCGGAAGATGCTTTCCACAAAGATCGACCCCGTAACCGTACCCACAAACATTGGCAGGAACACGGTCACCATCGGCAGGGCCGAATTTCGCAGAACATGGACAAAGATGATCCGCCTCTCGGACAAACCTTTGGCGCGCAGTACCGTCACAAAGGGCTGGTTCAATGTATCCAGCATCGCCGATCTGGTAAATCGCGCGTAGGTCGCCATCGGCACAAGCGCATAGGCGATGATTGGCAGGATCCAGCGCTCGGGCCTACCCCAACCACTGGCGGGCAACCATCCCAGCCAGACCGCAAAAACAAGGATCAGCAGCATGGCCGACACAAACACGGGAACGGTCAAACCAAGAGTCGAGATGACCGAGGCAATGTAGTCCATGATCGAATTTCGACGCAACGCGGCGACAATCCCCAGTGAAATTCCCAAAACGGTGCCAAGCAAGATGCCCAGCCCCCCAAGAATCAGGCTAGGTGGCCATGCCTCGGCCAGCAGGCCCAAAACGGTTTCTCCGGGACTTTGGAACGGCACCCCGAAATCCAGCTGTGCAGCCCGAACCATGTAATTGAAATACTGAACATATATGGGTTCGTTCAGACCCAGGCGCTCCTCAAGCTTTTCCAGAATTTCGGGCGGTATCGGCATTTCGGCCGCATCAAAAGGACCACCCGGGATCGAGTGCATCATTAGAAAGATAATGATCGAGACCACGAAGAAGGTGACAACAACCGAGGCCAGCCTGCGCAGAACAAAACTCAGCATGTCAAAGGTCCTCGCCGTTCGTCAGCATTTCGACCTGGTGATCGTCACCGACGCTGACCAATTGGCGCTGGCCTTCGCCGGTCAAACCATCCACACGCTGGATACTCGCCTCGATCTGATCGCGGGTCATGAAACTGCGTTCGCTTCGTTGGCGTGGGTCCGGATTGGGGATCGCATCCAACAGGTTGCGCGTATAGGGATGGCGCGGATTTTCAAAGATCGACTTGGTATTGCCAGTTTCAACAACGCGCCCGCGGAACATCACCATGGCCCTGTCGGTCAGTGAATGAATCACGCCCAGATCGTGACTGACAAACAGGATGGACAGGCCCATATCTTCCTGCAAATCCAGCAGTAGGTTGATGATCTGCGCCTTGACCGACACATCCAAAGCCGACGTCGGCTCGTCCGCGACCAATACTTGCGGGTTCAGGATCAATGCCCGCGCGATTGCGACCCGCTGACGCTGACCGCCAGACAATTCATGGGCATATCGCGGGCCGAAATCTGGGCGCAGACCAACCTTTTTCATCATTTCATAGGTCTTGTCCCGCATCGCATATTTGTTGCGCATTCCATGCACAACCAGAGGTTCGGCGATGAGGCGTTCCACCGTATACATCGGGTCCAGCGCGGAATAGCTGTCCTGAAACACGACCTGAAACCGCTTTCTCAGCGGTTTCAGCTCTTCCATCGACAGATCGGTGATATCTTGACCTTCAAGCCAGATGCGTCCCGATGTCGGCTCTAGCAGGCGCAGCGCCATCAACCCGGTGGTGGATTTACCTGACCCACTTTCGCCCACCAGCCCCAGAATTTCATTTCGTTTCAAGGATAAGGACACATTATCAACCGCCAGAAAGCCGCTCTGCCCTTTGACGCGAGATCCGAAAACCTTCGAGATGTTTTCCAGTCGCAGCGCTTCTTCGATCATTCGCTCAACCTCCAGCATGAGGCTTCGTGATCATCTGATAAGATTGTCACGTCCGGATGGGCTTCAAAACACTTGTGATCAGCCTTGTGGCAGCGCGAGGCAAAGGGGCAGCCCTTGAAGTCCGCTGTAATCTTCGGGGCCGATCCGGGTATTTCGACCAGCCTGCCTTTGTTCTTGCGCTCGCTATCCATCGTAGACAACAGCGCCTGCGTATAGGGGTGATGCGCGTCTTCGAAAATGGTGGTCACGCTTGCCCGCTCCATCACGCGGCCACCATACATCACGACCACGTTGTCGACGGTTTCGGCCACAACGCCCAGATCGTGAGTGATCATGATTAAACCCATCCCACGTTCTCTGCGCAGCTGGTTAATCAGTTGCAGGATCTGTGCCTGAACCGTAACATCCAGCGCCGTTGTCGGCTCATCCGCGATCAGAATTTCGGGCTCACAAGACAGCGCCATCGAGATCATGGCGCGTTGCAACATCCCGCCTGAAAGCTGATGTGGGTACAGTTTGAACACAGCCTCGGCATGAGGAATGTCGACCTGTTGCAGTAACTGGATCGTTTTTTCCCGCGCCTGTGCTTTGGTTATTTTCTGATGGGCGCGAAGTGTTTCCACGATCTGAAACCCGATGGTGAACATCGGATCTAGCGAACTCATTGGATCCTGAAAAATCATCGAAACAAGCCTGCCCCGAATACCTGTAAGGTCCTTATTCGTGGCCGTCATCATATCGGCATCGGCCACCTGCAACGCATCGGCGCTTATTCTGGCAGAGCTTTTGGGCAGTAAACCCAGGGCGGCAAGGCAGGTGACAGATTTCCCGGAACCGGATTCCCCGACGATTCCGATGCTTTCACCTTTTTCCAGCCGGATCGAAACGCCCTGCAACGCGTGCACTTCGCCCCCAATCTGATCGAAACTGACCTTCAAATTGCGAATTTCGATTTGGGGCATTCAGGCATTCCTTGGAAATTGAAGAGAGCGCATGACACGCTCTCTCCTTGAGTGTGATGAGGGGGCTATTCAGCACTCAGGTGTGTGTAGAAATAGTGTGGCAACGTGTCCAGAACGGTGAAGCCAGCGCCGTTTGGCTCTGCTCCATCTCCGGACAGGTTTTCCGCCATGACCGAAGTGGTCACCGGGTGCACCAGAGGCACGATGGTGGCATTGTCGATCAGGATCTGCTCGGCATCGGCATAGTGCCCCAGACGTGTGTCCCAATCGGTTGTCGCCCCTGCTTTGTCGACCAACGCGTTGTAATCATCATTGTTATGGTGATGACGCCCGCCGCTATAGAAGATGCCATACCAGTTCGACGGATCGGCATAGTCAAATTCGTAGGGTGCAAAGAAGAAGTTGTTGGACCGGTTGTTGAGCGCATCGACCCATTCCCGTACGGTCATCGTTTTAAGGCCAATTTCAACACCCAGATGCTCGGCAAACTCGGCTTGCAGATATTCAACAGTCGGGCCGGTGATTGCGCCGGTGTAACCGCCCTGGTCACGCGACCAAAGTTCAACCTCGGGGAAGCCTTCGCCGTTCGGATAACCCGCCTCAGCCAGCAGAGCGCGCGCTTTTTCCGGGTCAAAAGTGACCTGACCGGCAATCTGTTCCTGATGCCCCGGGAACCCTTTTGGTACGATCGATCCGGCGGGGATCGCACTGCCGCGCAGTACGGTTTCCGTCAGCTCATCGCGGTCAATCGCGTGCCAAAGAGCTTGACGTACCAATGGGTTATCAAACGGTGCCATATCTGTGTCGAAGGACAGATAGAAGGTGGCAAACACCGTGTTTGTTGCAACCTGATCCGGATAACGCTGCTCCACAAAAAGGATCTGACCGGCGTTCAGCCCTGTAAAGCTGGCTTCTTCCGCCAGGAAGGCGGGAAGACCGACCTCGGGCGCCCCAATCTCAGGGTCCATTTTGATTTCTGCAAGGCTTGCCGGCCACGGGCCAACGTAATTTTCGTTGGGCACAAAGGTCATGGCGTTGTTTGCCTTGGCCCATTCGCTAACCACATACGGGCCAGACGCAACCAATGTGCTTTCATCTGCCGCATATTCGTTTCCGTGGGCTTCCACCGCATGGCGAGGAACGGGATACAGGGCGGTTGTCACCGCAGGCATATAGGCGACAGGTGCGGTCGTTTCGATGACCAGCGTATGATCGTCTGCTGCGCGCACACCGATCTCGCTTGGTGCAACCTCACCTTCGGTTGCCGCTTTCCAGTTCTTTACCTTACCGGCAAAGTCCCAATACCAGCCAAAGTCATAGCCCTGCTCGGCCGCGCGCTGCAGACCGAATACATAATCATGCGCAGTCAGAGGCGTGCCATCGGACCATTTCAGGTCAGGCTGCAGGTTGAACGTCCAGCTTAGCCCGTCATCCGACTGGCTCCAGGATTGCGCGCCACCCGGCGACAGATTGTAATCCTTGTCATAAAGCGTCAGCGCCAGTTGGACAATCTGGGTCATACCCGGACGGTTATAGACCGTCTGCATCCAGTCCATGTACGTGCCCGACGTAAACGGCCCCGGCGCTTCGACCTTACCATCTGCGAATGCTGAATTGATCGACGAAACCGCCAGCAACCCAGCCAATCCAAGCTTGCGAATGTGTTTCATTAGTTGCTCCCTTTTGGCATTCCGACCCGATGTCTGCGCCGGTTCAGTGTATTTTTAGAACTGCGCTGCTTCGCCTATCGATCCGCAAATCCGACGCAAATTCATTCCACAAGCCTAATTGCAAATTGAGAGCCATTGACATGTTTTGCTTGCGCCTGAAGATCATTGTCATACACTTTTCGGAACCTAAAGACAGGATAGGACATGGCGACCTATTTCAAGTACCTGACCCAAAACCCGGAATGCGCGCCTTTGGGGTGTACTTTCCTTGCATCCGGTCGGTCCCGGACCTTGCCGGGACAAAATTACCCGCCCAACCGGCATCCGAATGATCACCATTTCACATGGTCCAAGGGTCGCGTTTTGCAGGCCTACCAATTCGTGCATATCAAGTCAGGGCAAGGCAGGTTCGAGTTTGGTCGGGGCCGTCAGAAACGCCGTGTCAAAGCTGGCGAAGTTTTGATTCTGTTCCCGGGAATGTGGCACAGATATTCGCCTGATCCGGACACCGGATGGGAAGAAGAATGGATCGAATGCAAAGGTTCTGCGCTGGAATTTTTTGAACACAGTCGCAACCTGGATCGCAGCAATCCTGTTTACGACGCATATGACGGGCTGGAGACGCATATGCAAAATCTCCACGATCTGGTGCAGTCAAACGCGGTTGGAAACCAGTTGATTCTGTCTGCCATGTCGGTTCGGATCGTCACCGAGTTTGTCCAATCGCGCCAGGAAAAAAAGGAAAAACAGCGCGATATCCTGTCGCGCGCGCGCATGATCATCACTGAAAATGCGACCGAAGAATTCAAGGTCGAAGATCTGGCGCGTGAGCTTGGCGTAAGTTCTTCCTACCTGAGACGAATATTCAAATCACAACTGGGTCTGTCCCCAAAAGAGTTTCAGATCAGCATCCGCCTGCAACGCGCCTCGGACCTGTTGCTGAACTCTGATCGAATGATGAAAGAGATCTCGGGCATCCTTGGTTTCTCATCCGCATTCCACTTCTCAAAACAGTTCAAAAAGACCTATGGCCTGCCCCCTTCGCAGTGGCGCGAAGAGAGATCGCTGGCGTTTGAGCAGAGCAAAAACTAGACGATCCCACCGCCCGAACCCGTGGTTTCGGGTCGGCTTGCGGCGACCTGGGCACGGTAACCCGCCGCGCGGTAGGTTCCGACCGGATCAACAGCGCCGCCATTTTGGATGCGGGCCTTTGCCAGAATAGAATCGACATCCGTATTGAACGCGTCGCGCAGGGTTCTGGATGCATAAATCGCGTCATTGTCCTGCTGGTACCCGTCCAACGCAACGCGATCCACGATCAGGGCACGAACATAGGCACGCTGAACCTCGATGACCGAACACATCAGGCTTTCGATCGGGTCCGTGACATTGTGGCTTTGATCCAACATGTAGGCCGGGTCAAAGCCCGGTTTGCCCGTCAGATCCACAAGTTCGTTGAAAACAAGAAACAAGCGGAAAGGGTCAATCGATCCACTGTCCAGATCGTCATCGCCGTATTTGCTGTCATTGAAATGAAACCCGCCCAGTTTTCCAAACTGGAACAGGCGCGAGACGATCATTTCAATATTTGCGTTTGGTGCATGATGCCCCAGATCCACAAGGCACTGTGCCTTGTCACCCAACTCGCGCGCCGCAAGATAGGAACTGCCCCAATCCTGAACAACTGTGGAGTAAAAAGCCGGCTCATACATTTTGTGTTCGGTAAACAGCCGCCAATCAGCGGGCAGCGCTGCGTAAACTGCTTTCAACGCTTCAAGGTACCGATCAAATTGACGGGCAAAGTGTGTCTGCCCTGGAAAGTTCGAACCGTCACCGATCCAAACGGTCAACGCCTTGGACCCGATGGCATTTCCCAATTCGATACACTCGATATTGTGCTCGATGGCCTGTTGCCGCGTTGCTGGGTCGGTGTGGGAGAGTGACCCGAATTTGTAGCTATGCGGTTGACCCGGTTGATCCTGAAAAGTGTTCGAGTTGATCGCGTCAAAGCCGATCCCAAGCGCCTCGGCTTTGGCCCTAAGTTCAGACGGGGCTGCCTTGTCCCAAGGGATATGCAGCGAAACGCGCGGCGCCGCGCCGGTTAACTGATGGATAACAGCGCAATCTTCCAGTTTGTCAAAAACATTACTCGGCTCGCCCGCGCCAGGAAACCGCGCAAACCGCGTGCCGCCTGTCCCCACACCCCAGCTGGGAATAGCAGTTTCGAACGCAGCGGCCTGCGCAATGATCGCATGAATATCCAAATTCCGGCGCGCCAGCTTTTCGCCAAGATGGTCAAAATCCGCACGCAGGTTTTCCGCATTCTGTTCGTTGTCTTGCGCGATAAAGGATGTGTTGATCATGTGGTCACCGTGTAAACGCCTGAACGTTTCCTGCATCGACATTGATTATGTTGGCCGTAGATTTGGCAGAGGCGTCAGAAGAAAAGAAATAAACCGCCTCGGCGATATCCTCTGGCAGAACCGAGCGCTTTAGCAACGACCGTTTCCGGTACATGTCTTCCAGCCCTTCCTTGTCGGTCCCATAAGTTCCGGCGCGCTGTTCCAGCCACTCGCCTTCCCAAATGCGCGACCCGCGCAGAACGGCGTCCGGGTTCACCACGTTCACGCGAATTCCGGCCTCTGCGCCCTCTAGCGCCAAACAACGCGCCAGATGAATTTCGGATGCTTTGGCGGTGCAATAGGCACTGGCATTAGGCGACGCCGCGAGACCATTTTTTGACGCCACAAAGCTGATCGACCCACCGATATCCTGAACCCGCATGACCCGAAATGCCTCACGCGAGACAAGGAAATAACCTGTAGACAGAATCGACAAGTTCTTGTTCCACAGATCCAGCGAGGTGTCCTCGATTGGGGCGGAACTTGCGATGCCTGCATTGGACACAAGGATATCGACGCCGCCAAACTCGACCGCTGCTTCGGCAAACGCGTCTGCGACGGCGGCCTCATCCGTCACATCCATGATCAAGGATCGCACCACGTCTGCGCTGTATTTATCCGCCAGTTCGCCTGCCACCTGCTTCAGGGCATCAGGGTCGATATCCGCCAAAACGACGCACGCCCCCTCGCTGAGATGACGTTCTGCTGTGGCGGCACCGATCCCGCCCGCGCCACCGGTCACCAATGCGACCCGCCCGGCCAGCGATTTCGGCTTGGGCATCCGCTGCAATTTGGCCTCTTCCAGCAGCCAGTATTCGATGTCAAAGGCTTCCTGCTCATCCAGCCCCTGATAGGTGCTGACGGCCGAGGCACGACGCATCACGTTGATCGCGTTGACATAGAACTCTGACGAAATTCGTGCGGTCGCTTTGTCTTTCGCAAAGGAAAGCATGCCAACGCCCGGCACCAGATAGATAACAGCGTTAGGATCTCGAATGGCCGGAGAGTTGTCGTGTCTGCAGCGCTCGTAATAGGCCGCATACTTATCGCGATAGGCCGCGATAGCGCCGTCCAGACCTTTGATGACCGCATCGACATTCGGCTTAGCAGGGTCAAAATCAACCACCAAAGGAGAGATCTTAGTGCGCAGGAAATGGTCGGGGCAGGATGTCCCCAACGCTGCGAGCGGCTCAAGATCGGCGCTGTTGACGAATTCCAGAACCTCAGCGCTATCATTGAAATGCCCGACCATATGCTGGTTGCCACTGACATACCCCCGAATGGCTGGCATCAACTGCGCAGCTACCTGTCGGCGTTGGGATGCGGGCAGGGTTTGATGCACAGCCCCACCAAATGCCGGCTTGTTTTCCAGCTTTACAGCAAACCAGGTCATGGCCTTCTGGATGACGTCAATGGTCAGCTCGTAACAGTCCTTGGCGTCATCAGCCCAAGTAAACAGGCCATGGCTTTCCAGCACCACGCCTTTGGCACCAGGATTTTCATTGCAGAACTTTTCCAGCCACAGGCCCAATTCGCAACCAGGGCGCTTCCATGGCAGCCATCCGATATCGTCGCCGAAAACCTCTTGGGTCAGCGCTTTGGAATTGACCGACGCGGCGATCGCGATGATCGCATCGGGATGCATGTGATCGACATGTTTTTTTGGCACATAAGCATGAAGTGGTGTGTCGATGGATGCCGCGCGCGGGTTCAGATTGAAGGTACAGTGCGGCAAATACCCAACCATTTCGTCCTCATGTTCGGGGCCACGATAGACGGACTTCAGCGCGTGCAGCTTGTCCATGTAAAGCGTTGCAAACCCGTCCATCTTGATCGAGCCCACATCACCGCCCGAGCCCTTGACCCAGAGAACCTCAACATCCTGACCAGACAGAGGGTCTTTTTCGATAACCTTGGCCGAGGTATTGCCGCCACCGTAATTGGTTATGCGCTTGTCGGAACCGAGGAGATTCGAACGATAAAGCAGTTTTTCCGTCTCGCTCATACCGCCTGCGATGGCATCATCCCATTTGTTTGAAAGAGTATTTTCCTGCGTCATTAGACTATGCCTTCGTAAACGGCTGCTGCCGATCAATTTCCTTTGACGCATAAAGTCACCATTATCGGTCATAATCAATAATTTTCGATCAACCAGGGTGAAATTCTGTGTCCTCTTAAATTACTTTGATCACCCGTGACCGCTATTGACGGCATTTTGCGTCTCTCTTACAGTCACCGACAAGGAGGAGCGAATGCACGAGAAAGAGCGTCATGCGATCATTCTGAATGCCATTCAAACCCGGCCAATCCTGACGATTGCAGAAATCTGCGACCTGACGAACGCGTCCGAGGCAACGGCCCGTCGTGATGTAACCATGCTGCATGATCAGAAAAAGCTCAAACGCCTGCGTGGCGGGGTCGAGGCCTTGCAGCCACCACAACCCGAACTCGCCGGTCGGCCTTTCAGCTTTAACGAAACCATCCAGACCGCAGAGAAAGATGCCATTGCACGCCGCGCGGCCGAACTGTGTAAAGACGGTGACAGTGTGATCCTGTCAGGTGGAACCACTGTTTTTCATATGGTTCACTCAATCTCGCAACGGCGCATGCAGGTTCTGACAAACTCGTTTCCCGTGGCGCAGCACCTGATCGGCCACTCTCAGAACACTGTCACATTGTGTGGCGGGACGGTTTATCGGGGACAGAACATTATCCTGTCACCCTACAAGGACTCCGTCACCGACAACTTTGTTGCATCGACCGCTTTTATCGGTGCGCACGGCATCGGATATCAGGGCATCATGGAAGCCGATCCTCTGATAATCCAATCAGCATTGGCACTGGTAAAACAAGCCCGCGAAGTTGTCGTGCTGGCGGACAGTTCGAAGTTCGACAACCATCACAGTATGATCTTATGCGGCATTCAAAATGTTTCAAAACTCATCACGGATGACCGGATTCGGGACGCAGACGCCGCAATGATCGAAAGCAATGGCGTCGAATTGATCACAGTCCACGTACCAACATCGACTTGAGGCGACATATTGCCATGGAAAAAATCGCGTTCAAGATGATCCTCAACCCGGGTCAGATGGCTGAATACATGAAACGACATGATGAGATCTGGCCCGAGCTTGTGACACTTCTCAAGGATGCGGGCATCTCTGATTATTCGATCTTTCTGGATGAAGATACAAACCACCTGATCGGCGTTTTGTGGCGCACAGGTGATCACAAGATGGATGCGCTGCCTGAACAAGAGATCATGCAAAGATGGTGGGCCTACATGGCCGACATCATGCAAGCGAACGAGCGGAACGAACCAACTGCCATACCTCTGACCCAAGTGTTCCATTTGCCCTGATGGTTGAATCATGACGACGACGCGCCATGTAGCCGTCATCGACGTCGGCAAGACCAACGCAAAAGTTGCACTTGTCGATCTAGAAACCGGCACTGAAATTGCTGTTGAGAAACACCCAAACCAGGTGCTGACCACCGGACCTTGGCCCCATTACGACATGGGCACCCTGTGGGCCTTCGCGCTGGAGGGATTGACCGATCTGCACAAGCGGCATGGCGTAGATGCGATTGCGGTTACCACTCATGGCGCAGCTGCGGCCTTTGTAGTCCCCGATGGCCAATTGGCTGCCCCGGTTCTTGATTACGAACACGACGGTCCGAACGAACTGGCAACAAGTTATGGCGCATTGCGCCCTGATTTTTCTCTGACCGGTTCGCCGCGCTTGCCCGCTGGTTTGAATCTGGGCGCCCAGATTCATTGGCAATGCCAGATGGACCACGACCTGCTAGACCGAACCAGGTTTGTCCTGCCCTACCCTCAGCTCTGGGGATATTGGCTGACCGGCGTTGCGGCAGCGGATGTCACCTCACTGGGTTGTCACACGGATCTTTGGCTGCCGCGTACTGGCACCTATTCAACGCTGGTTCAGGCCCTTGGCCTTTCAGAGAAAATTCCCAAGCCTTGCTTGCCTGGTAAGATCCTGGGACCACTGATGCCCGAAATCTCGGCTCGGACTGGCCTTCCGATCTCAACGCCAGTGGTCGCAGGCATTCATGACAGCAACGCTTCGCTGGTTCCCTATCTCGGCATGGGACCCGAACCTGTATCGATCCTGTCAACCGGAACCTGGGTGATTGCCATGGCGATGAATGCGCCAGTACCCGATCTTTCCATGCGCCCCGACTGCCTGCTGAATACCAACGCATTGGGCTACCCGGTGCCCTCGGCCCGTTTTATGGGCGGGAGGGAATTCGAACACGCGTCTCGGGAAGACGACAACCCGACCGCTCTTGACGCGCTATCTCGCGATCTGGCAACCCGTGCGCTATCCCGGCTCAACGATGTAGGGGCCCAAGGCCCCATTATTGTCGAAGGACCATTTGCGAATAACCAAGAGTTCCTGAACCAACTGCACAAGCAGCGAAAACAACCCATCTACAAAGCAGGCTCAGCCACCGGAACAAGCGTCGGGGCCGCAATGCTGTTTACAGATATTGGGACGTGCCCCCCGACGGGGCTATTGCGTCACGATCCCTGGTTGTCGAACAAAGAAGCTGGCAGCCTCTGAACTGTGCTCTCAAAAATTCATCGCGACACCAAAACTGAAACTGTGACCTGACGCGCTCTGCTCGCCGCCTATTCCGATATTCGCTGCATACTCTCCATAAAACGTGCTTGTCTGCGAGAGGTTAACTTGTGTGCCCAAGGTCAGCGTTGCACTGCTATCTCCAGTGCTGGATTGAATGATACTTTGGCCAAACCCAACAGCTATCTCTCCATCTATGGCGTGGAAATAGTCTGCTTGGCTATACACCAACGACCCATTGGCGAAGCCGCGCTCTAGCCTAACACCAAGACGAGTTGTCGTATTGTTTCCATCAGTGGCCGAAACAAATTGCTGTGCGCCCACTACATTGGTCGCGTCCGCATCAACGTTTACATAAGAAACCTGCGCCTGCGGAATGACCGACACGTTCCGGCTCAGTTCATAAATACGGCCAAATTCCAACGATAGGCCATAGCCACTGGCTTTACCCAAGGTTACCTCGCCGCCGTTTGGCAAAAAATCTGTTTCGAAGATCGCATATTTGAGTTGATTATCCCAGTATACACCGTTTGTACCAACCCACGTCGCATTCAAGGTAACATCCAATGCATCAGTCGACACTTTCGCACTGGTGAGTGCGGAGGTCATCTTTGACTGCAGTTGACCAACTCCAAACTCTAGCCCTCCCAGCCAAGTACCGTTTGCTGATTCAGCGAAGGGTAAGCCAGCACCGAAACGAATTTCGGTGCTATGCCTGTCAACGAATCTGCTGTCGTAGACATAATTGCCCTGTTGGTATTCTGCTTGCACCCAACCAACCAGCTCCTGCGCAGAAATAAATCTGTCTAATGCTCTGCTGACAGTGCCCGGTACCGTTGTACTGGCTTTGCTGACTCCCAGAAATCGCTGCTGTGACGATCTGAATTGCATGTGATCGACATAATCCTGGACCGCCGTTGCGTAGATGTCGCCTGCCGGGTTCATCCACACATTACCTTCAGCGTCAAATGGGTTCAGGACGAATGTCCCCGATTGGGCATCATGCTCGAAGACAAAGGCAATCTGTCCATCGTTCACCGCCTCCTTACCATCATTGGTGACAAAGTTGGGCTCTGCCAGATAGAAGTCACTTTCCTCATTGGCACCTAGAACTCGCACCAAAGTAAAGACCTGCGCGTTCTCTGCATCGCTGCCAATCTCACTGAGAAACACGCCCTGACGGGTTTGATTGCTGTCTCCCCGGATAACAAGCAGATCACTCGTGTTGTTTGCGCCATCCACATCCAGCGCAACCGCTCCGCTGCCCTTTATATCCCGACCCAAAGTCAAAACATCATCGGCACTACCATTCTGCAATGACAACATGCCGTCGTTATGGACCCGATTTTCGAGCGAGTAGCGGCCAGCTCCTGAGCCGCTGAAAGACAGCGTGCTGTCAAGGCCAACCTCCACGGGACTGTTGTAGTCAAAAACATCAGACCGGATCCGCAGTGTGGAACCGGATGAAACCAAAAGGTTGTTTACCGTGTTGAGGTCAGATCCAACCAACCTGACCTGACTTCCATTCGCAATCTGCAAGTGATCCCAGTTGGCCAGCTGCTCCGAACGCACCTGCCCCTCCAAGCCCGTGAATATCAGCGTGTCTTGGGCATCTCCTCCACCGTCCAAGCCGGATATTGTGGAAAAGTCGTCAATTTGGCCAATGATCAGCGTATCGATCCCTGCGTTCAGCTCGATTTCGCCGACCACAGATGAACCATCGCGCAAAATAGTCTGGCTATTACCGTCACTGTTTTCTATCGCCAACCCTGAGCTTGCGGTGACCAAAGCACCAGCTGTGAGCTCGATCCGCGCCATAGTGTCGGCTTCGTTATTAGTTGCGATGCCGGTTCGGCCCCCTGTGACCATCCCCGAGGCAACTATAGAGATGTTTGCCTGATCACTCCGCGTTCTGACCGAAATACCTGATCCTGAGCCCCCCTCAGCGTTGTGTGCCCGGATCACCAGGTTTCCTGCACCATTCTTTGAGGCAACAATTCCACCCCGTCCGCCCGATACCGTACCGGTTGATGAAATAGAGATATCTGCGGCTTCAGCAAAACTCTGGACAAGAATGCCACGCCCGCGCGCACCGCCGATTGAGTTCTGAACTTGCAGGCGCATATTACCGGGGGTGTAGTTGGTGGCCCTTAGCCCGCTCCCATTTACATCGCCTATTGCGCTTGTGACATTGATGTCGATATCACCGCCGTCGAATGTAGACACGTCAATGCCGTTTGCGTTTGTCCCAATCCCAGTGATATCTTCCCCTCGGACCACCAAATGACCGCCAGAAAAAACCGTTGCGTGTAAACCAGTACCGTTGGTTCCAGTGACGTCTTGAACGTCAACTATCAGATCGCCGCGACCCCGATGCACCGAGGCAACCCCATTTCGACCACCAGTGATGTCGCCGCGCGCCCGAATCGAAGTCGTGCCCGACAGTTCTGAGGTATCGGTTAAAACGCCCCACCCTATCGTGGCAGTGACATCCTCCACATCTATATGCAGATCACCATCGCCGAGGCTGTTGGCCGCAAGTCCAGAATGCACGCCTTCGACAGCATTCTCAACGCGAATGGTCATATGGCCCGCCACCTCAGTACTCGAGGCCTGGATACCATGAAACAAGCTTCCCACAACACTGTTCGCGTAGATTGAGACATTGCCAGCTCCGATATTGCTGAGATCGATGCCAGATCTGCCACCTCGAATGGTTCCCGTGCTAATGGTCGAAATATTGCGACTGTCTGTACCGGCGTTAATTAAGATGCCATCTCCAGTTTCGCCTGTTACGTCATGGGTTGAAATTATCACATTGCCGAACCCATCGTTCACAAGACTTAGGCCCGAACCGCGCCCGATAATTTGACCTTCGGACGTAATCGAAACATCCGTACCAGTAGAAGTTAGCGACATACCCTCGTTCTGCCTGCCAATCACATTACCCTTTGTGTTCACTTCTAAAGCGCCAGTAGTGGCAATCAGCTCTATTCCGATGGTCCCGCTGATATCCGAACTGAACCCGTCTACATAACGCGCACTATCTCCGTTCATCCGAAGAGCAATTCGATCCGAGTTCAGACCGAAGCCGTTCTGGGTTCGAACTGTTATATCACCACCGCCTGAAATGTTGGTGTAATCGTCAATTGATCCACCTGGCAAATCTGACGCTGGGCCTGAACAAGTAAACTCACGCGATCCTACAACATTCTCGGTACAGTTCCCGGCGGCGGCTCCATGCGGCAGAACGCAAAAGGCAAATGTAAATAGACAACGGCGATCAATAACTGTGAACGATCTATTCATAGTGGGGTCCAAGGTATAAACGAGGGCGCATCCGCGCGGCCATCCGCCCCAAGAACCCGAGCGCAAATCACGATGAAGCCCGGTTCCTTAGAAGTTTGACAGCTGCGCCAAATGAGTGCCGATAAGACGAAAAAATGGTTCAGGCCGCGAAAAGCCACCGCCTGAAAGCCAATTGCAATATGCCCGCAAAGGATGCCCACAGCGAAGCTGCCGCTTTCGCAGGCTAGACAGGTACCACAACCGGAACCCGTGCATATCGCGCGGGCCCGGCAGAGCGCTTACCACAAAATGCTGATATCACTTTCGGTAAGGAAGCCAGTCTCCAACCCGGCGAGATTGATCGCATCAAAGCTATCACCTCCGTTCAGGTCGAGCCAGATCGCCTTGGTATCGGTGTCAAAATAGAGCAGTGGCGTTCCGGGATCGAGGAAGTCGATTGGTACACCAGCACCCGTCTTGAAATTGATTTCTTCAATCACTGCGCCATCCGGGCCAGTGTTAACCCCTGGTCCTGTTCCGATACCAAGCCCTGCAGCGCTCAGCTCGAGCATATCTTCACCGCTGACAAAATCACGAATGATGTCTGGGCTGTCATCGAGGAATTCAAATACGAACGTATCCGCATCCGCGCCACCGAACAACACGTCGATGCCACCGCCACCAACCAAGCGGTCATTGCCTACACCTCCATCCAGCGTGTCGCCATCTTCTCCGCCGAACAGCTCGTCGTCGTCTTCGCCGCCGAACAGAACATCAGAACCATTTCCGCCGAGAAGCACGTCATTGCCGGTTTGGCCAAACATAAAGTCATTGCCGTCGCCGCCAAACAGGTTGTCGTTGCCTTCGCCGCCATCAAGGCTGTCACCGCCGCCTCCACCATAAAGGTTGTCGTCGCCTTCCTGGCCGAACAGCGCGTCGGTGTCGTCCGAATCCAGGTCGGCAGATGAGCCGTAAATGGTATCGTTGCCGAATCCACCAAACAGCCAGTCGACGCCTTCGCCACCCGAAAGAATATCGTCGCCGAAGCCACCATCCAGGCCATCGTTGCCGCTGCCGCCATGCGCCGTGTCGTTGCCTTCACCGCCAAAAATGGCATCACCATCAGCACCGCCATCGATGAAATCGTCGCCGTCACCCGCAACGATCCAGTCGACGCCGGCATCGCCATACAGCGCGTCATTGCCTCCACCGCCGTCGATCCCGTCATCACCATCTTCACCATTGATCGTATCATTTCCGATGCCGCCAAACAGCGCGTCGCCGCCGTTGCCGCCGGTCAGGCTGTCATCGCCTTCGCGGCCAAACAGCCAGTCGACGCCTTCGCCGCCATCCAACGTGTCATTACCCAGACCGCCGTCCAGGCCATCGCCACCATCGCCACCGGAAAGGCTGTCGTTGCCTCCACCGCCGAACAGAGCATCGCTGCCATCGCCCCCTGTCAGTGTATCGAGACCACCATGGCCATAGAGGAAATCGTTGCCGATATTGCCTCTAATGGTGTTGTCTTCTTCGTTGCCTTCGCCGGTAGCACCGTCTTCTGATAGAAAGGTCAAGTTTTCGACATTGTCGAAATCCGCGAGCGATACATCCAGTGCGGTTGTTTCGATCGTGTCGATCCCTTCACCCCCCAACTCGACAACGACGTCGTTTACGTCATCGACCCGATAGGTATCGTGTCCGGTTCCGCCGACAAGCAGATCAGCACCAGCACCACCGTCCAGAACGTCATCGCCACCAAAGCCATAAAGCTCATCAGCACCATCGCCACCGATCAGTTCGTTGTCATCTTCGTTGCCATTCCCGATGGCACCATCCGCCGATTCCAAGACCAGGTTTTCAAAGTTGTCGGCCAGAGTAAACACGCTGGCAGTGGTCACGATGGTGTCGATACCTTGTCCTGCTTCTTCGACCACGATATCGTTGGCATCAATGATATAGGTATCGTCGCCCAATCCACCGAAAAGCCGGTCGGTCCCTTCTCCGCCAATCAGCGTGTCGTTACCAAGTCGACCATGAATACGATCATCACCCGCGCCACCGTTCAGAATGTCGTTGCCGACCATCCCAAACATCAGGTCGTTCTGGCTTGCACCATTGAGCTCAAGTATTTCGACATCTTCCAGATTGGCTCGCATCGAATAGAGACGAGCGTAATAAGAGAAATCACCGACATATGCGCGCGTAAGGTACAGGGTAAAATCTGCATCTTGAGACTGTAGCCAGGTATCAAGATCAATTCCCAAAGCGTCAAAATCGGTGTCGGCGGTGACATCAATGTTCTCGCCATTATGGTTCAGGCGGTAGTTGAAGACTTTCGGTGTCGTGTAGGCATAACGGTAATTTACTTCATTGTCATCCAGGGTAATTCTTACTGTGTCATCACCCTGACCACCGATTAAGTAAAAATTTTGGCGAGACTCTGGATGCCCGTTGTTGGCTTTCGCGACCGTGAAGTCGTCGATAACGATCAGATCGTCACCGGCCCCACCATCGATGAACCCGCCGGAAATGCAGCCTGCGTTGATGATGTCGTTGCCGCCATTTGTTTCGATGTTTACGTCCCCGACTCCAAGGGTAATCGTATCGACATCTTCTCCGCCGCGAAGCCAGTGATCGCCATCAGAGAGAACCAACGCATTAGGTCCGTCACCCAGATGTAGCCAAACCACCTCGACGCCACGAACATTGACGGTACCCAGTGCACCAGCCGATGGCAGGGTTTTGAATTCATCGATACCTTCGATGTTCATGTCCCAGTTAACCGAAACATCCAAGCCCGACAAATCCAAAGCCAAAGCGTCACGCCCTGCCCCACCGTCGACAGATTCTACTTCGTATTGGCCCGTGACAAAAAATAGGTCGTCATTATTACCACCTTGAAAGACATAAGTGTCTTCAGTGTTCAGCACCAATTCTGACGTGTCATCATCCATAACATTCAGAATTACGGGCGATGTCAAATACTCGAAATAATAAAATCGATCCTGAGGACCGCCAATTGGATAGATCGAGTCTACAGTATAAAGGCGGGTATCATCAGGGTTGAATGGGGCAACATCCCGCCACCGGAAGCTTCCCGTTTCCGGATCGACCGAGACAATAACGTCCCCATCGTGATTCAATACATTAGTTTCTAGCGACAGCTTCACGGCGGCCCCCCAGTTTAGGTGAATTCAATTTGATAACCAGAGACAAATGGCCTGAAAATTCAGAGACCGTTGCTCAGCATTGGAACTAGGTACTGGAACTGCGATTCCATATCATCGCGTTGTTTTGTAACACTTTTAATCTTCCTGAACAGAAAAATATGATTTGTTTGGATTATCTTATTTAAGAATTCAGCACTATTGTTTATAGATGACAAATAATACCCCCCACCCGTTTCTCGAGCGGAAATAATGCGCTAAAGCGCCATGATATTTTTACCACCAACTCAATAAATCGGATGGTGCATTCAGGTTAATTCAATTACCGACTTGGGTTTGCACTAGGTCACCGCGCGACTGATTCTGGAAAGAGTCCAAAGGTGCGAACCGAATACAAAATACCCGAATAGTATATACGTAAAAAACGCAGTTATTGTCGGACTACCGGCCATCACCAATATTTTGATCAGAACAAATGCCATACAAGCTGCAGACAATGAAATAATAATTCCAATACAAATACCCGGAATTGCCATTGCCGGATTGGGATAAGATACGGCCCAAACACCTTGACTAAAGATAATCAGAAAAACGATCCACTGCAGAGCCGATTGCGCATAGCTGATCGTGTCCAGCTGGCCATTAATTTTCAAAAGATCTGCCAGACTGCATGCAGCAATAAGCATGAAGTGCATGGCAAAAAATGGGTAGGTGATACTGTCTTTAATAAATCTTTTTAACACTATCCAAAGTGGGGGCAATCCAACCAGAATTAAGGCGGGGAAAGGGGGCGACGACAAGTTTAGCCGGTCTATTTCCGCTATTATCTCTGCGGACAGCGAGGTCAACGCCGCGATGATCTGAACCTGAAGGACCCACCAGATCCACGCCACTAGCGTCAATAGACCGAGCAATGCACCATATTGGAAACCAAAAGCAAGCCATTCGCGACCTTTGCTCGCTGTTACATTATGCCCGGAGAATCCTTCGAGGGTGGCGACGGTGACAATTTCCTCCAATTCCGGATGATTTAAGTTTAGTCGAGAACTGCGTTTTTTGGCTGATCGAACAATTGCCCCATATCCAAGGATCAGAACTGAAATAGATAGATAGAATCCCAAAGCTGCGGCGAAGTTCATGTGCTAGAGCTTTCTTGACGGAAGCGGACGGTTTTATCCCATTTTGGCATATGACCGGCTGCGCGATCATTGAGCAAGTTGATGAACCCGCTCGAAGCAGCCAACATGCTGAGAAAACTTGACAGAAACATCAAAGGCAGGCTTCGCAGAGCACCAACCTGGTTGTCGATATGACAGGCAATTCCCACCTGAAAATAAGGCGCAAAATTACCAAAGCCTGAGAACAGCGCCAGATAACTGATCCCAAGTAAATACCCGCCCAAACCAAGTATATAGGAAGGAAACAGAGCGACCAGCACTAGTGTAAACAGCGCAAGAACTGGAGCGAAGTAGAACAACAATACAATCGCTGCATCCAAACGGTTCAACAGCGGTTTGTCTTTTGCAATAAGGACGGGCAACAGATAGCGCAACATGCAATCATTGTGGCCATAAGCCCAACGACGCACCTGCTTGAAGCGAACGCGCCAGTCTTCGGGGCTTTCTTCATAACACTTCGCATTGGGTAAATATGCGACGGTCATGCCATCCAAAAAAAGCCGATAAGATAGATCAGTGTCCTCGGCCAAAAGATCTGGACGCCAGCCTCCAACTTTTTCCAATGCTGATATCCGAACGGCTCCGCAGGTCCCGCCAAATTGCGGCAGCAGGTTCAGTGATCCCCTCATCCCTTGGTCAACTACATATCCCGAACGACGTTCAAGATCGATTAGTTTTGTCATCAGGTTGCTGTCGGTATTATACGGAACAACCCGACCCATGGTCGCGCCTATGTTGGGATCTTCAAACGGAAGAACCAGTTTTTGTACCAGATTGGGCGGCGGCAAGTAGTCTGCATCAAAGAAAACGGCGACCTCGGAATCCAAGGTTTTCATGATCTCTGTAAGCGCAGCGGGCTTGCCTGGAATTGCGTCGTCGGGGCGATGGATAACCCGAATGCGCGGATCTTCGGCTGCATGCCGGTCAGCAATCTGACCAGTCGCGTCTGATGATCGATCATTAATGACCAGGATCTCCATCCGGTCATTTGGATATGACAACCGTCGCATCGTGCTAATGCTGCCATCAATTACCACTTCCTCATTATGAGCAGGAATAATGATGCTGATCTTCGGCCATATTGCTGGCGTTTCGTATTTGTTCGGCTGCTCGCCGAAAAACCGGAAAGCAACCGAAAACAACACCTGCCGTGCTGAAATCAACAGGGTTAAAAACGCCGAACAATAGACGATTGACGATACCAGAATTTCCATGCTGACCGGCACCAAATCAATTCAGGGTAATCGCCAATCCAAAGTTTACCCCATTCAGGTCGTAAAGTTCTGTATCCACATATTCACCGCGCATGAACAACTCTGACCGATCGCTTAGCTTGTATCCGATACTCGGACGAACCGCCCAAAAATCATTCTCAACTGCGGCACCGACCTGCTGATCGTACGCGATACGCCCGACGCCCAGACCAAGACCGGCATTGAAGCCAGATCTATCAACATAAGTCGCGCCTACAGCGACCTCCCAACCGGTGGTACCGCTGTCCAAAGAACTTGAAACTGAGACATCCGCCTGCTGGACGAAGTAACCTCCGTTAGACATTGGCTTGGTGTAACGAACTGCTTGACCGCGCAGACGCGCCTCTTCTGCGTCGTTGTCATACTTGGAGTATGTCAAACCGCCACGAAGGACCAAACCCAGCTCAGAACCGAAATCTTTCTCCAGCTCTCCGTCAATCGTGTACTCGGGGAAAAAACCCGCTTCACTGTCGGAGCCACCAAGCATGATTTTCCCGCGCAGATTAGGCGCAATTTCACGGGATAAACCCACAGCACCAAAGACAGTGTCCTCTTCATCGCTGGATAGACCTGTCAGGTCAAAGTGCAGGCCCAATCCGTCGTTGCGGAAATAGTTGCCCTGAGCGCCAACATAGTCACGGTCCGATTGGCCCTGATCTAGATCTGACTTACCTAAGAAAAAGACAGTGTTGCCTTCGACAAAACCAGTGTTCTGTGCGCTTGCCGCACAACCAAGCGATGCCAAAACCAGCGCGGAGATCGCGTTTTTCATCTATTGTCCTCGTTTTTATTTGGAGTATTAGGCGAGCGAAGCTAGGTTCAGCTTTGGCTCGATTGACGCTGTAAGTCTTTCCAGCTCATTCAGAATTTTGAACGATGCAGTTCCGTCACCAAACGGATTCATGGGTCGGTCGCGCCCAATTTTTGTATTCTGGTTGTGAATAATGTGGCTTGCATTCTTCACGATATCTTCCGTTTGCGAACCAACCAGCTGTGCCACACCAGCTTCAATCGCCTCACGGCGCTCGGTGTGGTCGCGCATTACCAGAACAGGAGTACCGAAGCTGGGTGCTTCTTCCTGAACCCCGCCAGAATCAGTCATGATCAGTTCAGCACGTTCCATTGCAAACACGAACTTGCGATAGTCCAGAGGATCCGTCAGTTCGACGTTTTCGATACCACTCAGCCGTGCACGAACTTCATCCCCAACTGCTGGGTTGGGGTGCACGGGCAGGATGAAGCAGTGAGATCGAAAACGTTCTGCAAGAACGCCTACTGAATCCGCAATCTGCGCGATCCCGCTGCCGTGGTTTTCACGACGGTGCGCTGTAACAAGTACAGGTTTGCGATTCTTGATCAAAGCTGCAAACCAATTTTGGAATTCCATAAATACTCTTGAATCAGCACGCATGCTTTGGCTGGTTTGCAAGAGAGCGTCGACAACGGTATTACCTGTCACAATAATCTTGTCTGCAGCGATGCCTTCTCTGCTCAGATTTCGTGCTGCCGCTTCGGTAGGGGCGAAATGCAGATCGGCTAGCGGAGCAACGATGCGACGATAGCCCTCTTCGGGCCATGGGCTATTTAGATTTCCAGTACGCAGGCCCGCTTCCACATGCGCAATCTTAATCTGACGCTGAAACGCAGATAGCGCGCCGGCTGCCGTGGTCATTGTGTCCCCGTGGACAAAAACCCAGTCAGGTTTTACCTCTTCAAACGTATCTTTCAGATTGGCCAGAAGACTCGACATCCCAAGCGAAAGATCACCTCCACTCTGAACCGCAGGTAGAGCTGTATTCTCGCTAAGATTGAACATACTTAACGCCTCTTTGGCTAACTGAGGGTGCTGTCCCGAAAGACACGTGAAGTTTTCGACTGATTCTGATGCGTTCAAGGCTGAAATGACAGGTGCCATTTTAATGGCTTCGGGTCTGGTTCCAACAATCGTCAGAACTTTAGTCTTTGAGCGCATTTCTTCTTTCCCGTTATCCTAACCAAAAGCTTTTCGCGATGCGAAAACTGCCGAACCAATGGCCAGAACTCGGATGTATCGACACAAAAATCAGGCGATTCGGCTGACTTTCAAACCAACAGGGCCAAGTGACCCAGTTTACGGTCTGAACAAGACAGTCGATGACTGATGGGGCGATCGTTAGTCGTTAATACTTTGTTAACTCAATATACAATTATTTGATAAATAACGTTGTTTGACTCTTGTTGCTCAAAGACAACACTGATCACACGAAATATTCACGAATAGTTGATCAGCCACTATTTGGCCGCATTTTGCCCCACTTTTCACCCATTTTGCAGTGCTGATATGCCCAGGTGACGCGTTTTCTGTCACAACGCCCATGCGTCCGTCTTGGAAGCATCTAACGGGGTGAAGGTACCAGTTTCCCGCTTCTGCAAACTAGATTTCACAAGAACGGAATTCATTGTGGTCACATATACTCACGATCAAATCGCTGATTTTCTCGTTTACCAAGACAGCGGTCCTGGACGGAAATGGTACCCTGGCAGCGACAACACGGTCACAATCAACTATGACGGTATTCCGGCTGCCGTGCAGCATCTTGTGACTGCTGCGCTGGATGTTTGGTCAGAGATTACAGGATTGGTTTTCCAGCACGCGACGGGCGATGTCGACATCACTTTTGATGACGAGCAGGCCGGGGCTTATGCCAGCTACAATTACTATTTTAACAATACTGGAGCGCCGCGGAAAATTGCATTTGCAAATGTGAATATCAGCAAGGATTGGATAAACAACTATGGCACAGATTACGATAGCTATTCCTATCAAACATACTTGCATGAAATAGGTCATGCCTTGGGCCTTGGGCACGGAGGCAATTATAATGGCGCCGCGACCTATGGTGTCCACAACCACTATGACAATGACAGCTGGCAAGCTACGGTCATGTCATATTTTTCGCAATCCGAAAACACTGCAGTCAACGCCTCGTTTGCGCTGGTTGTGACGCCGATGATCGCCGATATTCTGGCCATGTGGGAACTTTACGGCAATCCACAGAACGTGCGCCTGAATGATACGATTTACGGCGTGAATTCAACCGCGGGCGGTATATATGACGAGTTGCTGGGTTTCGATCGAAGCGTCACTTTCACCATCCTGGACGATGGCGGTATTGACACGATTGATTTCTCGACCGACCACCGCGACCAGCGAGTGGATTTGAACGACGAAACCCACTCAGACGTTCTGGGTCTGCGCGGCAACATGTCGATCATGCGGGACACGATCATCGAAAACTATGTGGCTGGCAGCGGCAATGACGACGTGACCGGCAACGAAGCTGACAACCACCTGCAAGGGCGGGACGGAAACGATATTCTTCGTGGTGGTGCGGGGGCTGATCGCCTTGATGGCGGGGCCGGGACCGATACTCTGATTGGTGGCATTGGAGACGATACCTATGTGATCACTGATCACAGTGACACGATCCAAGAGGCTACTGGTGAAGGCAGTGATACCGTTGAAACCAGTTTCCAAGATTTCAGCCTGGTCGGCCTCGACAACGTCGAGAACCTGACGTTTACCGGCACCTTTGGCGGATTTACAGGCGAAGGCAACACGCTGAATAACGAAATCACCGGCGGAGCCGATAGCGATTTTCTTTATGGTGGTCACGGCGACGATACGCTGAACGGCCTAGACGCAACTGATGCTCTGTTTGGCGGTACTGGCAACGACATCCTGAATGGGGGTCATGGTGACGATGGACTGAACGGCGAAAGTGGCGATGACACATTGAATGGCGGCAGTGGCGTCGACTGGCTGTATGGCGAAGGCGGCAACGATACCCTAAATGGGGGCGCTGATGGTGACGCCCTATTTGGCGGCGACGACAATGACGTCTTGAATGGCGGTGCCGGAGATGACGGCCTTGACGGTGGCTACGGAGCCGACATTCTGCGTGGCCAAGAAGGTGTCGACTGGCTGTATGGCGGGTTCGGCAATGACACGCTCTATGGTGCGAGCGAGATCGAAGACAGTGCCGATACCGACGCCTTGTTTGGTCAGGAAGGCGACGACACGCTTTATGGCGGTGGCGGTGGCGACAGTTTGGATGGCGGCAGCGGCAACGACATTCTGCATGGTCAGGACGGTGTTGACTGGCTGTTCGGCCAAGGCGACGACGACCAGCTTTTTGGTGGATCAGGCGGAGATGTCTTGTTTGGAGGCACGGGCAACGACAGCCTGAACGGTGGTGCCGACGGTGACAGCCTGGACGGCGGCAGCGGCAATGATACGCTGAGTGGTGGCGCCGGCATTGATGTCCTCTTTGGAGGCTCAGGTGCCGACCAGTTCTTGTTCACTGACAAGGATCACGAAGAAGATGTAATCCGCGACTTTGTTTCTGGCGAAGATCAAATAGTCATCAGCATCGGCGGGTTTGGCGGAGATCCAGATCTTTCCGTTTTCCTAGATACTGGGCTTCCGGCGCCAGATGCAATCGCCGGTGCCCCTGCGCTATACTATGAGACTGTAGGCAAAGGTCTTTGGTATTTTTATCCGGATGCCGACAACTCAGGTCAGTTCAGCAAAATTTTCGGGCTCGAAACCGGCGACCTAAGCATCCACGACATGGTTTTTGTTTAAGTCCCGGGGGGCAATCCTCGATATGCGCACGATCCTCACGGACAGAGGAACCCAGTCCGCAGAGCACCTAGAACAGGAATACATTCCATTCTCGACCTACGCGGTTCGAGGTCGACTGTAAATTCGAGGCAACCGAAACAGAACAATTTATCCTTAAACCGGTCCGCCAAATGTATGAGCTGAGCAGCACGAGACGTCTGATATAGATCGTGGCGACATCATCAACGAAGTCTTATTCTGGATGAAGCTGCTCAGAATCTTCAATGGGAGCAGAAATAGAAGTGCATCAGGAAATTTCTCGAGCAAATGGAAAAGCCCTCTGAACAATTGGCGATCGGGCCAAACTTTGTGACCCGTGATACTTTGCGTAACTCGCCCTGCAGATAAAGCCGGATCGCAGTGTACCTAGGCTGGCCTATACGTCACTTTTCGCCTGTACAGAATTGCGGAATGCCGATGGCGGCATCCCAGCAATCTTTAGGAACACACGGTGGAACGCAGGCACATCACTGTATCCAACATAGCTTGCGATTTCCGCGACGCCTTTGGAAGTGTCGGCGAGCAGAGTCTTGGACTGTTCAATACGTAGCCTCTGCATGTAGTCGGTAACGCTGAGACCCGTAGCATTGATAAATTTCCGCTGGAAAGTGCGGGGCGCCAAACCGACTTGTGCGGCAAGGTCGGCAACGCGGTGTTGGTTGCACGCCCCTCTCTCAAGAATTTGTTGCGCGATGAGGATTTTCGCATCGCCATGGTTCACATTAGGACGAAAACGCTGGAACCGCCGCTGGTCGCGCCGCCCCGGGTCTACAACAAAGTGCTGAGCAGTTGCGATCATTGCCGGATGCCCGACGAGGCGCTCGATCACGATCAGTGCCAGATCGATCCAGGCCATCAAACCGCCGACCGTAACAAGATCCGAGTACTCGATCACTAATCGGTCGCTATCGATGTTCAGCTCTGGCCAGGTTCTGCCCAACTCCGTGCCTACGCCCCAATGCGTCGTAACTGGTCGGCCCAGATCAATTCCTGCTGCGGCTACCCAAACCACTCCAACACAAGTCGAACAGATCAGCGTCCCGCTTTGAGCGTTGATTTGAAGCCAATCCACAATCCACCGCGAACTATTTGGATCAGGCATTTGCGCCGCTGGCGGCAAGATCATGACACGGGCCGATTGTGGCTTGTCGCCTTCATCAGTGACGATACGAGGCTCCAGTCCCGCAAAGGTTAACATATCCGACAGGCCGAGAACGGCCGATTGTAGAACCCCAGGATAGGAAAGGATTACAGGCGAAGGTGTCTCAGGCAAAGTTTGGCGCAATCTGCAAAGTTGTTGTCATTCGCGACAATAGTCGAACCACGCTGAGGCTGCCATATCTTAGTCGATAGAAAATGGAGGTCATCATGACTGCGCAAACACTCAAACTTGATGTGGGCGACATCGAAGTAACCGTATTGGACGACGGCAGTTTCACGCTACCGCGAGAGTACTTTATGAATGTACCGGAGGACATTGCCGCCGAGCTACCCGAGACACTGAGCATTGGCGCAAACATTTGGTTCGTTCGTACGGGTGATCGGCGCATTCTAGTGGACACAGGATCGGCCGAGGCTCTGAAACAGATGTTTCCCGAAACGGGTCAGGCCTGGGATGATCTCTTGGGTGAAGATCCAACCGATATTGTGCTGACACATATGCACGCAGATCACATCGGAGGATTTGCCGATGGTTCAGTATTTCCAAACGCAAAGGTTCATGTATCGCGCACGGAATGGGAATTTTGGACGCATCCGGAACTGGCCCAGGCAGTTCCCGAAGACCAGCGTCCAATGATCATGATGATCCAACAGGTCGCCTCGGGCTTCGCAGACAGGGTGGTTCTACACGACGACAACACCGAGCTTGCCTCAGGTGTTACTCTACAACCGCTTGCGGGGCACACCCCCGGTCACATGGGGCTTTGCCTGAATTCTGGTGGCGATACGCTACTGATCATCGGTGATGCAATTATTTCCGAAACCCTGCAGTTCGCAGACCCAGACATCTCATACGCCCTGGACGGCGACGCCTCACAAGCCGTAGCAACCCGAACCGCCCTTTTGAAAGATTGCGCCGAGAAAGAGATTACTATCGCCGCTACACATTTCGGCTTTCCCGGTGTCGGGACCGTTACCAAGGACGATCAGAGGTTTCGCTTCGTTCCGGCATAACACTGGGCTATTTGGGCGAACGGCTAGCAGACCGCCACTTGACCCCTCGTCATGGATTTTGAAATAGACCCTAGATAGCGACCAGATCGCTATCTAGGGTCTTTGCAATGAGTTTTCCTCTGAGTTCCGTTCTCAGAATCAAAACCATTGCATCAGACGGTGGCGACGGTCGAAAGGTTTCACAAAGCTCAGTCCTCTGTTTCCTGAACATAATGGTGGAGCGGTTCAGCTGGGCAGGTTCATTCGGTTGATCTGGCCATGGGATTGCAGAGGATGTGGCGCTCAGCAACCCTATCTTTAACGTCGAAATACGCGGCCAGATCGGCAGAGACTTAGGACGAGCGTGGCCCACAGTTAGAAACATCCCTCTCAACACCGCTGACTCTTTCTGGGCGTCTGCATCGGTGGCCTGATAGCAGAGTGTCGACAGAGTCACTACCGCTTTCAGTGCAATAGTCAGGCATGAGTGTTCAACGATAACCTGCGCTCGCCACAGCCGTAATATTGACAAGGCCACGTGCGGTGATGGAGGGCGTTACAACATGCGCAACTTTGTTCATGCCCATCAAAAGCGGGCCAACAGCTTCGGCGTTCCCGAGTGATTTGAGCGCATTGATCGCGGCGTTGGCCGCATCCACATTCGGAAACACCAGAACGTTGGCGTCATCGCTAAGCCGACCGCATGGTAAGACTCGATCGCGTTCCGACTTGTCGAACGCAAGGTTCAGCCGCATCTCACCTTCGAATTCAAAATCCACATCCTGCCGTGTCAGGATCGCAGCGGCTTCTCGCAGCTTTGTTGTTGTATCCGTCGCATGTGATCCAAAGTTTGCGTGCCCGATCAAGGCGACACGCGGGGTCAGTCCGAATTGTCGAACTTCCTGCGTGGCCATACGACAAATCTCGGCAAGCTCAACGGCGGTGGGGTCAATGTTGATGTAACCGTCGGCGACAAAGATGGTGCGTTGTTCCAGCAAGATCGGCACGAGTGTCGCGAACTGCGAAGGGGAATCCGCATCTTGGAAAACCTGCTTGAGACGCTCAAGGTGCGCTAGATAAGCCCCCGAAGTTCCGCAAATCACTGCGTCGCCATTGCCCTGATGCACATGCATGGCACTGGTCAAAGTATCGCTTGACCTGATCAGCCGCTGCGCAAGCTCAGGAGTAACGCCATCACGGGCCTGCAACGAATGGAACCGGCGGGAATACGGATCGACGACATTTGGATCTGAAGGATCAAGAACCTCGACATCCAAACCAAGCTCGAACTCAAGACCCAATTCGAGAATTTGTTTTGCAATCTCATCCGGCCTGCCTGTCAATATCGGGCGGGCCAAGTTTTCGCGCAGAATTTCATCAACCGCGCGCAGCACCCGGGGGTCCTCTCCTTCGGCAAACACGACGCGTTTTTGCGATTGACGCGCACGCGAAAGAACCGGGCGCATCAGAGGTGCGCTTCGGGTAACAAACCTGGTCAGCTCAGCGCGATAATCATCCAGATCGGCGATCGGTCTCGTTGCAACGCCGGTTTCCATCGCTGCTTTGGCGACTGCAGGCGCAATGGACACAAGTAGTCTGGAATCAAACGGCTTCGGAAGAATATAGTCCGTTCCAAAACTAAGCGTTTGCCCGCCGTAGGCTTGCGCGACTTCATCAGACGCGCCGCGATGCGCCAGATCGGCGATGGCTTTAACACAAGCAACTTTCATGTCCTCATTGATTTCCGTTGCTCCTACATCCAGAGCGCCACGGAAAATGAATGGGAAACACAGCACGTTGTTGACTTGATTGGGATAATCCGTCCGTCCGGTAGCAATGATCGCATCCTGACGTATGGCATGAACCTTTTCGGGACGGATTTCGGGCTCAGGATTCGCCAAAGCCATAATCAAGGGTGCATTCGCCATACGTGCGACCTGATCGGGGCTTAGAACGCGTGGGCCAGAAAGACCCAGAAAAATGTCCGCGCCATCGATAACCTGATCAAGTACCAGTGGCGGGGAATACTGCGCGAAGGCCGCTTTGTGTTTTTCTGTCTCGCGCTCGTTGCACACTAAACCTTCTTTATCCAGCAACCAAATGTTCTCGCGCTGTGCCCCCATGTCCAGCAGTAGGTTCAGACAGGCAATTCCAGCCGCTCCGCCACCAGTTGATACGATTTTGCAGTTGGACAATTCTTTGCCCACCAGTCGCATCGCGTTGTAAACAGCCGCCCCCACGACGATCGCGGTTCCGTGCTGATCGTCGTGAAAAACCGGAATGTTCAACTCTTTCCTCAGCCGCTCTTCGACGACAAAGCATTCTGGGGCCTTGATGTCTTCCAGATTGATGGCCCCAAAGGTCGGACCCAATCTGCGGATCGTGTCTGACAGGATGTCAGGGTCGCTTTCATCGATTTCGATGTCAAAACAATCGATATCCGCAAATGTTTTGAACAGAACAGCCTTGCCCTCCATAACGGGTTTTGAGGCCAGGGCGCCGATATTTCCCAAGCCCAGAACAGCCGATCCGTTCGAGACAACGCCAACAAGATTGCCGCGCGCCGTATACCGCGAGGCATTGGCGTCGTCTTCCACGATAGCCATGCTCGCTTCGGCCACACCAGGGCTGTAGGCCAAAGCCAGATCACGCTGTGAGCTGAGTGGTTTGGTTGCCCGAATGGCCAGTTTTCCGGGTCGCCCCTGACCATGATAGGCAAGGGCATCCGAAGGTTTGGTGTGGGTCTTGGTCAGCATGTCTGAAATCTCCGATCAGTGCGGCACTCTGGACGAGTGCCGCAGCTTATTATTAGTAGGCCACTGATGGCAGCCACGTCGCGATCTGCGGGAACAGGATCACCAAGGCCAACCCGGTCAGCTGCAACAGGATGAAGGGGATAACGCCCTTATAAATGTCCTGCAGCCGAATCTCGGGCGGGCATACACCCTTGAGGTAGAACAGTGAGAAGCCCACCGGCGGTGACAGGAAGCTGGTTTGCAGCGTTACAGCAACAAGGATGACGAACCAGATCAGCTCGGGATTATCCAGGCCATAACCGGGTACGGTCATCTGCATTGCCATGATAATCGGGGCAACCAGTGGCAGGATGATCAGCGTGATCTCGATCCAGTCCAGAACAAAGCCCAGCAGGAACACGATCAGCAGAATGAACAGAATGGTGCCCATCTCACTGAGGCCCATGCCTTCAATGGTTTTCGTAATCAACTCGTCTCCGCCCAACTCGCGCAGAACAAGGGCAAAGCAGGTCGCACCCAGGAAGATGGCAAAGATATAGGCTGTGGTCTTGAACGTGTTTCGCGTGACCTCGAAAAGGTTGCGCCAATTCAGCTTGCCATAGGCCAGTGCCATCAGCGTCGCGCCAGCCGCACCCACGCCGGAGGCCTCGGTCGGAGTGGCGATGCCCGCAAAGATTGAGCCCAGCACAGCAAAGATCAGGGCGACCGGCGGCAGAACTGCCTTGAACATATCCAGGATCGCGGCCCAGTCGACACGCTTGGCGCCTTCGGGCAGCGGAGCGACCTCTTTGTTGATCGTCGAAATGATGACGATGTAGAGGATATAAAGCCCGCCGATGATCAGCCCCGGAAACAGGGCGGCCATGAACAGATCACCTACAGACAGGGCCATCTGGTCCGCCATGATCACCAGCATGATCGAGGGCGGGATCAGAATGCCAAGCGTCCCCGACGACGCGATAACGCCAGCCGCCAGTGTCTTGGAATAGTTCTGCTTCATCATCGCCGGCATCGACAACAGACCCAACAGTACCACCGAGGCACCCACGATGCCGGTTGACGCAGCCAGGATTATACCGATTGCGGTGACAGTGATCGCAAGCCCGCCGCGCATGGTGCCAAACAGGCGTTGCATCGAGGTCATCAGGCGTTGCGCCACACCGGATTCGTCCAGCATCAGCCCCATGAAGATAAACATCGGCAGGGCCACCAGAACGGCATTCGACATGGTCGCATAGACCCGGTTCACCACCGCACCCAGCGTCAGATAGTCGAGGCCGGTAAATGTGCTTTCCATCCCTGTCCAGAGCAGCAGGTCATTGTCGCCCATATAGGCCACACCGGTGAACAGAACGCCGACACCCGCAAGCACCCAGGCCACAGGGTACCCCGAGAACAGAAGGGCCACGAAGGTCATGAACATGATGATGACAAGCGTGTCTTCGGGCGTTTCTACCAATTGGATCAGGCCAAAGGTAACGGTCGCAAAGATGGCCCACATCACCATCAGCTTGATCAGACCCGAGCTTCCGGCGCGCTCGTCCGCGTTCGTTATCAGCATGTATCCGTCGTGGATCAGGCGAGCGATGGCTGCCATTGCGACCAGTACAAAGCTGATCATGATAACAGATTTCAGGGCCCAGCGAGCGGGCAAACCGGTCGGGCTGTCCGAGCGTTCATTGACCCGGTAGCTGTCGTGAAAATAGTCGTAACCCTGATCGATCATTAGCCAGCAGAAAGGCAGCAGCAAAATAAAGATACCCAGCATCTCGACCACACGCTTGGCGCGGTGCGAAAACCCAAGACGCAGAATATCGACGCGCACATGCGCATCATGGGTCAGGGCATAGGACATGCCGATCATGGTGGTCAGGGCATAAAGATGCCACTGCAACTCATCCAGTTTCGGGAAATTCAGGTCAAAGGCATACCGCATCCCGACCTGTGTAACGATGGCCAGAACCAGCGCGACATTGGCCCACATAACCACATGCCCAACGCCCGAGACAACGTCATCCAGCCGGGCCGAGAGTCCGGGTTGTCTGCGGTCATCACCCTCAACCTCATCCCAATGCGGGTCGACATGCTTGTTCAGCTTGGTTTCAAAACTATCGCTCATCATCTCTTTTCCCCTGATCCGGGGCCCCTCCCTTTGGGGCGATTGAAGGGTCCGGAACCTTCGTCACCGGACCCAACGCTTGCTTTATTGGCGTGGTAGAAACGCGTGTGATTTCCACAGTGCGTAGCCGTCGCTGAATTCGCTCAGATTGCCGTAGACCTTGGCAAAGAACTCATTGTTGGCGGCTTCTTCCTCGGCGACCTCCTCCCAGGTCGTGCGGAAGATATCCAGCATCTCGGGGGTCCAATCGACGATGGTCACGCCGTTTTCCTCGACATTGCGCTGCATGGCGGTGAACTGGATCGCCTCACCTTCGGCAAAGCTTTCAGTCATTTGAGCGCGGCATGTCAGCTCGATCTGCGCCTGCAATTGCGGGTTCAGCTCGTTCCACTCATCCTTGTTGATCAGAAGCTCAAAGATGGTCGCCTGCTGGTGCCAGCCAGGGAAATAGTTGTATTTCACCAGCTTGTCGAAACCCAGACGCTGATCGATGGCAGGCATCGAGAATTCGGTCGCATCGATCGCGCCCTTTTCCAGCGCCGGGAAAATCTCACCACCCGGCAGCAGCGATGTGGCAACGCCCAGTTTCTGCATCACTTTGCCACCAAGGCCAAAGAAGCGCATCTTCAGGCCGTCAAGCTGCTCGACCGAGGTGATCTCTTCCGCGAACCAGCCCGAGGTTTCAGGGGCGATGATCGTGCAGGGGAAGACTTTGACGTTGTATCCGGCCTGGTCATACATTTCCTGATACAGCTCCAGCCCGTCGCCATAGTACATCCATGCCATGTACTCACCCGCTTCGGGGCCAAAGGGCACGGCCGAGAACAGCGGTGCAGCGGGGATCTTGCCCGCCCAGTAACCAGCGGTGGCAAAGCCCGAGTTGATTTTGCCCGATGACACGGCGTCGAGAATTTCAAATGGCGGAACAAGTTTGCCGGGCTCATAGACCTTCATCTTGATCGAGCCGCCGGACACGCTGTCCAGATCCTCGGCCACGCGCACGATAGGGGTGCCAAGACCGGGCAGTTCGGTCGAAAAGGCAACCGGTGTTTTCAGCAAAATCTTGTCAGCGGCCAGCGCCGGTGCGGCAGCCAGCGCTGCTGCTGCGGTCAGGGTTGCTAGGGTTTTCATGTCTGTTTCCTCCTGTTGGACATGTTGCGTTTGCTCGGATCGAGCAGTTGGATCAGGCGCAGGTACGCGCCGCTCTTCGGGGTGGTTCCTCGGGCAACTTGAAACCTTTGGGGGCTACGCGTTGCGTGGGTTCGGTCAGGGCGCGCGGTTTGGGGCCGCCTGTCGCCCAGTCCAGCATCTCGACCGTGTGGACAATCGGGATGTCTGTGGCGGACCCGATCTGCATCATGCAGCCGATGTTTCCGGCGACGATGACTTCGGGGTTTTTGGCCTCAAGCGTCTGGACCTTGCGCGCTCTCAATTCGGCTGAAATCTCGGGCTGCATCAGATTGTAAGTGCCTGCCGAGCCACAGCAGAGATGGCTGTCTTGCGGCTCAGACACTTCGAAACCGGCCTGTTTCAGCAAGGTCTTGGGGTGGGTCTTGATCTGCTGGCCATGCTGCAGAGAGCACGCCGCATGATACGCCACGTGCATCGGCTCGGCCTGAACCGGGTCAATCAGGTCCAGCTCGGTCATCACCTCAGAGATATCGCGAGCAATGGCAGCGACACGCGTTGCGTCTTCGGCCAAATCAGTTCCGGCGAACATGTGGCCATAGTCTTTGACAGTGGTGCCACAGCCGCTGGTGTTGATGACAATCGCGTCGAGCCCGCCTGCATCCATCTCAGCTGCCCAGGCGCGAATGTTTTTCGCCGCCGTCGCGTGGCTTTCCCTGGACTTACCCATGTGATGCGTCAGGGCCCCGCAGCAGCCCGCGCCCTCGGCCACCACCACGTCACAGCCATGCCGGGTCAAAAGGCGAATTGTGGCGTCGTTGATGTCGGTATTCAGCGCTTTCTGCGCACAGCCTGTCATCAATGCGACGCGTTTGCGGCGCGGCCCGCCAGCGGCAAAGGTCTGCGGATCGTCATTTCGGCTGACCGGCGGAATGACCTTTGGGGCCATCTCCAGCATGGCCCGCAAGCGGGCATCAGGTACAAGCTTGCGAAAGGGATACGCGATCTTGGCACCCAGCAAGGCCAAGCGGAACCGCGTTGGGTAAGGCAGGATACGCGCCAGAACCCAGCGCAACAGGCGGTCATCCCAGCTGCGTTTGCAGTTTTGTTCGATATACGCGCGCGCATGGTCGACAAGGTGCATATAGTGCACACCCGAAGGGCACGTCGTCATACATGCAAGGCAAGACAGGCAACGGTCGATATGCGCGACGGTTTTTTCGTCCGGCACACGCTCGTTCTCAAGCATGTCCTTGATCAGGTAAATACGTCCACGCGGGCTGTCGAGCTCATCCCCCAGCACCTGAAAAGTCGGGCAGGTGGCAGTGCAAAACCCGCAATGTACGCAGGACCGAAGGATATCGTTTGACCGCTGTGTGTCACGGTCCGTCAGCTGTTCGGGGGTGAAATTGGTTTGCATGGTTTCCTCCCGTTCACGCCGCCATCAGGCCAGGGTTCAACAGGCCGTCGGGATCGAACTGGTGGCGCAACTGGTCCGAGATCTGACGCAGACGCGGATGTTGCGGCTGAAAGACCGGAATGCTGCGACGCAGATCGGTGCTGCCACGGATCAACGTCGCGTAACCATTGCCATCAGGGATCAGGTTGCGGAGCGTTTCAGCCTGCGTTGGCGCGTCAGATGGCACTGCCAGCCAAACCAGTGCACCGCCCTGATCCATCATTGCCTGCGCGCCAAGCGCGTCGCGCGCCGCCGCTATGACCAGTGGCGCATCGGTTGGTTTCACAGACAGTTTCCAAACTGTGTCTTGTGTGCTGGAAAACAGGTGAACATCACGGATCGCTGTCCATAGCGACGCGTGCACCGCCCCCTCCAGAACCGAGCCGCCGCCCAGCAAGGACTGTAGCCCGGCCAAGCGGTAGTCGACCTGCGTTGACAGCCCTTCGACCCGCAGCATCGCGGTTCCGTTCTGCCACGCAGCGCCCGATACTTCGTAAGGGGTCTTCAAAGCCCGACAGAAAAGTTGGACCGCCTCGGCCTCGGTCACGCTTTCGAATTGCAGAGTTGTGGCCCGTTCCGGACGCGGCAAGACCTTTAGCGCGACCTCGGTCAGGATGCCCAGCGTGCCAAAGGCTCCGCAGGCAAGCTTGGTCAGATCCAGCCCGGTGACATTCTTCATGACCCGGCCGCCATTGGCGATAACCCGGCCCTGACCGTCAACAAAACGCACGCCCAGCAGAAAGTCGCGGCACGCGCCGCTGACAAAGCGACGGGGCCCCGAGATGTTGCAGGCCACCACTCCGCCAATGGTCGAGCTGCCGGTCGTGCCTAGCAAAGCGCGATGATCCATCGGCTCAAAGGCCAGCATCTGACCTTCGGCATCCAGTGCGGCCTCAATTTCGGACAGAGGTGTGCCGGCCCGTGCCTCAAGCGTCAGTGAGCCGGGCTCGTACCGGGTGATGCCAGACAGGCCCGAGATGTCCAGGGCTTGCGCGACCTCGCCCGGGCTGCCGATCTGGCTGCGGGTTCCACCTGCGATGATCCGCAGGCGGGTACCTTTTTCCCGTGCTTCAAGCACAGCTTCCCGGATCGCCGACTCGGTGGTCGGCGTTGCAAAACCGGTCATGGTCTTTCCTCCTCCTGCTCTGTGGTCAGAGCGTCATTTCAGCCCGTCAGGCGGTGCAGCTCCTCCGATCCGCGCTCAGGTCCAACGGAAAAACTTTGGTCGGGTTCAGCAGCCATTCAGGATCGAATACGTCCTTCACCTGCATCTGTGCTTCCAGATCGGCCTCGCTGAATTGGTAGGTCATTAGATCGCGTTTCTCGATGCCCACGCCGTGTTCGCCGGTCAGGCATCCGCCCACATCGACACAGGCGCGCAGGATATCGAAGCCGAACGCTTCGGCCTTTTCCAGATCCCCTGGCTTGTTGGCATCAAACAGGATCAGCGGATGCATGTTGCCATCACCGGCGTGAAAGACATTGGCAACGTCCAGGCCGTGCTGCTTGCTTAACTCACTGATGCGCTTCAGAGTTTGGGGCAATGCCGATACAGGCACCGTTCCATCCAGGCACATATAGTCGTTGATCTGCCCCATCGCACCAAAGGCGGACTTGCGACCTTTCCAGATCAGCGCGCTTTCCTCGGTGCTTTGGCTGCGGCGCAGTTCGACCGGCTTCAGCTTTTGTGCGATGTCGCTGATCTTGGACAGCTGTTCGTCGATTTCAGTTTCCGAACCCTCGACCTCGACGATCAACAAGGCCTCGCACATCGGGTAGCCGGCCTTGGCAAAATTTTCGACCACGCGAATACACGGGCGATCCATGTATTCTATGGCTACCGGCAGAACACCCGCCTTGATGATATTGCCGACGCATTCCCCTGCCGTCTCGGCATCGTCAAATCCGATCAGAATAGGGCGCGCCCCTTCGGGTTTGGGCAGGATACGCAATGTGGCCTCGGTTACGATGCCCAACTGACCTTCCGAGCCGCAGATCAGGCCCAGAAGGTCCAAACCCTGCGCGTCCATCGCTGGACCACCGATCTCGACAATCTCGCCATCGGTCATGACCATCTTGACACCAAGAAGGTTGTTGGTGGTCACGCCGTATTTCAGACAATGCGCCCCGCCGGAATTCATCGCAATGTTGCCTGCAATCGCACAGGCCAACTGAGACGATGGGTCGGGCGCATAAAAGAACCCATCTTCTTCAACCTGGCCTGTCACTGACAGGTTCGTAACGCCGGTCTGAACCCGGATGAAACGATTATCATAGTCGATCTCCAGCACATCCTTGAGGCGCGCTGTGCCAAGGATCACGCTGTCGGCTGTTGGCAAGGACCCACCGGCCAGCGATGTGCCTGCTCCGCGCGGGACGACCGCAACGCCAAGATCATGACAGACCTTCATTGCTGCTGCGCATTCTTCGGTGGTGCGCGGCAAGACAACGGCTAGTGGCGGGCAGCGATAGGCGGTCAGAGCATCGCACTCATATGCACGGGTCTCATGCTCATCGCTGATCACGCTGTCCGACGGCAATACGTCAGTCAGTGCGGCGACAATGGCCGACTTGCGGTTCAGGACGTCCTGGTCCGGTTGGGGCATTGCGATGCTTGACATGGTATCCTCCCTTGCGCGCGATCAGAGTGCCGCGCGCGTTGCCAGCCCGGATTGTTCCGCCAAACGTGCGGCGACCGAGGCCACGGCAAGATCCTGCAGACCAACGCCGGTGCCATCGAACAAGGTGATCTCATCGTCGCTAGTGCGACCTGAATGATCAGAGTTGATGACTGCGCCAATCGGCGTAATCGCAGTCTCGAGCAGAGATCCGTCGGACACCGCGTGCTGCGCCTCGCCAATCGAGATCGACTGGGCAACTTCGTCGGTAAAGACGGTGGCGGAAGCAACCAACGCGGCATCGACCTCTTGCTTGCCTTTTGTATCCGTCCCCATGCAGGCCAGATGCGTGCCAGGCTTGATCCAGTCTTTCATCAGCAATGGCTCGAACGCCGAGGTGATGGTAATGATGACATCCGCCTGCGCACCGAGCTCTTCCTGAGTGACAGCCTCGAACTCCAGACCGATTTCACGCGCCACTTCGCCCAGTCGAGGCAGCATCTCGGGATGCGGATTCCAGGCGACAACTTTCTCGAACTTGCGCTGTTCGGCTGCGGCCCGCAGTTGGAAGGCCGATTGGTGGCCTGCGCCAACCATGCCAAGCACTTTGGAATCTTTGCGCGCCAGATGAGCGATCGATACAGCCGACGACGCAGCGGTGCGCACAGCGGTCAGGTAGTTGCCGCCCACCAGCGCCGACAGCTGACCTGTTTCAGGGTCGAACAGAAAGACGGTGGATTGGTGATTGGTAAGGCCACGGTCCATATTGCCTGGCCAGTACCCGCCGGATTTCACGCCCAGAACCTGACCTGCGCGGTCGAAGCCGGATTTGAACCCATAAAGCGCGTCAGCATAGCCGATAGCCTCGCGGATGACCGGAAAGTTATAGGCGTCACCACGTGCCATGGCGGCAAAGACATCCTGTACCGCGTCAAATGCATCGCGGCGGCCAACAAGTTGCTGGCACAGGTCTTCACCTACAATCAGCATACCCTTTTCCGACATATCTTTCATAACCTTATCCTTGTGATTGCAGGGATTTGTCCGGGCGGCACGTGAAGGAGAGACTGCCGCCCGGATCATGTGCGGCAGCTTAGAAAGCTTTGCCGCGCGCGGAGACTGGCCAAAGGCTTTCAACCTTGCCATTCCGCACACCCACATACCAATCATGCACATTGGCGGTCGGGTCACAGTGGCCCGGCACCAGATGCAGCTTGTCATTCACTTTCAGAACGCCATCCGGATCAGCAACAACGCCGTGCTCGTCCGAGCATTTGACGTATTCCACATCCGTGCGACCGAAAATCACCGGCAGGCCACTGTCGACCGACTGCGCTTTGAGACCCGCGTCCACGATCGCCTTGTCCGCTTTGGCATGGCTCATGACGCTGGTGAGGATGAAGAAGGCATTCTCCCACTCACCCCGGTCGATGCGGTTGCCCTCCTTGTCGAGGATGCGGCCATAATCCGCGTCCATGAATGCGTAGGATCCGCATTGCAGTTCGTTATACACGCCCGAGGTGCTCTCGAAGTAATAGGACCCGGTACCGCCACCACCGACGATATCACACTCCAGCCCTGCTGCCTGGAGTCCATCCACGGCGTCTTTCACCTGCGCCACGGCAATGTCGATTTTGGCCTTGCGGTCCTCATAGATATCCATGTGCTGCATCGCACCCTGATAGGCCTGGATGCCAGAGAATTTCAGCCCCGGGGCCGCGTCGATGGCCTTAGCGATGGTGATGACATCGGGTGTCGTGGTCACACCGCAACGGCCCGCGCCGCAGTCGATCTCGACCAGACATTCGATCTGAGTACCGTGGCGCTGCGCGGCCTCTGACAGATCGGCAACGTTGTCGATGTCATCAACACAGCAAATCGTGCGCGCACCCAGTTTGGGCATACGCGCCAGACGGTCGATCTTAGCAGGATCGCGCACCTGGTTCGAAACCAGGACATCCTTGATGCCGCCGCGGGCAAAGACCTCTGCCTCGGAAACCTTTTGGCAGCACACGCCGCAAGCTCCGCCCAGTTCGACCTGCAACTTGGCCACGTCGACGGATTTGTGCATCTTGCCATGCACCCGATGGCGCATACCGTGGGCTTTTGCGTAATCGCCCATTTTCTTGACGTTGCGTTCCAGTGCGTCCAGGTCCAGCACCAGCGCTGGCGTTTGTATCTCGGACGCGTCCATGCCGACAGCGGCGGGGATGTCGTAACCGACCTCAAGCTGATCGATGTTTACAGGCATATTCATCTCTCTTCCTCCTCAGCCCTTGAACCAGGGCAATTTGTCCAGATCCACATTGCCGCCGGTGACGATCACGCCGACGCGCTTTCCCTTGAACACCTCGGGATGCTTCAGGATGGTGGCAAGCGGCACAGCGCAGCTGGGCTCCATCACGATGCGCAGGTATTTCCAGGTGATCTTCATGGCATCGATGATCTCTTGCTCGCTGGCGGTGTGAATGTCGCGCACGAAGTTCGATACGAAGTGCCAGGTGTTTTCCTTAAGCGGCACTTTCAACCCGTCGGCGATGGTAACCGGCGCGTCATCAGCAATGATGTGCCCCGCTTTGAAGCTGCGATAGGCATCGTCAGCCTGTTCGGGCTCAGCCGCATAGATCTTCACCTCGGGTGCCAGATTCGACAGGGTCAGGCAGGTGCCCGAGATCATGCCGCCGCCACCAATCGGCGCGACTACCGCATCCAATCCGTCGGCCTGTTCCAGCAGCTCGGCCGAGCAGGTCGCTTGCCCTGCAATCACACGAGGATCGTTATAGGGATGCACAAATTCACCACCCGTCCGGGCCTGCACTTCGGCAAACACTGCCTCGCGCGAGGTGGTCGAAGGCTCGCATTCGGTGATGATCCCGCCATAGCGGCGCACGGCATCCTTCTTGGCCTGCGGCGCAGTGCGCGGCATCACAACATTGCACGGAATGCCCCGGCGACCGGCGGCATAAGACAGGCTGAGCGCGTGGTTGCCGCTGGAATGGGTGCAGACCCCGTGCTTGGCCGCTGCATCGTTCAAGCCAAACACGGCATTGCACGCACCGCGAACCTTGAAGGCGCCAGCCTCTTGAAAGTTTTCGCACTTAAAGTACAGGTCGGCGCCCGTCAGGTCATTGAGATACTGCGATCGCAGCACGGGTGTACGATTGATATGGGGCCGAATACGATCATGCGCAGCGCGCATATCCGCGATTGTCAGGCTGTCTGCTGTGGTCAACGAGTCCAACATCTGGTCCTCCTTACGCTGCGGATTTCAATGGGGCGGCATCGCCAGAGCGGAAGTATTCCTGTGCCGCTGCCACACCGCTGCCCAGCTTGATCGGATAGTTCAGATCAGCCATGGCCATTTCGATTGTCGCAAGGCCCGACAGAACCATCACATCCGTAAGACTGCCCAGATGGCCTATGCGGAAGGCTTTGCCGTTCATCTCGCCCAACCCGATGCCAAAGCTGACGCCGTAGGCATTGAAGGCATGGTCGGTCAGGGCGTTACTGTCATAGCCTTCGGGCACGTAGATTGCGCTGACAGTGTCCGAATAGAGCTCGGGCGACTGCGCCACCAGCTCGAGCCCCCAGGCCGCGGTGGCTTTGCGCACGCCTTCGGCCAGGCGGGAGTGGCGGGCATAGACGTTGTCGAGCCCTTCTTCGAACAGCATCTTGAGGCTTTCGCCCATGCCATAGATCAGCTGCAACGGCGGTGTATACGGAAAGCCACCGGATGCGTTTGCGTTCATCATATCGCGGAAGTCAAAGAAGGTGCGAGGCAGTTTGGCTGTCTCCATCGCTGCCAGCGCCTTGGGGCTGACGCACAGGATTGCCATGCCGGTCGCCAGCATGAAACCTTTCTGCGAGCCTGACACCGCAATATCAACGCCCCAGTCATCGAATTCGAAAGGCATCGAAGCCAGCGAACTGACACAGTCCACGAACAACATCGCCGGGTGATTGCTGGCATCCATTGCCTTGCGCACCCCTGCAATATCCGAGCGTACGCCCGTCGCAGTCTCATTATGCGTAACCAGAACGGCCTTGATCTCATGCCCGGTGTCCGTAGCCAGAGCCTCTGCGAATTTTTCGCTCGGCGCGCCGCTGCCCCAGGGGCATTCGATAATCCGAACGTCCAGACCATGACGCTGGCACAGATCTATCCAGCGATGGCTGAACATCCCATACCGCGCGACCAGAACCGCGTCACCGGGGCTAAGAGTATTCGTGATCGAAGCCTCCCACCCTCCGGTTCCGCTGGCCGGGAAAGTGATGATTTGACCTGAGGCGGTCGAGAACACCTTTTTTGTGTCTTCCAGCACCGGGGCGAATGTTTCCACAAAATCCGGTGCTCGGTGATCCTGGGTTTGAACCTGCATCGCCAGACGCAGTCGGTCAGGAATGTTGGTGGGGCCTGGGATAAAGACCGGGTTTTGGTTTGACATTGCCTTTTCCTCCAATTTGGTAAAATTATCTTACCAGTTTTGAGGTTTTGCAATTTTTTCGAAAATATTTTTTGGTTTGTGAAAAATGAACGCAAACCCCTGAAAACGATGGCCATGATGATTTTTCATTTTTCAGGTTAATTGGAGCATTAATGAAAAATCCTGCCCCTGCGATAAGAAATTTCCTGTCAAGGTGGCGAAAAATCTGCACATGAGAATCAGAAACGCGACTACGACACAAAGCAAAGGCGCCAAGTCGCACCCGAAGTGTGCTTGACATAATAGTTCAACAAACGAGCAGCTTTAACCGCTCGCTCAGAGTGATCCAGTTTTTATCAGGAAATTCTGCAATAGGTGTAGACGCCTCAATTCAGATAGATTTGCAAGGCAAACTGGTTCAGCAAACCTCGCTGGGGCGCCTACATCTTCAAATATGCGATGCCTGGTTTAATCGCAGGCTGCAGTGACAATCATTTCAACTTTCAGAACCTCACGCGCCAGCTTTGCTTCTCCGCAGGCGCGGGCCGGGGCGTGGCCCTCAGGGACCCAAGCGTCCCAGACTTCGTTCATCTCGGCGAAGAAAGACATATCAGATAGCCAGATTACACATTGTAGGATACGGGTTCTATCGCTGCCTGCCTTAGCTAGTAGATCATCAACCTTGGCAAGGATTTCACGCGTTTGCTCTGCCGCAGTTTCTGCATCCGAGGTTTGGCCGCAAAAGTAGGCGGTACCGTTGTGCTTGACGATCCGGCTCATGCGTGTGCCGGTCTCGATACGAGTAATGGTCATTTTTTTGTCTCCAGTTACAGGACCTTGCGGTCGAAGCGATCAATGCGAAATCGCGACAGGTTAAACCGGCTTTGGCCACCAGTGACAAGATCGGCCATGACATGTCCAACAACCGGACCCATCTGGAAACCGTGGGCCGAAAAGCCAAAGGCGTGAAACGCACGGCTAGCGTTCATGGCAGGCCCTATGACAGGTAGGTTGTCTGGCATGTAAGCCTCAAGACCGGCCCACATCCGATTGATACTTGCCGTTCGCATGATGGGAAAGAAATCGGCAGAAACGCGGCAAGCAGCGGCAAGTTTGGCATAGTCGAGCCGGGTTCGGTTGTTGTCGCGATCGGCGAAGCCTTTGGCTCCACCACCGATCAGCACGGTGCCATTATCGAACTGTTTGAAACTCAGCTGCCGGCTGACCGCCCCCACAACAGGTTTGGCAAAATGCGGCATCCGCGCAGTGATCATCAGCATAGGCGCCGCGTGGCTGAGGGGCACGTTATCGCCGATCATCATCGCTATCTTGTCTGCCCAAGCGCCAGCGCAATTTACGACAATTTCGGCCTCAAAGGACTGATTTGCCCCCTGTCCCAACCAGCTGTTTCCGACCCGGCGCAATTGCTGAATCTCTTCGCCTTCAATGATGGTCGCGCCCAGCCCTTGGGCTGCGCGCCGAAATGCAGCTGTCGCTTTGTAGGGGATCGCGTAGCCATCGAGTTCCGAGACTACGCCGCCAACGCAATCCGGGTGCACATGAGGCAACCGATCCCGCAGCTCGGCTTGATCAATAATGCGCTCATGCGTGTATCCTTCGGCCTGCATGGCATCTTCACGAGACCGAAGTGTTGAGATGTCTGCATCATCTGCCGCAATGTTAATCAGAGTCTGACGCCGAAATCCTGTCTCAAAACCCAGGTCCTGATCCAGTGTTTGCCACATTTCCATTGATGCTTTGGACAGCGGCACCTCGGCCATATCCCGTCCCAGCAAGCGAACACCGCCTGCGTTTACGCCCGAGGCATGGCGGCCCGAGTAATCTTTTTCGACCACAATAGCCGAAACGCCCTTACGCGCGAGGTGATATGCCGTCGCGCAGCCCTGGATGCCGCCGCCGATAATCAGTACATCCGATTTCATTCAGCAGCCTCCGCGGTAACCGTCTCATATCGGCTTAACTCATCCAAAGTCAGCAGGCGCAGGGGGCTGCGCAAGCGGTAGTATCCAACCGTTTCAGGGGTTTCCTGACGCCATTGTGCAAGCAATCCGGCCACCACATGACCGCATTGACGACCCTGACAGGGCCCCATGCCACAGCGGGTCAGGGATTTGAGCGCATTTGGATCGCGCGCACCCTGTTTGAACCCCTCGCGCAGGTCCCGCAGAGTCTGTTCTTCACATCGGCAGACCACCGTGCCAGGATTGTTCGGCAGTCGCAGCGGGTCAGTTGGTTGGTAAAGCGTGTCGATGAATCTGCGGAAAGATTTCTGCGCGGCAAGCAATGCCAGATCATGTTTTGCTTCCTGATCCCGCTGCAAACGCGTCAAGTGGCCCAGGCGGTACAAGATATTTGTAGCTGCAAGGTGACCAGCCGCTTTTGCCGCATCAGCCCCGATAATCCCCGCACCGTCACCCACAACCGAAACGTGCGAGACAGAACTCTGGCCGAAATCATCTACCGAGACCTGCCAGCACATTTGCTGCGCGTTCCAATGATGATCCAGTTCCATCGCGCGGGTCATGTTCAAGTTAGGTTGTACCCCATGATGCAGAAACACGGTGTCTGCGGGGATTTCATGGGTTTTTTCTCCAACTGAAAATCGCAAACCTTTCGCTTTCTCCTGACCCAGAACCTCAAGCCCCTCGGCAAAACGATAGGTCGTAACGCCAGCGGAACGGATTTCGCGAAGCAGAGACAAGCCTTTGCTCAGCTGCAACGATTGCCTCAAAGCTCCGGGCAAAAACGGAGCCGAGGCAGCATAATGTTGCCGGAGTGTGGTATCGACAAGAGCAGCGATTGGAATGCCAAGCCGCAAATATTGGGCGACAATCAGATAGAGCAGCGGGCCAGACCCTGCAAACACCGCACCCTCTGCCACAACAGCATCGGATTTCAGCATCACCTGCGCAGCGCCCGCAGTCATGACCCCAGGCAGCGTCCAGCCTGGAATTGGCATCGGACGTTCCATCGCCCCGGGGCATAGCAGCATCTCGCGGCACTGAAGCTCACGTGTTTCGCCATCATGTGAGAACAATACTCGACCATCATCGCCCAGATGCCAGACATCTGCCCCACGATAGTAAGTGAGTTCAGCGTCTTCGAATTCAGCGATGAGGGCAGCACCTATGGTATAGTCAGGTCCAAGCACCGATGCATCCGGCAGCGGGCTTTCGGAAGCGGATCGATAGATTTGCCCCCCGGCACGCTCGGCGCGGTCCAGAACGGCGACGCGTGCGCCACCCTTCGACAGGGTGATGGCAGCAGACATGCCCGCAGGGCCCGCGCCTACAATTGCGCAGTCAAACGCCTGCATTATCAGCCTCGGACCGTTCGGTAATGCTTTGGGTGGCAACCGTCATTCCGTCCGCCACGCGGCGCAAACAGGCCTGCTGGTTTGGAAGACCATCAATTTCCATCAGACATTCAAAGCAGACACCCATGGCGCAATAAGCGCTGCGCGCTTCACCCGACAAAGCCGCCTTCCGCGTTTCGGATTGGCCGGCGACGACCATGGCGGACCAGACAGATTGTCCCCGGCAGGCGTTGACAGCCTGTCCGTTGATGATGAGCGTCACTTGATCTTGGTCCGAGGTGTCTTGCAAGGATCTGAACACTTGGCAGCCTCCATAATAGGTTCAGGGCGAGGCGCCGAGGGAGTAAGGCGCCCTGCCCTTGGTTCATGATCAGTTGCCGATCTGATCGAGGATTGATTGCCCCCAATCTTGACCAACATCTTCCAGAACCTGCGGCCAGACCTGTTGCCGCACATGCGCAGCGGTCGCGGCCAGTTCTTCATCTGTCAGTGAAACGATGGTGGCACCGTTCTCGACCAGCTTCTGCTCGAACGCGCCCTGATCTGCTTCGGCTGTTTCCCAGCGCTGTGCTTCGAACTCCAGCGCCGCTTCTTCCAGTGCAGCGCGGTCATCGTTGCTCAGCTCGGCCAAGGTGCCCGAGTTTATGATCATGTACCAAACTTCGAAATGTGTATTCACCGGGACGTAAGATGTGGTCACATCACGGAAAGAGGCATAGTAGCCTTCCGCACCCGATCCAACGACGCCGTCAACCACGCCGGTTTGCACAGCAGTGAATGCTTCCGAGAACGGGATCGGGGACGAGATGTAACCCAGAGCGTCGGCAGTCAGCTGAAAGCTCTTGATGCCGGGCACCCGCACCTTGATGCCTTTGGCCGAGGTCGGATCGCCCGGGTTCACAGCATCCGTGTTTAGCGCAACACCACCGAAATAAACCGGATAAGCGGCCAGCATGGTGATGTCCTGCTTGGCATAAAGGTCCTTCATCGCACCGTGGATCGCACCGCCTGTGCCATAGATCTTTTTCGCTTCGTCCCAGTTTGCCGCAACATATGGAAAGGCCGAGATCTGCATACGGCGATCTACGGCCGTGGCTGCGGGCTGAACGGCCATGTCGATCGCACCGACCGAGATGCGCTCTTGCACTGAGGTGTAATCACCAAGTGCCGATGCGGGAAACAGGTTCAACTCCAGCGAGCCGTCAGTTGCCGCAGACAATCCTTCGGCAAAGACGCGCAGTTCGTTATCAATGGTCGCACCCTGCGGGCGGATGTGGCTGACCTTCAGGCTGTCCGCTGTGGCAACACCGGCGGTTGTCGCAAGAGTGGCGGCAAGGCAGGTGGATTTCAGAAAGTTCATCATGGATAAGTCTCCTCCGTAAGTGATGAAGTGGGTGGCTTAGTAGCCAAAGAAGCGGGGCAGCCACATCGACAGGTCCGGCCAGAAACTGGTCAGAAACACAACTGGCAGATAGCCCAGCAGGATGAGGGTCATGGCCGGGCGGATTACTTTGGTAACCGGCACCTGACCGATGCGCGCGCCGAGATACAGGATTGAGGCATAAGGTGGTGTCACCCCGCCCATCGCGGTATTCACACCCATGATTGCGGCAAACTGGATCGGGCTGACACCGATCGCCTGCATCAGCGGCAGAAGCAGCGGCGCGATCAGAATGATGGCGGTGACATCATTCACAACCATGCCAACCAGAAACAGCAGGATATTGATCAGGATCAGCAGCAGAACCTTGTTTTCGGTCACTGAAAAGATCGCCTCGACAATCGCTTGTGGAATACTTTCCAAAACGAACATCTGGCTCAGGATCATCGAGAATAGGATCATCAGCATGATCGCACCCACGGATGTGGCGGCCTCTTTGCCTGCACCAAAGAAGGTGCGCATGTCCAAACCCTTGTAGATTAGAAAGCCAACAGGGATCGCGTAGATCACCGCAACGGCAGCGGCCTCGGTCGGGGTCATGATGCCCCCATAGATGCCACCCAGAATAATCACTGGCATCAGCAAGGCAGGCGTTGCTTTTAACCCGCGCGACGTTGCCTCAGAGACAAAGGCCCCACCTTTCAACGGCTCGTCCAGTTTAAGCGGGAACTTGCGCGCCATGCGGATGTTGACGACCGAGAAGCTAGCCATGATCAACAAGCCAGGGCCGAGTGTCGCGAGGAAACAAGCCAGGATTGAGGTGTCCGTCACCCAGCCATAAACGATCATCGTGACAGATGGCGGGATCAACAGCCCCAACAAGGACGCATTTGCGATCAGTGCCGTGGCGTATTCGCGAGGATAGCCTTGCTTTTCCATCTCTGGGATCAACAGCGGACCAATCGCAGCCACACCCGTCAGTCCCGAGCCCGAGATCGCACCGATCAGCGCACAGGATACGGTGGCCACGACGCCCAGGCCACCACGCAGATGCCCGATGAAGATGTTGACAAAGTTCAGAAGGCTGGCCGCAATTCCCGAGACCGACATGATCGTGCCGGCCAGAACAAACAGCGGAATGGCCAGCAACACAGGATTGCCCAGTTGCTGGAAACCCCACAGCATGTTGCCTTTCATCACAACGTCCCCGGCGAAATACATCACCATCAGACCCGCGCCAAAACAGTAGGGCAGCGGGACTCCCAGGGTCAGCAGAATGACCAGAACCAGTACGGCAAATAGCGCAATCTCGATCATTTCGCGTCTCCTTCGGCAACCGGGCCGCTTGTGGGGAAAAACAATGCGCGCAGGTGCATCAGCAGATGCATGGCGGTAAAGACCATCATCAGAACCATTCCGGCAAACAGTGCGACATCGACATAGAAGGTTGGCAGGTACAGCGTCGGACTCTCACGCCAGACGCGGATCGAGTATTTGGTGAAGTCCCACGCCCACGTGGTCAGCCAGATACCAACAACCAAACTGATAACTTCACCAATGACCGCCAGCACTTGATGCTGGCGCTCGGTCGACAGAAAGATCTCGAGCACATTTGCCCGAATATGCGTGTTCTCGCGCGATGCGTTGACCGCACCCAGCATGTACAGCCAGAGGGTCGGGTACAGCAGGCTTTCTTCCAGACCCATGACCGGGATTTCCAGCACATAGCGCGTGATCACCTGAACAAATTGGCCCAGGGCTACAAGGCAGATCAGCACTGTCAGCAGGACGCTTGCGAAGCGTGTCATTTCCCCCTCCGTCTTTGCGAATACAGGTCGCATATTCGTGAAGGGAAACCTTGCGAGTGACCATCATTAAGTCAAAGCGATAAAATTGATCATCAAATAAAGTTACTTTATATGGTGGTGAAAACAGTAAAGTTAACAACACCTCATGAACCTTAGCATTCGACAATTACAGGCCTTTCGTGAGGTCATGCGCACCGGATCGGTCTCGGACGCGGCGCGAATCCTTGGGCGGACCCAGCCAGCTGTGAGTGCTTTGATCGCAAATCTGGAAGCCGAACTGGAAATCGCATTGTTCCGTCGTCAACGCGGCAAGATGGTTCCAACACCCGAGGCGCAATACTTCGTGACCGAGGCCGAGGCGATCCTCGACCGGCTGGCGCTTTCCACCCGAACAATGCGCGAGATCGGCGCATTGACCAAAGGCCGCCTGAACATCGCCTGCATGCCTGCGGCAGCCAGTATGCTGATGCCACAACTGCTGGGGGATTTTCTAAAAGATAAACCGGATGTCAGCGCCTCACTAATGATGCGCGCCTCGCCCGTAATCGAAGAATGGGTCGCCTCGCAGCAATATGACATCGGGCTGGGTGAAACGCCAAAACCGACAGCGGCCATCGAGACAATTGACTTTCAAATGCGATGTGTCTGCGCCGTCCCGGCAGACGATCCGTTGACAGAACTGGACGTCATTGAGTCGCAGCACCTGTCAGGCCAACCAATGGCAGGACTGCAAGAAGGTCATCCAAACCTGATCGCAACGCAACGAGCCTTCAAAAGCCAAAAGGCCAGGTTCGAACACCGGTTCGAACTTAGAACCTTTCAACCGGCATTGACTTTGGTGGAGCGTGGCCTTTGCTACTGTATCTGTGATCCGATCACTGCAGCTGGCTACATCAATATGAGACGCGCCCCGAGTCTAGTCATGTTCAAAGCCTTCCGACCCCATGTTGTCTTGAACGTTTCGATAATGCGCCCAGCACATCGGCCACCATCCGCATTGGCGAGGGACTTTGTTCAACAATTGGAGTCGGCTTTGAAAGAGATCAATGAACAGTATTGAATAGCGCTCAAACGAAGAGCGTAATCGGAGCAAAGAAGCCATTGCTTGACCACAAAACGCACTTCACCCCGGCTGGCTGCGCCTGTAATCTGCCATCCAAGCAACCCTGAAAGGAGCCGCGCCATGTCCCTGTTCTCAAAACTATTCGGTGGCGCTGAAATGTCAGAGCCAGAGCCGGTCGCATACAAAGGATTCGAAATCTTCCCAGACCTGATAGCCGAGGGTGGCAAGTATCGCCTGTCAGCCCGTATCGAAAAGACCATCGACGGAGATCGCAAGCACCATGTGGTGATCCGAGCGGATGTCTTTGAAAACCGTGATCAAGCGGAAAGCTTCAGCATCGCCAAGGCAAAGCAAGTGATTGACGAACAGGGCGACAATATTTTCGATGCAAAAACCCAGCCATCCTAAGTCCGTGCTGGGATCGGTGAATGCCAAATAATCGGCGTACGCGAGACGCCTAAGATCAGGCTCTAGCATGCAAATTAACTAGCAAGCTCTGAGAGGCCTTGCGACACTGGTAGTCTCAAGGTCCCTGAGGGGGCTGGGCAGCAAAGAGTTGATATGAGGCCCATTAACGAAGCTCCTAAACATCCTATTAGCACTCAGCCCAGATCGCTTCCTACAAATCAAGACAACTACTCTGACGCAGCTCCTGATGAATAGAAGAAAGCAATCGCTTGGGCCCGGTTGCGGACAGCTAGCTTCTCGTAAATATTTGAAAGATGAAACTTCACAGTGTTAGTTGATATCTGCAGTTCTTTTGAAAGTTCCCGATTGGAAAGTCCTTTTGCCAATGCCTCCAAAATGGCGAGCTCCTTGCGCGAAAGCGTTTGAAGCGGACTGTGTTGCACAGTACGGACATCAATATATGGAAACACCATCTTACCTTCGGCGACATCAATGCAGGTATCCAACAAGCTATCTATCTCGCCGGAACGAGGCGCAAATCCTGCCGCACCGGCTTGCATAGCCAATCGGGCAACATCACCAGCCTCATCGCCGTAGACCACAAACCGCGGCGCGCTTTCTTGTTCGCGCAATACTTCAATTAGCTTCGCGGCGCCCAGCGCAGGCAATTCCCAGGATACTACGCAGACCTTAACGGGGACTCGCATGACTGCGCCCAGAAACCCTTCGGCAGTTGCGGATGTCGCGACAAGTGAAAATCGCGAATCACGTTCAAAAATCTCAGACATTGCGGACAGAACTAGGGGGTTGTTGTTCGCGAGCATTATGTCGATCGGTGGACGCGTTGCCTCAGACATTGATTTTTCACCTTAATTTCCAAAAACAACCCAAATGGGTAGGTGCTAACTCGGTATACATCCGTATATTTACCTGTTTAGGTAGGTAATTTCCCGCCTAAATAGATATGCTAAAGCAGTAGTAAGTTACGTTGCGTCTTGGCGCAAGGATCGGTTTCTCTTCACAAGAATGCGACAATTGGTGCGCTCTGCGCTCCCGTCGCCGAGGAGGATCGCAATGACTGTTCAAATCTACCCGACGCTTGAGATTCCAGCGACTCTGGCGGCAGGGCCCGGGCCGGGAAACACCGACGCTCGAGTTCTTCAAGCGTTTGCGAACGCCGGGACAGCCGATCACATGCAAGGCGACGTTCTGCGCGGCATGATCGAGTGTAAACACATGCTGCGCGAGATCTGGGGGACGACCAACACCTATACATTTGCGATTGCAGGCACTGGCTGGAGCGGTCTGGACGCCATGTTCTCTGCGGTGATGCCCGGCGATAAAGTTGTTGCCTTCAACAACGGCACTTTTTCGGGGATTGACGCGCTGACGCTGCGTATCAAAGCGGCCACGCCTGAGGAGCACGCAGCAAACCCTCTGGACCCGCAAGCAGCAAGTGTAACAGTAATCGACGTTCCACACGGCCTATCCGTTACTGCCCAGATGGTTGAAGACGCCTTGGCGCAGTATCAGCCGAAATGGGCTTTCATGGCGCATTGGGAAACCGGTTCAGGCCGGATCAACGATCTGCGCGGCTTCTCAGACGCGTGTGTCCGCAACGGCGCTATGGGTCTGATCGATGCGGTCTCATCGCTGGGCGTGGCCGAATTCAGGATCGACGATTTCCCCGGCATAGTCGGCTGGGCGTCCTGCCCTCAGAAAGGCTTGTGCTCTCTGCCGCTGACCTATGCGCCGGTCAGCTTTGCCAACGCTTATATCGAAAGCCTGAAATCTACAGGAGCTTACAGCTATGTCCACAACCCTATCTTCGAAGCCCGCCACTGGGGCATTGTCGATGGGCAGGATGTGGACAGAGGAACCTATCACCGAACGCATTCGGGCTATGCAGTGGCGGCCTTTCACGAATCCTTGCGCCTTACATTGCGGGACGGGCTGGCCAAGCGGGCGCATTCCTACCGAACGCATGAGGCCGTTCTGCGCGATGCGGTTACCGCTATGGGCTGTGAGGTCACATCAGACATGCCAAGCCTCGTGGTGCTGAACCTGCCGCCCGAGCTGGCAGGTCGCGAGCTTGAGCTGGTGCAGAATTGCCGGGCCCGCGGTTTTGGCATCTGGCCAACACTCAGCGCTCCGGTCCAAGTACGTATCGGCATTCTAAATCAGCTAAACCGTGATGCGGTGAGCCACATTGTGCGTCTGTTTGGCGAAGCGATCCGAGAGATAGGGGGCATCGTGGATGCGGATGTGATCGAGGCGCTGCTGGAAAGCCGGTACGGCACATCAATTGCGGCCTGAACGCACTGCATGAACGGGAGGATTGCAGATGGATATTCATGAGTATCAAGCGAAAGAACTTCTTTCGAATTTTGGTGTTGAAACGCCTTTGGGGGGGTTGGCCTATAGCCCCGAGCAGGCAGCCTATCGTGCTCGCGAGCTCGGGGGCGACAAGTGGATCGTCAAGGCACAAGTCCATTCCGGCGGTCGTGGCAAAGTGGGCGGCGTCAAACTGTGCAATTCAGAGAGCGAAATTTACGATGCCTGCGATGCCATGTTCGGTCGCAAACTGATCACACATCAAACCGGCCCTGAGGGCAAGGGCATCTACCGAGTATATGTTGAATCTGCAGTTCAGATCGATCGCGAAATTTACCTGGGTCTCGTCTTGGATCGTTCGAGCCAGCGTGTGATGATCGTAGCGTCTTCTGAGGGTGGCATGGAGATTGAGGAGATCTCGGCCGAGCGACCGGACAGCATCGTCCGCTCTATCGTCGAACCCGCTGTTGGTCTGCAGGAATTCCAAGCGCGCGAGATTGCCTTCAGCCTCGGGATAGAGCCCCGTTTGGTGCAGCATATGGTACGCACCTTGCAGGGCTGCTATGCCGCCTTCAAAGAGCTTGATGCCACCATGGTTGAGATCAACCCTCTTGTGATTGCAAGCGATGATCGGGTGCTGGCACTCGATGCCAAGATGAGTTTTGACGACAATGCGTTGTTCCGGCATCCCCAGATTGCGGAATTGCGTGACAAAAGCCAGGAGGATCCGCGCGAAAGCCGTGCAGCTGACCGGGGTCTTTCTTATGTCGGGCTTGAGGGCAATATCGGCTGCATCGTAAATGGCGCCGGATTGGCGATGGCAACCATGGACACGATCAAACTGGCCGGAGGCGAGCCCGCGAACTTTCTGGATATTGGCGGTGGCGCTTCACCCGAACGTGTCGCTAAGGCGTTTCGCCTTGTGCTGTCAGACAAGAATGTGCAGGCCGTTCTGGTCAATATCTTTGCTGGGATCAACCGGTGCGACTGGGTAGCCGAGGGTGTTGTCCAAGCGTTACGAGAGCTAGAGGTCGATTTGCCGGTTATCGTGCGGCTTGCTGGCACCAATGTCGAAGAAGGCCAAAAGATACTTGCCAAATCCGGCCTTCCAATCATCCGCGCAACAACCTTGATCGAAGCTGCCGAGCGCGCAGTTGGCGCATGGCGCAATGACCTGTCCCAAAACACCAAGATGAGGGCCGTGCAATGAGCATTCTTCTAGACCGCGACAGCCGTGTGATCGTTCAAGGCATCACCGGACGGATGGCGCGTTTTCACACCAAGGACATGTTGACGTATGGCACTAATGTCGTAGGCGGTGTTGTCCCCGGCAAAGGCGGTGAAACTGTCGAGGGCGTACCGGTCTTTGACACGGTAAAGCAGGCGGTCGATGCCACCGGCGCTGATGCCAGTCTGGTTTTTGTTCCACCGCCGTTTGCTGCTGACTCGATCATGGAGGCCGCAGATGCTGGTATACGTTATTGCGTCTGCATCACCGATGGCATCCCCGCGCAAGACATGATCCGGGTCAAGCGCTACATGTATCGCTATCCCAAAGACAAACGCATGGTATTGACGGGCCCGAACTGTGCGGGAACGATCTCACCCGGCAAGGCCTTATTGGGCATTATGCCTGGCCATATCTATCTGCCTGGGAATGTCGGAATCATCGGACGCTCTGGCACATTGGGTTATGAGGCGGCCGCTCAGCTCAAAGAGCGCGGCATCGGTGTTTCGACCAGCGTCGGCATTGGTGGCGACCCAATCAATGGATCATCCTTCCGTGACATCCTTGAACGTTTTGAATCGGATGAAGACACCGAAGTCATCGCCATGATCGGTGAGATCGGCGGCCCGCAGGAGGCCGAGGCTGCGGAGTATATTCGCGATCACCTCACCAAGCCGGTAATCGCCTATGTCGCCGGTCTGACCGCGCCCAAGGGCAGGACAATGGGCCATGCAGGTGCAATTATCTCCGCTTTTGGGGAAAGCGCGTCCGAGAAAGTTGAAATCCTGTCAGCCGCTGGCGTGACCGTTGCCGAAAACCCAGCGGTGATCGGTGAGACGATTGCGCGTGTCATGGGAAAGGCTGCGTGATGGTTAAACCTTCGGTCCTTGTCACGCGCCGTTGGCCTGCTGCTGTCGAGGCCCAGTTGGCCGAGTCCTATGATGCGGTGCTGAACACCGGCGACAAGCCTCTGTCACCGGCAGAAATCCGTGATGCGCTCAAGCACTATGATGCTGTGCTGCCAACAGTGACCGACACGCTGAATGCCGAGGCATTGGATGTGCCCTCAGCCCAGACCAAAATCCTCGCCAATTACGGGGTCGGCTACAACCATATCTGCGAACCCGTCGCGCGAGATCTAGGCATGACCGTCACCAACACCCCGGATGTATTGTCGGAATGTACTGCCGATCTTGCGATGACGTTACTTCTGATGGTGGCGCGCCGCGCTGGAGAAGGCGAGCGCGAACTTCGAGCAGGGGGTTGGACCGGCTGGCGGCCCACTCATCTGGTCGGTACCAAGGTTTCAGGGAAAACGCTTGGCATCATTGGTTTCGGAAGGATCGGGCAAGAGATGGCCCGACGCGCGCATTATGGTTTTGGTATGGATATCCTCGTGCAAAACCGCAGCGCCGTTGCCCCCGACGTGCTGAAGCAATGTAACGCCCGCCAGGTTGAAACGATTGACGACCTGCTGCCGCAATGTGATTTCGTTTCGTTGCATTGCCCAGGTGGAACCGCTAATCGGCATCTAATCAATTCGCGTCGCCTCGATCTGATGAAACCCGGTGCTTTTTTGATCAACACCGCCCGTGGTGAGGTGATAGACGAGTTCGCATTGATACAGGCATTGATGTTCGACGTGATTGGTGGCGTTGCTCTGGATGTGTTTGATGGCGAACCAAGGATCAGCCCAGATCTGCTTCAATGCGATAACCTTGTCATGCTTCCACATCTTGGCAGCGCAACGCGCGAGGCACGCGAGGCCATGGGATTTCGCGTACTCGAGAATCTGAGCGATTTTTTCGAGGGCCGTGAACCCCGCGATCGGGTGATCTGAGCGCAACCTGCACCGCCAAACATTGATTTCCAATGCGCCAGAGCAAGCGCGCCAGTCTGCCTTGAAAAGGAGATATCAACCGTGAATGCCCCGCTTCGTGATACCGGTTTCTTCACCCAATCGCTTGCTGATCGTGACCCCGAGCTGTTCGGCTCGATCACGCCCGAACTGGGTCGCCAACGCGATGAGATCGAGTTGATCGCGTCAGAAAACATCGTCTCGGCCGCCGTGATGGAGGCGCAGGGCTCGGTGATGACCAACAAATACGCCGAAGGCTATCCCGGACGGCGCTATTACGGTGGTTGCCAGTTCGTCGACATCGCTGAAAACCTTGCCATCGACCGCGCGAAAGAGCTGTTTGGCTGCGGCTTTGCCAACGTTCAGCCGAACTCGGGGTCGCAGGCGAACCAGGGCGTGTTTCAGGCGCTGATCAAACCGGGTGACACCATTCTGGGCATGTCGCTGGACGCCGGTGGGCACCTGACCCACGGTGCGCGACCAAACCAGTCGGGCAAGTGGTTCAACGCGGTTCAGTACGGTGTCCGCAAGGAAGACAATATGCTGGACTATGATCAGGTCGAAGCGCTGGCGAAAGAGCATCAGCCCAAGCTGATCATCGCCGGTGGCTCGGCCATCCCGCGTCAGATCGATTTTGCCCGCATGCGCGAGATCGCAGATATGGTCGGCGCTTATCTGCACGTGGATATGGCGCATTTCGCAGGTCTAGTCGCGGCAGGCGAGCACCCCTCGCCCTTCCCGCATGCGCAAGTAGCGACGACCACGACGCACAAAACCTTGCGCGGCCCACGTGGCGGCATGATCCTGACCAATGATGAAGATATCGCTAAAAAAGTGAACTCGGCGATCTTCCCCGGCATTCAGGGCGGTCCGCTGATGCATGTGATCGCAGGCAAGGCCGTGGCCTTCGGCGAGGCGCTGCGTCCCGAGTTCAAAAGCTACATCCAGCAGGTCGTGGCCAACGCGCAGGCGCTGTCGGATCAGTTGATCAAGGGCGGGCTCGACACGGTGACCCACGGCA